>CAZUXM010000001.1:0-2434 GCA_964624635.1 uncultured Candidatus Competibacteraceae bacterium
AGTATAACAAAGTAGTAACTGATTGGGAAAAGAAAAGATATTTTGAGATTATATAAATAGAACACGGATGACACAGATGCGGCAGATTAACACTGTAAAATCCGTAACATCTGTGTCATCTGCGTTCCATTAAATTTCCTAATTTTGAACAAAGATTATTCCGATGGATTTTAGCATTATCAGACAATTTAATTTCCCAACAGTAATTCGTTTTGGGGCTGGAGCAGTTAAAGAATTACCCGCTTATTTAAAAAATAACGGTTTGCAAAAACCTTTGATTGTTACTGATCCGGTAATTGCAGAATTGTCTTTTTTTAAAACTATTATAAACGATTTAAAAAATGCAGGCATTTCGGTAGAAGTGTTTTCAAACATTCATAAGAATCCGGTAAAATCTGATGTATATAAAGGGACCGAACAATGGGACACTACTCACAGAGATTCATTAATAGGAATTGGTGGAGGTGCTGCCTTAGACGTTGCCCGTGCCATTGTATTACAAATAAACCATAGAGAAGATCTTTTTAAATATGATGATTTAATTGGTGGTGATGTATATGTTACCAACGAAGTTCCCCATTTTATTACCATCCCTACTACTGCAGGAACGGGATCTGAAGTAGGTCGATCAGCTATTATTGCAGACGATGTTACCCACCAGAAAAAAATATTATTCTCACCCAAGCTACTTGCCAAAATAGTTTTTGCTGATCCATTATTAACGATGGAACTTCCACCCTTTGTAACGGCAGCAACCGGAATGGATGCTTTAACTCATAATATGGAAGCATATCTGGCAAAAAATTACCATCCTATTTGCGATGGAATTGCATTGGAAGGGATGAGATTGATTTCCGTTTCATTGGAAAAAGCGGTTAAGAATCCTGATGTAGGATCACGTGCTGAAATGCTATTAGCATCTATGATGGGAGCCATTGCATTTCAAAAAGGATTAGGTGTGGTACATTCGTTAGCACATCCACTCTCCTCCTTATTAGATACCCACCACGGATTGGCCAACGCAGTAAATATTCCTTACGGAATGAAATTTAATATTGCCGGCTTCGAAGATAAATTTGAAAGAATGGCTCAGACGTTGGGGTTAAAAGAACATACCGGTGATGCAGTAGTAAAATATTTATTCGACTTTAATTCGAAAATCGGCATTCCTCATAAGTTAAGAGACATTCAAGTAAAAGAAGAACATTTGGATACATTAGCAGACCTGGCGTTAGCGGATTTTGCACACCCGAACAATCCTAAACCTGTTACCCGTGAAGATTTTAGAATGTTATATGCCGAAGCATTGTAATGAAAAAAATAGGCATTACATATTCTGACACCAACTTTGATAATTATCCTGCCTGGATCAAGGGAAGCGATGCCGATATTGAAATAATTATTCTATCGTATAAAGAAAATAATATTCTGGATGCTGAAAATTGTGATGCATTTGTTTTTAGCGGTGGAATAGATATTCATCCTTCGTATTATAGAAATCCCAGATTAAACTTCCCTAATAACGAAGATGGAAAATTTAATTTGGTAAGGGATGCTTTCGAAAAAAAAGTATTTGACATTGCTCAACAGAAAAATGCATCCATTCTTGGTATTTGCAGAGGAATGCAATTAATCAACTGTTTATTGGGCGGAGACCTTGTACAAGATCTGGAAGAAGTAGGGAAAAAAGACCATCGCAGTCATAACAAAGTAGATGGATCACATACTATAAAAATCAATGTAGAAAGTGAGTTTTATAAAATTTCAGGCGTTTTGGAAGGAAACATCAATTCAGCGCACCACCAATCAATAGGAAAAATTGCGGATGGGCTAGAAGTAATTGCAGAATCAGAAGACGGAGTACCTGAAGCCATAGAATATAAAAACAAAATTAATAAAACGTTTTTTCTTTGTGTACAATGGCATCCTGAAAGACTAACAACTGAAGACAAAATTCCCTTTTCAAAAAACATTCGAGAATCATTTTTAAAATCTATTCTGTAAAGACGGGTCATAACCCGTCACCTTTTAAACCAAAATAAATTATCAAATGAACATTATTAATCCTGCAACAGAAGAAATTATTGCCACGCTTGAAACGGATACTCCAACCAGTTTAGATAAAAAATATGAACTCTTAAAAAATGCACAACCTATATGGAGAAATGTACCGGTTGAAGAGCGAATTAAAATTTTGCAAAAATTTGCCCAGTTATTAAAAGACAACGTAGAACATTTATCAGCAATCCTTACCTCTGAAGTAGGAAAACCATTACAGCAGTCACGTAACGAAGTAAACGGAGCCTCTAACAGGGTTGTTTGGTTAACTGATAATGCTTACAAATATCTGAGAGATGAAATCATGTTTGAAAACGATATGATGACAGAAATGATCAAATACGAACCATTGGGTGTTATATGTAATATCTCAGCA
>CAZUXM010000001.1:2444-20273 GCA_964624635.1 uncultured Candidatus Competibacteraceae bacterium
GAATTTCCCTTATAATGTTGGGGTAAATGTTTTTGTTCCTGCGTTAATGGCGGGCAATGCAGTGATGTATAAACCCTCAGAATATTCATCATTAACGGGCTTAGAAATAGAGAAATTATTAAAACAAGCAGGAGTACCAAACGATATTTTTCATGTAGCTATAGGAACTGGAGAAGTGGGTGGAAGATTGTTAGAAATGGATTTCGACGGATATTATTTTACAGGCTCCTATAAAACCGGACAATATATTTATGAGAAAGTAGCTCCCAAAATGGTTCCATGTCAATTGGAATTAGGAGGTAAAGATCCTGTGTATGTAATGGATGATATTGAAAATATTAAATTAGCAGCAGCAGGAATTGCAGATGGTGCATTTTATAACAACGGTCAAAGTTGTTGTGCAGTTGAAAGAGTATATGTGCATGAAAAAATTTACGATGAATTTGTGAATGAATTTGTGAATGAAGTAAAATCATGGAAAACAGGCGACCCAACACAAGAAGGAATCTATATAAGTGTTGTGAGTAGAAAACCGCAGGTCGATTTTTTAGATCAACAGGTAAAAGATGCCATTAATAAAGGTGCACAACTACTTACCGGGGGAAATAAAATTAACGGAAAGGGATATGGTTACGAAGCTACTGTTTTGGTGAATGTGAACCATACCATGAGTGTTATGAAAGACGAAAGTTTCGGACCGGTAATAGGTATCATGAAAGTAAAAAACGACCATGAAGCTTATGAGTTGATGAAAGATACCGAGTATGGATTAACTGCCTCTGTATATTCAAGTTCACAACCCAGAGCTTTTGAAATTTTAGATAAGCTGGACAGTGGAACAGCGTACTGGAATTGTTGTGACCGTGTAAGTGCACCTGTTCCCTGGAGTGGAAGAAAACATTCTGGTTTTGGCTCCACTTTATCACATATAGGCATCAGGGCTTTTACAAAACCTAAGGCTTATCAGTTACGTAAATGATGTTGATTTAAAACATTTATCTATATTTAGATTGCAAAACCTAATACTTCATGCCCACTGCTTTATCACATCCTAAAATAGATCAACGTAGGGGCAAATTATATATATGGTTGTTGGTTTGCCAGTCATTAAGTTTATTATCCAATGTGTTTATTGTACCGGCAGCACGTACAGGAAATTACATGATTACTGAAACAATTGCTGCCTTTATGGATCTTTTCTTTTCATTGTCATTAACCACCGTTTCCCTTTTCTTCTTATACCATTTCGTTGCTAAACGCTGGTATTTTTACACTCTGGCATTTGCATTGACCTTTGCTACCATTGTTATATTTATTGCCACCATTAGCGGATTAGAAAAGTCAAATTTTCATTTATACCGAATCATTCTTGGGTTTTCAACCACCGTTACATTGGTAATGATATTTACCAGTTTTTATGAAGCAGTAACGGATGTATTCGGAGTGAAGTTAAAAATCAGAGATGCGTTATTAGGTGCAGCCAATATATTTTTGCTTATCATCATTCTCTTCACATTTATTTATGCAGTAATGGGAATTATTGTGCCCAATTCGGTAGTAACAGATGCCAATATATCTAAGTTATATAACACTTGTTATATTCATAGTGGTTATATAGTAGCTTCCATGGATCCGCCGGATAATAATTTTGCTCCGTTTGTACGTAACAGTATGACGGTTGAATCTATTTTTACTCACCTGTTTGAGGTGATGATTATTGGAAGATTACTTTCAAGGGTATAGTTGATGATTTAAGTATCACAACTCACATCATCCCATTCCTGATTCATATAATTTACCAGCCAGTTTAATGCGTAATGTCTTTCATACACTACGCCGGGATGAACATTTTCCACTTCTCCATCATTGATTCGGGCATCTACACAGGCCCAATCTATTCGGTAATATAAATCTGCTTCATCTAAAATTTCTTCTTTCGTTCGGATATCCGTATAATGAGCAATAAATCCGTTAGGGTCAGCATCTAATCCTCCAAAAGGAAAATCATCTTCGGGCACTTCGTCCAGATCAGCAGGTTCCTCTGGAAATTCCAATTCATCAATAATATTTAATGCCCATAAAAGCACCCATATACATTCTACTTTCCACGATTCCTGCGATTTTTTTTCTTCTGTAGGATTCGCTAAAAATGCTTTTTCGCCTGGGGTTACCTGATCCCACAATTCAAAATCTTTTAAATATTTGGTAATCTCTTTACTGGTAAAATGATCAAAAGCAACAAAGTTTACTGCGGTAAGAATGACTAATCTGGTAGATACTTCTTCGGCAGATCTAATTTTTGTTTCCTTCTCTGTTTCCGTTAAAGGTAAATTTGGATTAATCTTGATTTTTCTCTTAGCGAGAATTTTCTCCGTTTGTTCCTTGCGTTGCTGTGCGGTAATGGTAGACATATAAAAATAGTTAGTGCTTTACTTCCTTTTTACTTTTACAGGAACAGGTTCAGGTGTTTTTACGATTTTTATCTTTTGCAGAACTTTATACACCCCTCCAACCATAATATTTCCCAAAGGATAATAAGATCCAAAGAAAATCACCATGATTAATGAGAAGTTTTTAATATCAACAATACGAGCCAATATATTATCTCCATAATCAATATAATAGCCTTCCTGTACAACATTTAAGGTAATGGATGTATGATTCATATATCCCAAAAATTCGATGGGTGCAATTGCTATCACACCGTATATATATTGCATCCATATCTTTTCATTCCTGATAAGAATCGATACCGGAACCATACAAATACAATAACAGGTAATTACCTGCCACCAATAGGTAAACATAGCAATTCCTAAGATTTGACCTATCTGATTCATACAGGTTCCCCAGATAAAATAAAATACGATGTAAGTAATCCACAATGAAGCGGGAACTGATAATTTTTGTTTGATTGTTTTAAGCATAAGGCAAATGTATAAACAACTTAATTAATCATTGTTTTTATAATATTCTTTTTTTGCTTTTTGTTGACGATAATAGGCTACAAATATTAATGACATAGGGAAAAACAGAATGATAAGAATCCAACTAAATATCTTGCTAACTAGTTTCATTAATTCCATCCAAAATAAAAATCAGCACTCAATCCGGCAGTCCAAAGATATCCACTTACAGGTCTATCAATAAAACGACCTATATTATGCCCAAAATTAGGAGCTATTCTTAAGTTAAGTTGCTGTGAAAATTTAACATCAATACCTGCCGCTACCATACCCGAGAATACTACATTTTGTAAAGGTAAATCAGATTTGAATACTTCATAGGTTTTACGTCCATCTTCATACTTGCGAACAAAGGTTTCATTCTGAGCAACTAAAACATTGGTACTGATTCCAAAGGAGCTATAAAAACGCACCTTACCTTTCCCTACAAAAAAATTAGCTTTTAATGGAATATCAATATAGTTGTAGTTATAAATAGAACGGCCATGAGTTGGCATAGTGGGGTCGTATTGTACATAAATAAACTCCTGCATCACTGTTTCATAACCCCTGTTTGAGTATATAACACCTGTTTCCATTCCAAAATGTTTGGATATATTAATACAAAAACCTAAGCCTGCATGATACCCGAATTTTAAAGTTTGATTCTCATTTTCGTATTTGATGAGTTCATCGATAGATGGGTCACCTTTTTTGTTTTCTAATGTACGAAAACACATATCTATTCCACCAATTCCACCTATTTGAAAAACAGGGTAATCTCTCATCTTTTTGGTGATATATGTATTCCCCTGCCCATATGAAAAAACAATGGTATAATAGAAACTGATAACTAGCAGGGTCCTTAAATATCTCATAGGTTAATCAATCCTTAAAATTAAGGATTTTTATTCTACAAAACCAAATAATGCCAGAGGGAATTTCTATTGACGGATAAATTTAGTATGTCCGGAACCTATTTGTAAGGTATAGATACCTTTAGGTAAGTGGGTTACATTGATTTGTTGATTAACTATTCCTGTTTGAGTCACCTTCCCATCCATAGTAACAATTTGGTAAGGAACCGGATCCTGTATGTTGTTTATGTATAGTACATCAGTTGCGGGATTGGGGTAGACTTTTAGTTTGTATAGCGGATTGTTTTCCTCCACACCTATCAATGAACTAATATTATACATAATTACAAAACCAATATGGTTAGCTGCTGCCAAACGGGTCATATCAGGAGAAATAGCTACTCCATATACCCTGGTTTGTAGGGCATTGGTAAAAGTATAACTCACATCATAGTTATGTAAGTTAATCATTTTAGCTGTTTGATCATTTGATCCTGAAATAGCAAATGAACCATCAACACTGATATCAATGGTATTCACATCAGCTAAATGGATTGGTAAAATAGTATCCAAATTACCACCATTCATATTGTAGCAATAAATTTTACTATCTTCATTTCCTGCAAGAATTCTATCACCTGAGGGTGTAAATTTTACTGTTTTAAAATCCATCATGGCATCCATCCAACTATGTACCTCCTGATAATTATTTTGCAAATCCCAAACCACCACCATCGCATCTTTACCCCCGCTAACTAAATAATGATCATCAGCAGAAACATCAACCGATAATACCCCATCCATATGTGCATTAGGAATGTTATGATGCAACATCCCTGAAGAAGTTTCATATACTTTGATAGACCCATCGTCACCTCCTGCGTAGATATACATACCATCAGACGAAAAGTCAACTGAGTTAAGTCCACCCGTTTGTGTATCAATATTGTAAACAGTATCAGGGATAGTCATATCTATCACCAACAAATGACCTAATTCCTCAGCAATGGCTATATACTGACCATTTGATGAAAACTGTACGTTGTATAAACAAAGGTCCGGAGTTTCTGATTCCCACATTATATGACCATTATTTACATCAATAACCCTAACCATAGGGCCCATACATTCGTAAGCTACCGCCAGATGAGTACCATCAGGAGAAAAGGAACAGCTAAAAGCACCTGTACTACTATAATCCTTAGCCCATAAGGTATCGCCAAAATAAGGCTGAGCCTTTAATGAAATAAGGGGGAGAATGCTTACAATGAAAATGGTTAATATCCTTTTCATAGGTTAAATATACTCATAAATCGTTGGTTGGACAATGATTTCTCGTTTAGGTTTAAGCATTTTTTATTTTCTTTGAAAAAATATTCATTCCATGAAAAGAACTCTTATCTTCTGTTTTGCCTTGCTGGCTTTAGTTTCCTGCGGTTCTAAAAAAAATGTCTTGGTGAGTGATAACAATAAAGATACACTCAAAGATATAAATCCTGAAGATGCTTTATTAGCAAAATATACTTCTGTAAAGTTGGAAGCTGACCTTAGTGTTCTTACAGAAAATGAGAAAAAAATGTTGCCATTGTTGATAGATGCAGCAGTAATTATGGATGAACTTTTTTGGGAACAAGCTTTAGGTGAACCGAAAGACGAATTCCTAGGAAAAATAAAAAATGAGAAATTAAAACAATTTGCCATTTATAATTATGGTCCTTGGGATCGATTAGATGATAATAAACCTTTTATAGAAGGTTATGGAGCAAAACCAAAAGGCGCCAATTTTTATCCAACAGACATGGATACCACTGAATTTGATGCTTTAAAAGATGCAGGTAAAAAAGGTTTGTATAGTGTAATTAGAAGAGATAAAGAAGGAAAGTTACAGGTAATTAAATACAGCGAATATTTTAAAGCTAAGCTAGAGAAAGCCGCTGACCTTATTAAACAAGCAGCTCAGTTTGCTGATGATCCGGGGTTAAATAAATATCTACAATTGCGTCATGAAGCCTTATTGAGCGACAATTACCAACCCAGTGATTTAGCCTGGATGGATATGAAAACGAATAGGATAGATTTTGTTGTAGGTCCAATAGAAACTTATGAAGATGCATTATACGGGTACCGTGCTTCGTTTGAAGCATATGTATTAATCAAAGATATGGAATGGAGTAAAAAGTTGGAAAAATTTGCTTCTTTCCTTCCTGAATTACAAAAAGGCTTACCAGTGGATGCTAAGTACAAAAAAGAAATGCCCGGAGGAAATTCAGATTTGAATGCGTATGACGTAATCTATTATGCAGGTGATTGTAATTCAGCAAGCAAAACCATTGCTATTAATTTACCGAATGATGAAGAGGTTCAATTAAGCAAAGGAACTCGTCGTTTACAATTAAAAAACGTAATGAAAGCCAAATTTGAAAAAATTCTTACGCCAATTTCGCAGGAGTTAATTGATCCGGAGCAAATCAAATTCATCAATTTTGATGCCTTCTTTTCTACCGTTATGTTTCATGAAGTGGCACATGGATTAGGAATTAAAAATACCATCAATGGAAGAGGAACAGTTAGAGAATCATTAAAAGAACATGCATCCGCCTTAGAAGAAGGCAAAGCAGATATTCTAGGTCTTTATATGATTACTGAATTATACAAAAAAGGTGAATTAGATGGAAAACTGGAAGACTATTACGTTACGTTTTTAGCAGGCATTTTCCGCAGTGTACGTTTCGGAGCTGCCTCAGCACATGGAAAAGCCAATATGATTCGTTTTAATTACTTTAAAGAAAAAGGTGCTTTTGAAAGAAGTACGACAGGAAAATACAAAGTCAATTTTGATAAAATGCAGGAAGCAATGACCAGCTTAAGTACACTTATTCTTACTTTACAAGGAGATGGTGATTATGCCGGTGTAGATAAACTGGTAAAAGAAAAAGGGATTATCGGTTCAGAATTACAATCAGACCTAGACAAACTGAAAGAAAAAAATATTCCAGTGGACATTGTTTTCGAACAAGGAAAAGAAGTATTGGGGTTGAAATAGTGTCAACTATCAAAAAATATTTCTCCTGGATAGCTGAGTTCTTCCCTCGTAAAAAGGAAGACCTTCGACCTTTTTGGATATTTATTATTGCAGCATTAAGTCTTACCGGAATTCAGTTTATAGCTACACCTTCGGGAATTAATTTATTTAAACCTGTACTTAATCTGTTTAATAAAGAATGGAGTACACAAATTATTCATTGGTTATATACCAATGAGGATTCTGAATTAAACCAACTCATATACTGGAGTGCTTGGAGTAGTTTTTTTTATTTTGTTTTTCCTGTTGTAGCCATCAAATTATTCTGGAAAGAAAAAATGGCTGATTATGGTTTTAAATTAAAAGGAGCAACACAAGGGTGGCCCATTTATGTTGGCATGCTGTTGTTTATCTTGCCGTGTGTATTTATTGTTTCTTATGAGAAAGGCTTTCAGGGAACATATCCTTTTTATTTACCACCCAAGGATGATTACATGCGCAAAATGATTACCTGGGAATTATTTTATGCTCTGCAATTTATTACCCTTGAGTTTTTCTTCAGAGGGTTTATGGTACATGGGTTAAAAAGTAAATTGGGGATTTATTCTATCCCTGCAATGATTTTACCCTATTGTATGATTCATTTTGGCAAACCATTACCTGAATGTTTGGGGTCGATTATTGCAGGATTAATATTAGGAATGTTGAGCTACCGTTACAAATCTGTGATTCTTGGGGCAGGCATACATATTTGTGTTGCCATCACTATGGATTTTTTGAGCTTATGGCACAAAAACTATTTTTAGGATTATACCTCTTCCGTTTGCTCTCCTGTAAATGGTGATACCACAGGATTTTCTTCTTTATTTTTTTGTTCTAATAGTTTTGACATGTCCGCCTCAACTGAGGCTATTCTTTTAATCATAAATACAGTAACAAACACTCCTAACACATCAAACACACTGGCAAAAATGTCGAAGTTGGCTGATAAAATATAATCATCAAGAGTTTCTACTCTTAAACCCATTCTCAATGATATCTGATTAACAATTCTTGATATAAAGAACCAAGCCCACCATAATCCAATAAATGCGGCTCCTCTGTTTATATCGTAATTATCATTGAGGGTTTTATTGGTTAATAATGTTTTATTCCAAGTCTCTTTCATCATTTGATACGGTCTGAATAAATTGAGAATAGGAACAACAAAACCCCAAAATACCCAACCGTCAGTTTCGGTTGTTACGTGAAGCCCTACCCTGTTCAAATTGGCATAAGCTCTTCTAAACCATAGAATAAACAATACTATACAAGCTATATTTGCTGACATCACAGCAAGACCAATAGCACCTTCACCAACCGATACCAGATTGATAGTTCGTTCGGAATAAGTTGATCCTGATGCTATATCTGAATATAAATAAGAGGTGTATATACTAAACAAACCAAATACTATGGCTACACATAAATACACATAAAAAACAATGATAGCTGATTTGGCTCGCTTGTCGTTGGGTTTAATCTCAATCATAAAAATAGGTTAATAACACTAAGATATAATAGTTTTATTTATTTTATACTTTGGTAAGGTTTTTGAAAAGCAGCTATTATGCATAGAACCATTCTACTATTCATTTTTTTTATCCTTTTTCAAGGGATATTCTATGCTCAATCAGACAAAAAGATTGATAGTCTTCGTCAAAAAATAACAAAAACTGTTGACACCATCAGAATAAAGACCATTCTTGACCTGGCACATCAATACCAAAGATTAAATACAGATAGTGCCATAAACTATGCTCTTATAGCTAAATCAGAATCAGAAAAAATGGGCTTCAAACATGGTGAAGCGCTATCTTATAAAATGTTGGCATCGGCCTATTACCAAAAAGGAGAAATGCCTAAATCAGAAAAACTTGCTTTGATTTCTTTGGAAAAATTATCCATTTACGGAACCATTACTGAAGTTGCTGATGTTACCAACTTATTAGGCCTGGTATCAATGGGTCAGGCAAAATATTACCAAGCCGAAAAATATTATAAGGATGCTTTGTACATGTATATTGATACGGATGATTCAGTAGGAGTGGTAATAGCACTACACAACATTGGGGTAGTGAATTTTTATAGAGGAGAATATGGAGAGGTAGCACAATATTACCGTAATTCATTAAAATTGGCCGAAAAATTAGAAAACAAAAGGTTCATCAATGTAAATCTTTTGAATTTGGGATTGCTTTTTACTACACAAAAAGATTTTTACAAGGCGAAACAATACATCAAAAAAGCATTAGTGAATTTCAGAGCCTCCGGCGAAAAATCAGGCGAAGCCAATGCCATGGTACATTTAGCCAGTGCCTATTTTAATGAAGGCTCATTTGATAGTGCATTGGTGTCGAATCAGGAAGCGTTAAGGTTATATACAGAAGTAGGGAGTGAAGCAGGAGTATCTCAGGCTTTAAGTCATATAGGAGATATCATGGTTCATTATGGAAAATATACAGAAGCCAAAAAATATTTTACAGAATCTATTGCATTGAGAAGAAAAAACGAAGATCAATATGGCTTAGCCATTTCATTTACAGGTCTTGCAAATACTTTGTATGGAATGGGGAATATTGCCGATTCAAAATTGTATTATGATTCGGCCCTAGTATTATCAAAACAAATAGGCACTGTTTGGCAAACGGCGGAAGTATATGAATCCATTGCCAATTTTCATTCGGAGCAAGGAAATTACAAACAAGCTTTTGAAGCGATTCAGGAGTTAGTTTACCTAAAAGATACCCTTTTTAGTCGCGAAAAAATGGAAGTGGTAAAAGAATTGGCAGCTCAATATGAAACTGAACTAGCTCAAAAACAAATTGAAATTCACAAGAACGAAAACAGAATTTTAAAAAAATCGAACAATTTGTTCGTGTTTTTGTTGATTGCACTAGGAGTTATATTTATCCTCTTAATTATGCTGGGAGTTACCAGAGCAAGACGTACCTGGTTACAAAACCAAAAAAATTTAGAAATTGCAGAGAAAAATCGCGAGTTGGCAGAGAGTAAAAAAAATATGATTGAGGCTGAGTTAGAAAAAACTAAACTGGAGCAGGAAAAAATAGTCACTGAATTAAATTTTAAAAAGAAAGAACTTACCCAACTTGCTTTACACATCAATCAGCAAAACGACTTTTTAGAAACTCTCAAAAATAATTTAAAGGAAGTAAGTACCTCTCCTGAGGTAAAATCATTGGAAAGGGATTTAGATTCAAAACTGAATCTTGATAAACAAAGAGAGGATTTTGAATTAAATATTGATCTTATTAATAAAGATTTCTACCGAAAACTCACTGAGAAATTTCCACAACTCAACGAAAGCGAAAAAAAACTATGTGCTATGATCAGGCTTAACTTATCTTCGAAAGAAATCGCCGCTATTCAAAACATTACGGCAAAAAGTGTGGATATGAACAGATATAGAATGAGGAAAAAATTAAATATCAGTGCAGAGGAAGACTTAGGTAAATTTTTATCTGATATATAAATCCTCTATTTGCTTAAAGTTAAGCTCATAGTACATCGGTTTTGACCGATAAATATCTAATCTGGTTTTTTCCTAATCCTTGTCTTAACGGATACTGTATCGGGTTGTAGACAGATTGTAGGTATTCGTGTAGTGAGGATGTAGTGATGGATCAGTAGGGTTAAGGCCAACTCTGGCGGTAGTTTTGCGTTGGTTAAAGAAAATCAAATAAAACATTTAATTATGAAAGCAAAAACTACTTTATTCGGAATTGTATCCTTATTTATGGGATCATCTTTAATGGCACAATATGACCTTGCCATAGGAAATATCAGTGCAGGTTGGGACACGTATAACCCATCCACTGGTATAATCAATGGTGTAACCTTTGACGTATTGAACAACGAGAGTGACAATCCGGGATCATTTGATGTTAGGGTTTATCTTGTGGATCCAGATAATAGCAGCATCAGTTATGTCGTTTGGGGATATATTGATACAGACGGTCAGGGCGGTAATACTGTTGTGACGTATAATAACATTGATATTGACTTTAATGATACGCCGGGCATTCCTGCCGGACAATATCGTTTAGCTGTATGTGTTGATCCGGACAATGATATCAGCGAAACGGATGAAACCAATAACTGTTTGTACATCAGTACACCTGGTAATCATTTAACGTATAACCCAGGCTCAACTTCCATTGATGGTGCTTCCGTATCACAACCTGTTGCTATTTATCCTAACCCTGTGGAGGATTTTATGCAAGTACAGAATAATTTAAGCTTGGATAAGGTGGACTTGGTAGTGATGGATATATCCGGGAAAACGATTCAATCAAGTGTATTATCATCATTAGTAACACTGGTTGATATGAATACCGTAGCACCTGGGTTATATATCTACCAGATTATAAACAATGATGGAAAAGTAATAAGTACCGGGAAACTGGTTAAAAAATAGTTTTTTCATAGAGGGAAATGGTCGGATTTTTCTATCCGACCATTTTTTAAATTTAATCGATAAATTCAGTAATGTTTAGATTTTTGTCAACATAAAACTCAACATTTTGATTATCAAAAACAGGGGCCGGAACAGGTCCCATAATTTTTACTAAATGATTTTCTTTAATGAACCTCTCTTTCATTTCTTTGCTCCCAACGTAACAATAATGATGGAATTTGTTTCCGTTTTTTTTTAAGAAATTCCATACGGGGCTTTTATCATTAAAGGGTTGAATGAACTCAATCAACTCATCCTTTTGATTTTTATAAAGAGCTATATTGGCCTCTTGAATTGGATCAAAAACCAAAGCCACCTGATGTAAGTCCTCTTTAACTATTGATGTATCATTAACATCATAAACAATATAACCTACGTGATGGATTTGCATGGTGTAATTCAAATGTAACGAATTTTTATTGGTTAAAAAACATTACCTTAGTATCAATGAACAATGGTATTTCTATATATACAGATGGGGCTTGCAGCGGAAATCCGGGAAAAGGAGGATTAGGCATTATTTTAATGGCCGGTGAACATAAAAAAGAATATTCAGAAGGTTATCAACTCACCACCAATAACCGAATGGAATTACTTGCAGTGATTAAAGGACTGGAAATGCTCAAAACCAATAAACATCCTGTTACCATTTATTCAGACTCTAAATATGTAATTGATGCAGTAGTTCAAAAATGGGTTTTTGGCTGGGCTCAAAAAAACTTTAAGGGTAAAAAAAACGCTGATTTATGGATGCGATTTTTAAAAATATACCCTATGTTTCAACTCAAATTTGTTTGGGTAAAAGGACATTCTACCAATCCATATAATAATCGTTGTGATGAGTTAGCTGTAGAAGCATACAAACAACCGGGATTAAAAAAAGATGCAGTATTTGAGCAGATAGTAAAGGAGCAAAAAAACTCCGATAATAATGAATAAGTCTGTTCATGGGTTAAAATAGATGGTTGGTGCATTATAAAATACATTTATTTCATTTTTAATTATATTCGTTTGTCCTGTTGTATCCTGAATGAAAAAAATATCAGTTGTTGTTTTCTTTTTATCTTCTTTGTTTTTTGTTTATGAAAAACTGGAAGCTCAGCATCCTGTATACTACACAATATCAAACAATGAAGGATTGCCATCGAACGAAGTATATCAAATTTTGCAGGACAATTTTGGATATATATGGATAGGTTCAGATGCAGGATTATATAAATATGACGGATTTAAATTTATTCCTTATGTAAATAGTAAACAGAATGGAAAATCCATTTCATTTTTGACGAAAGACTCTTACGACAGAATATGGTGCAAAAATTTCTATGGTCAAATATATAGAGTGGAGGGCGACTCTTTACGGCTTATTTACAATAAAAAAATATCAGAACCCTCTAAACCGTACTTTTCTATCGACAACCAGAACCAACTATGGTTAACAGATAACCGATCTGTATACATATATAGTGATAAAGGTGATAGCTTACGCTTTTTTGAGATTGCCCGCGACTCTTCTTTGGGTGAAATTAAAGAAATCTATCACTCAAAAAACAATATATATTTTTCATTCGAAACAGGAGGCATCGGCTATACCGATGCAAATGGACAAAATCTTCAAATGTTAAAAGATTTGTCTATGCCAAAAGATGCATTCGTATCAAAAAGTGAGATAATTGAGTCTGATGGGAATTTATTCTGGTTTTCCGAATGGCAATCCCAAAACAGAGAATATTATGTATACAAGATAGGAGCCAAACTAAAAGAAATGTATCACTCTTTTGCGATTGATGGTAAGGAAAGAATTCATTCCATCAATATAAACAATAATCAGCTTTGGGCAAACAGTAGTAATGGATCATTTTTGATTGGCGGAGATTCTGAACCAAATGCATACGATACACTTTTTAAGGGAATACCCGTAAGTTGGCAGTTTGTAGACAGAGAGGGGCTTACTTGGTTCTCAACATTAAACAAGGGAATATTTGTAGTTCCTGACATGAAGATTCGATTTATAACATCAAACATTGGTTCAACCATAGTAAAAATAATAGCTTACGATAAATCCAACTTAGTTTTCGGCTCATACAATGGTGATGTATACCAATATTCTATTGAAAAAAATCTGGTAAAAAAAATATATACTGACCCCCTTAAAAAATTCATTAACGTTAAGTCCATTAAATTTTATCCACCATATTTAATCGTTGCCAGAGGTAAATTATGTATTATTAATACCAAAACTGGCGAAACCTGTTACCCCCCATTTTCAAATATTCGCGACCTGACTCTAGTAAATGATACCCTATACATGGTTAATCCTGTAAGAGGAATCAAGATTAGTTTGAAAGATTGTTATAAATGGACTGATGGTCGTCCGGAATATTTGTTTAATGGTGGACGAGAAGTAGAATTTGATGAAGCTAACAACAGGATGCTCTTTTCAGTAGAAGATAAAATACTCAGTTATTCAAATCAACAGCTAAAAGATTTCAAAATTAATGATGAGAATGTAACTGCCAGTTGTCTATCCTATGATGATGGGATGATGTGGATAGGAACATTAAACCAGGGTTTGTTTGGAATGTTGGGCGATAAATTGGCTTATCATATTTATAAAGATCACGGTATTAAAGAAAACCATATTAGATTAGTAGAGTCTTCACTTAATTATGTTTGGATTATAACCAATCAAAGCATTTACCGGATATCAAAACAAACACAAATAATAACTGAATTTGGAGGAGGTTTATTAGGGTCACCCGCAGATGTTTTAGATATTGAAATAGTGTCAGGACAAGTTTACCTTGCCACCAATCATGGCACCTTATGTTTTCATGAGAACATTGCAACTCATTCAGATATAACTCCTAATATTAAGTTCACCACAGTAACCGTAAATGGGATTAAATATGATGAAGGAAGGGCCTTAAAACTGGACTATACTAACAAAAATATATCCATCCACTTTTCATCAACCTTATTTGGCAATAAAAACGTATTTGATTATAGATATAGAATCTCTGGTTTAAATAATCATTGGACGTATGTATCATCCTCCACCCCCTATGTTAACTTCCCGCAGTTGCCCCCCGGCGAATATCGTTTTGACGTACAAGCATACCACTCTAACGGTAAAAATAGTTCGATTATATCACTACCCATTATAGTCACCAGTCCATTCTGGTTAAAATGGTGGTTTTATGCTTTCGCTTTTATTGCATTAACTCTCCTATTAGTTTTTGTCTTTTATAGCAGGTTAAGGGTTTTAAAAAGAAGGTCGGAACTCAAACAAAACCTTATTCAATCTCAATTAACGGCTCTAAAATCACAAATGAATCCTCATTTCTTTTTTAACACACTTAACTCATTGCAGGATTTGATACTGTTGAAAGACCTTAAACAAACAAATTACTATCTGGGGAAGTTTAGCACATTGATGCGAATGGTATTAAATGTTTCAGAAAAAAATGAGATTTCATTACGAGAGGAAATTGAGCTATTAGATATATATCTTGAGCTTGAAAAACTCAGATTTGGAGATGAATTTCTTTATGAAATTAATGCTAGTAAAATTACGAATCAACATGAGATTACTATTCCTCCTTTATTGTTACAACCTTTTGTTGAAAATGCCATTAAACATGGGTTATTACATAAAAAGGGCGATAAAAAACTAACCATTGAATTTGAATACGACAATCACTTGATTTGTGTAATAACAGACAACGGGGTGGGAAGAACAAAGTCAGCAGAAATTAATAATAGACAACAAAGGGGACATAAGTCCTTTGCTACTGGCGCAACTATCAAACGTATTGACCTACTCAATAAATTTCACAACAAAGACTTTAAAATAGAGATTATTGACTTGGGTAATACCACCAACCCTCAAGGAACCAAAGTACTTATACATATTCCTCAAAGTGGTTTTTAATGGCTATAGTGAACTTAAAATTACATTTCGTGAAATTAAAGGAGCATAGTAAAAAAATAATGCAAATATTTGCAATTGACGTTTAAGGAATTCTAACCAAATCCATGGAAGAAAAAATCACTTGTATTATTGTAGATGATGAAGCTAGAGCCAGACATACGTTGGCATCATTAATTACCGAATACTGCCCGGAGGTGGAAATCATTGATCAATGCGACAATGTGCCAGCTGCTGTAATATCCATTAATAAAAGTAAACCCAACGTTGTTTTTTTGGATGTTGAAATGCCCGAATACAGCGGATTCGAGCTTCTTGATTTTTTCAGAGATATTGACTTTGAAATTATTTTTGTAACCGCTTACGCAGAATATGCTATCAGAGCATTTGAGGTATCTGCCATCGATTATATTCTCAAACCGGTACAAATTGATAATCTACAAGCAGCCGTTAAAAAGGCGCTTACGAAAAAGAAAAATTCCAACATACAGCAAAGATTAGAGCTTCTAAAGATAGCTCATCAAGGAGAACAGATTACTAAAATTGCTCTTCCGATGGGTGATGGGCTATTGTTTATTAACATAGCTGACTTAGTGGTTCTGGAGGCTGATGGCTCATATACTACCGTATATATGAATGATGGTTCAAAAATAGTGGTGAGTAAAAAATTGAAATTTTTTGAGGACCTATTGGAAAATAGAACCGGTTTTTATCGACCTCACCGATCATTTATTATTAATATCAACTTTATTAAAAAGTACATTAGAGGAGAAAGTATTCTCATCATGGATAACAATGTTCAAGTTTCTGTTTCAAGGGAAAAAAAGTCTGAATTTGATACATTACTTAAGCAGCTTAGACTCACCTTTTAATAATTTCTGCACTGAAATTTATTTTTCTATTGGAATTTGAAATGGCTTTCTAAATTTCCCGTCAGTGAACTATAAACAACTATTCATGAAAAAGCACTTTAAAAGTGGCGCTTCATAGAATATGTTTGATCAAAATTTAATCCATGAAAAAATATTTACTGGTTTTTACAGTTTTAGGAATGATAACATTAAATCATGCACAAGTTACCAATGGTCTTGTTGCTCATTATTCATTCAATGAAGCCAATGCCGATGATGAAGCAGGAACAGCTCATGGAAATGTTGTTTATGCAATCCCATCTGCAGACAGATTTGGTAACGCTAATGCTGCGTTTAATTTTTTCAATATTCTAACAGACACTGCTTACATTGATTGTGGAAATCCTTTAGTAGTTCAAGGACTAGACATAGGTTATTCCATTTCAGTATGGTTTAAGCGTCAAGGACCTTCCGTCGGATTGGAGGCAATGGTTTGTAAATGGGCTCCATCTGTTGCAAGTGAGCATTTTTTTCTAGGTGTAAATAATGATGATATTGTTTGGGCTACTGCTGGCCCCGGCAATGTTGGTACAACAGTAACTACCAATTTCAGTATGAATCAATGGCATCATGTTGTTCTTACATGGGATTCGTCGGGAGTACACAATGTTTATGTGGATAATGTTCTTACATCGAATGTCGATTTAGCGTCTCATACCGTTACTACCCCTAGCCCTGTTAACCTAATGATAGGAACTCAAGATCCTGGATACCGACAGTTTAATGGAGAAATTGATGATATAAGAATTTATAATCGTATAATTTCTGCTGCAGAGGTGGACTCTTTGTTTGATCAAACAGATCCTATAGGAATAGCCGAAGAGGAATGGGCTAAATATATAAACATATACCCCAATCCGGCTACTGATTATATTTACATAAATAATGTAGAAAAATTCACCGGTTATTCAATTATCACTACAGATGGCAAATATTTGGTGGAAAATATTTCAAATAAACAAGCTCAAATAAAAATTGACAACCTATTACCTGGAGTGTATATTCTTCAATTGCATACTGATTCACAAATATTGAACAAACGTTTCATCAAATTATAGTTTTAGTATTTTATAAGTAGTAAATCTCATCAGTCAATAGTGGATGAGGCTTGTTTTTATAAAAAATGCGTTTTATGGATTCAGATTTACACTTTATGAAAAGAAACATGTAAAACACATTATTATGTTTCACCTTTGAAGTATAATTCAAAAAAAGATTTCATGAAAAAAGTTTTATTCTTTGTGGCTATAACTATTACGTTTAATGCATTTGCACAAACGGTAAATATTCCCGATGCAAACTTTAAGGCCCATTTGGTAAGTGATCCCTTAATCAACACCAACATGGATACCGAAATTCAAGTAAGTGAAGCTGCCGCTTGTGTAACTATTTTTTGTTCAGGTTTAAATATTTCAGACTTAACAGGAATTGAGGCTTTCACCTCTTTGCAAACACTGGGTTGTAATAATAACCAACTTACCAGTTTAAATTTAAGCAGTAATATGGCCTTAGTGACACTATATTGCGGTAACAACCAATTTACAAGTTTGGATGTAAGTAATCATACGGCTTTAACAACCCTTTATTGTGGTACCGGAGGCTCTGGGTTAATAACAAGCATAAATGTTACCAATTGTACTGCATTAT
>CAZUXM010000001.1:20283-23332 GCA_964624635.1 uncultured Candidatus Competibacteraceae bacterium
CGCTGCCAGTTTAATCAAATTTCCAATCTAGATGTTTCTACCAATACCGCTCTAACTTACCTTGATTGCAGCGGAAACAATCTTACAAGCTTAAATATTGCGAATGGAAATAATCCAAACTTTACAACCATTTACGCCTACACCAATCCTAACTTAACCTGCGTTCAAGTTGATAATGCTACTTACAGCACTACCAATTGGACAGGTGGCAGTTTTCAATTTCCCGTTGGAGTAACATTTAGTGATACTCCATGTCCAACACCTCCTAACGCTCCGAGCAATCTCGTGGCAAACCTGGTTGTTAACACTGTAAATCTTACCTGGAATGATAACTCGTCTGATGAGGATGGATTTGAAGTGTATGCACCACAATCCTTAGGTGATACTTCCGGTACATGGAACCAATTGTATTCTTTAGGTGCCAACACTTCTGGAACTACGCATAGTACTGGCGTTGATGGCCTGTATTGTTATAAAGTTAGAGCATTTAAAGGGGCACTTTATTCAGATTTTACAGAAATTGAATGTGTGTTAAAAGGAACTTCGGGGATTGGAGAAACGAATAACGAAAGTATGTTTAGTATCTTTCCTAATCCATCCAATAGTATGATCACCATTCATGGCGAACAAACACAAGGGCATAATTTTGTTATTACGGATTTAAACGGAAGGGTAGTAATGGCTATCAATAATTATTTAAACCAACCCATATCATTAGCAACCATTACACCTGGAATCTATTTCATTTCTGATTTAAATCATTTATCAAAACCAATCAAATTTATCAAAAGTTAGAAAATAATTTATACTACATTTGTAAGCTACACTCAAAGAGTGTAGCTTTTTTTATGAAATTACGTACCGAATTCGTCTGCACACCATCCCTCAATAAAATTTCACATGGGGATTGCATTTATTTTTCGGGCTCCTGTTTTTCTGAAAACATAGCTGCTCTATTATCATATCATGGGTTTCATGTATCAAGCAATAGTCACGGAATTATTTATAACCCAGTATCCATAAAAAACAGCATACAGGATATTGCTCAAAAAAGAGAATACACCAATGCTGATATTGAATCCATCAATAGTGAATGGATTAGTTTTAATCATCATGGCGAATTCAAAAATGCCGATGCTGAAAATGTTTTAGAGAAAATAAATCAAAATATTTCAGACACATACCAACACATTCAAAAATCAAAATATATATTTATTACTTTAGGATCATCATGGGTATATACACACTATCAATCAAATAAAATTGTAGCTAATTGCCATAAATTCCCCTCTACAACCTTTCAAAAAAGAATTTTGTCAATCAGTGAAATCAATGATGCCATTAAACAAATGATAGAGTTCATTTATTCTGTCAATAAAAGTATAAGAATCGTTTTTACATTAAGTCCTGTAAAACATTTACGTGATGGGATAGTGGAAAATCAATTAAGCAAATCAAGATTGCATCACTGTATACAGGAGCATCTTAATGAAAACATATCCTATTTCCCTGCATTCGAAATAATGAATGATGACTTGAGAGATTATCGTTTCTGGAGCGAAGACATGATGCATCCTAATCAATTAGCCATTGATTACATATGGGAAAAGTTCTCTAATGTGTATTTTGATTCATCAACTCTTGAAATTAACCAGCAGGTAAAATCAGTTAGACAATTCTTAGCTCATCGAATTTTATCATCTGATCAAATTAAAGCAGAAGAGCTAAAAACTCAACAAGAAAAAAAGAAAGTAGAATTATTAAAAAAATATCCTCAAATACACTTTGAAGAATAATGACTAAAATTATTTCATACAACTTAAACGGCATCAGAGCTGCAATGACCAAAGGATTAGTAGATTGGCTAAAAGGATCTGCCCCTGATATATTTTGTATTCAGGAATTAAAAGCTGAATCCACCCAATTTGATGTAAAACTATTTGAAGATTTAGGATATCACTGCTACTGGCATTCTGCACAAAAAAAGGGATATAGTGGAGTAGCCATTCTAACCAAACAAAAACCCGAACATGTGGAAATTGGTTGTGGAATTCCTGAAATAGATTATGAAGGCAGAATCATCAGAACTGATTTTAAAGATTTCTCAGTAATGAGTACCTATTTCCCTTCAGGAACTTCAGGAGATGAACGACAAGGATTTAAATATGAGTTTTTGGATAAATTTTACAACTATATTGAAGAACTCAAAAAGAAAATACCGAACCTGATTATTTGTGGTGATGTAAATATTTGTCACAAAGAAATTGATATCCACAATCCTGTTTCAAATAAAAACACTACAGGTTTTTTACCCGAAGAAAGAGCATGGGTAACTAAATTTCTTGAAAGCGGGTTTATTGATTCATTTAGAGAATTTAACCCGGAACCTCATCAATATACCTGGTGGAGTTATCGATTTAATAGCAGAGGACAAAATAAAGGTTGGAGAATTGATTACCAGTTTGCGGCACAGCCCTTACAGAAAAATTTAAAACGGGCTGCCATTTTACCAGAGGCACATCATAGTGATCATTGCCCCACATTATTGGAAATTGAGGTTAAATAGACCACTAGTTCCCAAACATGTTCATAGAAGGAAGCTTGTCATCAAATTCGATGTCAAATTTTTTACCTATGATAAAAACACCACCCCTCATCGTTCCCTTAATCGTTACTCGTTTACCACCTCCTCCATTAAGAATCATTCCCATAATTGAACTCCCCGGATCAAGTGTTGCTTCACCCTTGATGGTATAACTATCTCGTTTGTTTTTTTTTAGGGTAACTACACCCACACTTTTTACCTTTCCCACCTTTTCTTTACCCATATAAATATCAAAGTTTCCCTTTTTTAACCAAATGCTATAATTATTCGGATTATCCACATCAACCGTTACTTCTATTAGGTATTTGGAATCAGACTTGGGAGTAAAATTTTGAAGGTTAAAATTTCCAATGGTAGGCTCTGTAAATTTACAAGAGGAAACAAAAAAAGCTATGACCAAAACAGGCCACAGCTTTTTGAAAGATATTTTTTGTGTATTTATCA
>CAZUXM010000001.1:23342-92588 GCA_964624635.1 uncultured Candidatus Competibacteraceae bacterium
TGTTTAAGCTTGGTGTAATTTTCGTAATAGTAAGGAATCGTCTCAATTCCTTTATAATAATTAAACACCCCATAACTTTCGTCAGGTGAATGTAAGGCATCAATATCCAGACCAAAGCCCATTAATACTGATTTTACTCCCAATTCTTTTTCGAACAATGCAACAATCGGAATACTTCCGCCACCTCTGGTAGGAATCGGTTTTTTACCGAATGTTTTTTCCATTGCCTGGCTAGCTGCTAAAAACTCTAAACTATCAGTTGGAGTTAAAACAGGTTCACCCCCATGATGAGGTCGAACTTCCACTTTAACTGATGGCGGAGCTATACTCTTGAAGTGTTTGGTAAACAATTCAGTAATGGTATGACTATTTTGATTTGGCACCAATCTCATAGATATTTTTGCAAAGGCCTTTGAAGGTAAAACGGTTTTTGAGCCCTCTCCAGTATATCCACCCCAAATTCCGTTGCAATCCAATGTTGGACGGGTACCTGTTCTTTCCATGGTGGTATACCCCTTTTCTCCCCAAACATCATCAATACCTAAATCCTTTTTATATTCTTCAAGGCTAAATGGAGCTTTATTCATTTCAGCTCTTTCTTCGGCTGTTTGTTCGATGATACCATCATAAAAACCCGGAATAGTGATATGGTTATTTTCATCATGTAATGAAGCAATCATTTTTGCAAGAATGTTAATTGGGTTAGCAACGGCCCCCCCGTAAACACCACTATGTAAATCGCGATTCGGCCCTGTTACTTCCACTTCAAGATACGATAACCCACGTAATCCTACATCAATAGACGGAATATCATTAGCAATCATAGAGGTATCAGAAATCAAACAAACATCTGCCTTTAATTTCTCTTTGTTAGCAATACAATACGGACCCAGGTTAGGAGACCCTACTTCCTCTTCCCCCTCGATCATAAATTTCACATTACAAGGCAATGAATTGGTTTTCATCATTGACTCAAATGCTTTAAAATGCATATACATTTGTCCTTTATCATCACAGGCTCCGCGGGCATAAATTCTTTCATTACGAATGGTAGGCTCAAAAGGAGGGGTAGTCCATAATTCTAATGGAACTGCAGGTTGAACATCATAATGACCATACACCAATATAGTAGGTAATTTAGGATCAATTATTTTTTCACCATAGAGGATAGGATGTCCTTTGGTTGGGCAAATTTCAACGTTATCAGCTCCTGCTGCAATCAATTTTTCTTTTAAATATTCGGCTGTTTTCTCTACATCTGCCTTATAAGCAGAGTCAGCGCTGATAGAGGGGATACGGATCAATTCAAACAACTCATCCATAAATCTTTGTCTGTTTTCCTGTATAAAACCTTGTACTTTTTCCATAAAATATATAGCTAAATGCAACTAAAAGGCGAATATATCAGTTATTATTCAATAAAGAGGTGAACCTGAAATATTGGTTGAACCAGTGGTTTTTTGGAATGAAATTTGACTTATTAGTGATGTTAATAATTTGGGAAAGAACCCCGTTTATATTAAATTAGCAGGTTCCAACAGGAAGAACGTTTTGAAGAAAAAGACTTACATATACATTTGCTCATTTTTTGCTAGCATCCTCCTGTTTACCAGTGTTTCAAGAGCACAATTGCAAACTACGGGGGGGTATACCCCATTTCAACTAGTTCAGGATGTATTATTAGGAAACGGGGTAGAGCTCATTAGTGTAAGTTCACAAGGAGCCAATATGGCTTTTGGTACTTTTGACGGATCCAGTTCAAATATTGGAATTAGTGAAGGGGTAATACTTACCACAGGAACCATTAGCGGTAACTTAAACGGCCCTATAGGTCCTAACAATGCGTCCAATGCAGGATTGGATAATGGGTCAGGGGGGTACGGATTGCTTAGTAATATTGTATTTCCTACTTCCACCTTTAATGCAACTGTGTTGGAATTTACCTTTATACCTCAAGGGGATTCAATCAACTTCAAATATGTTTTCGGGTCTGAAGAGTACAAAGAATATGTAGGCTCAGATTTTAATGACGTTTTTGGATTCTTTTTAAGTGGTCCTAACCCTTCCGGACCAGCTTATGTTGATAGAAATATTGCCTTGGTTCCGGGAAGTTCTACTCCGGTAGCCATCAACAATGTAAACCATATTACAAATACCGGTTATTATTTTGATAATGAAAGTCCAAGCCCGGGAGGTACCGTTCAATACGACGGATTTACCCGACCCTTGATTGCTATGGCTGCAGTAATTCCGTGTAGTACGTATACCATAAAAATTGCCATTGCTGATGTTGGAGACCCCATCTATGATTCGGGAGTATTTTTAGAAGCCCGCAGCTTTTCTTCAAACGGGCAGGATGTAAGCTCAGAAATTGTGGGCTCATTTAATGCTGATACCCTTTACGAAACTTGCGGTGAAGCCGAAGTAACTTTTACTATTACCGGAAATACTTCTCAGCCCAATACCATTCAATACCAAATTTTAGGAAATGCAACCAATGGAGTAGATTATACTATTTCACCTCCCGGCACCACCGTTAATATTCCTGCAGGACAAAGCACCGGTCAAATTACCATTACACCGATTAACGACGGAAACCCCGAAGGATTAGAATTTATTGTAATAGAATTAATAGATACCTCCGCATGTCCGAATGTACAAATGCCAAGAGATACTATTTATCTTCAAAATGTAAACCCGCTTGTTATTAACGCAAGACCAGATACAGCATTGGTTTGTAATAATGAAGTATTGTATGCTTATGCCAATACATCAGGAGGAGCAGGAAATATTACACTTAGCTGGAGTGATGGATTAGGTGACGGTAATCAAATTCCTTTTATTGCCAGAAATACTGAAACTTATGTTGTAACAGCTACTGATCAATGCGGGAATACAGTTGTTGACTCATTTACTGTTATCGTTCCAAATATTACACCACTTGTATTAACCTTTACTGAAGATACTGCCATTTGCCCGGGAACCCCGGTTACTTTAAATGCAACTGCTGGGGGTGGCATTGGAGATTTAACGTTAACATGGAGCACAGGAGAAATAAATATTTATTCAAAGTTAGTAGCTCCACAACAAACTACTTTTTATAGTGTAATACTAACCGATAGTTGTGGAAATTCATTAACTGATGGTTCTTTAGTAACTGTGCTTGCTCCTGAAGTTTCTATTAGTTACATGTATAAAGACAACCGTGTGATTCAATTTTTCTCAACATCATCGCCTGATGTAGTTTCTTATTTCTGGGATTTTGGAGATGGACAAACCTCCACTGATCAAAACCCGGAACATACTTATGCAGATAGCGGATATTACAACGTAATGTTAGTAGTTACCAATCAATTTGGTTGTACCGATACTGCTTTTGAAACTGTATATGCATATCCTGATTTCAGATTCTTTATCCCTAATACTTTTACTCCTAACCTGGATGCACTAAATGATATTTTCACTGGTGTTGGAATGGGATTCATTAAATATGAAATGATCATATTCGACAGATGGGGAGTTGAAATATTCCATACGGATGACATTAATCGTGGATGGGATGGAGAAGATAGAAATGGAAGAAGATGTCCTATTGGCGTATATGCTTATCGGGTAGATTTGGAAACTCCGGCTCAACTCAAGTACAGATACATTGGCCATGTTAATTTACTCCGATAAAAAATGAAAAAATGGTTAGCTCTGATTCTTCTTGTGTGTTGTGTTACTACAACCAGAGCAACTCATATTATTGGTGGTGAATTATACTACGATTGTTTAGGTGCCAATACTTACAGAATTACTTTAAAAGTTTATCGTGATTGTTATTTAGGTCAGGCAGGATATGATAACCCTGCAAATATTACTGTATGGACAGGTGTAGGCACCTATATGCAGGTAATTGAAGTTCCTTTCCCCGGATCAACCAATGTACCTTTCATTAGTAGCAACCCATGTTTTCAAGCACCACCCAACGTATGTGTTGAGCAAGCCATTTATACAACAGTAGTTACTTTACCTGCTTCGCCCAGCGGATATATTTTTGCCTACCAACGTTGTTGCAGAAATAATACCATCGTTAACCTGGTAGATCCAGGAAACACAGGAGCTACTTACATTGAACAAGTACCGTCCAATGATTTATGTAACAGCAGTCCAAGATTTAATAATTTCCCTCCTATTGCATTATGTATTGGAGAACCTTTATATTTTAATCATTCGGCTACAGACCCTGATGGTGATTCTTTAGTGTATCAACTATGCTCGTCGTACGATGGCGCTTCAGGAACAGATCCTCAACCCTATATTACAAGTCCTCCTCCATTTTCTCCGATTACTTTTCAAGCACCCTATTCTTCTGCTTATCCTATTGCCAGTGTACCTCCTGCAAGTATAGATCCCATTACCGGATTATTAACGGTTAATCCAACACAATTAGGTCAGTATGTTGTGGGTGTATGTGTATCAGAATACAGAAACGGAGTATTAATTGGAACTCATACCCGAGATTTTCAATTTAATGTAACCAACTGTTTAAGTAATGTAGATTCGGAAACCGAATTGCCGGATGCATTTGTGAGTGTTGGAGGTGTATATGAAAGTTGTGATGGTCTTACAGTACCTTTTGAAAATAACAGTATTAACGGATCATATTATTATTGGGATTTTGGTGTTCCTGCAGTTACTTCTGATACATCAGTAGCATTTGAACCTACGTATACATATCCCAATACAGGAACATATACCGTTATGCTGGTAGCCAATCCAGGATATTTTTGTGCTGATACTGATTATGTAACTATACATATAAGAGCTTTAATGGACGTTGACTTTACATCTCCACCCGGGCAATGTATTGACTTTAATAGTTATGATTTTGCCGCCAGCGGAATCATTCCGGCAGGTACTACTTTTGATTGGGATTTTGCCCCTAATGGAATTCCTATCAGTTCAACATTACAAAATCCAACTAATATATTCTTCACTCAACCCGGTATTTATCCTATCGAATTAATTGCTGATTATGATGGATGTTTAGATACCGCCATACATGATATTATTGTATACGGACACCCGACGGTAGATATCTCAGTGGATACAACGGGTTGTGTTCCTTACCCTGCACAGTTTACTGCTAACGTAGATACTGCATTTAATGATTTGGTATATCATTGGACGTTTGGTGATGGAGGTACATCAGCAGAAGAAGATCCATTGCACCTATATACTTCTGTAGATACTTTTTCAGTGAGTTTTCAATTGGTATCACTCACCGGTTGTATGGATACCATTATCATTAACAGACCTGATTGGGTAATCGTTTATCCAATTCCAAATGCAAATTTTACGGTTGAGCCTATAGAGCAATCTATTTTCTTCCCGCATTTTTATATTACCGATTTATCGTCGAATGGAGTGGTTGATTGTTATTATGATTATGACAATGGGGATATATCGGCTGATTGTATTGATGGATGGTATACTTATTCGGATACCGGTCATTATAACCTTACCCAATATGTATTTAATATTTACAATTGCCCTGATACGATGGTGGTACCAATTATAGTTAAACCTGAGTTTGTATTTAATATACCTAATACATTTACGCCAAACTATGATGGGAAAAACGAGGGATTTAGAGGCAAGGGAATTGGTATTAAAGAATACGACTTTAGAATCTATGACCGTTGGGGTCGTACCTTATTTAAAACCAACGATCAGTTGGAAGAATGGAACGGATGTTTAAATAATCAGGGGATTTTATTACCTGAAGATATCTATGTTTACTCTGTTGACATCGTAGATGTTTTTGATCAAAAACATCGTTTCCGAGGGAAGGTATTGCTGTTAAGGTCGACATTTTCGAATTAGCAACGGGCTACCTGCTCAAACAAATAATATTTTGTGTTGTTTCCACTTGTAATAAATAAGTATGAAACCCTTTTCGAACAAAATTCAGATTGAAACTCCTCTATACCAATGATACATTTTTTCTTATCTATTGAAAATACAGGAATCCCAATAGTCAGTCTAGGATAAGAATCCGAATTAGTAGTATTCTTAATTAAACTAGACCACTTAAATTCATTTGTATATAAAAGTTCTAATTGATCTAAAATAAAATCATTGTCCTGCTGAGTGAAAACTTTCATCTCTTTTGACCTATAAGTATTTTCAGAACCAACGGTCACATTCTTTAGCATTGAAGAAGGAGAATATACAGTAAATGTGGGATAAAACAAATCATACACTGTAGCATTTATATTGATTAGGTTTTCTTTAGTCAATAATTGATAAATCCTTTCAATATCATTGTGCTCAATTCTAGTTTTATATTTTTTCTCTAAGTTATTGTTTACCCCTTCCCAAGTTTTTGAAAATCTAGTATCCTTTAGTACTACTTTGTTATTGGGAGTGTCTGAAATTAAAGTACTATCAATATGCTTTTGTTTATTATCATTTCTACCAATGCAAGATAAAAGAAACACAGAGGTGGTTATTAATAAAAACAGATTTCTTGCCATAAATTATTGAAGAAGTCCTACCACATAATACACCTTTTATCCTCGGGGATAAACATTTTGTTTTTGTCGGTTACATTAAATGCTTTATAAAACTCCGGGAAGTTGGAAAGCACCATAATTACCCTGGCTTTAGGGGGTGAATGTGGATCGGTATATAAACGTTGGATCACTTCATCTTTACGATAATGGGTTCTCCAGATCTGTGCAAAGTTGATAAAGAATCGTTGGTCAGCATTGAGTCCACCAATCATTTCATCTTTTTTATTGGCTGTGGCCTTTTTATAAGCCGTATAAGCAATGATCATTCCTCCAAGGTCAGCAATATTCTCACCAAGGGTTAACTCTCCGTTTACGTGGATAGAATCGATGGCAACAAAACCGTTGTATTGCTCCACAAATCTTTTTGAAAGGTTAACGAAGTTTTCACGGTCCTTATCTGTCCACCAGTTGGTTAAATTACCGTTGGCATCAAACTGGCTTCCCTGGTCATCAAAACCATGGGTAAGTTCATGTCCTATTACCATACCTATACCACCGTAGTTAACGGCATCATCTGCATTCGCATCAAAGAAAGGAGGTTGTAAAATAGCCGCCGGGAAAACAATTTCATTCAATAACGGATTATAATAAGCATTAATAGTTTGTGGACCCATGCCCCATTCCGTACGATCAATAGGCTTTCCTAATTTGTTCAGGTTACGTTGAAAATCGAACGAAGTAGCCGCCATAACATTTAAAACAAAATGTTGTTTTTTAATTCCTATCCCTTCGTAACTTCTCCATTTATCAGGGTAACCAATTTTTACCATGATTTTTTGCAATTTTTCCTGCGCTTTTTGTTTGGTAGAATCTCCCATCCAGGTCAATCCTTTAATTCTTTCGCTTAAAGCATTGCGTAAATTCTCTACTAACTCTAATGCTTTTTTCTTTGATTTTTCGTCAAATGCTACTTTTACATATTCCTGTCCTATTGCATCACGTAATAAATCATCCGATAAATAAGTAATACGTTTCCAGCGAGGTTCTTGTGTTTCTATTCCACTGAGTTGTTTCTCGTAAAAGTCAAATGAAGCTTTTTCAAAATCAGCACTTAATTGAGAAGCAAAACTGTTGATTAAATGAAATTTTAAATAATCTTTCCAATTAGCAATATCTGTTTTCTTTAAAAGTCCGTTCCATGTTTTTAAGTATTCGGGCATACCTACTACTAAACTATCCATAGCAGGAGCACCTAACTCTTTAAAATAAAGATCCCAGTTAAAATTAGGTGATGCCTTTTTAAGATCAGCCATCCCCATTTTATTGTAAACTGCATATGGGTCACGTTGTTGAACCAATGTCATATGAGATTTGGCCAACTGCATTTCAATATCAAATACGTTTGATGCTTGTTTAGTAGCTGTTGCATCATCCGATCCGCTTAAAACAAAAATTTGCTTTACATAAGCTTTATAGGCCTCTCTATCGGCTTTTGATTTATCATCATTTCTAAAATAATAATCACGGTCAGGCATTCCTAATCCTGATTGATATAAGAACCCAATATACTGGGTAGTATTTTTAAAATCCTGCTCAACAAAAAATCCAACCGGAGTTACACTTCCTGATTTTGATACTTTTCCATAGTAAGCAGATATCCCATCTGTTGAGTTTAACCCGTCAATTTCACTCAATAATCCTTTTAAGGGCTCCAATCCGGCTTTATCAATTCCGGCAGAATCCATTCCGGAGGCATAAAAATCACCAATGATTTGTGTATTACTACCTGCTTCAGCATTGGCTTTAGATGCTTTTTCCTGAATATCTTTGAGAATATTACTACTGGTTTCTTGTAAAATAGAAAACATTCCCCAACCATTTTTTGATGCAGGAATAGGATTTTGTTCTATCCATTTTTTATTTACATGTTCAAAAAAATCGTCTCCCGGAGCAATGGTTGAATCCAATAAAGAAACATCAATAGCAGCTGATTTTTTATCCTTGTCATCTTTTGAATTGTTTTTCCCTTTACCACAAGAGGTAATCAATAAGGCTGATGTTACAGAAATGGCTACGGAAGCAAGTAATTTAGTTCTCATAATAATCTAAGCAAGTAACACAAATATAGAATTCCTGAGATATTGGGGTGAGCTTTTAATAAATATTGGCAATTTCAAGAGTTTTTAAGTCTTTCCAAAAATCCGGGTATGACTTGGATACCACGTCCGGATTATTGATACTCACTTCAATATCCAGCTGTACTATGGCAGCTAATGACATGGCCATTCTATGGTCATGATAAGTATCAAAACTCACTTGTGAAGGTAGTTCACCATAGTTTTTAATCGTAAATGATTGGGGGGTATATTCCAATTCCACATTGATTTTACCCAATTCGGTAGCTATCGCCTCAATACGGTTTGATTCTTTTTGGGGTAACGTATCTAAACCGGTAAATGATACAATAGTTTTATTAAGAACACAAGCAACAGCTAAGGGGGGGAAAAGATCGGGCTCATTGGTAAGGTCAAATGATACTTGGTTACTTGTTGAATCATTTTTTGTTATTCTTATCCCTTCGGTAAGGGTTTCGGTAGTAACACCCAGCATAGAAAAATATTCGGCACATTTTTTATCCCCTTGTAAACTATCTAATGAAATATTTTTGATAATAAGGCTGGCTCCTACTTTTGCGCCTGAAATAAATGAATATATCATGGCTGCTGAACTCCAATCACCTTCAACCGTATATTCTTTTGCCAAATAATTTTGTTCTTCTATACAAATTATATTCTCGTTTCTTACATAAGAAACTCCAAAATATTTCATCAGCTTCAACGTCATTTCAATATACGGTTCCGAAACAATTTTACCATCTATGGTGAGTTCTAATCCATTTTTTATGTAAGGGGCTATCATTAGAATTGAAGAAATAAATTGGGAACTCTTACTTCCATCAATGGTTATTTTTCCTCCTGTTAGTTCAGTACCTGTTATTTGTAGAGGAGGATAATAAGGAACACCGGTATAAGATATTTGAGCTCCTAACTGCATAAGACATTCTACCAAATCACTAATAGGTCGTTGGTTTAATCTTATTGAACGACCAATGATCGGTACTCCTGATTGTAATGCAAAAAACCCTGTTAAAAAACGCATATTGGTACCTGCAGGACCTACATCAATAATTTCAGAATTAGAATGAATTACCTCTAATAAATTTTTTGTATCGTCGGCTTCTGACAAATGATGAATCTCAAAATCTTCTCCCGATAATGCACGAATGATTATAGCTCTGTTGCTTATACTTTTTGAGTAGGGAACCGTGATTGCTCCTTCATAAAAACCTGTATTTTTTTTTAATGTAACAGATTTCATGAATTGATATAAAAATTAAATCCCTTACGAATGATAGGTTCATCAATATATTGATCCCAATTAGCCCCGCCGATTTGAGTAATTAAGCTGAAGGATATTTTTTTACCTGTATTTTTTTTATCCTGGTACATATACCCCATATATTCTTCTATTTGAAAACGCTCCAATGGCAATTTTGTATAATGTTTCCTTAGATAACTAACCCCTTCGTTCATTTGCTCGATTGAAATAAGGTCTAGTTTATTCGAAATAAACAATTCAATGATGAGACCCGAAACCACGGCTTCTCCATGGCCTATTGGACTTCCATTGTTTAGAAATGTGGATTCAACGGCATGCCCAATGGTATGTCCTGCATTCAATATTTTTCTGAGGCCTTTTTCATAAGGATCTTTTTCAACTACATTTTTTTTAATCGAAACGGATGTTGATATCAATGATGTGATGTTTTTCAATGGATTTTCTTTTATCGATTCCCAATAGTCAGTATCAGCTATTAAAGCATGTTTTAAAGCTTCAGCGGCACCATTCATTTTTTCATGATGGGGTAAAGTATCCAAAAATTTACTGGAAATAAATACCTGCTCAGGCCATGAGAAAGTACCAATCATATTTTTATTTCCTAAAAAGTCAACTCCCGTTTTTCCGCCGATAGAAGCATCTAACTGAGCAAGCAATGTAGTAGGTATAAGTACTGATCTTATTCCTCTTTTATAGATACTGGCCACAAAAGCGCCTATATCACAAATTACACCACCTCCCAATGAAATCAAAATGGATTTTTTACCTGCCTTCTGTTGTATTAATTGCTGAATTATGTTTTCAACGGTTTCTAAGGTTTTGTATTCTTCACCGGGTTTTACAACAATATACTGCGTATTATGATGAAAGATGTTCTGTATAAGAGGTAAACAAAGTCTGTTAGTATTTTCATCCATTAAAACAAATACGGGCTCCTGAGCTGTTTGCTTGGCTATCCACTGCGCAAAGTGGCTAAAGGTATGATCTAGCTGAATATTGAGTGAAATGGTCGACATATGCTCTGTAGGTCAATATTAGCAGGGTTTCGTGAATAAACAAAATAGTTGAGGTATTGGGGCGTGCTAACGACTCATTATTTGCGTAAGAGTTATACATTTGCAGCTCATGTTAAGTTTCGATAATACGGAAGTTGCCTTTGAGAGTAAATCAAATGCTGAGCTTAAAAGGGCTCATTTTTTATTTAATAGCATTGGTAAAAGATGGTTGGTTAGTTTTGGAAAAAAGTTTACTGGATTTGCGTTTAGCATAGGATTGCCCATCAAATCAATTATAAAAGCTACCATTTTTAAGCAATTTGTGGGAGGCGAAAACATTGATGATTGCGAAAAAACAATTGACTCACTTAACAAGTTTGGAATAGGCACCATACTTGACTATTCTGTTGAAGGTAAAGAAGAGGAATCAAGCTTTGATGCTGCTGAGCAAGAACTGTTAAGGGCCATCAAAAAAGCAGGTGAAGATAATAGAGTAGCTTTTTCGGTTTTTAAAGTATCAGGGTTGGGGCGTCATTATATTTTAGATAAAAAAAGTAAAAATGAAGCCTTTTCCGGAGATGAGAAAGAAGAGTGGGAACGTATTTATAAAAGAGTTTTTACCATATGCGAAGCTTCTTCGAAAATTAAACGACCCATATTTGTAGATGCTGAGGAAAGTTGGATACAACCTGCCATTGATGAATTAGCATTAGACATGATGCGAAAATTTAATTCGCAACAATGTATTGTATATAATACAGCTCAGCTGTATAGACATGATCGATTGGCTTATGTGAAAGAAATTTTTGAACTTTCACAAAAAGAAAATTTCATTTCAGGATTCAAATTAGTTAGAGGTGCTTACATGGAAAAAGAGAGAAAAAGGGCCGCTGAAATGAATTACGAAGATCCTATTCAACCTGATAAGGAAGCATCAGACAGAGATTTTGATGCCGCTCTATTGTTTTGTGTGGAACGCATTGAAAAAATGGCTATTTGCCTTGGAACACATAACGAAAACAGCAGTAAAAAACTGGCTGAAGAAATGCGAAAAAGAAATATAAAATCCAATCATTCTCATATATATTTTGCTCAGTTATTAGGAATGAGTGACCATATCAGTTATAATTTATCTAAAGAAGGTTTTAATGTGGCAAAATATGTTCCTTATGGTCCGGTAAAAGAAGTAGTTCCTTATCTTATCCGAAGGGCTGAAGAAAATACTTCAGTAAAAGGGCAAACGGGAAGAGAGCTATCTCTCATCAAAAAAGAATTAGCAAGAAGGAAGTTATAGTTTAGTTAAGAATTACTTTCATGTTCTTATTTCTTGACCCATCATTAATAATTAAAATATAGGATCCTCTATCAAAATCACTCACCCTAATACTAAAGCGGTCAATATTATTAAGCTCAATTGCTCCAGTCATCAATACTCTTCCTCTCATATCAGTGAATATAAAACTATAGTTATTCAAATTGGTTTGATCTTTAATATCTAACCATAATTCATCTACTGTAGGATTTGGATAAACCATTATATTTTCATCAGGGTGTTCTTCCGTATTATCATAACAACCGTTTATTTCGGCCATAGTGGTAGCTGTTGAAATACAACCATTAGGACCTGTTACAGTAACAGAATACGTTCCATTATATATGGTTGGAGCATCTACCAAAGTAGGGTTTTGAGAAGAAGAATTAAACCCGTTTGGTCCTGTCCAGCTATAAGTATTCCCTCCTGAAGCAGACAGTAATAAATCATCCATGGCACAAAGTGGACTGTTACTATTGATGATAACACTTGGTGCTGTATTAACTACCACATGGGTTACTACTGTTGATGAACATCCGGAAGCATTGGTAATGGTAACTGAATAAGCTCCACCATCACTGGTAGATGCACTTGGAATGATAGGATTTTGATGAGTAGATGTAAACCCTCCAGGGCCTGTCCACAAATGTTGAGCTAAACTATCGCTTGCAGATAATAGAATCGTGCTTCCTGAACATAATGGAGAATTATTCCATGCAAATGGAAAAGTAGGGATGTTTAATACTTCAACGGTTGCAGTATCATATAACACTCCACATCCCCATGGATCAATGTAGGTATAGGTTATTTGATGTATTCCAACTCCGGCTTCTAACGGAAAAAAATAATCTCCGCTAACTCCGGTGCCTGCAAATGTTCCACCGCTAGGATTTGCAAACAGATTTACTGTGTCTTTATTTAAACAATAAAAACTATCCAGGTTAAGAATCTTTGCTTCTAGTAAAGACAATTCAGCTGATATTATTGAAGTAACTGACGCAAAATAGCAGGTGGTATCTATATATGATCCTGTTCCTCCAAATATTCCGAAGGAAACCGTACCATACATACCTCCTACTCCACCTGTATAATCAATATTCCCATTGATAGATGAATAGTTTTTGTAAAAAAACTTGACTCTACCACCACTACCACCACCACCACCATCATGAGCTGCAGAATTTCCATCTCCGCCATCTCCACCTTTTACTGATAACAAAGCACCCGCCAATACATTTACATTTTCTCCTAAAATAACTATGCTTCCCCCAGATCCACCACCTCCACACCTGCCGGTTAATCCTACACCTTCATTTCCCGACATGTCGATTTCACCACCAATATTTATCCACTCTGCTGATAGCTTAACAGCTCCGCCTCCATTACCCCCCGGTGCGTTATCCGTTGACCCCCCACTTGAACCTGTAAAAAATGTTTGATCATCTACGTTTCCATACATGGGTCCACCATTTCCGGGCATATCACCTAAATCATATCCACCAGCACCCCCAAATCCACCATATGACCCCCCTCCTGCACCTGATGTGATTGACATTCCACCTCCACCCGGACCATTCCCAACATTTACAGTTAATGGTGCTTTATGTCCCATTCCCCTACCTTCAAATTTACCTCGGATAGAAATAGATCTGGCATTAATTTCCAGTGGTTGATTTTGTTCTAAAAAAATTACGTCACCTGAATCCAATTGAAACCAATCATAATAAATAGATCCCGATAGAATTGTATCATGACCTGACGAGATAAAGGCATTAGGAAATGTTGAATTAAAATCAGACAAAGTAGTGGATGTTGAATCACCATACCACATTAATATTTCTGTTGTACTGGAGCTATTTAAAAAGGGAACTTTCACCCAAATTCTGGTTGAGTCAGTATTTAGTCCACTTTCAATCCAATAATCCATAAATATCGAAGGGGTACAAGTGATATTAGTAAATCTTATATCACCCCCATCAACCCTCATATGACCTTGTGTTATTGGATCAAGCGTATTTACATAAACCAACACCTGAAAGTCTGTTAATACCGAACTGCTGTCATTATTAATTTGTACGGATGATTTAAATTGAGGAGCATACGATTGGGAAAATACCCAAACGGGGAAAAAAACAATGGCATGTAAAAAAAGTTTTTTCATGACAACGCTTTTGCTGTAGTAAATACACTTCTAACAAATCTAGAAAATAATACAGGTTTTAATATTAAAAAAACCTTGTTTTTATCTCCGGGCTAGTGCATATAATTTAGAGGACTCTTACACTAGTTGGGTTGCAACCGAAAAACAAATCTTTTTTTGTCTAACTCCTTATTTAACCTCCATTAAGCCAATATAAGAACACAAGTATTTGATTTTTAATAAATTATAATTTTTACATTATATAAAACTTTAATAAGTGCTGATTTTGTTAATATGCATATATATTTATTAAACTAAAAATTCACAGGATAATAATAAATAGTTATTATTCAATAATATAAGAATATAAATTATTATATATCTTATTTCAATACTATTAATTTTATCGATGAGGTTAAATATCCACTAAATCAAGATACTTTTGCAGTATGATGGGTTTTGAACATTTACCAAACGAATTATTGCAAAAAATAAGAAGGATAAAACTATTGGTTACTGATTGTGATGGAGTTTTAACCGATAATGGGGTTTATTATGGAGAAAACGGCGAGTCTTTTAAAAGATTCTCCATAAGAGATGGGATGGGGGTTGAGAGACTAAGAGTTCATGCCAATGTTGAAACCTCTATTATGACGGGGGAAAACTCACAATCCGTTAGAAAAAGAGCCGAAAAACTTAAAATAAAATTATTGTATCAAGATGTAAAGGATAAAAAGGCAAGATTAGAAGACGTATTATCTGATACCGGCCTTCAAAAAGAAGAGATTGCGTATATTGGAGACGATACTAATGATGTGGAGATAATCAAAGAAATAGGATTTTCTGCCACTCCTGCTGACGGAATGATTTTTACAAAAGAAATAGTAGACTATATTTGCAAAGAAAAGGGAGGTTATGGAGCTTTTAGAGAAGTAGCCGAACTCATTATATTTGCTAAAAAACATTTGTAAACAATAGGATTGAATATTTAAGGAATGAGAAGAGTTGATACTAAAAATGGAAAGAATATTGGAGATGGATTTCCTACGTACATTATTGCAGAAATTGGAATTAATCACAACGGTTCTATTGAAATTGCAAAAAAATTAATTGATGCTGCCATCAAGTCGGGCTGTGATGCCGTAAAATTTCAAAAAAGAACTCCGGAAATTTGCGTACCAAGAGACCAATGGGATAAAGAAAGAGAAACTCCTTGGGGTAAAATGAGCTATATTGACTATAAAAAGAAAATAGAGTTCAGTGAAGATGAATATGGTATCATTGATAAATATTGCAAACAAAAAGGGATTGACTGGTTTGCTTCCTGTTGGGATGAACCATCAGTAGATTTTATTGAACAATTTGACCCTGTTATTTATAAAATGGCTTCTGCTTCGTTAACCGATTTTCCTCTGTTAACCAAAGTAAAATCTACAGGGAAGCCCATTATCATTTCTACAGGAATGAGCACAATGGAAGAGATTGATATGGCTATTAAACATGTTGGTTTAGACAACCTGCTTATAGCTCATTCCACTTCTGCTTACCCTTGTGTACCTAATGAACTTAACTTACGAATGATTGATACATTACGTAATTTATACCCTAATAATCCTATTGGGTATTCAGGTCATGAAACCGGATTAGCTACCACTGAAGCTACAGTAGCGCTGGGTTCTAACTTTATTGAACGTCATTTTACCCTTGATAGAGCCATGTGGGGAACTGATCATGCCGCCTCTGTTGAACCGGAAGGAATGAGCAGACTGGTTAGAAATATTCGTGATATTGAGATTGCTTTAGGTGACGGGGTTAAAAAAGTATATGAAAGTGAAAAAGAACCTATCAAACGATTGAGAAGAGTTCATCTCACCAAATAATGTTAGAGTCAATCAGTAGTTTTTTTGCATCTATTAACTGGTCAAATCCGGCTACCATTTCTTTTTTAATCATTTGTGGGGCTGCTTTGTCGTTTGCCTTTATATGGGAAAGAATTTTCCCCTACCAAAAGGGATTACCTCTATTCAGAAAAGGCTGGTATCTTGATTTTGTATGGTATACCATTATACAAAGTTTTATTATGGGTACCGTTATTTTTTCTTTTATTATCTATCCTGCAAGAGAAGCTTTAGGTCTATCAGATGATCAAGGTTTGTTATCACACTGGCCTCTTTGGGCATTGGTATTGTTCTTCTTTGTTACCCATGATTTTTACATTTATTGGTTTCACCGATGGCAACATTACAATCCGTATTTATGGCGAACCCACGAAGCACATCATAGTGTAGAACAAGTAGATTTTGCGGCAGGAAGCAGATCACATATGGTTGAAATACTCATTAATCAAACCATTGAATTTGCTCCTATTATTTTATTACTCGATGCCAAAACTGCTATCATAGTTCAAAGCATTAAAGTTACCATTGATGCTGTATATGGACAGTTTATCCATTCTAATGTAAATGCCCGATTAGGATGGTTTGGTTATATATTTAACGGTCCTCGTTTACACCAGTGGCATCATGGGGATGAATTAGAAGTATACCATGCTAATTTTGCTACTAAACTTTCGTTATGGGATTATTTATTTAAAACTGCTTACAATCCTGATCGTAAGCCTCGTAAATATGGAGTTTGGTATCGATTCCCTAAAGATTGGTTCACTCAACACATATTTTCCTTTGTACGGTTTAATGTAGGTAAACTTGAAAATTCAGTTCCTCTTAAATGGTATTTTAATGCTAGAGTAAACGCAATCAAATGTTTTTTTAAGCTATGGAAAATCATATTTAAGAGACGTTTAAATAAAAAACGTTTAATTGACGGAGAAATATATGCTCCTAAACCAGAATTAGTTGAAATAGATTATTAGATGACTATATCCTTTATTTATCTATTCATAGCGTCTGTTTTACAACTGGGTTGGTTGTATAACATGAAAAGATTTAAAAAGGGAATATGGAAACGATTAAAAGCAAAACCATTTCAACTCCTCGATAAAATCAAAATATTATTACCAATTATTTTATATCTCGTTTTTGGAATTTCTAATGTAGTATTTCTTACCTGGTCGATGCAAGATATTCCTCCATCCATTGCATATGCAATATGGACAGGATTAGTGCTGGCTGCTGCTACCGTGATAGATCAGATTCGTTCAAAAAAAAAGCTGCATTATACCAAGATCATTTTTATTATTATCATACTCATCGGTATTGTTGGACTTAGATTAAGCACTTCATAATATGCATTGGATATTTTTAATATTAGCAGCTGTATGTGAAATGCTTTGGTTTTATTGCATTGCTTACCTCAACAAATACACTTTTAATGAGTTAATAAGTTTGAGTTTCCTTGAAGAACCAAATGGATGGTGGACCGTTGCTTCTATTGCCGGATATGCTATACTTGGAGTCGCTAATATGGTATTATTTGCCAAAGCCATTCAAAAAATTGTCCCATCTATAGCATTTGCCGTATGGACCGGACTGGCATTGGCAGGAATTACCTTATCTGACGGGCTGATAAGAAATATTCCGTTCTCGTGGACACAAATTACCAGTATATGTTTGATTATTTTAGGAGTAATTGGACTTAAGTTTCTATCGAAAAAAGAAGAGGCATAAATTTATACCGTCATGATTTCTTTTTCTTTTTTGGTAACATGATCATCTACCTTTATTTCAAAATCTTTGGTGAGATTTTGTATTACAGTTTCAGCATCTTTTGCAAGATCCTCTCCTAATCCGTCTTTCTGCAATTTTTTGATACTTTCATTGGCATTTTTACGAGCATTTCTGATACTTACTTTACAATTTTCAGCTTCGTTCTTGGCCAACTTTACCATTTCCTTTCTACGTTCTTCTGTTAATGGTGGAACGTTAATACGAATCACTTCTCCATCGTTTTGTGGATTTAATCCCAGGTTACTATTGATAATGGATCTTTCAATATCACCCAATTTATTTTTTTCCCATGGTTGAACAACAATGGTACGTGCATCCGGAGTATTAATATTGGCAATTTGATTAAGAGGGGTCATGGCTCCATAATAGTCAACCATAACGCTATCTAACATTGATGGATTTGCTTTACCGGTTCTAATCTTAACCAATTCAACCTCTAAATGGTTAATAGCCTTATCCATCATTTCTTTGGTGCTCTTAATAACTGCTTCTGTACTCATGATCTTCTACAATTGAACAACAAAAATAATGAAGTATTTGACTTAGCCCAATCCTCAATATTCATAACTTTACACCAATAATTATGCTTATGAAACCTCAGTTACAGGCTTTTGACAGACTTCTCACCATCATGGATGAATTAAGGGAAAAATGTCCCTGGGATAAAAAACAAACCATGGAATCACTTCGATACCTTAGTATTGAAGAACTATACGAATTGTCGGATGCTATTATAGAAGGTGATGATCAAGAAATAAAAAAAGAATTAGGAGACATTATTTTGCATATAGTTTTCTACGCAAAAATTGCCAGCGAAACCAACAAGTTTGATATTACGGATGTATTAAATACCATTTGTGATAAATTGGTCGTACGACATCCACATATTTATGGAAACATAGAGGTAAATAACGAAGAAGAGGTAAAACGGAATTGGGAGACTATTAAATTAAAAGAAGGGAAAAAATCTGTTTTGGAAGGCGTTCCTAATAGCCTTCCTGCGATGGTAAAGGCTTTTCGTATGCAGGAAAAGGCAAAAGGTGTGGGCTTTGAATGGAGCAATGCCGAAGATGTTTGGAAAAAAGTACAGGAAGAATTAAATGAGTTTAAAGAAGAGTCAGGCAAACCCAACAACCACGACAAGCTGGAAAATGAGTTTGGAGATGTACTTTTTTCGATGATTAATTATGCTCGATTTATCGGTATTAATCCCGAAGATGCTCTGGAAAGGACCAATAAAAAGTTCCTTAAGAGGTTTAAATACATGGAAGACAGGGCCCGTGACAATGGCAAACAATTGCACAATATGAAATTGGAGGAAATGGATATTTATTGGGAGGAAGCCAAGAAGCTATGATTATATAGCTAGAATATTAAAAAAATGGTATATTTATTGTCATTAACAGATAGATATTAATACGATACTGTAATTTTACCACCTTATGAAAAGGTCATCTCAAAGAATTTTTTCTGCTATCCTTTTGTTATTTATGGTATTCGTAGGATCTAACCTTCATTCTCAAAGGTTAGGAAAGTGGGATAAAAGACAATGGAGAAAAAATATCATATGGCTCGAAGGGATGGGGGCTAGTGGTGTAGTAGGAGTTCATTATGAAAGGGTTTTTATGTTAGGAAGAGCATTTTCATTAAGAGCTGATGTTGGGGTCAGTCCCTTTTATGTATCTGACAGGTTTGAATTATATGCCGGCAAAAGTATGACTGCTATTGTTGGGGGTGGTTTTTACGCTTTCCCTAACGCATTTAAAATAGGAATAGGCTGTTCAATGTTAAATGATTTTTTCTTTGACCGCATTCCGGAAACCGTTCCCCCGGCTATCAATGATACTACCCATGGAGGAACTCCTATTGATGCTGTAGGTCCTAAAAATTATAAAGTTCGAATTATGCCTTATTTGGTACTAGAAGGTACCATTGCCAACAGAGTAGTTGTAAGAGCCGGATACTCTCCAATTATCGATCCCGATAATGACCTTCAAACAGAAACCTCTTTTATGCATTGGGCTACTATTAGTGTAGGTTATAAATTTGGCAAATAGTATTCCCATTAATGCAGTCAAAACTCTTTTTTATCAGCTTTATATTTTTCGTACTTACTCTTACGCTTCATTCGCAAAATTCAATGCTCGATTCAACCAAACTTGACAAAGTAGGGAATAAAAAAAATGGATTTTTCTTTGAAGCAGCTGGATCAAGTTCACTCGCCGGAGTATATTATGAACGATTTATCCCTATAAAAATTAAAGATAAACGTCCCATTCAAATCAGATTTCAGGGGGGATTTAGTCCGTTTACCTTTTTCAGATTCTCATTTAGTGATGGAATATCCATCCCTGTTGGTGTTAATTTTATGTTCCTGCCCGGACGATTTAAATTAGGTGCTGGGATGATGTTTTTAAATAGTTTTTATTTTGCGCCCATTGAAGTGGAAGACCATGGCTTTAGCCCTACCAAAATTACTCAAACACAATATAAATTGTTTTTACAACCACAGGTAATATTTGAATACCACATCAGCACTAAGTTTTTAATCAAAGCCACCTTCAATCCCACCTTTATGCCTGAGCCAAATGCCGGCGTGTTACAATATAGATTCATGCCTTGGGGAGGATTAAGTGCCGGTTTAAAGTTTTAATCCCTGAAATAAAATCTATTTCTATTTTTGCCACTTAATTTATAAAACAATGGCCGTTATAACCGTCAACGATTCTTCGTTTCAAAACGAAATAAATTCTCACCAAAATGTAATAGTAAAATACTTTGCTGATTGGTGTGGATCATGTAAACTATTTGCCCCCAAATTTAAACGTTTATCAAATGATGAACGTTTTACTCATATACACTTTATAGAAGTAAATGCTGAAGAAAGCCCTGAAGCTCGTAAAGCTGCCGGAGTTGACAACCTGCCTTTTTTTGCTAGTTTCAAAGATGGAATATTAGCTGAAGGTTCAGCAACCAGCAAGGAAGAAGTAGTAGTAGCAATGCTTGAAAAATTATAATCATAAGAAGAATGAAAGTTGCCTCTATAAAACTCCTGATTGATAATTATACAATAGAACAATTACAACAAGCAGAAGAAACACTCTATAACGAAGCACCACTTCCTATAGAAGTAGAAGGAAAAGATGAAGGTGAAAAACTGACTCATATATTAGCTGCCATCGAAATTTTAAAAGACATGACCAACGGGAATGATTATAAAACAGCGTTAAGAAATTACTCGTCAAGAGTAAGAAATTCCATTAACTAATTACTCTTCGCTATTATAATACAACTTATAATAATGCATTTTCTTTTTCTCGTCGTAACCTCTTTCTAAATTATTCGCATTTCCATGTACATATACATGAAAATTACGATCTAATTTAATTACACTACGGAAAAATTTCTGTGAGTTTTTTTCAACCGCAGGTTGAGATATCTGGAAACGTTCTAACTGAGGTAAATGTTTTTCCTCATCAAAACTTTCTTTATAGCTTACAAATGCATCCGCCATATCAGGCTCAATGATTACTTCTTTAGCAAAGGCTTTAGCATCAAACACGTCAGTATTCATAAAATACTCATTCGATTTTTGTAAAAATGCCAACTGATCTTCTTTGGTAGCTTCATTTTCAGGACTCAAATAATCTTTACTGAAACCTTGCATCATTTGCATATACTGGGTAGTCATAAAATACTCTGTATCTACCGGAACTAACCCAAGGAAATCTGTTTTCCAATATAAAGCAGCATTAATGTTTGAATTGGAATCAATCATTACTGCTTTGTAACCCTCATTTTGGTATGTATCGTAAATGATACATCCTTTATCCAGTTTAAAAAGATTAAGCCCTTGGTCTGTTTTCATTTCAGCTTCATCTGCCTTTCTGCGAATTTTAATGAAAGTATCTTTATGTTCTGACTTAAAAATACCAATAGCATTTACCACTTCATCTTCAACAATACAATCACGAATGTAGGTTACAAAAAACTCCCCACCTTTTATTTTTTTATTGGTTCCACATTGGAATAAAAATTGAGCCAACTCTTTTGACTTTGCATGAAAATTAGCCGGCTTTTCAAAAATTTCTTTTACGATTTTTGCGGTAGCTCCGTTTTCCGGATCCTGAAAACAAAAGAAGGCTTCTCCTTTAAAAGAAGAAAACAAATAGGTTTTTAAAGCCTCGTATAATGATTCATCGTTTAACTGAAACTGATTATCCGTAACAATTAATTGTTCTCCTGCTGCCTTATTTCCTACAAAGTGAACAGATAATTTTTCTATGCTGGTTTGCTCAAAGCTAATAATACTCATAACATCTAAATTTTTTAGGAAAGCGAAAGTAAATAATTCAAAGCTTCTGAAAGTGCAGTTATAAACAGGAAAATACGAATGTTAATATCTTTAGATTGCTCAATTTTTAAACGAAACTTCCTCATTTATTGGCACATTTATAAATATTGCTACTTTTAAGCCACCTAGTGAAGAATTTGCCTATGAACAACAGATCCCTGCCTATATTGATTTCAGTATTTTTCTTTTGGGGATTTGTAGCTGCCAGTAATGATATTTTAATACCTGTTTTTAAAGAAAAGTTGAGTTTAAGTCAGGGACAATCTCAAATGATATCCTTTGCCTTTTATGTAGCATATACAGTAGGATCTATTATTTATTATATCATTTCTAAAATTCTTAAGCAGGATATTCTCAATCGTATTGGATACAAAAATGGGGTAGCTCTTGGCTTGGTTATTTCAGCATTAGGAACTTTATTGTTTTATCCGGCTGCTGAACAGGCATCATTTACATTGATGATTTCAGGATTATTTATTGTTGGGTTAGGATTTTCATTGCAACAAACTGCCGCCAACCCATTAGCCATTGTTATGGGTGATCCTAAAAAAGGGTCACAAAGATTAAGTTTGGCAGGTGGTGTAAACAATATAGGGTCAACCATTGCGCCACACCTGGTAGCTTTTGCCATTTTCGGCAGTTTAGGAGCTCATACTACATTAGAAAGTATTGATGGGGTGAAAATACCTTATTTGATATTAGGAGCTGCTTTTATAACACTAGCTTTCATTTTTAAGATTTCCAAATTACCCAATAAAATTCCGACAATTAATGATGATAATTCGCAAAATGAAACTTCATCAAAAAAATCAGCCTTAGCATATCCTCAACTCATATTAGGGATGATAGCCATCTTTGTATATGTTGGAGTGGAAGTGGCAACCGCAGGAAATTTAGCTGAGTTCATGCGAATTAATCTTGGTGTAGAAACCCAAAGTGCAGTGCCTTATGTCTCGTTATTCTGGGCAAGTTTAATGATTGGAAGATGGACTTCTTCAGCAAGTGTATTTAGTAGCTCAAGCACTGGTAAAAATATTTTAAAAATTCTGCTTCCATATTTAGCATTTGGGTTTTTCCTATTGGTAAGTTGGATCTTTTCTAACATTAACATTTCGCAATTTGTATTTTACTTCCCAGTAATACTCATTATGATTATTGGTGATTTTTTAAGTAAAGGAAATCCTGCACGACAGCTTCTATTGTATTCCATTTTAGGAATAACGGCATTAATGATTGGAATCCTAGCCAATGGATGGGTAAGTGTTTATGCGTTTGTAAGTGTAGGATTATTTTGTAGCACATTATGGCCATGTATATTTACATTGGCTATTAAAGGCCTTGGAAAACACACCAATGAAGGATCTGGATTTTTGATTATGATGATTATGGGCGGAGGGTTTATTAGCATTTTACAAGGGTATTTGGCATCAGATTATTTATTAGGCATACAATGGAGTTATATAGTTGGGGTAGCATGCTTTATTTATCTGGCATTTTACGCAATAGTAACCAAAGGAATTTTTAAAAAACAGAACATAGAGTTATAGAGTAGCATGAAATATTTTGCAGGCATTGATATAGGAGGAACCAACACTACTTTAGGCATCATTAATGAAACCGGTAAAGTGATAGAAACCTATCAATTTTCTACCAGGGCGTATGAAAGTCCTGAAAAATTTGTTGATGATATCGGGAATAAACTTTTAGAATTAAAACCTACTTATTCGTTAGAAGGAGTAGGTATTGGTGCACCTAACGGAAACTATTATACAGGTACCGTTGAATTTGCACCAAATTTACCGTGGAAAGGTAAAATCGCCCTGTCAGTTTTATTTACTCAAAAAACCAATCTTATTTGCAAAGTAACCAATGATGCCAACGCAGCTGCAGTAGGTGAAATGAAATTCGGTGGGGCTGTAGGAATGAAAAACTTTATCATGGTTACCTTAGGAACCGGTGTAGGTAGCGGTATTGTAGTTGATGGAAATATTGTATTGGGTCATGATGGTTTTGCCGGTGAGTTAGGGCATATTACCATGCTCCCCGGAGGAAGACAATGTGGTTGTGGCAGAAAAGGTTGTTTGGAAACTTATTGTTCGGCAGGTGGAATTAAACAAACTTATGAAGAGGTTTCTAAAACCGAATTTCCACATGATAAAAAAATAGATTACCTGGCTGAATTAGCAGAAAAAGGAGATAAAAATGCTGTAGCAACTTTTGAGATAACCGGACAGATTTTAGGGATGGCGCTTGCCAACACTTCTGCTCTTACTTCACCTGAAGCCATATTTTTATTCGGAGGACCTTTACACTGTGGAACTCATTTAACGGATCCGATTAAAAAACATTTTAATGATAATTTATTGGCAATCTTCGCAGGAAAAATTAAAATTCTAAATTCTCTTTTACCCACCAATCATGCTGCTATTTTAGGAGCCGCTTCATTGGTAAAAGAACCTCATTAGGAAAAAATAAATCTAAATTTTTTTAGTATCATCATACAGTCAAAGACTCAAGAAAATATTGTAAAATGATATTACGATTATTTCAAGTATATTTACAAGCTCCCTAAATAAATTCTCATGAGCTCAAGAAGAAGCTTCATTAAAAAAATCGGACTTGGCACTGTTGCTGTTCCACTTGTTGGATGTATTGAAAAAACATCTCCGTTGGTTTTTGATGGCAACATCAATAAACCTATTATTCTTTCCACTTGGCCTTTTGGTCAAGTAGCTAATCAGGCAGGTTGGGATATTTTATCTAAAGGGGGAACTGCTCTCGATGCAGTTGAAGCTACTGCAAAATTTGTAGAAGCTGATCTTACTCAAAAATCTGTAGGTTTGGGGGCTCTACCTGATAGAGATGGTTTCGTTACATTGGATGCCTGCATCATGGATGAAAAAGGAAATTGCGGTTCGGTGATGTTTCTTGAAAATATTTTACATCCGGTTTCAGTGGCACGAATGGTAATGGAAAAAACTCCTCATGTTCAATTAGTAGGTTCCGGTGCACAACAATTTGCTTTCGACAATGGTTTTCCAAAACATCCAGCTCCTACAGAAAGTTCCAAAAAAGATTGGGAAAACTGGTTAAAAAGCTCAGGTTATACTCCAAAGTCTGATATCAATAATCATGATACGATTGGTGTAATTGCCTTAGACCAAAATGGAAATGTGTCAGGGGCATGTACCACTAGTGGGCTGGCATATAAAATGAGAGGTCGCGTAGGTGATTCACCTATCATTGGGGCTGGTTTATTTGTTGATAATGAAATAGGGGCTGCCACCGCTACGGGTACAGGAGAAGAGGTTATTCGTATTTGTGGTACACACTTAGTAGTTGAACTAATGCGTCAAGGATACTCCCCTGAAAATGCTTGTAAAGAAGCAGTAGAAAGGATTATTAAACGGAGTCCTAGATATAATAAAGATATGATTGTTGGGTTTATTGCCATCAATAAAAAAGGCGAATACGGAGCATATGCTACCCGCAAAGGTTTTGAGTACGGAGTATATGATAATAAAGGAACCGTTTTAAAACCTGCATCGTTTATCGAGAAAGAATAATAATATATGATTACCTGGCAGGATTTTGAAAAGTTAGACATCCGTATTGGAACCATTATTGACGTAAATGATTTTCCTGAAGCCAGAAATCCTGCATATCAATTAACAATTGATTTTGGTGAATTAGGTGTAAAAAAATCTTCTGCGCAGATAACCGCATTATATACAAAAGAAGAACTATTGCATAAACAAATTATGGCAGTGATTAATTTTCCACCAAAGCAAATTGGTAAATTCATGAGTGAATGTTTAGTTATGGGAATCTATGGTGATAATCAACAAGTAATTCTACTACATCCTGAAAGAAAAGTAAAAAATGGAAGTAAAGTGGGGTAAATATAAAAATCTATTTTTTCACCACAACCGCTTCGCCTTCTTTGCCAAAATAACTTATCCAACAAACATTCAACCAACTACTCGGATTATCAGTAACTTCATAATACGAAATAGTTTTGGGTACACTTTTTATAGGAATAAACTCAATAGTATCATTGGTAGAATTCATTAAAGTATATCTGTTTTTCATTTCAAAGTCAAAATTTTTTGCTCTACCTGTAATCAAGTCCATACTGCAATAAAAGCCATTTTTTACAAACAGAAAGCAGCCAAATGTTAATACAAATAATAAAACAACTGTTCGCTGCTTAGGAATTTGAATACTGGAAATCCTTTTTCCCCAATGAGAGAACCAAACCGATAAATTGAGAAACCAGATAAAAATAAAAAACCAATAGGCTACATTAAGAGTCCTATGTTGTCCTAGTATCCCCGTTGCCCAATAGGCAGGGAATACACAAATAAATATTGTTAGAGGTAATAATAGAAGTGAAATATACCTGTGTAAATAAAATTTCTTTTGAAACAATGGAACTTTTATAACCAGTTTTCGATGGATAAAAACCCATGCAAACGACATGATCCATAATGGTGGAGATAAAACAAACATTACAAAAAACCTGCCTGTTTGTGCCAATGAAAAGCCCAACGAATACCAAAACTGATGGCTCTGTGAAAACTGATTTTCTCTTACAGCGTTTCCCGGAGCCATTAATACCAAAGATGACCCCAAAATAGTGATCATTACCAGGAGAATGGTATACCTATAATGTTTAAGCTTAAATATTTGCACGATCATAAAAACCGTCATGTTAAACCCCACCAGTAAAAACATCAATACTTCGTTAAAGCCCATACAAAAGATGAGCACCGGAGTAAGAATCAATACATGGAGGAGTTTACTTTTAAACACGCATTGATTATGATAAAAACGATACAATAAAGTGATATAATATGTAACAAAAATGCACCCCAATAAATAGGTTACAGCACCCGTATACCAATACAATCCTTCGGATATGATGGGCATATTGTACATAAATAAAAGCACAAGCAAAATGGAACTCAATTGAATTTCTCTTTTTTCAAGCACCTTGTTTAATAAGCTTCGAAGTAAAAAATCTATTGATAACCACATCAGTAATATCAATATCCATGGAATGAATTTGTAGAGTGTAAATGAATCCCATTTGAGGGGTCCTGATAAAACGAAAAAATTAGAAGTATATCTTCCACTCCAGGTTAAATACTGTTCCAACCAGCCTGAAAACAAATCTTGTTTTTGAGAGATGAATCCATATACAAAATCATCTGCATTAGGATTGTTGAAAAAACAAATAAGCAAATAAGGTATCAATGCCAGAGGCAATAACAGAATGAATATTTTTTTTAATTGGTTACTCATTCACACAAAAAGTCTTTGTTGTATTTGATTAATTTACTACAGGTTACATCTCTGATAATAATTGAAGCATCATACATTAGTTTTACATTAGAAGGATATTTATGAGGTATTCCGTTAACATATTTCCTGTCATCTATATTTTTACTCTCAATAAAATAAGCTTTTGAACTAAATTTTCCGTAAACCATTTCAAAGCTGGTTTTTTTGTTGTTCAAATCATTACATGATTCATATCCAAGTCCAAATTTACCATCCCGGGCATAGAACCCAATTACATATGATTCGTTAGAAATTTTTTCAGGTAAATAATATCCAATAGATGCTCCCCCATTCCATGTGGAAGGATTTCCTATTTTACTGATATGGGCATTATGTGCCCAAACAATTATCTTTCTGTTAGTGTATAAAGTGTCAGAAATAAACTGAAGGTTATCTGTCATTATCTTGTCACGGGGATGATAGCTGATATAATAGTTGGGGTTTTTAAGGTCATTACTGGAAGACAGTACTTGTAAGTTTGCTTCTATGGCCTTTCTGAATATCGTTTTTTTAATTTTATCAAGAGTTTGTAAAGCATCTATCTCATTCCATATTTTTTTATATTGTTTTGAAACCTCTATAGCTACAGAATCTAAATATGCCTTTTTAGTATAATCGTTATTCAAATAAGCTTTACTTTTAATGCTCCAAAAATTATATAACATGACACTATCAAGTTCGGAAAGTTTTTTTGATAATGAATAATTATTTAATACAATATTTATTTGATCCGAATTCAAATATAAAGCCCCATAGTTAGGGTCTACTCCTGCTATGTCTATTTGGTTTTGCCTGATATAATCCATCATTTCACAATTCCCTTTTACCCTCCAAATACCCATTAAACTGTGAACCAGCATTCTCATGCCTGTTAAAGAATCTTTTACTAGATTTGTTAATCCACAGGCTGCTATGCCACTTTCAAAAACCACTACATCAAACCCGTGCTTTTGATGTAAATATTTGATCATTCTAAATTTTAGTTGATTAAATTCATTAATCCCATGTTGACTTTCGCCCAAAAAAATAATTCTTTTATTTTTAATTAAAGGAGATATAAATTCAAGATCTGTGAAGTCATCAGAGGAAGTGGATAAAATTTCCGAACCGGAAAGAATTTGTTTTTGTGCAGATATTCTTCCTGATATTAACAAATAAGAAAAGAATATCAATAAAATATATCTCAAAATCCAGAAGTAAACATGACTCTAAATTATAATATTTACTTATAATTGAAAGTTTTTAGCAGAACAAATAAAATCAATTGATTTTATTCCCTGTAAATCCAATAGTAGTTCCCGTAGTTACATACTGCCAGGTAAGGATGCCAAAATCGTTAGTGGTAGATCCCGTAAGTGTACCTATACCATCCACTTTATTTAAGCTATAACCACTCCCTGATTCTTTAAAAGTAATATTGGTTAAAGTTGTACTTGGTCCACTATTGAGTGAATAGCGTAGCTCTATTAAAGTGTCGCCGGTAGCAACAAGGTAGGTAGTAGCAGGTCCGCTGGTAGCTCCCATGGTGTAATTACCGTTATAGTTTTTAGAACCTAGTTTACCTCCGGGCGAGGATGGATTGGTATTACAACCTATTAATATCAACCCGGCTAAGATGGTTAGGGAATAAATGACTTTTTTCATATGAATGAATTATACTATAAAATTATTGTTTAGTTGTTATAAATCATCATACAATTTCTGTAATAACCTTTTTAGTTCATGAATGAAGATTGAAATCCGTTCAGTCGCCTATTCTATGACTTGATATTTGCTCCACTGATGTGGTGTCCCTAAAAGTTCAACCTGCAATTGGTAAAAATAAAAACCCATTCCCCGACTGGGAACATTATCATAATATTTACAGATTTTTTTATCCCAGGCTATTGAAATGAAAGTATCCTTAAACTGTTGGTATATAGAGTCTGAATAAATGTCTTTATTAAATTCTATTGTATTATAACAACGGATAATCTGGATAAGTTCTGTTTTAGTTAAGTATAATACTTCCGTTTTCATACTTTCAGTAGCATGTTCAATTTGTCGATCAAAAATATTTCGAGTAATGGTTACTACTGAATCCATATTGGGTTTGGGTAATACATCGTATCTTTTTTTACTATTATAAAACCAGGAGTTTGCACTTAATTTATAATCATACATCAGATTCAGATCAATTAAAAAAGAATCGCCATCTAGTAAATAGTACTTATTTATAGTTCCATGCGAATTTTCTCTATTGATTAAAATCTCGACTGTATCATTTTTGATGATATAATTTCCTGTAAGTTCAGTGTTTCCATAATGGCCTGATGATGTTCTTTTACAAGTGCCATCTTTATAGAATTCAAAACTCCACGTTGTTCTAGCCCACTGACCTGAAAAAGTTTTTTCGAATGTTTGAGAAAACAAAGATGTACCAACAAAAAAAAGTAGAATTAAAACAAATATTTTCATTTTTACGTCTTCTGTTCTTTCTTCTTAGCAGCAGGGAAAAGTACATTGTTTAATATCAAACGATATCCTGCTGAGTTAGGATGTAAGGAAAGATCAGTAGGCTCGTCTCCTACACGATGTTGGTAATCTTCAGGGTCATGACCACCGTAAAAGGTCCAGAACCCTTTACCATAAGTACCATGGATATACCTTACTTCATTCGCCTGTTTATTTTCTCCCATAATCACCACATTACTCTTGATGAGTTTTTTATTGAATGCGGTAGTTTGACCTAAAAACCCTTTAATCACACTTAAATGATTTTGAGTCAACATGGTGGGTATCTCATCACTTTTAGCGGAGAATTCAAACAAAGTAAAAAAGTCAAACTTCTGTTGCATCTGTCTACTCGCGGTCATATCAATATTAGAATATTCATATTCTGATGCGTTGACACTGATGATAAAATCTTTGAACGCAAAACAGTTGTTATAATTCAATTTACTTTGGGCCTGCGGATCCATGGGATCTCCGTCAAATGGAGTATCACAAATATCAATACCATCAGCAGCTAAAGAAATATCATAACTATCCGTGGCACTACACATAGCAAATAAATATCCTCCACCTGAAACGTAATCACGTATTTTTTTAGAAACAGCTCGTTTTAATTCAGATACTTTGGCGAATCCTAATTTTTTCGCCAATATTTCTGATGAACGAACTTGCTCCTGATACCAACTGGCATTTTTATAAGCACTCCAAAACTTTCCATATTGCCCTGTAAAGTCTTCATGATGTAAGTGCAGCCAATTGTAAGTGGGTAATAAACCACCAATTACTTCTTCATCATACAATGTATCATAAGGAATTTTGGAATAGGTAAGTACCATGGTAACGGCATCATCCCAAGGTTGCATTCCCGGAGGAGAGTATACCGCAATCTTAGGGGCTTTCTCCAATTTCATGGGATTCTGATTTACATCCGGATCAGATAATTGAGTAATTAATGCGGTACTTTGAACATCAGTAATCAAATTATACGAAACATTTCGGGCCAACATGAGGTCTTCATATTCGCTACGATATTTGAACATAAATGCTCCGCCTTTAAAATTGAGCATCCAATACATTTCATCATTGGCATTCAAAACTTCATACGCTACCCCATAGGCTCTCAAGTGATCTGTTTGAGTATCATCCATAGGGATAAAAACATAATTAGCCTGTACTGAACCCAGCGAAAAAACTATCAGAAGTAAGGTAATAATCTTCTTCATACGTCGAATATACAACAAATATAACGGGATTAGCCGGGTTTTGTTTTAAGAAGGTTGCCTAGAATGGGACCTCATCATCATCATTCATCTTACTTTGAATGGTAATTGTTTTTGGAGGTACTACACCTTTATCCATCTCAACACCTACTTCAGGATCTTCAGGAGCTCCATATTTACGTACATAATTAGATACCACCGGTGGCTCATCAAGGTTATAGAATTTGGTTTGCTCAGCAATGAATCCAAGATTGATATCACGTAAAGCTCCGTGACGATTTTTAGCAATGATTAACTGAGCCATCCCCAGCAATGAATTTCCGTCCGAATCCTGTGTGATTTTATAATATTCAGGACGGTATAGGAATGTTACCATATCTGCATCCTGTTCTATAGCACCTGATTCCCGTAGGTGTGAAAGCAATGGTTTTTTATCTGTACTCTCTTCTACTTTACGACTTAGCTGCGCTAAGGCGATGATGGGTATTTTTAATTCTTTAGAAATAGCTTTTAATGATCTGGAAATATTCGAAATCTCTTGTTCACGAATACCTCCTTTGGCTTCGTTATTTCCTTTCATTAATTGTAAATAATCAATCAAAATGAGTCCAATATCATTTTGTTGTTTCATACGACGGGCAATTGAACGGAACTCCATAATTGAAAGACCCGGAGTATCGTTAATGAATATTGGGGCATCAGACAATGCCTGAATGTTATGGTGAAGCTGGTTCCAATCATCTTCATTCAGTTTTCCTTTACGAAGTTTATCAGATTCTAATCCTGTTTCCATGGATATCATCCTGTTCACCAATTCCACCGCCTCCATCTCTAAGGAGAAAATGGCTACCGGTTTTTTATAATCGATGGCAGCATTACGTGCTAATGCTAAGGCAAAAGCTGTTTTTCCCATACCGGGACGTGCTGCAACAATTATCAGGTTGGATGGTTGCCAACCTCCTGTTACTTCATCTAATTCATGAAATCCGGAAGGAACTCCAGAATTTTTTTCATCCCCGTCTTTATTTTCAATCCCTTGAATGGCTTCATGTAACAAGTCACTCATTTTGGTATTGGCTTTATTCAAATTCCCTTGAGAAATATCGAACAAATTTTGTTCAGCAAAATCAAGCAAGTTAAACACATCGGTACTTTCTTCAAATGCTTTATTAGTTACTTCAGAAGAAAGTCTGATTAATTCACGTTTAATAAACTTCTCTTGTAATATCCGAACGTGATATTCTATATTGGCAGCTGATCCAACCCTTGATGTAAGTTGTGCTATAAAATACGGCCCCCCAATCAGTTCAAGATCACCCAAAGCTTTCAACTGATTCGTAACAGTTAAAATATCGATGGGTTCACCTTTTTTATTCAATTCATAAATTGCATTGTATACCTTTTGATGATTGGGCTTGTAAAACATTTCAGGTTTTAAAAGATCGTTCACCGCCGTAAATGCATCCTTCTCCAACATCAATGCACCCAAAACAGCCTCCTCCAGGTCAGTAGCCTGTGGTGGTAATTTACCATAATCAATACCGGTAAGTGGCTGAACCACTTTTTTGGTAGTGATGTTCTTATCTAATATTTGGCGTATATCATCCATGTTGGGGGTGCAAATTTATAGTTGTAATGAGAAAAAAAATTTTAGGTTATTAACGGTATTCACAGGAACTATGTCAACAAATACCTTATAAATCAAAAAAATTAATCTCAAAAACTATACATAACTAACTATTTATCTGTGTATTACAAACACAAGCTTTAACCTCTGCTACTTTCATGTGAAACGTATTAATGTTTCACATTGTGTTTGCAAATCAGAAAAAGCAGGGGTTTTAATTACATTCCTACTAATAACACTAAATTTACGGCAGAATTATAAGAAAGGCTAGAAATAAATGTATAAGGTATCAACAGAAAACGGTGAATATAATATTGGTTTTAATAACCATGATACCAGAAAGCCGTTGATAAACTCCGTTAACTCGGGGTATGAGATAGAGGGTAATTCTATGGATGGCTTTACTATTACTAAAAATGGTAAAACTTATAAGGCAGACTTGTTAAAAGTTGATTATAAAGAAAAAACGTTTTTAGTTAAAGTTGATGGTAAAAGGGTCAACGTAAAAGTGCAAGATCGTTTTGACCTGTTATTATCAAAACTTGGGATGAGTGGATTGGGGTCGAAAAAAATCAATCAACTTAAATCACCTATGCCGGGTTTGATATTAGATATTTTAGTTACTCCCGGGCAACTCATAAAAGCCGGTGAAACCATTCTTATATTAGAAGCCATGAAAATGGAAAACATCATTAAGGCTCCGGCAGATGTTACTGTAAAAAACATAAAGATTACCAAAGGAAAAGCCGTTGAAAAAAATGAGCTACTGGTAGAATTTGAATAATTGTTAATTGAAAAATTTAGAAAATTCAAAGATTTGGAAAATTAGTTACTGTTATTTCTTTTCTTTATTTTTTAATCTTCTAAATTTTCGTCATTTTTTAATCTTCTAAATTTTTTTTATGAATCAATCTGTTGAGTTTTACAAACAATATATAGGTCAAAAAATTACCACTGCACCATCAGCCTTCGGAAACTGGCTAGCTGGTAAAATATTGAAAGTAGAAGAAGATAGTTTGTCTATCGAATTTGAAGTAAGAGACAACATGACCAATCCGGTAAAAATGTTACATGGGGGAATGATAGCTGCTATGATGGATGAAATTATTGGGATGACCATTTTTGTAAATGGTGAAAAAAACTTTTTCTATAGCATCAATCTCAATGTAGATTTTATCTCTAACGTAAATGTTGGAACTAACGTAGTAGTTACTTCAAAGTTAATTAAGAAAAGTTCACGACTCATACAGGCTGAATGTTATATTTACGGACCCGGAGAAAAACTATTGGCTAAGGGTAGTAGTAATCTTATGTCAGCGTAATTCCGTGAAATCCGTGGGAAGAAAATCTAATCTCCTGCATTCACATACTCAAAGTCACTGCCATTTTGCCTCCACAGTACAGCTATCACTGTAATATTTGAAATATTCCAAACAGGATTACGATAAATTCCTCTTCTTATTTTGAATGATGTAGAAGAGGTAACCGGAAGCGTATTAATTTGGTCTCCAATTCCACTAGGACCGGAAGAAGCCCTTAATACATGTTTATGTGAATGTGAACCGGAAGCACCTACCTGAGGAGAAATAATATTATTTTCTACAACATATGCTACAGCAAAATAGGAAGAGGGATCTTCCACATAAAACTTTCCATATAAAGTAACAATAATACTGTCTGTCGTGGTTGAAAAATCTACACTTATTCCTCCATTTGCCGTTTCAGCAGCTTCATTTGAAATTGCATTTAAAATAGCTGACTGAGTTAACAATGCAGATTCTTCTCCTACACCAAAATCCGGAAACCCGGTTACAGAATCTGCAGTAGCTATATCAATAGATGCCGGACTAAATAACGTATCTGTACCATTGGGATGTGCTGTAATAAAATATGTGTTCGCAGGGTTGGTAGCCTTTACTTGTTCCAGTAAATTAAGTCCAAAAGTTCCGCATGTATTGTTATCCGAATCGTTAAAATAAAAACAAACTACCTTTTTGTTTTGTGAAGGATAAGCACAATTACCGTCACTTTTAGTTGCATTAGGATTGTAATTCGGGGAATTGGGATCCGTACACCCTTCAACTGCCGTATCACAACTAAAGTTGATAATTATCAGAAAAATAGCCCCGATTAAAAACAAAACTCGATTTTTCATTACTTGATAAGTTTTATTTTTTTACTAATTTGATCCTGTTCATACAATATAGTAACGAGAAACATAAAAATCCATTGCCCTAAAATGCAACAATAAAGCCCTCCAATTAATCCAAAACTATTGATAAAAAATATACATGACGTAATCATTGCTATAGCCACTCCCCCGGCACACCTCGATAATAATCCGATGTTATTTTTATTATTAAAGTAAATAACCAGTGGAGTATATAAGGTTGATGGAAACGCAAATAATAATCCGGCTGCTAAAAACGAAGGGGTTACATTCAACATAAAAACATGTATACAAAGCAGGTATGATGCAAATACAGCTGTTGAATTAACTATCGTACCAATCAATAAAACCCTCATACGAAGAGAATTATCTACTTTGATTTTTGTTCTTTTATCTCTGTTATGGTAATATTTGGTTATGAACCCGGGTAAACTAATTACAAAAACCAGGAAATTCATATAGATTTGATATAAAGCTTTATCTGCAGCTTCAAATTTTGTATAAATAAAAAACCTGTCAATAGTAAGTATCAAAATCGTTGAGAATGAATAAATGAAAAAATTATAGGTAACTAAATACATTTCAAGATTGATCCTTTCTACCTTTCCTTTAATAAATACTTTAAAGTTGAGTATAAGGTGTATTACACTTTTTACTATTTCTGATAGTCCAATAGCAAAAATGAGATAGATGAAGGTCATTTCATCAAGCTTATAAAAATAATAAGCTACGCCTACCCCCAATCCGGTAAGATTGGCAACGATTGGTTTCCAGTCGTTTTTTTCATAAACATATAAGGTTTCAAAAGAGTGATTGATATATTTCCCTGCAAAGAGAAGCATATATGAAATACAAATAATTGGGTCGTAAGGATAAAATGCTAAAAAAACAAGGAAGATTAATAATAATGGTAATCTCGAATAAAAACTTTCGACAAACGAATCATATACTTTATTGGGAAATGAGGTAAATCGTTTTTGTAAATATTGGCTAGAGCCCCACGAAAGAATAATTGTAGCAAGGGAAGCAAAAAACCATACATCAACAGCTTTACCCCAAAGTTCAATATCAACAGTATAAATGGCTAATAGAGGCCATATAGGAGCAAACAAAGGTCCTGTAAATGTTCGTACCGCCTCAAGAAAAACAGAAACAAACTTCTTTTGCGAATATAAAGACCTGTCCTGAGTAAACTCCATAGTGAACACAAGTTACAAATTATCTTCCATACTAAAACACAGAATATGTGATTTTTCAAGCAGGTGACGATAAGTAGCCATCATTTTGGAGGTGAAGAAGTATTTTTGAGCAGTTTTTTTAATATAATCTATATCACAATCGCTGGAAAGAACCATATAAATGCAACCTTTATCACCTAACCTTGATACACATTGCTTAAAGAACCTGTCAAAATATTCCAATTCTTTACCTGCATACCATGCATAATCTTCAATACCTGAAGGTTCACCGGGATAAAAGGGCGGATTGTTAAGGATTATATCAAATGATTTTTTTTCAACTGATTCAAACAAATCAGATTCAACAGCCGAAAGATGAACGCTATTATTTTTTGCATTCAATAAAGTGGTTGTTATTGCTAATGGATTAATATCACAACAATATACCTGTGCCCCTTTTTTCTGAGCATAAATACTTACTGCACCGGATCCACATCCAACTTCCATCAGTTTTACTCCAGTTAGTTCAAGCTTACTTAAAAAACGGCACATTGACTTGGTACTAAAAAATAATGTTGGATGAAAAACACCCGAAGGAATATCCAGATGCATACCGAATAGCTTTGCTTTTCTTGGTTGCTGTAAATAATTTTTGGTTACAGGAACCAAAAATTTACTCAGGAGTCTCCTACCTACACTTCTTGTTTTCATTCACTATAAAAACCTTCAATTTCCGGTTGACGGTATTTCCATATTTTTTGTAACACTTTTATTTCATATGGGGCTGAATAAGCCCCCAATTTATATCTGGCTGATGAAACAAGTTTAATGGTTTGCCTTTTTAATTTGCTCAGTCTAAGATCTGAAACTGTTGGATAATATCCATTTAAAACAGTTTCAAAGTTTTTGATTTTATCAATCATATATGGTTTTAACCACGGAGTCATAGGATTTTTTCTTAGATCGAAATTCGCCCATGTATCATTGATCCAATCATCCAGTTTTTCAGGGAACTTAAATCCTGTTGCTTTTACCTGTTCATATAATTCTGATCCTTCTACAGGAACCGGACTATATACGTATATAATTATTTCTGCCAGGGGATTAATTGATTTTATCTCTTTTATGAATTGAATGTCTTCGTTGATTTGATTATTTACCTGTTGTTCGGTACCAACGGGTGTACCTAATACAAACGACATTTCAGGAATAATATCAAACTTGGCCATCCGTTCAGCAAATCGTTTTATCTGCTCTCCGCTTTGAGTCCCGCCCTTATCCATCTGTTTTAAAATTTCATCATTACCTGTTTCAGCCCCCAGAAAAATCATTTTACAGCCTGCATCACGCATTATTTTCAGGCTATCGTCTTTATACTTATCAATGGTATCAATTCGGCCTTCACCCCACCATATCATATCATCATTTTTAATCAAATTCGAAAATTCCACCGTACGTTTTTCACTTACAAAAAAATTATTGTCATGAAACTCTATAGCATTACCTCCAAATTCGTTTTTGAGAAATAAAATATCAGAATAAATTTTTTGAGCCGATTTTCCTTTCCAACGTGCATTATATATAGGGACTACTGCACAAAAAGAACAAGTAAACGGGCACCCGAAACTACTATGATAAGCGATAGTTTTTGTACCCAGATAAGTTTTACCTAAATAGTTTTTAATTGGGTAAAATTGGTTGAGTTTATGATAAGGGAAAGGGGGTAATTGGTCCTGATCATAAATTCCATCCTTTTTAGTAAATACAAGTTCCTCGTTTTTCTTGAAAATAAGGTTGGGAATATCATCTAAATGAGAATCGTTCCATTCAATTTTTTGTAACAATGCAGGAAAACAAACATCGCCGGGTCCGTTAATGATATAATCAACATATCCTGAATGAAGAACCGGTTTTGGCTGGTTAGAAGGGAAATAACCACCCCAAATAATCTTCACACCCGGATAGGTTTCTCTTATTTTTTTTGAAACTGGAATGGCTTGCTTAAGCTGGGGATCAGGCATGGCTGTTATTCCTATACAAAAAATCTTCTCTCTACTTATCAGATCCATGATTTTAGGTAATGGATCCTTTTCCAAGTTACCATCAACTATCCAATAATCGTATTTACCCTCAATACTGGCAGCCACCTGTAATACCGAATTAGGGATTCGTGGTTTTGAGTTGGCACTTCTTGGGTTAAATAATATGACTCCTGACATTGGGTATTGAAGAATGATTATGCTGCTGATATCAGGTAAATATACAAAGTTTATACATCTTTGGTTTGATGAGGCTTCACCGACACCTTTTGTGAATCAGCTTTTTTCCTTTTCACCCCTCTAAATATTAAAACTACCAGCATAATAAGCGAAAATCCTACCAATAAAATACTTACCAATGGCTTATGATACAGCCACACAAACGAAATACACAACAACGATACAATGCTCCCGGTAAGAATAGCTCCTATATATATTCCGGCTCTTATCTCATTATAGGTAAGGGGTATTTTCATCATGAATAGCTTTGCTGCCGAAAATATCCTGTATAAACAAAATACAATAAAAAAAATCGAACCTATACGAACCACCCAGTATAATAGTGGCTGTTCCCAACCATTCATTAATGGTTGATGCGCAATTGCCTTGTTCTCGTTATACATCAATAATACGGGTCCCAATGGTAGTAATAATATCCCTGTGATGATTCTTAAAATCTGGTTTTTGGTCCTTCGGCTGAGCATATGGTTGAACTATTACGTAAAGTAAATCTTTTCGTTTCACATTCAAATAAACCTTGCTTTACTTTTTTGTAACACCTGAATCCATTCAGATGAATTGGCTGGGGTGTTCAACCATTCTATTTAACTTATTTAAATAAAAAAAATGTTACACCGCCACTTGAGTATTGATGATATTATCATCACACAATTATTTTTGCACCAATTAAAAAAACTGCCTGCATCATGCGTATATTATTTACCTTAATCATTAGTATTTTTTGTATTGGCCAAAGTGTGGCAACAGCACAAATGGGTTTAAACAGTATTTCGGTTGCTACTACCTTGGAAGGGAATGTGGCCTGGAGTGCTAATTATGACGGACATAACCGAAAAGGATATCTTGACAAACAATCTGTATCAGAAGGCATTTGCAACAAACCTTTGGAGAAAGATGTTTTAATCCCGGTTCAATCAACCAGCTATTTTCATACTCCTTCGGATGTATTATTTTTTACAGGTACAGGGTACGATCATTTTTCAGTTACCATTAAAGATGAATCAGGAAATGTAGTAGCTAATGATCAATATTTTGAAAGTACCTCAATGGATATTTCATTCTTATCAAGCGGAACTTATACTATTGAAATAGTAGCAGAAAAAACGCAAGAAGTAAAAACAAAAAAGTTTACTAAAGAATAACTTACTTTCTTTTTAATCCTTTAATAAAATTGGCTATCAAATCTGTATTTATTTTATAGTTTCTTTTACTTGCTCCTGCACTTACAATTATTCTATAATAACTAAGAGAGGTATTACTATTTAAATCCTTAAATCCTTCCTCCATGCCATAAAACAAGGTTAGTTTATTCGGAGGTAACTTATAAATGGTGAGGGTATCATTTTTAGTAACATGAAACTCGTAATCTTCACCTGATTTTTTTATTTCGGTAGTATAAAATGTCGTAGGATCTGTCCATGCATCACCATGATGTTCAACACTAACAACTACAGGTTTGCCGGTAATAATGGCCTCCTGAATAGACGTACATGAAAAAAGGAAAATAAGGAATATGTAAAACCTTTTAATCACTATCTCACCTTAATCAACGGAACATATTCTCGTAAAATAGTTACCTGATCAGATGCTGATTTCCCTTTTAATGAAGTAACCGTAGGATAATCGGGATACTCAGGAAGCAGATACAACAGATTTAAAATGTAATTGGCTTTTACTGCGAAAGCAACGTTATCGGCATAAAATAACTTTGAGTTAATCACTCCTATTACATTTCCATCATAATCAAAAAGTGGTCCACCACTATTACCGGGCTGCACCGGTGCTGATACCTGATATGCTAAAATGTTTCCATCCATCCCTGTACGAGCATTAATACTTCCTTCGGTATATTTTAATTCATTCCCCAGGGTGCTTAAAGCAAACGGATACCCTAATGCATATACGTTGGTTCCCACATCAACCAATTTTGTTTGGATAGTGTATGGTATAGAACTGAAATTTTTAAAATCATCATCTTTAATTTTAATCACTGCCAAATCACTTTTTTCGTCTTTTAAAATCACTTCGCATTTATAGGACACTACATCTCCATTTTTAACCAAATCCACTTCCACTTCATTAGCCCCGTTTACTACATGATGATTGGTAACAATATAACCATCTGTTGAAACCACAAATCCACTTCCGGTACTTTTCCATGCTTTATTTTTCATGGTTTTAGCATCAATATCAGCCGAAACAAAGGGTGATTCAATATGATGTGTAATGATAAGGTCTTTTACCTTTATGCTTGTGTTTGGAGCCACTTTATATCCAATAAAGTTACCTGCACCTGCAAATGACGCTGTTTTATATATGGGCGTATACCCTACAAAACATTGTACTGTATCCTTATAACTCATTATAAAAAAGTCAAAATATTGTTCTTTCCCAATATTGCCTGTTTTATTGCCATTATAATAGTCATACTCATTGCCCGAAGGATAGGCCGTACCTTTTGATAATTCAGTATAGGTACCATTTGAATATTGACCCAACTCATAATTACCTGATTTATCAATAAGAAATGAATGGTAATTTTTATCGTCGCTATAGGCAAAGACCATTCCACTTTTAGCAGAATTACCTCCTTTTACAAAAGCAAATTTTGAAGTGATGACCACCATTTTTTTATAATCAAGCGGTTTAAATACTTTTTTTAAACCTTCTTCTTTCGAGGTAGTGAGTATTAACCCTTGTTCTTTGTACGTGGTTTTTATTTTTTCGTCAATTACCGATTTTGCGATATCTTTCTCATCCGCATCTACAATAAAATACCCATAGTCTGAACCGAAAGAGTTAAACAAATCAGCATACTCATCTTTTTTCTTTGGAGGAAAAAAATCATACTTCTCGGTGGCTCCACATTCTCCAAATTCATCACAGTTATAAGCATCCGGACCTACAATATCACCATTACTGTAATAAGCATACGATTGTAAAAGCCCTGACTCAAACCATGAAACATATAAACCATGTAATTTTCCTTCTTTGTATGCACTGGTATATGCATGAGATCCGTTTTCGTACCACCCTACTGTAGGTCCGGCTAGAATCCCATTTGAATAATATGAAGAGGTTTGTTTTTTCGCGTTTTTATAAAACCAGATACATTCTCCTTCATGTTTACTGTTATAACTATCATATTTATCTAAATAGCTAAATCTACCTTCCCATTGTATCTCCCCTGAAATAAAATAATCACGAACTACACCTACAGGAGTTCCTTTATCATCATAAGTAACCAAACGATAATAAGATGCAACGGCTGAATCACATTGTTTCCAATCAGCATTAAAAAATTCTTTGGATTGTTTTTGGGCCATGAGAACCGCACTGCAACCAAACATGGCTACTAAAAGAGTCTTTTTAAGCATAGAAATTAAATATGAACAATATTATACAAATAAATTGGATTAAAATAGCAAGAATGCAAGATATATACGAGCATTTTGGTTTTTTTGTTTATCGCAGATTTCGATTTATAACGTTTCACAAGTAGGCCTCAAAGAAAAACACGAGAATCCAATTGGAACATTGATATTGTACAGACGGGTCATGACCCGTCTATACTAATTTGCGAATTGAAATTTCTATTCGAAATCGTATTCTGCAATATCTGCGGGAAACAAAAATAACGAATTAATTAAGGAAATTCCAACTCACTCCAAACTGTACACTTCTATCCTGTAATGGATAATGTGGTGTAGTAAAATAAGGCACATCTGGCCAGCGTTGATTTACATTTCGAAGTCTTACAAATATTTTTACTGTTTTAATCTTGGCGCTGATATGTAAATCAATAAACGGATAATTGCCTGTAGTGATTTGATTCTGCAAATAAAATAACGAGGTAGTTGGATCATATGCATTGGCATTATAAGGGGTATTATAGGTTACATCCACTCCTGCATTGAGTAATAAGGCTTTTTTAAATAAGTTACCCTGAAAATAGATGGCCAGTCTACCTGCGAAATAAGGAACTCGTATTCTATCAGTGGTAGAGTACTGCCCTATTAATTGCGGTTCAAAAAATATTTTCCATGCCCTAAAACGTTTTCTAACCTCCAAGGTAAATACGTTAGCTACATCTGTAAACTGAACAGGAGTAATCGAAGTATCAAGATAGGTGTAATTATTTACCAGATATGAGTTAAACAATAAATCAAGATTCCATTTTTTTATTTTATAGGATAATGAAATATTGAGCTCTCGTTGTTTATCCAAATCCACATTCCACATTCGATGATTACTATAAAAATGTTGATATATCCATGCAGGCTCAAATTGGCGATATTTAGCCATTACCGTAAGTGATTGATCTACTTTAGCCGAGTCTTTTGAATTATAATGGAATTTAAATTGTGCCCCGAAATCCCCCAAATTATATCCTGCAAAATAAAAATAACCGGAGGCTTCTAAAGAAATTTGAGGATTAATATCAAATGTAATTCCCCCGAATGCATTTAAGTTATGGTAGTTGGAATGTAATGCCGTACTGTCTTTTTCTAACGTATCCCCCTGGTAAACTCCAATAAAATTGTTGAGATCAATAAATTCATGTTTTACTCCTACTGTTAACGGACTCTGAGCCCCCATTCTTTTTTTCAAATACAACAACACCTTAAATTCATTCTGTAATTGATGATATTCTAATCCATGCCGTGTAAAAGTAGAGTCAAAATATACAGGACCATAATAGACAACATTAGGTTGCCCGTCTCTGTATCTATTGGTTCTGTAATCATATTCCAACGTATGCATAAACGTAAGCAAGGCAGAAGCTACATGGGTGGTAGTATCAATATTTTTGCGATTAAAAGTATAACCATGCTGAACAAATAGTTTGTGATTAAACCAACGTTGTTGAGCACTATCTAAATTAACAAGGTAAAAATTTCTACTGGCAGCAAATGCATCTTCAATAAAAATGGTATCGTTTTGTAAACCTCCATTTTCATTAATAAATAAATTGTTGTGAATATAAGACCATAATAACTTATATTTCCCATTCATCGTATTATACCTTCCCATAAAACGGAAATGATGACTCGTGGCACGTTGGTTAGCATAAAATCCCAACGAATTGGTATGATTATATTCAATCCCCAGTTGCAAGTTTTTTAATATGCGCTGGGTATGCATTACTTTTAAATGCTGCTCGCTACCCATTCCTAAAAAATACGACACATTGGTAACCGGACGTGCTGTTAAATGAAATTTGGTATTCCAACGATCAAACAAATACGGGTCAAAACTATGGTAGCCGGCATCAAAGCCTGTAGTTTGTATAGGTTTATATAACATAGGTTGTACAGCAGTATATAAATTTCCTAATGTAGGATTAACAGTATAAGCTTGTACAGAAGGATCAAAAAAACGGAATTGAGTAATGCCTGTATCTTCGTATTGATAGGTGGTTAAGGCTTTATCGTTAAAATAATGAAGATCGAGATAATATACCTTCATTGTATCTCTTAGTATACGCAACGAATCTTTTTTTAGCATTTGCGACCATAACGAGGTACTTGCCAACACAAAAATCAGGGTATATAAAAACCTTTTGATGCCTCAATAAATTTCTCAAAAATAACAATACCTATCTACTTTTATTGTGGTTTGAGCCGAACTTAACTGTAAATTTGCTCCCAATATCAAAAAAAACACATGATACTTGACCACTTAAACAATGCATATTTGTATTATGGAATGCATCCATTATTCAAAAAGGCATTTGAATACCTATCCTCAAATGACTTTCATACCATCGAAAATGGCACCTATGAAATTGATGGAAAAGACCTGTTAGCCATCGTAAACAGCTATGATACCGAGCCTGCTGAAGTGAGGTTTTGGGAGGGTCACCGCAAATATATTGATATACAGCTAATCGTTTCAGGAATTGAAAATATGGGATATTCTCCCTTACATGAAGCCCACGTTTTGGAGCCTTATGTAGATGAAAAAGATTTTACCAAGTTTGATGCTAAGGGAGCACAGGTAACCGTTCCGGCCGATTATTTTACCATTTTTTATCCAACAGATGTTCACATGCCTAACCTTGTTCATGGTAAAGTATGTAATGTAAAAAAAGTGGTAATGAAGGTAAGACTCCCTGAACCATTGATACAACTTACATTTGCTTCGAACAATGCACATAAATTGGAAGAAATTAGAAGGAAATTAGCGGGTAGCCCTATAGGAATATTGAGCCTGAATGAATCAGGTGTAAATCAAGAATTACCTGAAACGGGCGATACTCTAGAAGCCAATGCGTTTCAAAAAGCCAATACCGTTTACAGTAAATTTGGCTTAAATTGTTTTGCAGATGACACAGGATTAGAGGTGGATGCCCTTAATGGTGAGCCGGGAGTTTATTCAGCCCGCTATGCTGGTGATAAGGCTAGTTATGAGGAAAATGTATCTAAACTGTTGCAAGCCATGGAAGGAAAAACGGATAGATCTGCCCGTTTTCGTACCGTCATTTCGTTGGTTTTAGATGCTACCGAATACCGATTTGAAGGAGTGATAGAAGGATATATCATTGAAAAACCACGTGGTAACAAGGGTTTTGGATATGATCCTGTATTTGTTCCGGCAGGTTACGATCAAACTTTTGCCGAAATGGATCCTGATACGAAAAATAAAATCAGCCATAGAGGGCTGGCCGTTGAAAAATTGGTGAGGTTTTTGAAACAAGATGTATTAAATTAGTTGAATGAAGAAGATTGTTGTTTTTTTATTGATAGGATTGCCATTATCATTAATGGCTCAGAATAAAGACGCCCAGGGATATCACGATCAGTTGATTGAAGAAACTCGTAAAGTAGCCGATGCTTTGAATAAATTCAACACTTCTTTAGAAACAGATAGTGCTTACTTGATGCATTCAGCTCGGGCTGGTTTAAAAAAACAATTGGACAGTTCTATAGCACGTTTGGTAATTATTGGTGGCTTTAATGAAGATGATGATTGGTGTTTGGCACTCAATCTTCAATTCAAGTTTTACCGTGAATGTGTAGATAAAGAATACATCAAATTCATTGATTATTCATTGCGATTATCTGTATTGAACGAAGATGAAATTGCTGATTTCCGTCGAACCATTGAGAAGCTGAATACCAAAGAAGTAGATTTAGCCGGTATTGAAGACATGGCTTATAAAGAGTTTGTAGACAAGTATAAGATTAAGGCGGCGCAGTAGAATTTAGGCTTCTTTAGTCGTTTCTTTCAAAAACCAACTGGCGGTTTCTTTTACAGTTTCTTGTACGGGTTTAAAAGTAAAATTCAATTCCTTTTTTACTTTATCGTTTACATAGTCACACTGTAAAGTAGCATTTCGTAAAGTTTCTTTGGTAATTAATGGAGATTTCCCAATGACTTTACTTCTCCACTTTTCAGCAAGCACAACCCAACGAGCAAGACCCAAATTCACTTCATTTTTTGCTTTCGGTCTATCTATCGCTTCCGCAATTACATCAAAAACCCAGCGAAAAGGTTTGGTTTCGCTACTGAGAATGTACCTTTCGCCTGTTTTATTTTTTTGCATGAGTTGAATCATACAAGTAGCCACATCTTTTACGTCTACCCAACCAGTATATCCATTGGTATAGTACTTCATTCCCTCCTGCACTTTGCTGAACATTTTACCGGTCCCTTCATTCCATGGACAATATCCTAAAATAACCGCCGGATTCACAACAATTACATTTAATCCTTCTTCATACCCCCTCCAAACCTCCATTTCACTTTTATACTTACTCAATCCGTATTTACTGTTTACAGGATCATTTTTCCATATACGGCTTTCATCAATTACTTCTGCCTGCGTAGATCTTCCTAATGCAGCAATACTGCTCACGAACATAAATTTTTTGATGTTACAATATAAGGCAGCATTTACCAAATTAGCCGTAATGGTCACATTGTTTTTAATCATCCTATCATGATGATTGGGGTCAAAAGAAACTTCAGAAGCACAATGATAAATTTCTTCGATACCCTCTAAAGCATCTTCAATTTCATAAGAATCAAAAAGGTCTATATTTTTCCATTCAATTTTTTCGAATTGGGGTAAAACATTTTCCTTTTCAAAAACACGTTTTACGTAATTCAAATCGGAGGTTACTCGTTTGGCTGCAATAATTTTTGCATCCATAGCACTTAGTTGCACCAATAAATGTGCTCCTAAAAATCCGCTTCCTCCGGTAACTAAAATCATAACGTAAATGTAGAAAGATTTTTAATGGAACACGGATAACACTGATTATGCAGATAAACACGGGTCGAATTAGCGCAAATCCGCATCATCTGCGTCATCAGCGTTCTATTTTTTTATTTATTTTTGTCCTATGGGAAGTCCAAAATATAACCTGATAGACGAATTAAGATGGCGTGGAATGTTGCAAGACATGATGCCTGGAACCGAAGACCTGCTAAAAAAAGAAGCAGTAAAAGGATATGTAGGTTTTGATCCCACGGCTGATTCGTTGGGGGTTGGTAACCTGGTACAGGTAATGACTTTATTGCATTTTCAGCAAGCCGGGCATATTCCTTATGCTTTGGTGGGGGGTGCTACCGGTATGGTGGGGGATCCTTCGGGAAAATCGCAGGAAAGAAATTTATTGGATGAAGAAGCCCTACGTTATAATCTGGCTTGCCAGCAAAAACAATTAGAAAAATTTCTTGATTTTAATTGTGGAGAAAATTCAGCAGTCATCGTAAATAACTACGATTGGTTCAAAGATTTTTCATTTTTAGGTTTTATCCGTGATGTAGGAAAGCATATCACAGTAAACTATATGATGAGTAAAGATTCTGTAAAGAAAAGATTAAGCGGTGATGGAGGAGAAGGGATGTCGTTTACTGAATTTACCTATCAATTAATTCAAGGTTATGACTTTTATTACCTATGGAAAAATCATGGTATAAAATTACAAATGGGGGGTAGTGATCAATGGGGAAACATTGTTACAGGAACTGAGCTGATTAGAAGAAAAGATCAGGGAGAAGCATTTGCCTATACTACACCACTCATTAAAAAAGCAGATGGAACCAAATTCGGAAAAACAGAAAGTGGTAACTTGTGGTTAGATGCTAAACGAACTTCACCATATCAATTTTATCAATTCTGGCTCAATGCTTCGGATGAAGATGTAAAAAATTACATTCGTATTTTTACTTTGATGAAAGAAGAAGAAATTCTTTCGTTAGAGCAACAACATTCAGCCGAACCTCATGTTCGTCATTTACAAAAAGCATTGGCAAAAGATATTACCATTCGAGTACATTCTGAAAAAGATTATACTACTTCATTGGCTGCTTCTGAAATTCTATTTGGGAAAGGAACTACTGAACAATTACAACAATTAGATGAAGAGGCCTTATTAGATATTTTTAGCGGAGTGCCACAATTTAATATTTCTAAATCAGCTATCGAATCAGGAACAAATGCAATTGAATTGCTAAGTACATTAGCGCCTGTTTTTCCGTCCAAAGGAGAATCTAGAAAAATGTTACAAGCTAATGGAGTAAGCATTAATAAATCTAAGATTAATGATACTTATCAAACGTCATCAAATGATTTGTTAAAAGGTAAGTATATACTCGTGCAAAAGGGGAAAAAAGACTATTATTTGTTGATTGCAGAGTAAGCTGCTACAACCTGAACATATTTACATTTACATAATTTACCAAAGCAGTGTGTCCCTTTATTTCAAGCTTCGTGTGAATATTTCTTCGATGTGTTTGAATGGTAAATAGGCTGCAAAACATTTCATCAGCCATTTGTTGATTTGATTTGCCCAACGCAATTTGTTTTAATATCTCCTTTTCTCTATTGGTAAGAAGGTTAAAAGGGTCATTAGAAGCATTTACCTCCGGCACAACAATCTTTTTTTGAGAATTACTCAATACATCTTCAATCGTAAATAAAAGTTCCTCTTTACCCAAATTTTTAGGCAAATAAGCATCAGCCCCAAAGTTTTCCAGTTTTTTTAATAACGCATCATCCGTATACATAGACACCACAATAAATTTGGGAGCCCCTTCTTTATTGTAAAAGTGTTGTAATACTTCTAATCCATTTTTACCTGGCATGTCAATATCCAGTAATACCAAATCCGGTTTTTTTTGATCAATACATTCAATCACCTCATCTCCATTAAACACTTCTGCCAGAATATCAAACCTATCATCCGTTTCCAACAGGTTTTTTAAACTATTGGTAAAGATTTTATGATCATCGGCAATTACAATTTTTACTTTTTTCATACAGGTATACTGATCATTACGGTGGTTCCTTTTCCTTGGGCACTGTCAATATTCATTCTGCCATTATATACTTCTACAGTACCTCTGATGTTGTTTAAACCATGTCCTACTCCTCCCTTATCATTCATTCCACTACCATCATCTTCCACTTGGAGGTGAATATTATTGTCACGATGTAATAACTGAACTACAATGCTATTGGCAAATGAGTGTTTTATGCAGTTATTAATTAACTCAAGTGTCATACGATAAATCTGAACGTGCATTTGTTCATTAAACTTTAAATCTGCCAAACCATAAGTAATCAATTCGATGTTAAGGTATTTTGAATGATTGATAGAATGAATCAAAGAACGTAGTGAAGCTTCAATACCAATTTCACTAATCATAGTAGGAGTTAAATTCTGTGAGATGAGCCTTAATTCAATACAAGCTTTATCAATCAATTCAAGAGCATCAATCAAAGCTTTGTTTTCATCAAGCTTCGGATTATCTACCGTTTGCATTTTAATTTTAGCAGTGGATAACAGTAATCCTAATCCATCATGCAGTTCTCTGGATAATCTTTTTCTTTCTTTTTCTTCCCCTTCAATCAATGCCTGATTCAATTCTTTTTGTTGTTGTAACAACTCCAATGATTTCTGATGCAACTCACTTTTTAACTGAATATTTTGTTCTTCAATTACATCATTGAGCCTATCCATTTCAGTATTTAGTTTTTTTAGTTCCCTCTTTTCGTCCTGAAGCATTTTTTCGTTTTTATCCGCTACTTTTACAAGATACCAGGAACACAATATCACCTCAATTACGGTTACAGCAAACATGATATAATACTTTTGTTTTATCTGAGCTGCACTTATCGAAGTATCCAGAAATAATGAATAATTAGTAACTTCCAGGGTTATAATACAAGCTAACGACAATGCCAGATAACCAAATAACCTGAGTTTTCTTTGTGGTGGCACCAAAATAAAAGTACCTACCAGCATGGGGAAATAAAAATATTGAATACCAGAATTAGGTCCGTATATAGAGGCATTTAAAAATATCCAAATGTTGGCGATAAAAGCAAAACCGTCTATGGCAACCAGCTTAAGTTTAGGAAACTTATTGATATAAAGAAGCACAATAGGTACAAAGGCAATAACAATATGTAAAATAATCACCCATGTTTCGAGTCCCAACAATGTAATATCTATCACATCTACCACACAAGCTCCCAGCGCAACCATAAAAAACACATTGGAAAGCTTCTGTCTGCGTTGTTGCTCGTAAGACATATCGGGTGTAACCCCGCGATTGATAGAGAATAAAGCCATTATGCAAATATAACAATCACAGCTGTCCTATTGTTTAATAATTCTTTTTGATACAACATTATTACCAAGCATCAATTGAACAATATAAATTCCTCGTGCATATGCACTCATATCAATGGAAAATTGTGATGCAGAAATTTGTTTTATAAATACCAAACTTCCACGCATGTCATATATCTTTATATTGTCAATTGTTTCACTGGCATTGATATAAACAAAATCTTTTGTTGGATTTGGATATAAATGGAAAGTATTATAAATATCTTCTATGCCTAAACCAACAATTACTATACATGAAGATGTATCAACACATGAATTTGTTCCTTCAATAATAACTGCATACTCACCGTCAACAATAGGAGTAAATGACTGACTATTGGCTCCCGAAATATTATTCAAATTAGTACAATCATACCATTGGTAATTGGCTCCTGATAAATTAGCTTGTATTGTAAAGCCTGATAAGTTTGTTGTTATATCAGGTAAAGTATTAAGAATGATAGAAACAGAATCAATATTTGAACAACCGTTCATATCAGTTCCTGTAACTATATATGTTGATGCTGACATTGGAATAAAAGAAATACCATCAGTAATACCGCCTGACCATGAATATGATTGTGCACCTGAACCATTTAAAATAATTGATAATCCTTGACAAATGGATGTGTCTGAAGGTGCAATTACTGATGGCAAACTGTTTACCACCACTTCTACACTATCAATATTCACACAATTGTTGGCATCTATACCATTCACAGTATAATACTGTGATAAAGTTGGAGTAAAAGGTGTATTGTCCAGCACCAAATCAGACCAAGTATAAGTATCAGCTCCTACGCCTGATAAAGTTACAGAAGACCCTATACAAACAGAGGTGTCGTTCCCGGCAAAAACCAATGGCAATGAATGAACTATAACCGTAAATGTATCTGCGTTACTACATCCAAATGCGTTGGCAACTTCAAGTATATAATCTGTATCTATCGATGGGTTTACCTCAATTGAATTTAATGTTGAAGCAGTGCTCCATTGATAGCTATTCGCCAAAGACCCTGTTAGAGTTGCTGTATCACCATAACATATCTCATCATCTCCGGTAATTTCTGCATTTATATAATGAACAGTTAAATCCATAGAAGATGAAGTATCTACAGAACAACTTTTATAAACCAAACATCTGAATTGTGCAGCATTAATTGCAGTATCTGCTACAATTATTAATGTATCATTGGTTACATTATTAAATAAAATACCGTTCGATATGCTACTCCATCCTGATCCATCATTCATTTGCCATTGAAAACTTGTTGCACTGGATGCGTTTACATATAAACTTCCAGTATCGGAATAACAAAGTTCTAAATCAGGACTTATTGATTCTATAGTGGTTAATCTTAATCTTTGCAGCTCATTATTATACGAAATAGCATAAGATGCCCCTAAATAGAGATAGTCATCTATTACATCTAAATAATTTGTATAACTACTACCAGCTCCTGAAACTAAGTTATCTACAAGATAGGTATTACAAGAATCGCCTTTGCTTGTCCATAATTCTGTTCCATGAATCCCATCATTTGCTTCAAAAAATAAACGCCCATTAATATCTTTAAGTTTATTCGGAAATGATGACATTGTGCCAGTATAAATATCTTTTACTAATGAAATTTGTCCATTCTTATATTTATAAAGCTCCTCGCCTACTAAACTATTATTCCCTTTAAAAAAGAGTGTATTACCACTTACTGTAAATAGATATGGGCTCAACCCCCCGGTACCAACTGTATAGTCTGCCACCAATTGTGTTCCAATATTAGTACCATCACTTCTCCATAACTCGCTTCCTGTTGTCGGTTCATTTCCAAAAAAGAAGAGTGTATCATTAAATTCCGTTAAGTAATAAATTCCACTAGCTGCTCCCGGATTTACATCTTTTACTAAAAAAGTTCCTGGATCGGTCCCATCTGACCTCCACAGTTCGATACCTTGTGTTCCATTATCAGCTCTGAAATAAAGTATATCATTTGAACTAATTAAGTCAACAGGATTTGATCCATTTGATCCGGAATAAATATCTTTTACAAGCATGGTTCCTGCAAGTGCTCCATCTGTTTTCCACAATTCAACTCCGTTGGTTCCATTACTGGCAGTAAAAAATAATATCCCATTGTTTACGTAAAAATTATTTATACTTGATCCGGATGCTCCGGGTCTAATATCTGCAACCATTATTGTACCTGCAACAGTACCATCTGTTTTCCATAATTCTGTTCCATTTACCCCATTGTTGGCTGCAAAATATAATTCGTTGTTATATATTATTTTTTGTTGATCTACCATTGAATGGCCTACACCTGAATAAATATCTGTTAACATATAGGTTCCAGCAGGTGTACCATCAGTTCTCCACAATTCCATACCAGAGGTAACATTGGTAGCTTCGAAATAAATGATTCCATTTAATTCTGTTAATGATGGGTTGTTTATACTACTTTGAGTTCCTGGCCAAATGTCTGCTAACATTTCTGTACCGGAATAAGTACCATCAGTCTTCCAAATTTCTCTACCATGCACTCCATCCCATGCGATAAACACTATATTTCCATTTAATTCAACTCCTGCGTTTGGATCAGAAGCCCAAGACAATGTTGTATCCACTTCATCCATCAGGTATGTACCTCCAGTGGTTCCATCGGTTGCCCAAAGTTCTTTATCAACTCCATTATTTGCTGAAAAAAAAGCCTGATTACCCAATACAACAAAATCATTTGGATAAGAATCATTGGTTGGATGAATATCATATAAAAGATAAGTACCTGCCGGTGTACCATCACTTCTCCATACTTCGGTTTCGTAGTAGGGAGCTGAATTATTTTCCGCTGAAAAAATAACAACTCCATTTACTTCGTAAAAGCTACTATTAAATGATGTTCCATTTGTTCCCAGTGAAATGTCTTTCACTAAAACTGTACTGGCTGCCGTTCCATTACTTTTCCACAATTCCATTCCTGTAGCTATTGTATTGGCATTTAAGAACAGACCCAAACTGGTTCCCTTTAACCAGTTAATTGAACTATGTGCAGCTCCCGGATTAATATCAACAACCAACGTGGTTCCTAAGGCAGTTCCGTCTGATTTCCACAATTCGTTTCCTGTTCCGGGGGTAGTTGCTGTAAAAAACAGCGTATCATTGTAGATAGTAAAATAATATGGAAAACTACTGGCAGACCCAGGATTAATATCTACCAACAAATTGGTACCAGCTAAAGTACCGTCTGACTTCCATAATTCATCGCCTGAAATACCATCATTTGCTAAAAAGTATAATTCATTATGATAAGAAATCAATCCTCGTGGATCAGAACTGCCTGGACCAGGGACAATATCTCTTACTATATATGTGCCCACTAATGTACCATCTGTTCTCCAAAGCTCATAACCCTGTGCTGATGTTTGGCTCCTAAAATATAAAATACCATTATTAATAGTCGGAAAATCAATACTGGTTCCGCATGAGCCGGAACACAAATCCGCCACCATTACAGTCCCTGCTAATGTTCCATCTGATTTCCATAATTCCGGACCATCAACTCCATTTGTTGCTCTGAAATAAATTTCATTGTTATATTCTATTAACAAGTCAACAGATGCATGTGCTGTACCAGGATTAATATCCATAACCATTACTGTTCCCTCTTCCGTACCATCTGTCTTCCATAATTCTACTCCGTGTTCCGGTGTTTGAGCTCTAAAATAAACTATTCCACCAGCAACAATAAAATCAAAGGGAGAGGAAGATCCTGAACCGGGAACAATATCTTTTACCAATTTTGTACCTGTTGGAGTTCCATTGCTTTTCCATAACTCATATCCGGTATAAGGACTATTGTAATATAAGTAAAACGTGCTGTCATTTACCTTTACTGATTGTCCAGCATCATTAAAATCCATTGGCAATTGGTTAATATCTCTTACCAATTCAATTTGTTGGCTAAAACAGTTGATTGATAAGAAAAGAAAAGTGGTGATAGAAGAGAAGTATTTCATAAGGCTTGTGTTAGCACACAAAGCTATTGAATTATATAACACTCAAAAATACTCACTGGTGAGTATTTCAAACCCCCATAGTTTCAGGTTTATTTGTCATCAAACACTTCACATGAAAAAAGTATCTAAATTTTTATTGTTTCTGTTTTTATCCATTAGCGTAATCTCTTTCTATGGCTGCGATGAAAATGGTGATACCGACTGCCAACTCTTTGATGATTGTGATGGTGGCGGAGGCGGTGGTGGTGGTGGAAGCTGCTATGTAGATGTATATTTTGACAATTATGATTTTGAAGATTATACTGTAGAGTCATCCATTTCTGGTAATGAGTACTACGTACCATCATATGGATCATATGAGATATCTTTATCATCTAATAGCTGTGCTACCTATTATATTTATGATTATTCCAACAGCACTTATATGGGTTCGGCCTCTGTTTGCCCATGTAGTTATTCAAATGGAACTACCGTTACAGTAACTATCGATTATTTTTAATACCTAAACCTTATGAAAAAAATTATTTGTTTGTTACTCGTTGTTCTCAGTGGAATCACAATATCTTTTGCTCAGGATAAAATTGTTAAAGGAAATGGAGAAATCATATCCGGACAAGTATTGGAGATAAAAACGGAGGTAATTACCTATAAAAAAGCGACCAACTTAACCGGCCCCACTTATGAGATTCTGAAAACAGATGTACATAAAATCATCTTCAAAAATGGTTCCGAAGAAATTATTACTGCTTTAAGTAAAGAAGGAAAAACAGGAATTGAATTTAAATTTTTAGGTGGTGATACCATACAGATTACCAAAGTACCACAAGGGAGTCCTGCTGAAGAAATTGGTATTAAAGAAGGAGATAAAATTATACAAATTGACAATGTAAAAGTGGGCAAATTTTCATCCGAATCAAATGTGTACAATCTTTTAGACGGACCTCCGGGAACAGTAGTCAGTATTTCATTGATAAGAGGTAAACTAACCTCCCCATTAACTCTACCTGTTGAACGTAGAGTAAAAAACTGGGATGTACCTAAAAATGATCCTATTGTTGTGTATGAAGATAATAATGACAATAATAATAACGACAACAGTAACAATACACCACCTAACTACGACACTAACAATAATAATAACACCACCAGTGATGATGGTAGTACTTATAATTATAATACCAATACTACCAGAAGTAATAATAATACAGATGTAGCCGGTTTTTATATTTCTATTATGCCGGGTATTGGAGGCGCCAATTTCAGAGAACCTTTCTTAGGAATATTTGAATTTGAAATAGGAGAATGTGTGCCAAGCCTTAACACCACTTTTGCATTGAAAACGGCTGTTTATCATATGCCCGAAGCAGATGATCTACTCATTTCATTAAAATATTCTACTACGGGTTATCTTGGGAAATATACCAAACAAGGATTTTTTGTTGGAGGTGATGTAGGTATGGCTTTTTATCCTGCCGGCGATCAACCATTATGGGACTTTGCCGCAACAACAGGATATTCATTTAGATTTGGAAGAAGTATACGACTAGAAGGTGTAGGCAGTGTAAATTTTATGCCTACACTCACCTTTTCAAATTTTGGAATTGGGGGATTTGTTGGAATCAGGTTTGGAGGGATATTTTAAGGTGGAAAAACTGAAAGAATGTTTTCAAAAAATACTCAGTGATGGGTATTGTTACGTCAACTCAATATATATTTCTTGTACAAAGGAAAATTTATCATCTATAACAAAATGAAATCAACTCTCTTAAAATTAACAATTGTACTTGCAACAATTACGTGTATTCAGGCTCAATCAACAAAACCAGGGGTAGCGTCTTCTGCTTTCATTAAGAAATACACAGGATATACAGTGAACTGGTCGTTGAACGCAGAAAACGGCTCAGACCATGGAAGTAATAATTACGGTATTACATACATCTGGGAGAACATTTCGAATGATGGCTGCTATTTAACCATAAGCGGTAAAGAAAATAATGAAAAGTATCCGTCGAAATCGATATACAATGTTATTGATTTCCGATTACACTATAAGGATTGGCGATACCGTGTAGTGAACTCTGCATATGGCAGTAAAATATTTTTATATAGAAGACCAAGTAACGCTGATGCTAATTATTGGGTAATGCATGATGTAATGATTAGAATTGGTTTAAATGATTCTCAAACATTTATTAAAGACCTTAAAGCGTTAGCCAATGAATGTGGTGCTCAATTTTTGGAAACCACTGAAGATATAACAGGAAAGCCTATTACAAAATAACTTTTTATTGAATGTTATATTTATGAAAAAAAAACTGCTCCTGCCTGTTCTTATTATATGCTATCTTTTCCTTACCGGATGTCCATTAAATTCAGACTATCCATTAAAGCCTCTAAAAGAAGCTATCAAACCCACTAAGTATATAGGTACATGGGAGTCTGTATCTTCAAGTTATGAAGGCATAGAAAAGTTTTGGCTATCAAAAGACTCTGAATCAAATAAGATAATCATTGAAATTCTCACTTCTAATGAAGCATATACTGGGAAGAGAAAATATACCGGCTGGATAGTGACTGTTAAGGATCACGATTTTATCATTATTGAAGTTGATGACGATGGAAAAAAATCTTACGGCCATATCGGGGTTTACGTAAAAGGTAAAAAAATGTGGCTTCATGACCTCGCCCCTAATGTTGAAAATGACTTTACCAGCAGTGCAGACCTCCTTCAGTATGTTACTGATCGTATAACTAATAATGATCTTTTTTACGACTCAAGAGATTTCGAAAAACGATAATGTAATTGATTAGAAAATTGAATATAATGAAAAGAATACTTTTTGCCCTAATTTCACTCTTACCCCTCATCGCCTTTTCCCAAACAGCCCCACCTATTCAATGGCAAAATACTATTGGAAGCAATGGTTATGATGTTATACATGCTGCCCAACAAACATCAGATGGAGGCTACATTATCGCAGGACATTCTACATCCAACTCATCTGCCGACAAAAGTGAAAATAATTTAGGGTTTGAAGATTGCTGGATTGTAAAGCTTGATGTTAATGGAAATATTGAATGGGAAAATACAATTGGTGGCAGTGGTGCGGAGTTTGCTATGGATGTAAAACAAACCTCTGACGGTGGTTACATAATCGGAGCCTATTCAAATTCGAATGCGTCCGCAGATAAATCTGAAAACCAAAAAGGAAGTACCGATTTCTGGATTATAAAATTAAATTCCACAGGCGCAATTGTTTGGGAAAATACTATTGGTGGAAATAGCAATGACGAATTATGTTCAATTGAAATTACAGATGATGGTGGTTACTTAGCTGCGGGCTGGTCACAATCCGGAATTTCAAGTGATAAAACAGAAGCATCAATGGGGGCTTTAGACTATTGGATTGTTAAACTTAATAGTACAGGTAGTATCGTTTGGCAGAATACCATTGGTGGTTCAGCTGGCGATCAGTTAAAGTCAATGGCTAAAACTTCAGATGGTGGATTTCTGTTAGGAGGTCAATCAAATTCAGGGATATCAGGTGACAAAACTGAAGCAAATCTATTTAGCAATGATTTATGGGTAGTGAAAGTTGATGATTTGGGAAATATTGTTTGGCAAAATACTATTACCAGTGGTGCCGAAGATTATTTTGAAAGCATCCAGGAAACAACTGACGGCGGAGCTATTTTAGGAGCATGGTCCAATTCAAATATATCAGGCGATAAATCCGAAAATTCACAAGGAGTATGGGACTATTGGGTATTAAAATTAGACCCCGTTGGTAATATTATATGGCAAAATACAATTGGTGGCACACAAGGCGATTATTTGTATGACATCAAACAAACTAGCGATGGGGGATATTTATGTGGTGGATTTTCTGATTCGGGAATAAGTGGTGATAAAACTGATAATACAAATGGAGGCTTAGACTATTGGATTGTTAAACTTGATGCATCAGGAAGTATTTTATGGCAAAACTCTCTTGGCGGTTCTAATTTGGAGCTTTTTTATGATATAGTGATAACTGATGACAACGGCTATTTGCTTCTAGGAGATTCCCACTCAGGGATTGGGGGTGATAAAACTGAAGGGAATTATGGATTAACCGACTTTTGGGTGGTAAAAACTGCTCCTGAATGTTTTAATCCTACCATCTCCAACGTAACTGTAAACGATAATGAAGTTTGTATAGGTGACTCCATACAATTAACCATTACAGGTGATTTACAAAGCGCCGAATATTGGGCCATTTATTCCGGATCATGTGGTGGAACATTAGTAGATACTACTTCACAAAATTCAATTTGGGTGCATCCTACAACTAATACTGATTATTTTGTTAGAGGAGAAGGTGGCTGTGTTACTCCCGGAACTTGCTCCTCTGTTTCGGTTACTGTAAATGATTTACCCACAGTAAATGCAGGAATAGATTCTACTTTATGTGTTGGGGCTACTTATACTTTGAATGCATCTGGAGCTAACTTATATTCGTGGAATAATGGGGTGGGGGCCGTTAATCCTGCGGTTGTTTCTCCAACAAGTAATTTACATTATACAGTTACAGGAACTGATGTAAATGGATGTATCAACATCGATTCTGTGTTGGTAAGTGTAAATAACTTACCAATTGTAAATGCAGGTACAGATACTACCTTATGTATAGCTGCTACCTATACTCTTCATGCATCCGGCGCAAATACTTATTTGTGGAATCACGGTATTGGGGCTTTAAATCCTGCGAATGTTTCCCCAACAGATACACTTCAGTATACTGTTATTGGTACAGATATAAATGGTTGTACCAATACTGATTCAGTAATAGTTAATGTGAATGTATTACCTAATGTATTTGCAGGTAACGATACGTTAATTTGTAACAATGTAGATATTGTACTTACTGCATCAGGTGCCAATACTTACGAATGGATTGATGTTGCTATTGGCAATCCTGTGAATACTGATCCTTTGACTACAGATTCTACTTTTATAGTTTTGGGAACTGATTTGAATGGTTGTTCTAATTCAGATACCATGGAAGTGACCATCTCTGTTGTGCCAACTATTAACTTCACCATTGGACAAGATACTATTTGTACATCACATAGTAGCATAAGTCTATCAGCTACTCCTTCAGGCGGAGTATTTACAGGTAACGGTGTAACCGGAAATACTTTTGATCCTGCAACTGCCCCCACCCCCTCCCCAATCATCACCCATACTTTTACCCCTGGCCATGGATCTACCGATGATGAGTTTGATGTAATTATGGTGAGTCCTTGTTTAGGTATTGGTGAAAATGAACAGAATAATATTTTTCTCTTCCCTAACCCTGCAAGTGATTACTTGAATATTTCTTCTTCAACATCAACGATTACTTCCATTGAAATCGTTGACCTCACAGGAAGAAAAATAAAGACGATAAATTTGAATACCAACTCAGGAATGATTGATATTAACGAGTTAACCAACGGAGCTTATTTATTGAATATGATAACTGAAAATGGTACCACTACCAAACGATTTATAAAACACTAATTGTAAAACATTTTACTGTTTGCAAAGCCTTTCTAATGATGGAAAGGCTTTTTTTTACAACCGGGGGAGGGGGTGGCACACTTTTATAAATGAAATATACCAACACTTGATAAAAAAGGGCAGAGTATAATAAGCCCATTTTTTATTTGGTGTTAGTGGTTGAAGTTTTAACAGGTATAGTGAAACACGGGATTAGGTGCAAAAAAAAGCCCCACATTTCTGGGGGCTTTTATTATTTCATCAATGATATGATTATCCTTTTGCATCTGCTAAAAGAGCATCTAACTCTTCTTCGCTTAATGATTCTAAATCACTTAACATGCCTGATGCAATGGCTTTTTCTAATAATCCATTAGCTAATTGTGAAATGTTAGGTCCACTTAACAACTCCATTGTACTTACTTCTAATCCGAAGCGTGCCTGGAATGCACGACCTAACTCAACAGCTATTAATGAATCAACTCCAAGGAAATTAATACCACGTGATTTATCAATTTTCTCAATAGATAATTTTAATACACGAGCTACTTCCTCAGCAGTGGCATTTTCCATATAACCTAAACGATCTGCTTCAGCTAATGCTGACAATTCGTTACATAGTTCAGCTAATTTACCACCTTGTCCACCTCCAGCTCCTTTAGCATCAGCTAACGCTTTGAAACGTGAACTTTGTGCAGATTTAGAATTGATGGCTGACCAACGTGCCCAATCCACATCAAACATACCTACTTGTACAGGCGTATTTTCAATGACAACACCCAAACCTTCTAAGGCTTCTGCAGTTGTAAATCCGAAGATACCACCACTTTCAAGTATTGCGGTAACATTCGCATCACGGGCAGCTACTCCAACCTCACCAAGTACTCCTAAGTTAATAGTAGTTGCTTGTAAACCATTAGCTCTTCTATAACGTGCAAACTGATCTAAGAATGTGTTTGCAGATACGTAATTCGCCTGACCTGCATTACCTATTAAAGCCGAAATAGACGAGAAGGAAACAAAGAAGTCAAGAGGAATATCTTTGGTGTGTTTATGTACATTTAAAACTCCACCTACTTTTGCATGGTAAGAAGTAACAAAACGATCACGATTCATGTCCACTAAGAAGCCATCATCTAACACAACTGCGCCATGAATAATACCTTTTAATGGTGGCATGTCCTTTTTAATTTTTGCTACCACATCAGCAACTGCTTTATCATTGGTAATATCAATTGGATCAGCATAAACTTTTGTACCGTTTGCTTCCATCAATTTGATAGCATCTTTTGCTTCATCTGATTTAGCTCCGCTACGCGATGCCAACACCAATTGTTTTACTCCTTTATCAGATAACCACTGAGCAATTTGTAATCCAAATCCTCCGGTTCCTCCTGTGATGAAATAAGTAGCATTGGTCTCCAGTTCTTTCTTTTCAGATTTTACAGGAACTTCTACTTCCTGATCCTTAAAGCTGATCACCACTTTACCGATATGCTTAGATTGCAACATGAAATTAAATGCTTCTGCTGCGTCTTTAGCATCAAACAAATGGGTGTTGACGGCTTTAAATACTCCTTCTTCGTAGAACTTCTCAATATCACGGTGAATAGCCTGAACTACTGTTGGGCGTTCCATCATTAATCTATCCACGTCAATACCTAAGAAAGAGATATTGTTGTTGAATTGTTGCATAGGTAATCCCGTATTTTCAGAAATATCACGTTTACCAATCTCAACAAAACGTCCGTAAGAAGCTAATAATTCAAATGATTGATATAATGCTTCACCTGCAATTGCATTGATAACTACATCAACACCGTAACCATTGGTATCTTCTTTAATTTGTTTTACGAAGTCTAATGAACGTGAATCGTAGATATTTTTAATACCTAAGTTTCTTAAGTATTCACGTTTTTCTTCGCTACCTGCAGTGGTATAAATTTCAGCACCTACATATTGTGCATATTGTATAGCTGCTAAACCTACCCCACCGGTACCATTATGAATAAGGATTTTTTCACCTTTTTGTAATTGTGCTCTGTTACGTAAACTATACAATACAGTCATATAAGGTACTACCATCAATGCATCTTCGAAGCTGATGTTTTTTGGCTTACGTAAGTAATAGGTTGGTACGGAAACCACATAAGAACGTAAACAACCTTCAGGTGCAGCTAAAACAATTTCTTCACCTACTTTAAAGTCTTTTACATTTGAACCTACACGGGTAATAATACCTGCTGCTTCGTGACCAATATTTCTTTCGTAGTATGAACCTTTGGTTGCTTTTTCACTTAACTGACCAATTACTTTTAATCCGTCTTTTAAGTTTAAACAAGCGGCATAGTTACGAATCTCTACTTCATCAGGAGCCAATTCTTTTTTACGTTCAAACTCATCGTAGTATAAACTATCCATACGACCAATTTGACCTACTTCTAACGAAACAGGAGTTTCGGTATTTACTTTTTTCTTATCACCTGAATTAGAACCTAAAGCAACCGCATTTAAACTACGTACATAACGTTTGTTTTTACGAATAGCGATATCTTCTTCCTTGTTACCTGAGATTACTTCTCTTGCTAATAAATCAAATTCACCAGCATCTTTATCCTGATATAAATCGATGGTTTTGCAAGTAATATTTGGATTTTCATTACTGATCAAGTGATTTAACCCCCAGAATGCTGAAGTATCTAATGATGCTCCTCTATCATAATTGATTACCACCTGTGCACCACAAGTAATTACAATCAAACGAATTTTATCATTCGGACGATTTTTAGCAATGGCTTTTGCAATGTAAACCACCGGCATCGTTTGATCTATGGCATCGTCAATAGTAATATCAGTACCACGATTTTTATTTTCTATACTCCAGGTATATAAAATGTGGCTGTATGATTCTGCAGCGAAAAGTTTGTGATAATCTTCTTCGTTTTTAGGATCGATAGAATAAACTCCTTCGTCATTGGTAAATCCATCACCTTTGATAACTACAGAGTAGTCTACTCCTTTTTCAATCAATCCCTGAATCAAATCAAGGTTATCATATTCACCAAATACAAGGTATTTTCCCGCAGTATTAGCAGTATCAGTTTCTTTAATTAATTCACCTTCGTTCCACTGATATTCATAGAACCAATTGTCCATTTTACCGGCATTGTCACCTTTACTGCTATTGATAGCCTGACAAGTAATTCCTTCTAAAGCAACCAATACTTCTCCGCTTTCATCAAATAGTATTAAATCTCCGGTGATAGAACTGTCTGTTCTCTCGGTAATTTTACAATAGCTCCAACATTCACTTCCCGGACTTGTATAGAACATTACTTGTTTAATGTTTACAGGAACGAAAGGATTTGGATTGGTAGAACCATCACTTACAATGGCTACCATCGATTGGAATCCTGAATCCAATAAAGTTGGATGTAATAAATAATTATCTTCATTACGAATCAAGGCATCATTTCCTTCCAACTTCACCAATACCTCATTATCTCCTTTATGAATTGATTTTACTCCCTGAAACCAAGGGCCATACATCAATCCACGAGCATCTAATGATTTATAGAATTCAGTAGCATCAGCTTCGTTGGTACAACGTTTTTTAATGCCTTTAAAATCAATTGTAGGAATGTCTCTTGAAATCGTATCCTTTAACAATCTTCCTGAAGCATGTAATGTCCATGGAGAATCATCTTCACGGTAACGGCTGTACACCGAATATTTTTTAGAATCAGGATTGTAAGTAGTGTGGAACATTTGAATTCTCTTATGATCCACTACCAATACCTGATTGAACTCTAAGTTTTGTAAAGTACAAGCTGAATTACCAAATTCTTTTTCGTGAATGGCTAATCCGGCTTCTACATATGCCGCTCCGGGAACTACCACCATACTCTCGATTTGGTGATCCTGCAACCAAGGAAGTAAATATTGATTGATTTCCACTTCCCAAGCAGGATATGGTTGACGGGCATTTTCGTTCATGAAAATATGACCCGGTACACCATGTTTCTCTTCAACCGAACGATCAGACTCTTGCCAATAATCATCCTTATCCCAGGCATAAGTTGGGATTTTGTTGTATTTACCACCCTCAGTAAATGGAGTCCAGTTAATATCGAAACCTAACGTATGTAAAGTTCCCAACGAATTCATTAAAGTAATTACCTCAGGGTCTCCACGACGTAATGACGGAACGATAGATCCTTTTACATCCGCAGCAGTTAAACATTCGTTGATGTTGGTTCGCAATACAGGATGTGGCCCTACTTCTAAAAATACAGTATAACCATCATTTACCACTGTTTGTGCAGCTTTTGCAAAACGAACAGGTTGACGAACATTTTGCCACCAGTAATCATTGTTAAATTCAGTCCCGTCCATAATGGTTCCGGTAACTGTTGAATACAATGGAGTGGTTGCTTTTTTAGGATTAACAGATGCTAATGATTTTAATAATTCATCTTTTAATGGTTCCATTTGGTAGCTATGATAAGCTACTTCAACGGTAAGCATTTTGTTGAATATATTTTGTGGCGTTAGAATCGCACTGATTTTATCTAATGCTGAACGTGTTCCGGCAATGGTAACTCCATTAAATGAGTTAATAGCAGCTACAGAAATCTCATTCTGTAAACCATTCTCATTGATGAGTTTTTCAGCGGCTTCCTCTCCTAATCCGATAGCTAGCATCGTACCTTGACCAGCAGTAGTTTGCTGGCAACGACTACGATGGTAACTTACCAATACTCCTTCTTTTAAAGTTAAAGCCCCGGAAACATAGGCCGCAGGAACTTCACCCACTGAGTGACCTACCACTGCTTCAGGACTAATTCCCCAAGCTTTCCATACTTCAGTAAGAGCCGCTTGTATAAAGAAATTACCCGGCTGTGCAATAGCTGTTTCGTTCATTCTTGATTCAGCCTCGGGCTTCATCAACTCATCTAATAAACTCCAGCCTGCAATCTCTTTAAAATATCCTTCACACTCATCAATTACTTTTTTGAAAATAGGTTCTTTCGAATACATCTCACGACCCATAGCCCACCATTGTGGTCCCATACCTGTAAATACGAAAACTAATTTTCTATTTTCCTGAATTTGATTTTTGGTAACCGCTGCTAAAACTTCTCCTTTAGCATAAGCTTCTAATTTCTCAATCAATTCTTCTCTGTTAGCAGCCACAACAGTCATACGATGTAAGTGGTACGACCTTCTATACGCTAAAGTAAATGCAAAATCCGTAATGGTTACGTCAGCATTATTTTTTAAGAAATCAGCATATTTTTTACAGATACCTGTAAGTGCTACTTCACTTTTTGCAGAGATGGGGAATAAATATTGCTCTCTGGTATCTTTAACGCCTGCAGTAGAAAATTTAGCTAAATAATCTAACGGAGGTTGTTCCATTACCATGTGGCCATTGGTACCACCGTAACCGAACGAATTGATAGATGCCAATAATTTTTCTTCCTTCTTAAAGTCTTCGAGTTTAAGAGCAACCTTAAGGGTATTATTTTCGAAATCAATTTTCGGATTTGCTTTCTTAAAATGTAAATGCGGTGGAACCTGACGTTTATTCAGAATCAAAGATGTTCTGATAATACCGGCAACCCCTGCAGCAGCTTCTAAGTGACCGATGTTCGTTTTTACAGAACCTACGAATACTTTGCTGTTTTTATCATGAGCTGATTTAAGTACGTTATCTAACGCTGTTAACTCCAATGGGTCACCTACTTTTGTTCCGGTACCGTGAGCTTCAATGTACTTGATATCTTTTACTTCAATTCCACAATTAGCATACACCTCGCGGATTAATTCTTCCTGAGCTTCTGGATTAGGAACAGTAATACCATTGGTAGCACCATCTTGATTAGATCCTGTTCCACGAACTACTGCATAAATGTAGTCTCCATCAGCCATTGCTTTTGACAATGGTTTGAATACAACTACCCCAACTCCTTCTCCACGAACATAACCCCCGGCATCTTCATCAAATGCTTTACAACGGGCATGTTTTGAAAGGAATTGTCCTTTGCTCATCGCGATAGGATATTCAGGGCGTAACATTACGTTTACTCCACCTGCAATTGCCATATCCGACTCACCACTCCAAATACTTGTACAAGCATAGTGAGCAGCCACTAATGCTGATGAACATGCAGTGTCGATGGTTAAACATGGTCCACGTAAATCGAATGAATACGAAATACGGTTACTCAACATTACCATGGTGGATGATGTTGCTGTATTTTGACCGATAAGATCACGATTAAGTGCTCCTAACTGTTGTAATTTATTATCTAAACAGAAACCTCCGATAAAAACACCGGTTCTTGAACCACGCATTTTTGATTCCTGAAAACCTGCATCTTCAAAAGCCTCCCAGGTAGTTTCTAATAACAAACGCTGCTGAGGGTCTAAGATAGCTGCCTCACGAGGTGACATTCCAAAAAATAAAGGATCAAATTCCTCCACACGAAGTTTCAAAAATCCCATTTGGGGTTGATGTGATTTTCCGGGACGATCAGTTTCAGGGTCGAAGAATCTTCTCCAATCCCATCTGTCTTTAGGAACATCAACGATACAATCTGTACCTTCAGCTAAAAGTTTCCAGAACTCTTCAGCATTAGTTGCTCCGCCAGGAAATCTTAATCCCATACCCACAACGGCTATAGGCTCATAATTCAGTTTTGTGGTTTTTTCCATACTTTCTATCTCTACTTCTAGGTGCTAAAAACTGTACTTTACTACTTACGCAAATACAGTCTTTACGATTTTTTGCAAAAATATATTAAAATTCCGTGTATTTCAAGTTTCAACCTCTCTAAAGAACTAACTTTTAGGACGTTAATGTGTCGGATGCCCTATAAATCAGCATGATATCTAACGTTGACTTTATTTAGTTAAATATTTGCTAATGGATGTGTATGTTTAAATCAATACCATATACCTTTGTAGTAAGATTTAAAATTCAACGTCAAACACATGTTTATCAAGCAGATTTATACCCAGTGTCTTTCAGAAGCTTCCTATTACATTGATAACAATAATGAAGCTGTAGTTATAGACCCTATCCGGGAACCCGACCAATACATAGAATTAGCCAAAGAACGAGGTTCTACCATCAAATATATATTTGAAACCCACTTCCACGCTGACTTTGTTTCAGGACATTTAGAATTGGCTAAAAAAACTGGAGCAACCATTGTGTTTGGACCCAGTGCCGTAACTTCTTTCCCTATTCACTCAGCTGCAGATGGTGAACATATAAAGATCGGTAATATTCATTTTGTGGTTTTACATACTCCTGGGCATACCCCCGAATCAACCACGTTTTTATTAGTCGACGAAAAAGGCAAAAATCATGCCATCTTCACGGGAGATACCCTATTTATCGGTGATGTAGGAAGACCTGATTTAGCCATCACTTCCAACATTACTTCCGATGATTTAGCGGGTATGCTGTATGACTCCATTCAACAAAAAATTATGCCTTTGGCTGATGATGTGATGGTATATCCCGGTCATGGACCCGGCTCAGCTTGTGGTAAAAATATTGGTAAAGAAACGTTTGCAGAATTAGGGCAACAAAAACAAACTAACTATGCTCTGCAAAAAATGGATAAGCCCACTTTTATTAAAGCAATTACAGAAGGGATTGTTCCGGCACCTGCTTATTTTGCTATTGCCGCAGGCATTAATAAAAATGGGGGTGAAAATATGGAGGTTGTTTTTGGCAGATCTGGGAAGGGTTTAAACTTAATTGAATTCAAATCTCAAATTACTCAAGGGGCTTTGGTATTGGACACCCGTACTTCTGATGAATTTGAAAAGTCACATATAGCTAATTCTATTAATGTAGGTACAAATGGGCAATTCGCCATTTGGGCCGCTACCATTTTAGATTATAAAACTCCGTTGGTTTTAATTACCAATGTGGGACAAGAAAATGAAGTAATCACTCGTTTGGCAAGAGTTGGCATTGATTATGTGCATGGTTATTTACAAGGGGGATTTGCTACTTGGAAAAATGCCGGTGAACCAACAGATACAATTACATCTATTGAACCCGAGGAACTCAATAGCTATTTGGCTAAAGGATGGAAAATATTAGATGTGAGAAAACCAGGTGAATTTGAATCAGGACATATAAAGGGGGCAAAAACACTGCACTTGCAAATACTGGAAGAAAGAATCAATGAGTTGGATAAAAATACTCCATACTTAGTTCATTGTGCTGGTGGATATAGAAGTATGATTGCTGCCTCCATTATGATAAGACACGGATTTACCCACTTTGTAAATGTTCACAAAGGATGGAGTGCCATTCAAAAACTTACGGATCTAGCATTTGAAACAGGTCCTTGTGAAATGGAGAGAAAGAGGCAATTGATAGAAGCTAATAAATAAAATTTCTCTCTAAAAACTCTTGCTATTATGGAAGGACGGACTACCGGCCGTCGCTGTTCCTAGTGTAACAAGCCTCTATAATATTAAAACAAAAACATTTATCTTACGTTATATTTCCACAATGAAAAGTTGGTTCAATTTCCGTAAGGTTTCTTTGGCGTTGGCATTATCAGCCAGTGCGGTGAGTGCCCGCAGCCAAATGGGAAAAACAGGACAAGTAGATCCCATTAATAAAGAGAACATCAAATCGATAGTTTATGAACTGCCCTATTTACCGGGTAAAAAAGTAACCATTGTACAAGGATACAATGGGTGGTTTAGTCATAAAGGAGAGAATGCTCTCGACTTCTGGATGCGTAAGGGTCAAACCATTTGTGCTTCAAGAGGAGGAACCGTTATTGAAACCCGATCTGATTCAAAAAAGGGAGGCCCCTCTATGAAGTATATTGGTGATGGTAACTATGTAATCATTAAACATAATGACAGCACCTACGCTGCATACTGGCATATGATGTATAACAGTGTGATGATTAAAGTAGGTGATACCGTTTCTGCCGGGCAACCTATAGGCAAAGTAGGAAGTACGGGTTTTTCAAGTGGGCCACATTTACACTTTGAAGTATATTATTATGATTATAAAGGTCAGTACCAAACCTTAAAAACCGTTTTCAAAACTACCCGCGGAATTAAAAGACCCAAAGGATGGCATTTTTACAGAAAACCCAAATAATAAGCTAATAATTAAAACAGCAATAGGTAGTATGTTTATTTTATTTCTACTAGCTTTCCTTTTGTTTCACCCAAATTACGACCCCATTTAGCAATTGATTCTAATACCGGTAACAGCGTTTTACCAAATTCAGTAAGGGAATATTCAACCCGTAATGGAACTTCTGCATATACTTCTCTTTTAATTATCCCATCATCTTCCAATGCTTTGAGCTGAATACTCAGC
>CAZUXM010000001.1:92598-108749 GCA_964624635.1 uncultured Candidatus Competibacteraceae bacterium
GTAATCTCAGGTATTTGTTTCTTTAACTCCCCAAAACGCATGGTTTTATTTTTCAAATACCAAAGCACCACTGTTTTCCATTTTCCTCCTATATAATCCATAGTAACATCCATGGCACAATGATATAGCCGGCCATTCATTTTAAAAGCATATTCCTTCCCTTTTATTATCATATCATTAAAATTAATACTGTCAGTTTTGACAGTGTATTGCAAAGATAAATAACTATACTTAGGTTTGCTACTATACTTTTAATAGTAATAAAACAAAAATGATGAAAAAGATAGGTATTTTAGGTACCGGTATGGTTGGTAACACCATTGGTACAAAAATGATTGCATTAGGCTATGAAGTAAAAATGGGTAGTAGAACAGCCAACAATGAAAAAGCTATTGAATGGGTAAACACAAATGGTGATAAAGCAACGTCCGGCACTTTTGAAGAAGTAGCTCTGTTTGCTGATATAATTTTTAACTGCACCAAAGGTGAATTTACTCTGGATGTTTTTAAGATGGCCGGTACAAACCATTTTAAAGGAAAAACGGTTATTGATATTAGTAACCCATTGGATTTTTCTAAAGGATTTCCTCCGTTTTTAACTCCTACATATTCTAATACAAATTCATTGGGAGAAGAAATCCAACAGCTTATTCCGGAGGCTCATGTAATTAAATCACTCAACATTGTAAATTGTGAAGTAATGGTAAATGCCTCCAAAAGTGGCGGAGACCCCACCATGTTTGTAGCTGGCAATGATGCAAATGCTAAGGCAGAAGTACAAGCCATTTTACAACAATTCGGATGGAATGATATTATTGACCTTGGAGACATTACAAACTCCAGAGGAATGGAAATGATGTTGCCAATTTGGGTGAGAATATATACTGCTACCAAAAACGGATATATTGCTTTTAAAATAGTGAGATAAAATGGCGCTGGCTGGGGTTGTACTTAAGCGACCACGTATTGCCTGTTTTCAATTCGTCTGGTACGGTGTTTAAGCTTTGCAATAATTTCCTCCTGCGTCATTTTTACGTTAGGGTCAAGAATTACATAATGTTTGGCCAAGGTTTTATATGACTTGGTCATTAATAAAATCCAGGTGGTTGTAAAATCTATCTTCCTGAATACAATAGCATCTTCTTTAATATAAGCATCAATATTATCCAGGAATTCTTTTGGGTGATCCGTCCAATGACGATTGGGACGAAGGTGATGGCTGATATGATATCCATCATTCCAACTCTTCTTATTGTAAGGAGAATTAATGCAGGTAATGCTGTTTCTATGACAATTTCCGGGTGTTGAAGCATCCACAAAAGCATGTTGTGCCCAGTTACCACCCATCATCATTAACCTGGTAAAACACAATGGGATAATCAATACAACCAGTGTGGCTTTAAAACTTAAGGTTATTGACAAAGCTACACATAACAATATAAATGATGCTTCACCAATTAACATCCACCACATAATAGGCTTGCGTTTTTTACCCCATAGATAGTTAACTAATTGTCCCATCCCTATAAAGAAAAACGTACAAAAATAAATGATGAAACCCCTAACAGAATCTCTTCTGAAAGGCATCGTGGTGGACAAATCTTCTTCCATATTATTTTCAGGATGATGCATCGCCACATGGTGAGCAAAATAGGTTTCGGGAGTCTCACCAAAAAACGGACCTATTACCCAAGGGATAAAGTTATTCCACTTTTTATATTTATGCTTGAAGAATGACCTATGTGATGTATTATGCAACATCAAAATAAACGGTCCTAAAAATATAGCCCAATTCAAAAACAAATACAAAGCAACCACACCCCACCACACAAACCAGGGGGTATCCGGATTCATACTAAATATATAAATAGCTACGGCTAATGGGGGGAATATACATAACAGTTGAATAGACAACCTTACAAAAGGTAAATCCCGTTCATCATTGATGTATTTTAACCAAAACCTTTCAAATGCCGAATACTTATCCTTCTTAACAAATATCGGGTCAGTAAGTGTAATATGGCCGTTTGTAAGCATAAATAGAAATGAGGTGTCCGCCCGGATGTTATCGTACGGACGGGCAAAAATAGCCTATTTTTGTGGGATGGCAAAATGACCTTTCGGATAAGGTGTAGCTAAACGATTGGTTTGGCACTGGGTTTGAATAGGTTTTGTAAATTTGCAATCATGAAAAAAACTATACCTGTTTTTATTTTCATCTTATCTCTTTTTATTGCAGGATGTCAATCAGCTAAAAAAGCATATGAAAATGGTAATTATGATAAGGCCATTCAACTATCAGCAAAAAGATTAAGAAATAAACCTGACGATCAAAAAACGATTGACATATTGGTGAATTCCTGGGAAATTGCCAATAGAGTAGATAAGGATGATTTGAATAGAGAATTGTCTGCCGGTCAACCTGATTGGGAAAAAGTATATCTATTGTATAAAAAACTGGATAATCGTCAGAGAATTGTACAACAATTACCCGAGTTACATCCTACTAATCCTCAAACCAATGTTGAATTTGTTTTTGATGATTATACTGCTGCCCTTGACAATGCCAAACAACAGGCGGTAGATAAACTGATGAAACAGGGTGATGAATTAATGGCTTTCGGAGATAGATTTAATGCACGTAAAGCTTACGAAATCTACAATAAGGCCTTTGGCTATGACCCATACAATACAGTGTTGAGAGATAAAATGGCTACTTCAAAAGATGCTGGAATGACCTATGTTTTGGTACAACTTGCTCCAACCAATCAGGTTAATCTTCCGGAGAATTTTATTATTCAGGCATTAAATAGAACATGGACTAACTTAGAAAGTACCTGGATCAAAATCCATAACAAGTATCAATCAGGACTTACCTACCATTATTATACAGATGTATTGGTAAATCAGGTAAATATTACACCTGAACGAGTAACCGAAACTAACTATGTAGATACAAAAAAGATTGAAGATGGTTGGGAATATGCCCGCAATCAGGATGGCTCTTATAAAACTGATTCATTGGGTAACAAAATTAAAGTTCCGGTTTATAAGGATGTAACTTGTACTATTCGTAAAGTGACTCAAAGCCGAGAAACTAATTTAACCGCCAATGTCATTATTTATGAATATGCTTCTCAAAAAAAATATTGCGATGAATACATCAATTCTAATTATAGTTTTAGCAATGTTTATGGAGCTGCCAAAGGTGATAGCAGAGCATTAAGTAAAACCTCACAGGATTTGATTGCAAAAAAAGAAGTACCTTTTCCAACAAATAACGATATGCTGATGAATGTATGTAACAATTTTGGCAATTCGGTGTATGATAAAGTAAATCAGTATAAATCGAATTTTAAATAAAATGAAGTTATTCAAATATCTGATGATTTGGTTATGCCTTCCCGTATTATCGGGGATGGGTCAGATGGTTGAATTTAAAGATCAATCGATTACTATTACCAATGCTGATGTAAGGAAAAACGAAATACGTGCCGGTGTACAGGGAATCCAATTTACCTGTTATGCCATTTTTACGTATGGAGCACATCAAATAAAAGGGGCCGATGAAAGTGATTATCTTAAACAGTATTATTTTTTCCTTGAAATAAAAAAAGGAGATAATGCTGATAGAATATTTTACCCATTACATAACCCGGACGAAGAAAATAAAGAAACCACGTTTGATGAATATTTTAAGGTAAGGGTTACCGAGTCAGGAAAATATTATGTAAGGATATTTATCCCTTATCATCATTTTCAGCTTATCCCGGGGTTTCATAAGGTAAATGTAAGCTTAAGTGCCAGCGATGAAAAAAGTAAATTTTTCTGGAGAAATTTGTATCAAACAGATATTACCTTAGAACAGCCTGTTACATACTTGGCAAGGCTTACCGTAAACAGCGCAAAACTTGTAGAAGAAAAATATGATATGCCTGCTAATAAAATCCCTTTCTTCGGACTATTTGCAGGAGGAAAAAAATCAAAAGCTGGTCAAGGTTTACCGGATGCTTCATGGAAAGTAAAAGTGGGAAATGATATCATGTATGAAGCAACAACCAATAAAAACTCACTAGAAGTATTACCTGGAAGTGCCACCTTTAAAATATCAAAAGGAGATCCTGTTAAACTCATATTTTTTGATGATGATTATTTCAAATCCGATCAAGAAGTTGGTGTTATTAATTACTATACCACCTCAGATCCGGGAAAAGATGAAAAGAACAATTATGCCTTCGAAAAAATTGAAACATCAAACATTACTTTCGAAAAAACCATAGTACCCTCCATATCAAGTATGGTGCTGGATTATAAGAAAAAGAAATTTAATGGGGTTACAGGCATTGAGGTTGAAATTTTATATGTTATGGCCGGCCTCATGAATAATGATGCAGTAATGATGCGTCCTGTTTTTAGGGATAAAAATGGGAAGACCATTATACCAGAATATATGAAATTGGTAGAAACAGATATGGACACCAATAAAGTAACCGGAAATTTGGTGACCAAAAAAAATGGTCCTGCCAAGCAGGTTTTTTTCATACCTCATTATGCCTGTAAGATAGATATGTATCCGGGGATTGAATTTATTATGGATAGCTACAACCAGGTCATTCAATCGCAATTTTCAAGAAACAAACTGGGCACTTTTGGTATTATTAAAGATGATGTAAGTATAAAAGTGGCTGCTGCTGAAGAAAATAGTTACAATGGATATTGGGGGTTAAAATTTCCTGTGATTGTTGATATACCTGAAACTTATTATGATGATTTAAAATATTATGATATCCAAAATTCAGTAAGAATATTTTTAGACGATACGTTGGAAATTACCAATCAAATGCAAATTGTTTCGATGTTTGGCGACAGTGCATTGGGTAACTTTAATATGAGAAAAATCCGCAACGATAAAATTCTCCATATTCCTTACTCATCTATCGGCTTATCAAATAACGACCATAAAATAGCCATTTACACCTGGGCAAAATGTAAAACGGATAGTACTTATATCAACAAGGATACTTTTAAGCTGGAAGTAAGTAACCCTCAACTATTACATATTGTTCCATTCGATTTAAGATTCAGAGTAAAAGGAAAAGGATATGAAAAAGGATTTGCTCGTGTATACAGAGGCAAAACATTATTAAAAACCCTCCAACTTGAAGAGAATCCTAAAAGTAAATCATATAAATTTAATGGAATTGATATTTCTGAATATCTGTTTCATGAAAAAGATGAACTCCGTATTGAAGTAGTAGCCGTAGATTATTTTAAACACGAAAAGGTGTTGTATAAAACAGTGGTTGATCCATTACAGGTAAACTATAATGTGATATCTGAAAGAAGAAAAATTCCGAAAAGTGTAAAAGGATTCGTTATCAAACGTTCACCTAAAAAGAAATGAAACCCGCCGATTTAAAATATCTCTGGGGGTTTATTGGAGTTCCATCCATTGTAATTGTTTCGTTGGTTTTTAATAGTTATTGGGTGTTTTTTGCGCCTTTGGTTGCCTTTGTAGGTATTCCTACCCTGGAGCAAATACTTCCAAGAATACGAACCAATCATACCGAAGAAATGGAAGCGTCAAAGCTTTCCAAAAAGTTTTTTGATATTCTGCTTTATTTAAATGTTCCCATTCAATACGGCTTACTGGTGTATTTTTTATACCTCGTTACTTATGTTGATTTAAATACCATAGAACTGATTGGTAAAACCATTAGTATGGGAATTGGTTGCGGAATTTTGGGAATCAATGTGGCTCATGAGTTAGGACATCGAACTACCAAATTTGAACAAGGATTGGCTAAATCTTTATTGCTTACCTCATTGTACATGCATTTTTATATTGAACACAATCGCGGACATCATAAAAATGTAAGTACTCCTCAGGACCCTGCCTCTGCAAGATATAATGAACCGATATATATATTCTGGTTTCGGAGCATTATCGGCAGTTACTTTTCAGCTTTGCACCTAGAGAAACTTCGATTAGAAAGAGCCGGTAAAAAAACATTCTCTTTTCACAATGAAATGCTTCGGTTTTTTATTATTCAAACCCTATTGATAATTGTTATTGGAATGGTGTTTTCACCTTTAACTATATTATATTTTCTGGGAGCAGCTACCGTAGGGATTTTATTATTAGAAACCGTTAACTATATTGAACATTATGGTTTACAGCGTCGGGAAATTGAACCTGGATTATATGAAAAAGTAAAACCTACTCATTCATGGAATTCAGAACATATTTTAGGCAGGGTAATGTTATATGAATTAACCCGACACTCAGATCATCATTACAAAGCCAATAGAAAATATCAGGTATTAAGATATTTTGATGAAAGCCCCCAATTACCCCTCGGATATCCCGCATCTATGGTACTTTCATTATTACCTCCGTTTTGGTTTATGTTAATGAACCCCCGGATAAAACGCATTAAAGCTGCTGAGGTTTAATATTTTTTGTCTATTTATTTCCGAACCTTTCATTTAAAACATAGCTTTATACTATGAACCTCATCGTAGAAGCCGGCGGTACAAAAACTAACCTATTGTATATACAAACAGGTGAAGTAATGGCTACTTACGAAGAGCAAAGCATGCACGTTGGAAGGGAAACTATTGATGAATTAAAACGGCGCATGACTTTATGGAATGAAATGGGACATGGTCCGCTAAAAAACATTTACCTTTTTGCGGCAGGCAAAATGGATAATAAAAAGTTCAAGGAGATTACTGCTTTTTTAAAGGGAAGTTTTAATGCCGTTTTGGAAGTACATTCCGATTTATTGGCGGCTTGTTACGCTACAGCTGGTCACCAACCAGGGATTGTGGGGATTTTGGGTACCGGTTCCAATTCATGTTATTACAATGGGAAAGAAATCGTAAAAAATGTACCTCCGGGTGGGTTTATCTTAGCCGATGAGGGCAGTGGAACACAAATAGGTAAAAAAGTATTGCTGGATTATTTAAGAAACGAGGTGCCCGCTGAATTTAAAATAATCCTTGAAACTAAACATACCATTTTTAGAGATGAAGTAACCGCAAGGCTTTATGGGGGCAGTATTAAAGAGGCATCCGCATTTTGTTCATTGTTTACACCATTAGTAATTGATAACATCCATTTACCTTACTGCAAACAGGTATGTACCCAAAGTATTGATGATTATTTAACATTGATTGAAAAAAATTATCTCAACTATACAAACCGTCTGTATCTGGTGGGAACTGTGGCTCATCTCTTAACTCCATTAATTATGGAAAGGGCTAAAACAAAAAATATTCAATTAGTAAAAGTAATTCAACATCCTATCAAAGATTTATCTTTATTTTTAGCTGCTTCAAAAGGGCTATGAATATACAACATAAATTTGCTGCTATTGATATCGGATCCAATGCCGTAAGGTTATTGTTCTATAATATTTACCTTGATTTAAAAGGAGAGCCCAAGTTCAAAAAAGTAGCATTAACCCGTGTACCTATTCGTTTAGGAGAAGATGTATTTGTTGACAATAAGATCTCGAAGAAAAAAATTGAACTCCTTCGTAAAACCCTTGTTGCGTTTAAAAACCTCATTGACGTACACGAAGTAGTAGACTATATGGCTTGTGCTACTTCGGCCATGCGTGAAGCAGAAAATGCTGAAGAAGTAAAAAAGTACCTTAAAAAAGAAACCGGTATTGAAATAAAAACCATTAGTGGTGACATGGAGGCAGATTTGATTTACCAAAACCATATTGCCGAAAGTATGAACCCTAATCGTGCTTATTTATATATTGATGTGGGTGGTGGTAGTACCGAGTTGACTTTATTTTATCAAGGAGAAAAACGTTTTTCCGAATCATTTCAAGTGGGTACGGTAAGGATGTTGCATGATAAGATTTCCAAAGAAACCTGGGATAGATTAAAACTCAAATGTGTTGAAATTGCTCATCGTTATAAAAACACCGTTGCCATTGGGTCAGGAGGAAATGTGATTAAACTTCAAAAATTAAGTGGGGGGGATGAAGGAGATCCATTTAGCCGTTCACAACTAAAAGAAATCTACCATGAGTTAAATGATCTTTCCTACGAAGAACGTATTCGTAAACATGGTTTAAATCCTGATCGTGCTGACGTAATCATTCCTGCAGCAGAAATATTTTTATATATCACCAAACATACAGATATCAAAAACATTATTGTTCCTAAAATGGGATTGAGTGATGGTATTATACATTATATGTATGAAGAGTACTTAAAGAAGGACAAGAATTTTTTAGATCATTAAGCTTATATCATTGCATCGCTTTATTTGTAATATATTGTAGTAACTCCGTGGCGGCATCCAAAGCCAGAGCTGCCATGGGGTCTTCGAAGAGAACATCCATAGGTCCTTCACCAAAATATAATCCATCTGATACCAGAAAAGTTATTCTAACATCGCCTTCTTCCGGGCGTGGTCTTCGCGGTTGAGTCCACGGACCAATTTTATCTACAATTTTCCTGCTTTCTGCAAATAATCGGGTACTCATTTCATTGGAAACTGCATCTGTAGTATCCCAAATAACCAATCTTCCACTTTGGTTGATATAACGAGCCGTTCCATCAACATAAACTGCTAATGTATCCAATCCACCATCTAATCCAACTTCAACTATAACACCTAATAGTTCTTTATTCGTAGGAACATGGTTTAATTTCCTTTGTTGATTATACGCAAGAATTTTCGTTCTTAGTTCGGTATTTACATCATCAATTATTTTTTGCAAATCACTTATGCTACTTGATGAAGAAAATAAAATGTCGAATGGATATGAATAAGGGGGTGTAATACTAGTTTTATACCATTCAATATCATCACAAAAAATAAGGTTGTAAATAAGGTTAGCTGACTGGTCTGGGTACGTATTCATAATTGGTTAATTGATGAACTATAAATATAGCAACTTATGCTAGGCCGCTTATAATTTTTGTACTGAGATTCATATCTCAAGTGAGGGAATACTATTCTTTTTGAAAAATATAATAATGAGTCTCAAATACTTTATTCAGAGCAGTTGTGGAATAAACATTAGAGGTCGTTATTTTAAAGCCCTGTTCACGTAACTGTGTTATATGTTTTACAAGAACACTGGAATATATTTCTGAAGGGTCTATGTTATTAAAATATGGCTGGCCTATTCCATCTGTTACTAAAATAGTGGCTGAACTTTGGGGGGAAATAAATTCAATCATTTTTAACACTACTTCCTTCCCTTCAAACTTTGGTAGGTTAATAGATTGAGCACTACCTTTATTAAAAGATAAGCCAATGCAAACAAATAAAATAACTCGTAAGTATTTCATATTATAAATCAAGATAGATGCTAATTTGAAAAAACTATGCAGCCTTGATTCCAAACTTGCCATGCTCAATTTTATGAGCAGCCAATTCGCGGGTAACTACAAAATGTTTTTCTTTTTTCTCCGGAGCAGAATACATTACATCATTAATAATGGCTTCACAAATTCCTCTTAAACCTCTGGCCCCTAATTTATTTTCGATGGCTTTTTCTACAATATATTCTAATGCTTCATCCGTAAACTCTAATTCTACCTCATCTAACTTAAGTAGCTTTTGGTATTGTTTAATGATGGCATTTTTAGGTTCCGTTAAAATTCGTTTTAATGCTTCAGCATTTAATGGATCCATATGAGTAACTACAGGTAAACGACCTACCAGCTCAGGAATTAACCCAAAAGATTTTAAATCCTGTGGAGTTACATATTGTAATAAGTTATTTTCCTCAATACGATACTTCCCTTTTTTACCATCATTAAAGCCGATGCTTTTTTTATTCATACGATCGGCAATTCTACGGTCTATCCCGTCAAATGCTCCACCACATATAAATAATATATTCTGTGTATTGAGATTAATCATTTTTTGCTCAGGATGCTTCCTGCCTCCATAAGGTGGAACACTTACAATACTCCCTTCCAATAGTTTTAACAATCCTTGTTGAACGCCTTCCCCACTTACATCACGGGTAATACTAGGATTATCACTTTTACGTGCAATTTTATCTATCTCATCAATAAATACAATTCCGCGTTCGGCTGCTTCTACATTAAAGTCGGCATTTTGTAATAAACGACTCAATACACTTTCTACATCTTCACCTACATAACCTGCTTCGGTTAATACCGTTGCGTCAGCAATACAAAAAGGAACATTCAAAATTTTAGCTATGGTACGAGCCATTAAAGTTTTTCCAGTACCCGTTTCACCTATTAAAATGATGTTTGATTTTTCAATCTCCACATCATCATCATTGATTTTTTTGCTGTTAAGTATTCTTTTATAATGGTTATAAACGGCCACCGACATTACTTTTTTAGCATCATCCTGCCCGATGATATATCCATCAAGGTGAGATTTAATCTCAGACGGTTTTAATAAAGTAAGTTGCTTATCGAGTTGTTTTTTATTCTTAGTATTCAGTTCTTCCAATGCGATATTGTATGCATCAGTAGCGCACTGATTGCATATATTAGCTTTGCTTCCTGTAATCAATAATTGAACTTCTGATCTGCTTCTCAAACAAAATGAACATTGTTCTTCTGACGATTGTTTTGCCATAAGGTTATCCTACATTTAACTCAACAAAATTAAGCAAAAAAAGGGCTATTTTCCAAGGAAAATAAACACCTTAACAATAAAAAACCCCGCAATGGTTGCGGGGTTTTAACAATTTAAGTGGTTTTAACTATTTGTTTTTTACCAATACTTCATCAATCATTCCATAAGCTTTGGCTTCTTCTGCTATCATCCAGTAATCACGGTCACTATCAGCCCATACTTTATCATAGGTTTGTTTACTATGATGAGCAATGATTTCGTATAGTTCTTTTTTAAGCTTTTGAATTTCTTTCGCAGTAATTTCAATGTCACTTGCCTGACCTTGAGCACCACCTAAAGGTTGGTGTATCATTACTCTTGAATGTTTAAGTCCTGTTCTTTTTCCATCAGCACCAGCACATAACAATACAGCTCCCATAGAAGCAGCCATCCCTACACATATAGTAGCCACATCCGGAGAAATCCATTGCATGGTATCATAAATTCCTAATCCTGCATATACTGATCCACCCGGACTATTTACATAAATCTGAATATCTCTTTTTGCATCAGCGCTTTCTAAGAATAATAACTGTGCCTGAATAATGTTAGCTATATAATCATCAATAGGTGTTCCAAGGAAAATAATTCTATCCATCATTAATCTGGAAAATACATCTACCTCTCTAAAATTCACTGGTCTTTCTTCAATTACAGTACGGGTCATGTCCTCAACTGTACTCATATACTTTTCAAGGTGCATGCTGCTCATTCCACGGTGTTTTACCGCATATTTTTTAAACTCATCGTGTGGTATCATAATTATCTATATTGTTGAATTAGTGTAACAAGTATAACAATAATTTATCCAATCAGATAAAAACTCAAAAAATGACAAAAAGACCCGTTTTTATATGTCATAAAAAAACCCGACCAGTTAATCTGTCGGGTTTCATATAAATTTGACTGTTTAAATTACAGCTGACCTACCGGTTCATTGTTTTTCTCCAGCATAGCTAGGTAATCATCATAACCAATAGCACTTTCCACAATATTGGCTTCTTCTTTTACTTTTCTCAACGCTTTGGTTTCAAGGATACCATTGATTAATTTATCTGCTTCATCCTGATTAGATAAAAGTGTTTTAGCAAACTCATCAATTCTTTCAGGTGGCAATTGATAGCCCATACGGGTTACTCGGTTCATAACATCAACACGAGCTGCATCCATTAATTCACCATCTTCAAGGGTCACTTCATATTTAGAAACAATTTTGTTTCTCAATATTTCCCAACGGATGTATTGTTTGTTGTTATCATAATCATTAATGATCTCTTCAACATCCACTTTTTTATTATCTTCATTTTTAACCTTTAACCATCTTTTCAAGAACTCGTCAGGTAATTCAAATTTATTGGCTTCTAAAATTCCTTTTCTGATTGAGTTTAGTAACATAACATTACTTTCAGATTGAAGGTCATTTTTCAAGAAGCCTCTCAATTTATCTTTGAACTCATCTTCTGTAGTTACTACTCCGGGACCAAATACTTTATCAAAAAACTCCGTATCCATTTGGGCCGGTACCATGCGGTTAATGGTGGTAATTTCGAATTTGAATAAATCACTCAAACTATCCACTTCTTCCGATTTAACCCCAAGATAGATTCCTGCAGTAACATCGTCCTTATATAGTTTTTTTACATTCAATTCATGTACATCACCCACTTTTGACCCTATGATGGTTGCTTTTAATGCAGCATCTTCAATTTTTTCAGAAAATACATAAATGGTTTTGCTCACCCCTCCTTCTTTTACTTCTCCAGGAGCTGATAATTCAGTAGCAGTACCCATAACGAAGTCTTTCTCCTCAACTACATCAGGGTTAATGTTACGTCCGTTTCTATCAGCTAGTTTATCAATTTCTTTTTGCAATACGTCATCACTTACTTCTACTTGATAAGAAGTAAATGCTTCGGTAGGTAGTTGCATATCAAATATTGGAGACAAACCTAAATCATAATAAAAAGTAAAATCCTGTTGGTGATCCCAATCAATTGTTTCATTTTTTGAAAGACTTGGTAAGGGCTGACCTAAATAACTGATCTTGTTTTCATCCAGGTATTTGAATAATGCATCGATGGTGATTTTTCCAATCTCATCAGATAATACGGCTTTCCCATATAATTTTTTTATCATGCCTATAGGCACCATTCCGGGTCTAAAACCTGGTACATTTACTTTGTTTTTCAACGACTTAAGTGCTTTGTCAACTGTTTCTGAATAATCAGAAGCAACTAATGACACTTTCACTTCAGCGGTAAGATCTTGTTTGTTTTCGAAACCTATTTCCATAATGGCAATTAAATATAATTAGAACTCGTACTAAAAATTAAAACCGCCTGGAATACTCCTTGACGGTTTTTCAAACTGGTGCGGATGAAGGGACTCGAACCCCCACGTCGTGAGACACCAGATCCTAAGTCTGGCGCGGCTACCAATTACGCCACATCCGCTTGGTTGATCTACCTTGAACCTAACGTTCAAATAAACCGGGTGCAAATGTAGTATATTTTTTAATCATGAACAATAAAAACCCTTAAAATAAAGGGATTCAGCCTATATATTAGGTTTTAGACGGTGAGAAAAATGTATTGAAAATAATAAGATAAGGGCCGGCATTTTGAAAACGGCATGATGATTCTGATGGTTAATAAATAAGTGTTCGGGGAAATTTTTGAACAGAAAATGTCACATCAAAACTTAAATATGAAAATCAAATTTGATTTTTTTTTAATAATTAAAGGATAAATAATGTTTAGTAATTGTGTCAAACAATGTAATCAAATTTAAAACTAACATAGAATTATGATGAATGTGTATGTGATTAGTAATGGTGAAATAATGAAATGATGTTGATGTATAATAGTGATAAAATAGCTAATACAAAGGTTCATATCAATAGATAATAGCTGATTAATTCATACACGCAATTCAATTTAAATCATGAAAAGAGAGGTATTTTATAGTGAAAAAACGACAAACTTATTAACTGAAAACTGTTAATTGCGCCGTGTTTTTGTATGTCTAAAACGAATAGCTGTATTGATTTTACTACATGTACAGAATTTTAGCACTTAATAAAAAAACCATATCACGCAAAAATATTTGTCAATTTTTTTTTTGTTTATAAAAATATTTTCTACTTTCGAGTTAAATAAAAACTAAATTTTTTAATCATGGCAAAAAAATCCGGCACTGCTAAAAAGAAAGCTGCTCCTAAAAAGAAGGTAGCTGCTAAAAAGAAAGCTGCTCCTAAAAAGAAGACAGCTGCTAAAAAGAAAGCTGCTCCTAAAAAGAAAGTAGCTGCTAAAAAGAAAGCTGCTCCTAAAAGAAAGACAGCTGCTAAGAAAAAAGCTGCTCCTAAAAAGAAAGTAGCTGCTAAGAAAAAAGCTGCTCCTAAAAGAAAGCCAGCTGCTAAAAAGAAAGCTGCTCCAAAGAAAAAAGCTGCTCCTAAAAAGAAAGCTGCTGCTAAGAAAAAAGCTGCTCCAAAAAAAAAAGTAGCTAAAAAGAAAGCTGCTCCTAAGAAAAAGGCAGCTCCTGCTCCGGCAGCTATGTAATTTTAGTAGTAATACTGAATTTAAAAAACCTTCAACTTGCTTGAGGGTTTTTTTTTGCCCTATCGGGTCAAATCAAGTGAGGTGTCTTTTAATTGAATAACAAATATCTATCAGGACAACGAATAGTATCGCCTACATTTAGAATGTTTTGATAGCAGAGTTTCTTTTTAACATGATTAATATTGATAGGTGTTTTATTGGTCAAATTAGACTTCATTCCGCAACTAAGTACTAACAATAGTATGAGTAACAAAAAAGATTGTTTCATAAAAAAATAGTTACGCTAAGTATAAATATAAGAGTAGTCCTGTCAGGAATCGAACCTGAATCTAGGGTTCCGGAAACCCGTATAATATCCATTATACTACAGGACCAAACAAATATGGCTCCGAAGTTACGGAGCCATTGTTCTTTTAGTTGCGGGGGTTGGACTCGAACCAACGGCCTTCGGGTTATGAGCCCGACGAGATACCAGCTTCTCCACCCCGCGATCATTTCTTGATGCAAATATACATTGATAAAGTATGACTGCCAAATCAATCATAATAAAAAGGGGACTGAATCAATGATTCAGTCCCCTTTTTAAATAATATTAATGAAGTTATTACTTCTTAATCATACGACGGGTAATTTTTACTCCATCTACATCTAAAGTTACCATATAGATACCTGTAGAGTATGATGTTACATCAATTTGTTGAGTAAATGTACCTGCGTTTTTAGTACCTAAGTTTCTGCTTTCAATTACTTTACCTGCTAAATCAGTAACAGTCATAGTAACATCATTGCTTACATTATTCTCAAGTTCAAAACGAACATTAGCTACATCGCTAGCTGGGTTAGGATAAACTACAAAGTTGATATCCTTAGCATCTTGCTCATCAAGACCCATATTTTCAACGATGGTAACTACAGCCCACATACCCCAATGAGTAAAGCTGTTTTCTTCTGGCCACTCAGCTGTTAAGTTTCCGTTACAGTCATTAAACCAATATCCAGTATTGTTAGCTAATGGAATTAATATAGAGTTATCAGTTGCTGCAATACCAGGACCTAAGTTAACTCTGTAGAAAGCTGCAGGATAAACTTCAGATGGAGAACAGTCATCAATCTGACCAAATACTACATTAAAAGTATCCAATACAGAAGGATCACGATACTCAGCTCTCATAGCAAATCCCCAGTTTGAACCGGTTCTCATAAGACCTGGAGCCCAAGATAATACTACACCTGTAGCACCTAAATCAGTATTGGTTACTTCTTGTTGTGACCAAAGTACAGTACCATCAACTGGTCTGCGGCTTGCATCTAAACCTACTAATTTAATGTCTAAAGTATCATTCATACCTGATGTATTATCATGTACACACCATAAGAAAATACTATCCACTAATACGCTAATAACCGCATTGTTTGGAGTAAAGTCAAATGTACTGTAATCTGTTGTTGTATAAAGAGTATCAAATCTTGAATACACCACCGCAAAAGATCCAGTTAAAGTATCAGTATTATTACACTGATATGAATTAGTACCATCACCAATACCTCCGTAGTGGCTAATAGTGTTAAAAGTACCATCGTAAGCATCAAGGTCAAGATAAGCTGTACCGTCAAATCTTGCATTAACACCTGCCGGGATGGTTTTGTTCATTGGCTTGTGCCCTACAATAGGAAAGTTTTGAGCACTTACAGCCAATGTACTAAATAGCCCGATAGCACAAAATACTGCGTAAAAACGTTTCATAGAAATTCTTGTTTAATTAATGATTTATCAATTGTTTATACAAACATAATAATTTAAATCAATTATTACCAAATTGTTATTGAATTTAACATAGGCCTAAAAAGTCTAAGGAATATTTTATTGATAATGCGTTATAAAGCACATATTAATTACGTATATTGTATACCTCTGCTTAACCGATTTAATTTTGTTTTTTGATGAAAAAAAT
>CAZUXM010000001.1:108759-131468 GCA_964624635.1 uncultured Candidatus Competibacteraceae bacterium
GCATTTTAATGCTTTTGAGCTATTTTTGGACGTGTATGAGTGTTTAATTTCGTGGTGAAGTAGAGGTTAATTTGTTTGTGTCAGCTATGTATCGTTGTATTTTATTGGGTGTTGTTTTTTTATGCTTTGGTTCTGCTGTTTTTTCACAAATATCGGAAGTGGAATGTACCGTATACAGAAGAGCCTCCGCTTACATTACCCTTACTCCTGCCCATTATAATGAAGCGCTTTTGCCTCAACCGGGAGCCACCGTTTATGTATTCTTATATGTGAATACTGATCTGCCCGAAGGAAAACCGGAAGGGTATTATGAAATCGGTACAGCTCAAGTTATTAAATTCACCCCTGATATAAAATCAATCATTTTTAAGTTAGACCAGGACATGGATGCCTCCAAATCAAAAACGGGATTGCCACAAATACAACTCATTCAACGATCAAGAGTGAAAATATCCTGGACTCAATAAACTATTTTAAATATCTTTCTTTTAAAACTCCCAAGTGATGAAACCTATGACCCGCCGCAACGAATCCTATAATAGCAGGAGAAATTTCTGTATTATTTGCGGTTCCCGTTATTAATGCTCTTTCCTCCTTCATGTTTTCAAATAAAATTCTGAATGAATCTGCTATAATTGAATAATCAATAACTATTTGCTCATAGGTTAATTCATCTGCATATGAATTATCTGCATATAAGTTCTCATCAAATGAAGGAAGATTTATTTTTTCTCCTCTGGAAATGGCCATTGCTCTATATTGAAAAACTCTTTCTGTATCTGTTAAATGCATTACCATAGTTTTTATACTCCATTTATCAGGTTGGTATTTGTATTTTGACTTTTCTTCTGAAATAGAGTTTAAAGTTTCCAATAATGCTAAATGTGATTGATCCAAAGCTGTAATAAGATCAAAATGAGATGGAACTAAGGAAATATACCCTTTCAAATAATTACTAAGTGTGTCTAATGACGGATAGCTGATCATATTAAAATAAAATTTATGCAAGGTATAAATTCCATTTGTTTTACCTTCCAATTTTGACACCCCAGTAATAGCCACAACTGCCTAAGGGTGTGTTATTTGTGATTTACGCCTTACTTTAGCTAACAACCCTACTGCTCCTTAAAAATACTAAGGTTGGGGGGTGGCTAGTGCTTGATAATATTACAATTAAGTTTTATCTTGGCACTAAATTATTCAAGGTTTATGAAATTAAAGTTACTTCATGTTATCATTTTAACCGGGTTAGTATTAACCACATTTTCATGTGATGGTTGTAATCAGGGACCTCCTTGTCAGAAAAAATGGCAATTCTTTGTTGTTGAAAATAGTTCACCAATAATTGCTGAAATTGATTCGGTTAACACACAAATGAGTTTGCAATGTGCTTCAATGAATCCACACTTGACAGATGATTTTCAAGGAGAAGTGTTTCAAGAATATTTTACCGGTGATTATAATGTAACGGCACCTTTCAGTAATTTTGTTTCAGGTCCGTTATTACCATTTGACGGTAATCCATATGCCGAAATTATTATGTACAATAGCGAGGTACCCGATACCGTGTTGGATACAATGTATGTAAGAGCCGGTATTTCGCGTGATTTTATTTATGCCTCTATAGGAATAAACATAGTTAAGAAACCCCGACTTTCTACTACTACTTCCGGTACCATGAGAATTCAAAAAATAGGAAATTCATTGCTTGGGCAGGTAATCGCCGGTGGTGATACGGTTACTAAAACGATGAGTATGCCGTTTATACCTGTTCGTTTTGCTGTACGCATGGGAAGCTTTAATGATAGTGTGGTATCCAATAATACTGCTATTAAAATTGATGCCTTTAATGTATCCGGCACCTCCGGGTCATCATTATTAAGTGATGAGTTTAAATGTAACTCGATAGTACCTTACTAAATTAAGAAAATAAGAGGTTACATCCTCTCAGATCTGAATGATCAAATCGCCCTAATACTTCAAAAGTATTGGGGTGATTTTTTTTACCCAAATCCTGAGTAGCAATAAAACAACAAGAGAAAATATTGGCCAAATCAATCACATTGATTCCACCGGACCGTTCAATAGGTAAATAGCTTTTCGGGTCGTTAGGCTCCCTGATCATTACTTTCATCCAAGAGGGTGTTTGCAGTGATTGTTCATTTGTAGTATATGCCTGAGATAAAAGTTCCGTCATTCCATATTCGCTATACACATTTTTTAATTTGAACCTGCTTTTGAGAATTGTATGTAATTCATGCTTTGTTTTTTCCTCCACCATACCCTTCATCCCTCCTGTTTCAATTAGTATTACATGAGATAAATCGATTGGATTTTCTTCAGCCAGTTTTAATAAAGAGAAACTCACTCCAAATAAAATGGTGGGAATATTTTTTTGTCTATTAACCTCAATTAGTTGAACAAAATCCTGATTTGCTTCTTTAAAAAAGTATTTATCTTGATTTAGACCTTTCTCCATAAATTGGTTCACCATATAAATCAATGATGAATCAGGCCGTTCAACATATCCTGGTAATAACGCAACAAAACAATATTGTTCAATTTTCCCGAAGGCTTCCTCAAAACCATGCATTAGCGAATCATTGTACCAACTCAGGTCTGTAACAAAATGTTGGCTTTTTACTGACCCCGTTGTACCACTACTACGAAAAATGATCTCCTCCTGAACAGTATCATCACAAATGATTTTATGGTATTTATATAATTCTATGGGTAAAAATGGGATTTCTTCAACCTGTTGTACATCTGTTGGTGATACATGTAACAATTTGCAAAATTCCCTATATGTTTTGTTGTTTTTATACTGAAATATAAATGCCTTAAGCGCCAACTCATTGAACCTTTCGGGTGAATGATTCTGAAATATTTCTTTCTGAGTATAAGGTGGAACAATCATTGAGCGGCTATTATAAATAAAAAAACATTACTCTTTTGAAGTAATGTTTTTCAGTATTGAATTTATTCCCTGTTAATACAGGTCTTCATCATCATCTTCGTCAAAAGTATCAAAGTCATCATCAAACTCTGTTTCATAAAAGTCTTTATCATCCTCATCAAAATCATCGTCGTCTGACTTTTTCTTACCCGGCTTTTTCTCAAAATCATCATCATCCTCTTCCATTTCAAAATCTTCGTCTTCATCATCTTCAAACTCGAAGTCTTCATCATCCTCAAAATCGTCCTCATCCTCCGCCGGTTTTTTAGCTGCTGAAATGGAAATAGAGCCCTCCTCTTTATTCATGGGTTCTGTTACAAAAACATCAGATGTTGATCTAATCATCATAACTTAAATTTTAAACACAGTGCAATGATATATTAAATTGAATTAATTTCAAAAATAGGTCATTTTTTTAATAAAAATGAAATTTGGTGCAGGTTTGCGGAAGTTTGGGGTATTGTTGTTTTTTAACTAAACCGGTTCTAAAAAATTCAACTGATAATATTTGATTAACTTTAAGGTAAAATTAGAGTCATTTTTTTGTATCGAATTTAAACAAGACTATGAACAATCCCCACAATAAGATATTATTAGTTGATGATGAGCAGGATATTTTGGAATTTCTTAGCTACAATTTAAGAAAAGAAGGGTATGAGGTTTTTACCAGTACCAACGGCAAAAAAGCAGTAGAAATTGCCAAAGAACAAAGGCCTCAACTCATCATTCTGGATGTAATGATGCCGGATTTAGACGGTATAGAGACCTGTCGTGAGTTAAGAGCTGTTGATGATTTGAAAGATGTAGTGATTACCTTTTTAACTGCCCGAGGGGAAGATTATTCTCAGATTGCAGGATTTGATGCAGGTGCTGATGATTATATCACCAAACCCATTAAACCAAGAGTACTCATTAGCCGTGTTCAAGCTTTATTGCGCAGGTATAACCCTAACGGAAAGTCTGCTAAAAATCAATCTTCCGGTCAAACCATTCAAGTTGGGCAAATTACCATTGATAGGGAAGCATACCTGATTAAACATAAAGGTGAAGAAATTCAATTACCTAAAAAAGAATTTGAATTACTGGCACTTCTGGCCTCAAAACCCGGCAAAGTATTTACCCGTGACGAGATTCTCAAAACGGTTTGGGGGGATGATGTGGTAGTAGGAGACCGAACCATTGATGTTCATGTACGTAAATTGAGAGAAAAACTGGGTGAAGACTATATCCGAACTGTAAAAGGTGTTGGATATAAATTCGATTTCTAAATTTGCTCAGGTTTTAATACAACATGACTTTTATTAAAAGAAATGCTACCCCAAAGCAGATTGCTTTATATGTATCTGTTATTGTGATGTTCGTATTGGTAACAATTGTTACCGCTACCCAATATTTCCTTTTTAAACAGTTCAACTTATACTTTACTGCCGGATTGATAGTCATATCATTTCTGGTAATTTATTTTGCCTTTAAATTGGCCCTTGAATCATTTATATACCGACGCATTAAATTGATATATAAATCTATTCATCAGCTAAAAGTTAAAAGCAATAAAGACGAACTGAAATCTAGAATAAAAGATAGTGATGACATCATTTCAGATGTAAATACTGATGTATTAGAATGGGCTAAAGGAAAAAAAGATGAGATTGATGAGTTAAAACAATTGGAAGAATACCGAAAAGAATTTATCGGTAATCTTTCACATGAATTAAAGACCCCTATTTTTAATATTCAAGGATACATTACCACCTTAATTGATGAAGGAGCAGAGGATAAGGAAATGATGCAAAAATACCTGCAGAATGCTGAAAGAAATGTAGAAAGGATGATTTCACTGGTAGAAGATCTTGACACCATTCATAAGCTTGAATCCAGCAGAATGCATTTGGAAATGGAAAAGTTTGATGTGGTAAAACTAGCCCGTGAAGTCATGGATATGCAGGAAATGAAGGCCAAACAAAGGCATGTTGGGCTTACTTTTAAAGAAGAATATTCAAAACCCTTTTGGGTTTATGCTGATAAACATAGTATCAAACAGGTGTTTACTAATCTCATTGTAAATTCAATTGTATATGGGAATGAAGGGGGAAATACCAAACTCGCCTTTTATGATATGGATGAAAACATTCTTATAGAAGTAGCTGATGATGGGCCTGGTATTGATGAAAAACATCTTCCACGTTTATTTGAAAGGTTTTATCGGGTGGATAAAAGCCGTTCAAGACATCAGGGGGGAACAGGTTTGGGTTTATCCATTGTAAAGCACATCCTGGAGTCACATCAGCAATCAATCAATGTACGCAGCACCATTGGGCGTGGTTCTACCTTTTCTTTTACGCTCAGGAAATTTAAAGCCTGATTAAACACTTTTAAAACATCCATATTGTGTAGTATTCTTGTGTATTCAAAAAAATTGGTCTAATTTTAATTTATAAATCATTATAACTATGGAATACCAACAGTACGACAACTACCAACCTAATTATACCGAATCAGCAGAATTAAAAAACCTTCAGGCCACTTTTATAACCAAAGTGTACGGATGGATGTTTTTAGCATTAATGATTACCGGAATTGTTGCATTATTAGCTGCAAGCTCAGAAGCGTATATCAACTTTATTATTCGCAACCCTAATAGTTTATATGGATTAATGATTGGTACTTTTTTACTTGTGGTAGGAATATCCTGGGGAATTAATAGAATATCATCATTAGTCGCCACTCTGTTATTCATTTTATATGCTGCCTTGAATGGTGTAACTTTTGGCATCTTATTCCTTGTTTATACTGCCGGATCAATTGCTTCAACATTTATGGTTACTTCACTAACGTTTGGTATCATGAGTGCTATAGGATATTTTACGAAAAAGGACCTAACAAGTATTGGACAATTGCTGATGATGGGTTTAGTAGGAATCATTATTGCCTCTATTGCTAATTGGTTCCTGCAAAGTCCTATGTTATATTGGATCATTACATATGTTGGGTTATTTATTTTTATTGGCTTAACTGCTTATGACACACAAAAGATCAAAAGAATGGCCATACTTCAAATAGAAAATCCTGAAGCCGGTAAAAAAGGTGCCATCATTGGAGCACTTACGTTATATCTTGATTTTATCAATATATTTTTATTATTGCTTCGCTTAATGGGAGGCAGAAAATAATTTTGCGGTGTTATGTTTACAAAAAAAGCGCAATCGATTTTCGGTTGCGCTTTTTGTTTTTCACAGTAAATAATCTATTCAAAATCTTTGAATAAAAGACTTGGTTGAATACCTGAATTTTTTTGGTATTTACCGCTTTTATATAATTCATAATCACCTTCGATACTATGATAAAAGATTTGACAAATTTGTACACCCGGATAAATTCTTATCGGTTGAACACAAAACATTTCCAAGGTCCAATAACCCGAAAACCCAACATCTCCAAAACCTGCTGTAATATGAACAAATAAACCTAACCTACCTATAGAACTTCTTCCTTCCAACATAGGTACATATTTATCGGTTTCTGTATATTCTATAGTACGACCTAAATACAGTTTACCGGGGTCCAATAACATCCCTTCTTCAGGAATAATTACTGTACTGGCTGTATTTTGACTTTTCATATCCAGAATATGATTATCATATACCAATACTTCATTATGTAAAGTAAGATTATAACTATTAGGATTTAACTGTGATTCATTGTAAGGAGTAATCTTGATATTTTCTCCTAATTGACTTTTAATTTCTTTTCCGCTAAGAATCATGGAATTTTATTTGGCGCAAAATTAATATTATGCCAATAAGAATAGTAACATTCTTAAAACTTTTGGGAGTATTTATACAAGTGTTATACAACAAGTGAATTATTGTTTTTCAATGATTTATATTATTTTGGTTGTATAATACAACTCAAATGAAAAGAAGAACCGTGATGATATTAGTGCTGCTGCTAACTTTACTGATAGCCGGCTCTGTATATGTATATAAGTTTGTTCTCCATAAAAAGAACCCCGATGTAGAAAATCTAAAAACCGATTTCACGGTATCTGACGTAGATATTATTAGCGAGTGTGAAAAAATGGATACGGCAATTAACCGAAAATACAACGATAAAGTGCTGGAGATCAAGGGTAAAATAAGTGGGACTATTCCCGGCGACAGCATTACGTCTGTACAAATGGCTCAAAGCAACAGTACTATTACCATTGAAATGTATGCCCGATATAATGATGTGGCAAAGAATTTGAAGATAGGAGAAGAAGTAACCATAAAAGCTTTATATATTACCTACTTACCGGCTGATCCGCTTTTGCTTGAAATGGGAGACAGTACAGCAAAAGGTGATATTAAACTTAAAAAAGGTTCATTGGTCAAATAATAAAATTAAAAAATCATGAAGAAAATTATTGTTTTAGCAGCGTTTGCCACATTCACAGGAATGATTTCTGCTCAAAAGTACAAAACCACTACCGGAGCCATTAGTTTTTATTCTCATGCTACTATTGAGGATATTACTGCTAAAAATAACCAGGTAACCGGTTTATTGGAATCATCCACCGGAGAGCTAGCTTACATAGTATTAATCAAATCATTTGAGTTTAGCAATGCATTGATGCAATCTCACTTTAATGATAATTATATGCAATCAGATACTTATCCGAAGTCTACTTTCAGTGGTAAAATCACCAATAATTCAGAAGTAGATTATTCTAAAAACGGAGATAAACAAATTAGTGTAACCGGTAAACTAATGATTCATGGTGTAACCAAAGACGTTACTTCAGTAGGAACCATTACTGTTGCAGGAACTAATGTTACTTTAAAATCTACTTTCAAAGTAAAATTGGAAGATTACGGAATTAAAAATGACCGAGTAAAAAATATTGCCAGTGAAATTGAAATCACGGTAAATACTACTTTAGCCAAACAATAAATCAAAGAATGAAAAAGTTTCCTGCAGTTATTATAGTACTCTTTTTAGTCCTTTGTTTTACAGGAGGATGTTATTATGATAATGAGGAAACTTTATACCCCCCAGGGGGCTGTGATACTGCTGACGTAAAATACAGCACCCATGTAAGCAAGATACTTGACAACAAATGTTTACAGTGCCATAACAATGTTGATTTTGCCATTGAAGGAGGTGGATTTAGTTGGGAAGGATATGATAATATCTCCGACTATTTAACTTCATCAGCCGATGTATTGATGAGTTCTATCAATCATGAAGTAGGATATACACCCATGCCCTATAACAATCCCAAACTATCGGAATGTGAAATACGAACGATAGAAATCTGGATAGAAGATGGATTCCCCAATAATTAAAACACCTGCGAATGAGAAAACCTTACCTGCTGCTAACTTTATATTTCTTCGGAACATTCTCTTTTTCTCAGGGATTATTGGATGAATTGGATTCCATTACTCCTGAACCCAAAGTATATACCACTCAAACTTTTAAAGGAACACGTATCATCAATGGTCAGTCGGTTGAAATGCCGGGGAAAGGTGAGCTTCAATTTATGATTCAACACCGTTTTGGAAGTTTCAGAGGCGGGTTTGAAGATTTTTTTGGATTAGACCAGGCCGGAATCAGAATTGGAGTAGAATATACTTTGCCTTTTTACGAGGGTAGAATTTGTATAGGAGTGGCCCGCAGTAATTATTTAAAGATATGGGATGGCTCTATTAAATACCAAATGTTTCGTCAAAGTAAAGGTCCCAAATCGTTTCCATTTACCATTGCCTTGTATGCCAGTATGGGAATTAACTCTACTGATTACGCTGATCCCGAGAGAAACAACTATTTTACATCACGCCTCACCTATAATTTCCAAATCTTATGGGCTCGTAAGTTTTGCAGATGGTTTTCATTTCAAATGACACCCACTGTATTACACCGAAACCTGGTACCTTTAAAAGAAGATCAGAATACCACTGCACATCTTGGATTTGCAGGTAAATTCAGAATATCCAATAGGGTTACTGCACAGGTAGAATATTTCTGGCCCATAGCAGGTCAAAACTTTGCCAATGTAAATAACCTCCCAATCAAAGGTCCTTTATCATTTGCCATTGATATTGAAACCGGAGGACACGTATTTCAATTGGTGTTAAGTAATTCTCAAGCCACTTTTGATCAAACCTTTATTGGTGAAACAACCAATGATTGGTTAAATGGAGATATTCATTTTGGTTTCAATATCTCAAGAAATTTCTCTTTCAAAAAAGGGGATAAAAAGCGTTATAAACTCAAGCCTGAAAACTAGATTTATTTCAGTTTAGTTTCAATATTCTCCAACACTTTTGCTACGGCAGGACACATCATCGCATTTTGAAAAGTAAGGTGGGAAATCTCTTTCATGTTTTTGCGATTAGTATGTGGATAATCACCGCAAGCCTTTGGTTTTATTGAGTATATTGAACAATAGTTTTGCTCATCTAAAAAAATACAAGGAGTTTGCTTTAAAACATAGTCATTATCCTCATCAATACGCAAATATCGATCGATAAAATCCGAAGGTTTTAGTTTTAAATGTTGGGCAATCCGTTCTATATCTTTTGAAGTAAAAAGAGGTCCGGTAGTTTTACAGCAATTGGCACATTTGAGGCAATCAATTTCTTCAAAAACAGCTTCATGTTCTTCATGAAAATATGCATCCACTTCTTTTACACTCTTTTTTTGAAGTTGATCCAATAACTGTTTAATCTGCTTTTTACGGCTTTTGGCCCGTTCTATGATCTTGTTATATTCCATGAATAATGGTGATGAGAATTTATCTCAGAACCACTTTTAAAAATACCGGCTGATGGTCTGAATTCTCAAAACCTAAATCAACTCCATTTACTGTTAAGGCATCAATATTAGGGGAAAGAAGGAAATAATCTATTACTACAACATCTGTTTGCCCGGGAACATAAGGCTCATATAGTTTACGATTAGTAGGGGTGGTAGGGTCGTATATATACTTCCAACCAACCTCAGGATAATTGGGCTCCATTGACTTTTCCACCACACCGTCTTTTCCTTTGTTTTTTAGATTGGATTGATATCCAGGTGGGTAAGTATTCCAGTCACCTCCTACAATAACATAGTTTCCTTTCTTATACTCATCCAATAACTTAATTTTTAGAGTATCCATTTGTTGTTGTTTAACTGTACCATCATCATAAGCACTTAAGTGTTGATTGATGACCACTAGTTCTTTCCCATTTTTACAGGGATATCTAAATTCCATATAACAACGCTTCAGCATAAACAATCCCGTGGGCCATGCAGCATCAGGAGCCAATGAAAACCTTTTTGCATCCGTAGGCTTTATCTTCGAAAGGGTCATTAAACCTCCAAAACATTTACCATATGGATTTGACACCGGCTGTGGTACAAATAACGATTTATAGTTGGTTGCGTACCCATAACAGTCTCTATTGCAAGCATCTCCAATTAATTTTACCTGATCATTAAAATAACTTCTTTTTGAACCTCTATCCACCTCTTGAAGCATGATAAAATCCGAAGTGTCTATTGATTTTATAGTGGACAGTATTCCATCCATATACTTTTGATTAAATTCTTTTGAAGGTCGTACCATTTTACCACCGTCAAAGAAAAAGTCTTGTTCTTTACCTAATCCGCAATAACCAATATTCCACGTATAAAACGAAAGGGTATCTTTAATAGCACCCGACCTACTGCTATCTAGCCCTGAATAAATGATTTCTACCGTTTCAATAGGCTTAGGTCTATAGTCCTTGAGTGTCATGTATCCTAAAAAACCTCCAAAAATGAGGACAATCGTAAGGACAAAAAATCCCAGGTATTTGAATATTTTCTTGAGGGTCTTCATGTATATACAAATATAACTGGTGAAATTTCAAATCCCAAATCTCTATTTCCAAATTACAAGCACTAAGTCCTGAAAGTATTGATATTTGGAGTTTGGAATTTGGGATTTAATGATACATTTGGTTGAACGATTACCCATATTATCATGTCAAAAACATTTCATTTAACTACTACCGACGGATTACAACTGGCCGGTGAATATTTTATTCCACAAGGAGATATTAAAGGTGTAATTGCCTTAGTACATGGAATGGGTGAACATTTTGGACGATATAAACATGTAGTCGCCTACTTGAATAGTATAGGCTATGCAGTAGTTGGAATGGACAATCGTGGGCATGGGAATTCGCAAGGGAAAAAAGGTCATGCACCCTCCTTAAATCATTTAATGGATGATATGGACCTTTTATACAAAAAAACAAAAGAACTTTTTGCAGATATTCCTGTAATCATGTACGGACATAGTATGGGTGGTAATTTTGTAGCCAACTATGTATTGAGAAGAAAGCCTGTGCTCAATGGGCTTATATTAACTTCTCCTTATTTTAAATTAGCCTTTGATCCGCCTTCATGGAAAGTATCATTGGCAAAAATGATGAAGGGAATTATGCCTGGATTGGTGCAACCTACAGGATTAGAAGTAGCAGCTGTCGCCAGAGATCCAAAAGTGGTAGAAGACTACAAGGCCGATAAGCTCAATCATGATAAAATGAGTGCCGGTTTTTTTGCACAGGTACATCCTGCGGGGGTCTATCCAATTGAGCATGCTTCAGAATTAACAGTAAAAACTCTGGCTATGCACGGAACGGGAGATAGGATTACTTCAGCCGAGGGAACCCGCGAATTCGCTAATAATAACCCAGCAATGATAGAATTAAAACTATGGGATGGGTATTATCATGAATTACATAACGAACCTGAAAAACTGCAGGTATTAGATTATATAGGAAACTGGTTGGCTAAAATATAGTTACCAGCCCTGGTAACCCTTTTCCTCGATAGTAATTTTTACAAAGAAGTTGAATATCATCCGTACTCATTAAAATGATTTGATGATCCTGCGCTTTTTTAATCATCACCATTTCAGAAGCAGAAATTCTTCCATCAATCACCATTCCGAACAAAATTACTTTTTCTATTCCTCGTTGTGTATTGACAACCGATTTTTGCAACTTTTCGAAATAATCTGAAGGTAATTCATGTTTTTTTTGTGTCGGAATCCCAAAGGTAGTCAGCAACAGATCAGCAAACATAAAATGACTGTAGTTGTAAGTCCGTTTAATCATACTGATGTATTGAATAGTGTCGTAAATAAATGATTTGAATTCATCATTATCTTTAAACTCTACATACAATTGTTTCACGAATTTCTCCGTAAGTGGTTTACTAAAAATTCGAATTTGCGCTTCTTTTAAAATTTTACGGGATGCCAATATATTCCAGAAAGCAAAAACAGGAACACCCAGCATATCAATAAAAACACGACCTAACGTACGCCCCCCCACCCTGCTCACTACCACACGAATCAAAATATTACTGAGGGCTGCTTTGTAAAAATTTACCAATAAATAAACCGTTAAAGCAATTTTAGGAACCCCTTGATAAGGATTGATGCCTAATTCTTTCCCATGTTTGCCGGCTTTTTCCAACCCTACCGAAGCAAGTTTTTGTACTTCATCATAAAAATTCGGATCGGAAGGATGAGGATAATTACAAACTACCACCAGTTTTTTAATCGCTTTTAAATTCACATAATACAAAAGGTAAAGTTCAATATAGGCTAATACAAAACCGTATAAAGTGAAAACAATGTTATAATAGAATGAATAATCGGTCCAAGGAACATGAATCAACGTTCTTGGAAACCAGGTAGGAAACGCATATTTGGTACAAAACAAAACGATTACACCCAAAGCACCTAATACTGCCGACCAACACAATGTTTGAAAATGAATTCGTTTAATCTTAGCTGATTCTTCATCATCCAAAATAAAAGCATTAGGATCGTTGGAGTACTTTTCATGTTGTACTTCTAATATGATCCTCTCGGCAGTTTTCTGGAGTAATCCTCTGTTTTTTTGTTTTTGCACCGGCTAAATTTAAGTGATTTTAAAGTTGATTTAAAAAATTACCTTGACAAGGCATGGATTTTGCCCTATATTTGCACATATGAAAAAAATCATCGTTGTTATTTCCTTCCTAACCCTTGGTGTGTTGGCTTATAGCCAAACCGGTAAAGTAGAGGTAACATTTGAACCCGGTGTAGAGGGTGTTTTAGGTGGATATTCAGCCCGTGCTGTTGAAGAGGAACCCCAAGGATTTAGAGTTCAGATTTGCACCGAAAGTGGCAACAATGCCCGTGATATTGCCAATGGCGAAAAAGCCCGTTATTACACCAAGTATGAAGGGAAAAAAGCCTATTTAAAATGGGAATCTCCCAATTTTAAAGTTCGTGTAGGTGATTTTAAAAACAGATTAGAGGCTACTTTATATTGGAAACAGGTAAGTCTTGATTTTCCTGCTTCTTATGTAGTCATGGATGAGATTAAGCTTTATAAACAAAACGATTAATGTGGTAAGCTTTCACTGAAAGCTATTCAACTTTCTTTAAATTCATATTAATACCTTTTTCGTCATGCTGAACTTGTTTCAGCATCTCAAAAGCACATAAGATGCTGAAACAAGTTCAGCATGACGGTAATAAAATAACACATTATAGAGATTGTATTAATTCACTTCGGCTCCTAAATCAGCCGCTTCCATTTCCAGTTTACCCTGTTTGGTTTCCATTACCCAATCTTCATCCTTCGTTGGTGGACCCAACACTACAGGATTCCCTAAATAGTCAATTCGTTTACCCGGCCATATATATTGTTTCCAACAGAATGCCGTAAGCGTATTTCTATCTAAACTTGGATGAATGTTAGGTGTAATTTCTTTTTTATGATATTCAGGATATAAACTCCAATGCATGGCAGGTCGCATATGATGGGCTCCATGATACCCATTGTTACACACCAAAAAGTTGAACAATTTGTTTTTAAAATTTCTGGAATGGTTATACGGATGCGTTTCATCACATCCATCATGTTGCCAAAAGTTAGTACCAAATATTCCCCATACTGCATAGATGTTGGGAACAATAAGAAAGATCAAAAATCTTTTCCAATCAATAATCAACCAGGTAATTCGCCATGCCCATAAAAAAGCAATTTCAATACGGTATTGTCTTCTCCATTTTGGTTTTGTGGGTCCAATCTCTTTTACAAATAGGCTTTCCGTACGAACAATACCGGGTATCATTACAAAAAAGAACAGGAACTGATTCAAAAAGTTCCATTTGAATCTCATTTTATCAGTACGGGCATTGTCCTTGGTAGTTTGTAAATGTTTATGGTGGCTCAGGTTATGTCCGGGGACATATCCTGTAGCTGGACTTCCAAATGCAATAGAGAGTAAAATGAAATTTACTTTGTTCAAAAACTTATTGTAGAAAATAGGATGATGTACTGTATTGTGAATGGTAATGGCTACCATAAAATTGATACAACATAACAATACTTCTGCAGGTAAAATATAGTACCATTTTAAAGGAACAAAAAACCAGGCTCCTATAAAGAAAATAAAATACGTAGCTAAAAAAGCCAGGGTTCGGTAGTCAGCTTTGTATTTTAGGAGTTTTGGCATTGATACAAAAATATGTATTTATGAATTATGCCACAACTTAGCATCATTCAACTACAGTCACTATTCCTCTTTCTTTGAGTTCTTTCTGATACTTTTTGGCTTTCGATTCTATTTTAGCGTAGCTTAAAAAGGCTAAAGGACCGCCACATAGCTCGATGGTAGTAAACATTCCTCCAGTAAAAGCACCTGCAACTCCTAATACAGCAGCATCAGCCCCAGTTAGGTATAAATTTTTTACCGGCGTTTTTACATGATTCCATTTTTTCAGCATTCTATCAGGAGAGGTATGCATCCCGTAGATACACCCTTTATTATGCATGGTAAAATGTTCAGTACTTAATGGAGTAGATAACTCATAGAAATCTACCATATCTTTAAATCCGGGGTAGTGTTTCTCAATAAAATTCAACATTCTTTGCGCTAACATTTCCTTGAAGTCTTCGTATTCGTTTCCTCTCTTTTTCCACTTTTCATCTCTCCACTTTTCGAATATATCGTAGCTGATGAAAGTAATAATCTCACCGGTATATACGGTTGATTCAGGGTCTTTCATGCTTGGGAACGATAAGAACGCCATTTTCATTCTGTCATCAACAATGGCATTGATATCGCGAAACATTTCATCATGATCGTACTCATCAAATATCCAATGATTTTCACCCTTGAATCCCATTTTTTCAGGATTATCTTTAAATCCAATGTATAAACATAAGTGTGATAATCCATCCGGATGATCTTCAACTTCATCAGGGAAGTCAGCACCAAAATCTCTGTGTAATAAATTACAATAGGTGTTGTATGCCCCGGCACATGATACTATAATAGGTGCATAAAATTCTGCTTCCGATCTTTTTTTACCTTGTTTCACGTCCACCTTCACCCCAACTGCTTTTCCATCTTCAATAATGATATCCGTTACCTCATGATTCACTAAAATTTTGCCCCCGGCTTTTTCAATAATGGGTTCGATGGCTTGCGCAATGGTTTTAGCAGATCCTATAGGGTAATATCCTCCGTTATAAAAATGTTTTACCACCATAGCATGGTTACAGAATGATCCGTTACCCGGAACTGCTCCGTAATTCCCCCATTGTGAAACCAACAAGCCTTTTAACTTATGATCGGTAAAAGTTTGATCCAAATATTCTTTGGTACTCATCGTTGCTAATTTAGTATCAGCTTCCGATGGTTTTTTAAATGGTTTAAGTAATGAAGGTAAATGTTTATAAATGATGTTATCTCTGTACCAGGTATCAGCTTTAACTACATCTTTCAAATATTTTCTGATTTCTTTTTCCTGATGTGGAAATTGTTCAATCAATTTTTTTTCAAACTCAACACTGCTGCTAGGACATTCGAAAGTAAAATCAGGAAAAACGAACTTATCGAAGATATAAGGCATTTTTTTCCAACGTACTTTACCTTGGGTTGTATAATCAAACAAAGTTCTGAATACATGTCCGTCTTCCAGGTCACCAACATAATGAACTCCAACATCCCAATGGTATCCTTTTTCTCGTTTGAAGGTATGTGTAAATCCTCCAACGATATAATGTTGCTCAAGAATCAGTACTCTTTTTCCTTTAATTTGTGACATCAGGGACCCAACTGTAAGTCCACCTAATCCCGAACCAATAATTATGATGTCATAACCGCTATCTTTGCTCATGGAGGCTTTTAAAAAAGTGGTGCAAGTATAGAATTTATAATCGTTAATAGCTAATTTAGCAGGCAATTAGGGCTGTACAAGTCGTAAAATCCATACATTTGCAGCTACATACATGTTAAGATACAAAGAAGACATACGAACAATCATTTTTGTTGGAGGTTATTTTACCATTGCCATCCTCACTTGGTTAGCGTTGCCTTTACCATGGTACTATGCTGTGCCTCTGATAATTGCTAACTGCTTTATGTCTTTTTTCTGTGCTACTATTGTACACAACACCATCCATTGCCCTATTTTTAAAAATCGCGGAATGAATCGATTTTTTCAGGTGGTATTGTCGTTTACCTATGGTCACCCGGTAAGTGCTTATGTTCCGGGGCATAATTTTAGTCACCACAAGTATACCCAAACGGATAAGGATAATATTAGAACCTATAAAGCTCGTTTTAAATGGAACTTGCTCAATCAGCTTTTCTTTTTTTATATCATGAGTATTGATATTTTAAAAGCAGAGATGCGTTTTACCAAAAAAATGAAGAGGGAAAAACCAAGATGGTATCGTCAATACCAATTGGAAAATATTTTGTTGTGGGTGGTAAAAATAGGTTTAGTTGTTCTCGACTGGCAGAAATTTTTATTGGTTGTATTTATCCCACATCAATATGCAGCTTGGGGTATTGTGGGTACAAATTTCTGGCAACATGAGGGCTGTGATGAGAATCACCCTTACAACCATTCACGCAATTTTACGGGTAAGTGGCTCAATTGGTGGGCTTTCAATAACGGATACCATGGCATGCATCATATGCGTCCGGGGTTACACTGGAGTTTGTATCCCAAATATCATGAGAAATATATTACTCCTCATATACATCCTAACCTAAATCAAAAAACCCTGATGGTTTATTGCTGGAAAGCCTATATCTGGCCGGGTAAAAGAGTAGATTACCTGGGGAATCCCGTTAAGTTAAAACCCAAAGACAAGGATAGAGATTGGGTAGAAGATGTGCCTATTAGCGAAAATGTTACTGCATTAGGGGCAATTAGGTAGAAAAGGTTGGACAATTACGAGTTAGCTGTAATGCCATGAGGCAAATTCAATTCGACATAAAGACAAAAGATGAACTGAATGAATATCATTTAGGAGCTGCCCGTAATAAGTGGTTGGACAAAACTATTTGGACCGATAAACAGGACTTTTATCAAACACTTTTTGACAAATATGAAAGTCAGGAAAGTCAATTTCATGAACTATTTTATAATCTAGCCTACTACAATTGTACTCATGAGGAAAATATTTTTGTTTATGAGAGATTGATATGGGATCTGATAGCCGGCAAAAAAATTTATGCAATTATTAACTTCAGGACAGCATCTTTTTTGGTTGCAAATGACTTACCATTCGAAAAGATTAGTTGGGAATATGAAATAGAATATCTATCCAACATTGACTTTACTCAAATGGTTTTTACAGACAATGAATTTGTAAGGGCAAAAACTGGTTGGATTCAGCCTCCAACGGACCGATGGGATAATAATGACGAAGACAAAACTGCTTTGTTCGAGGTTAATGATTTTAGAACGTTCATTGGAGTCATTTTTTCCATTATAATGGATGATTGTGGCTCAATTAATCTATTTTGTTGCGAAAAGGAGAAAAAGAATTTTTTGACAGATATTCTAAATGGAGATAATAAACCTTCTTTGGAAAAAATCCTTGATCCGAATGATATTTTTATAACCCTATTTCTTGGATCAGATGAAGGTTACCAAGACTATCTCTTAATTAAAACAAAAGCTGATTTGACAAGAAAATTAAAAGAGATTAGTGACAAACTGAATAAAGCGGGACAAATTTATGAAGACGAACTAGACCATGTGAACTCGTTTGATAATTTGGTCCGTTTGATTGAGAAAAGTTTCGGACTAAAAATGCACAACAGCTAACTACACTTTATCCTCCTAATTCTTCATCAACTTCACAGAACTTCCATTTACTCTCAATAAATAAATTCCTTTTGTTAAACCGGACAGATCTACTTGGGTATACACTCCTTTTGCAGAAGTAAAACGGGTGCTTAAAACTATTTTACCACTCATATCCATCAACTCCAAAGGAAGATTTTCAACGGATTCTTCTAAACGAATGTTTGCAAAATCTTCTACAGGATTAGGAAATACATGAATGCGTGAATCGGTTAGTACATTTTCTATTCCAATGCCCGGTACAATGTTCCATCCTATATCTCTTAAAATAGCAATCGTCAATGGTCCGGGAGCATGGTGTTCTTCCGACATTCCCTCAAAAGGAGTCATTAATGTATTGGGATTACTGGGTGGAAAAGTAGATTCATTTAAATGTTCCATACTTGAGCCTGAAGCATAAGTTACTGGTGCATATATACGTACAGGATTCCCTGAGTTTTGTGCCATGGCCAGTGGACCTGCAAAGTACACCCCATTACTTTTAAATTGATTCCCTAATACTATAGATGGATTGGGAAATAATGTTGTATCTACCAACGATTGTCCTGTACCATTTTGCATATAATGCGAAAAGATAGAGTGTTTTCCTTGTAAGTCAGGAAACGGAAAAGTAGTGACCAACGGTAATAAATCATCTGCAGTGATCATCCCGAATGAGCCTGTATCTCCAGTCATTTGTGCCAGGGATAAAAAACCTAACCCATGACCAATTTCATGTAAAAGAGTAGTAACAAAATCATAGTGTCCAGCCGGACAAATGGCATTGGTTCCGAAATACCAGTTATGAGTATTATCAAAAAATATATTCATATCTGCTTCTCCCGGATTTAACTCTACCCCATCGAGCGAATTAGCTAAACATGAAGGGTACCAAACCGAATCAACAGGGGCTGTAGAAAAATCTCTTTCACCATTGGGAATACAAATGGCCAACGTGGCCCCAAACATATTTAAATAGTATAGGTTTACTTTAATAGGTACAGACGAAATTAAATATTCACCCCAGATACTCCCGGCATAGTTAATCGCTGAATCCATTTGAGGCGTAGTTCCGGAATTGGTAAACGTAAACGTAGCCTGCGAATATAATTTCCCAATTGAAAAAGAAAAAAGTATAAGAGCAATGGTAAAAAGTTTCTTCATGTAGCAATGATTTGGATAACTAAAATAGTCATTTTTTTTATGTCCCGCAGATTGCGCAGATTTACACAGACACATGATGTCGCCACTATTTCATTTAGATGCTGATTTCATTTTGCAGAATAGCCTCGCAGGCTCGGCTGCACTCGAGAGACCATTGGGAAATACAGCACCCTACCTACTGCTGCTGCCAACTTTTTTGTTTCCCGCAGATTAAGCAGATTTACACAGAATATGATGTCACCACTATTTAGTTTGGACGATGCTTTTTATTTCGCAGAAGGCTCGCTAGCTCGCCAAAAACAAAATCTGTTTTTATCCGCAGCATCAGCGTTATCTGTGTTCTATTAAATCAGCCGCCTACTGCTACTGCCAACTAAAAAAGGGAGTATTCGCTTTGCTCATGAACCCACCGAACCCGTGAAGGGAACCAAAAACAGGACTACTTTACAGTGTTTTTATTTATGTACAGTTTACCGAGAGAAATCTCTCGGTAAACTGTACATAAATAAAAAGCCCCACTAACGTGGGGCCTGTTTTTGGTCATCAAGTGGAGCTGGTGGGATTCGAACCCACGTCCAAACACGGAATGGATAAGCTTTCTACACGTTTAGTGTTACTTGTGTTTTCGAAAAAGGATAAGGCAAAACACTACCAATCCTTTCCTTATTCTGTTATCTTAAGTTGTAATCCAGACGCTTACAACAGCAACCTGATGATCTGATGCTTCATTGAATTCTATCAGGTAAAGAACTCAGGAAGCAGCACACTACGAAATCTATCGATTAGGCAGCTAGTGCATAGTTAGAAGTGTTGCCACTTACAAGTTTGATGTCCGTTTTTAAAGAGGCAGATCCATCATCCCTCTACGTGCTTACCTATGCAATGCTCATGCTGTCAAAACCGGTCAGCCCCATATTTTTAAAAGAACAATTCAACTATTACGAAATAGGTAATGCAAAGTTACAATTAATAGGGGATTCCTTATCTTTGCTTTCAATACATTTAACTTGTCTCCTAAAAAAGTAGAACTGGATATTGCACCACTTGCTTCCTGGTTTCCAATACCGGGTAGAATTCCTTTGATTGCAGGTCCGTGTAGTGCCGAAACTTTTGATCAGGTATTAACGGATGCTAAACAGATTGCTGCTTTAGGACAGGCCGGTATATTTCGCAGCGGAGTCTGGAAACCACGTACACGTCCTAACTCTTTTGAAGGAAATGGTATCAAAGCCCTTGAATGGTTGTTGGAAGTAAGAAAACAAACCGGGTTACTTACCATGGTAGAAGTGGCCAATACTGAACATGTAGAAGATGCTCTGAAATGGGGAGTAGATATTCTTTGGATAGGTGCCCGTACCAGCGTAAATCCATTTTCAGTTCAAGAAATTGCTGATTCGTTAAAAGGTACTGATATCCCCGTATTGGTAAAAAACCCCATCAATCCGGATTTGAATTTATGGATTGGTGCTTTGGAAAGAGTAAATCAGGCAGGAATTAAAAAAATGGCGGCCATCCATAGAGGATTTAATAATTACGAAAGTTCACACTATAGAAATTCGCCCCGGTGGGAAATTCCTATTCAATTAATGACAGCCATTCCTAATATGCCTATGATTTGTGATCCAAGCCATATTACCGGAAAAAGAGATTGGGTACCTGAAGTAGCTCAAAAAGGAATGAATTTAGGAATGCATGGATTAATGATTGAAACCCATCCTGATCCTGTAAATGCATGGAGCGATGCTGACCAACAAATAACTCCGGAAACTTTAGGAGAGCTGATTCAAAAACTTGTTATTAGAAAACAAGAATCCGCAGATGCTGAATTATTAGATAGACTCATTCAATTACGTCGAATTATAGATAGTATTGATGAAGAATTATTACAAATTCTTGCCAAAAGATTAAAAGTAATTGAGGAGATAGGAGAACATAAAAAAGATCATAACATCACTATTTTCCAATTAGAGAGATGGAATGAAATATTAAGCACCAGAGTTGATTTGGCTTCAAAGTTAGACCTGGATGCCGAGTTTGTAAAAAGAGTGATGAGTGAAATTCATAAAGAATCCATTCAGATACAAACTGACATGCTTAATCAGGAAAACGTAAAATAATTACCCCTTTTTTATTCCTTGCAACAGGAACATTCCAAAGTCATGTTTACGTTTATACAAATCGGCAATATCTTTTTCGGTTGTATTTGGATTTACATGTAACCTCCGTAAACCTTCGGCAGCAAAACCATGCATACCATCAATCAGATTTCTGGCAGTTTTATTAGCATTACAGTTTATGATAGAACCATCTTTAATACCATCATTAATAATTTTACCTGCTAGTTTTATTTCGTTTGAATAGATTTTTTTAAGATCGTCATCATGAACCAAAATTTTAAATAAATCCATGTTGGTATATACTCCCAAACTTTGAAAATCTTTTCCACAACCAATTTTCATTTTAATCATTCCTTCAAGCTTTTTAAATCCAGGAAGGTTTTTGGTCATCTCTTTTTGTACTGATTCAAAATACCTGTTGGAACGTCGTAATAAAGCAGCTTTATAAATGCTTTCTTTATCCTGAAAGTAATAATACAAAAACGTTCTTGAGTATCCCAGGTCTTTGGCTATTTGAGCCATGGTTGTATTCTCTGGTCCGGTTTTCGCAAATCGTTTAAATGCAGCATCAATTATTTTGTGTTGGTCGATCGATAGATCCATGTAAAACTAGTGTTGGTGTTAAGGTGATACAAAAGAAAAGATTGTTTTTCACATTTCAGAAATTTTTGTAAAAAATCCTATCTCACTTAAACTAAATCGTTTAGTCCCCTTGTATAATTATGGTTTTGAATAGAATAAATCTGCCGCTAGTCTATCTGAAATAATTTTGCCTTCACTGGTAAGTGATAAAAAATTATTCTGCACTGCATACCAACTATCATTCCACCGGGTTAATTCATTGGTGATATGGGTTAAAAAATCTTTACCAAAAACAGAATTTACTTCTTCTAACGAAATGCCTTCTATCAATCTAATTCTGGTCATCACAAATTCGTTGAATTGGTCTATCAAACTCAACTCTTCCTCTTCGTAATACGAAATATTTTCTTCCATGTTTTTAACATACAAAACATTATTGGCAACATTCCATCTTCTTTTGTTTTTTCCATTATATGAATGAGCCGAAGGACCCAATCCAATATATGGCTTTCCACTCCAATAGGATGAATTATGTTTTGACCTAAAGCCCTTTTTAGCAAAATTGGATATCTCATAATGCTCAAATCCATGTTGCGTTAAAATATCGGATAACATAATGAATTGATCAGCTATTTTATAATCATCTGGATTGGCTAATTTTTTTGATTTGATCAGCCCGGCTAAAGGAGTTTTTTCCTCAACGGTTAATGCATAAGATGAT
>CAZUXM010000001.1:131478-160263 GCA_964624635.1 uncultured Candidatus Competibacteraceae bacterium
AAATGGAAAATTTTTAGCCCTATAGCCTTTTGCAGGTTTTTTATCCAATTTTCATTGGTTAAAGTAGGAGTGCCATAAATAAGATCGATGGTGATGTTTTCAAAACCTGCGTCTTGTGATGCTTTAACTGATCGTTCAGCATCTTTTGAATTGTGAACTCGATTCATGTATTGTAAATCCTCATCAAAAAAAGATTGTATGCCAATACTAAACCTATTCACCGGGGTACTACGTAACTCTTTGATTTTTTTATCCGTCAAATCATCCGGATTCGTTTCTAAAGTAATTTCCGCAAGGGTATCTACGTCATAATTTTCATAGAGTAATTCTAACATTTTTTTTATTTCATCTGCTGATAAAATAGATGGGGTGCCCCCCCCAAAATAAATGGTTTCAATTTTTTCGTTTCTCAATTCATTTTTACGTAATCGTATTTCTTTAGCCAATGATTGTAAAAATGGTTCCTTGGTTTTTAGAGAAGTAGAAAAATGAAAGTCACAATAATGACAAGCTTGTTTGCAAAAAGGTATATGTAAGTATATGCCGGCCAAATGCAGTAATAATTACTGCAAAATTACTTTTTTACTGAACTTAGAGTGCTCCCCATCAAAAATTACAAAATAGGGTCCACTTGCCAAAGCTTCTAACTGTACAGCAAACTCATGGTTTTGAATTAATGATTTCGATACCATTTTTACCATCTTGCCCTGCATATTTACTACATATAGTTGATCCAATTCTGAATACGTAAAATCAGGATTTAACTGAATATTCAATACTCCTGTGGTTGGGTTGGGAAATACATTCACAAAAACCGATGGTTTTTGTTCGTCAATACCAATGATACTTGAATTGATAACGGTATGACATGCGATTGGTTGACCATTTTCATCAACTACGCATAACCTCAACGAATCTCCTTTGTAAATATCCAGTTTTCCAAAAGCATTTAATAAATTGGTATCAGGAGCCAACCCGTTTCCTCCTCCATTCCATAATGAATCAAGAATAGGAAATCCTAACGGCTCCAGATATTCATTAAGATAATAAGCTAAACCCAAATCAGCCACTGATAATCCACTGGCATTTAATTCAGGTAGTCCTGCATTGTATCCATCATCAATTACATTGTGGTGTGTATCACCAGAAGCTACTACTACATCTTTGATATTATTTACGTGTATAAAATCTAATAATTCTTGTTGGTCTTCGGGGTATCCGGGCCAATAACTGGCATAAGCAGAAGCTAATTTCATTCCTGTTTGATTGCTACCTTGCACATTTAAAACCGAACCTTGTAAAACAATTCCCAAGCCAATAAGCTTTACCATGTTTTTATTAAAGGGTAATCCACAAAAAAGTATTTTCCAATCAGCTGTTGAATTTAACAGTTCACTCTTTAACCAATTCATTTGTACATCACCTAAAATAGTATGGCCTGTATCCGGATCAAAACTCCATTGATTAGCTACTGAGTCATATACAAAAGCTTCATTAAAAGGATCTTTCATTGACCTTGTATCAAGGAAAAACACCTCTGTATTTCCAATAATGAATGAATGAAAAAGTCCTTGTGATGTATCAGTTAAAGGATAATGTGGAAAATAATCACAATAAGCTTTCGTATGATTGTATCTGCCTATTAATGGTATGGTATCTACGTCAAAAAAATTAGTCACCACAAAAGTGGAACTATCATATGTAAACTGTGGACTTACCCAATAGTTTTTTTCAGTTCCAAAACCATCATCATCATCGTGTATATAATCCATAGGAACCTTCCACATCATATCCTTCATCCTGTCTTCCTCATATCGTTTTCTCCATGATAGCTGCATGGTTGCATAATTAGTTGGATAAGATGCATCTAACTGATAACTTGGATAAGTAAAATCGCCGGTATGTAACATCATTAAAGGCTCCAATTCAGCAATTCTGTCAAACGTATTCATGTTGGGTGTTTCCTGGCATGAACCTGTAACCAAGGTAAAATTAGTTTTTTCACCTGGCATGGGGAATGTTTTTAGTCTTCCTTTTCTTACATCAGGAGTTCCGGAAAACCTGAATCTCAAGTAATAATAAGTGCTGCTATTCAACCCAGAAACATCAGTGGTTACCGTTGAATCTTTTAACGGGTCAATGGAAATATTGTATGTTATAGGTGATGTAAAAGTAGAATCATCATCTATATCCAAATTAAATGTTCCTGTAAATCCTGTTCTCACATATACTCTGGCACTGTTATGAGTAATGCCTCCGGTAACAGGCCCATGAGTAATAAATTGTGAATAGACAATACTTGTGGTAGTTAGAAAAAGTAAGATCAGGGTTTTCATTGAAATTTTTTCTTAAAAATACTCAGTGTGCTGAGGAATGCAAAAACTAAACTCTTTAAAGACATTATGTTTTTATTAATTTGATGATAGGTTGGGGGATTACTGCAAAATCTCCCCATCCTTCATGCTGAACTTGTTTCAGCATCTGGTATATTCCTTGAGATGCTGAAACAAGTTCAGCATGACGAAGAAAAATAATAAAGATGATAGTTATTTGAATTCTCCTTTTATGTAAAAAGTGTTTTTATCCTTGATCGTTTTTATTTTTTGCACACCTTTAAACTCATACATACTGTCTTTCAAATAAACGGCATCAATGGTTGTTTCTGAAATCAAATTAGACTTATTGACTTGAATACTGATCAAGTTTGTTGAAGGATATAAACTTGAACCATAATGATATCCTCCAACCTTCACAGTTCTGACAGGAAGTTTTTCTGATTGATCGTACCATCCGAAAACAGGTTCTGAAGCATGAGAAGGGCTTGAAATTTTACTCATATTGGCAAAATATACTGGTTTATTGATATCACATTCCATAAAAATCCCCAATTCCTTTTCCCAATTAATCTCAGAAACCTTAAACTCCGCAACAGAAGAAGAATCATTATACGTTGTAGTTTTTACCAGAGAGGTAAAATTGTTTTTTATGTGGTTGATTTCTCCTTTAAAATATCCCGGCACATCAAAAAACTTTTTTTCTTGTGTTTTCTGTTCGCATGAAACTAACATAAGCAGTAAAGTTAATCCACATGCCGTAGGCATGATAGCTTGGTAAAAAAAAGCAGTAGAAAACCTTTTGTGCCGTTGGCACAACCCTTTTTTAAAAACAATCATGCAATTATTCAAGTTCCTTAAAAATATATTGTTCATCATACTCCACTTCAAACTTCTCCAAAAAATCACGATACTCTTCTAAGAATGTCGTTTTTTTGTGATGATTTTCCTGGTTAAGCACATAATTGACAACTACATCTGTTTGTGATTTAGAATAGGAAAATGCTCCATACCCCTCCTGCCATCTGAATGTTTTTTTTACCAATTTTTCTTTATTAATCCATTCCGATGAATCTCCTTTAACTAACCTCATTAAATCGGATAAAGACTGTTTGGGTCGCATTCCGAAAAAAAGGTGCAAATGATCTGGCATACTGTTAATGGCAAGTACTTTATGCCCGTTGTTTTGTACAATAGCTATGATGTATTTGTGTAATCTATCTTTCCACGAAGCATCAATCAAAGCTTCACGGTACTTAACCGCAAATACACATTGTATATGAATTTGAGTGAAGGTGTTTGACATTATTTGGGTTGTGCCTACGGCACATGTTTAAAAACTATCGTTTTTTATTACCAAGCGTTTGTCCCTATGGGACAAAACGCAACTCACAATATCCAACTAATCTACAAATTAAATTCTATCCCTTGTGCCAACGGAAGTGAAGAACCAAAGTTGGTAGTATTCGTTTGTCTTCTCATATAAATTTTCCAGGCATCAGAACCAGATTCACGACCACCGCCGGTTTCTTTTTCTCCGCCAAAAGCTCCGCCAATTTCAGCTCCACTGGTTCCAATATTTACATTGGCAATTCCACAATCAGAACCTGCATGTGATAAAAAGTATTCTGACTCTTGTAAGTTATTAGTAAAAATAGAACTGCTTAATCCTTGTGGTACTCCATTTTGTATAGCTACTGCTTCTTCAATGGTTTTATATTTCATCAAATATAAAATAGGCGCAAATGTTTCCGTTTGCACTACTTCCATTTTATTATTTGCCTCAGCAATACATGGTTTTACATAACAACCACTATTGTACTCTCCTCCTTCTAAAACACCTCCCTCAACAATAAAATTGGCTCCTTCTTTTTTGGCTTTTTCAATCGCTTTTGAATAGGTGTCAACAGCTAATTTATCAATCAATGGACCTACATGATTGGTAGTATCCAATGGATTACCAATCTTTAATTGTCCGTAAGCTTTTACCAAATTATTTTTAAAAGTATCATATACGTTTTCGTGAATAATTACTCTTCGAGTAGTGGTACAACGTTGCCCGGCAGTACCTACGGCTCCAAACAATACTCCACGTATAGCTAAATCCATATTGGCATGTTCACTAACAATGATGGCATTGTTTCCCCCTAATTCCAACAATGATTTACCGAAACGTTCAGCTACTACTTTTCCCACTAATTTACCCATTCTGGTACTTCCTGTTGCCGATACCAATGGAACACGATGATCATTAGTCATTAATTCCCCCACTTCATAATTTCCATTCACAATACAACTTACTCCTTCAGGTACATTGTTACGTGCAAAAACCCTTGCCGTAATTATTTGACAAGCGATGGAACACATAGGAGTTTTTTCGCTGGGTTTCCAAATACAAACATCCCCACATACCCATGCTAAAGCTGTGTTCCAACTCCAAACCGCTACGGGGAAATTAAAGGCTGTAATGATTCCCACAACACCCAATGGATGGTACTGCTCATACATTCTGTGTAAAGGTCTTTCACTATGAATGGTTAACCCATACAATTGGCGACTTAACCCTACCGCAAAATCACATATATCAATCATCTCCTGAACTTCACCTAACCCTTCCTGGTAACTTTTTCCCATTTCATAACTTACCAGTGCACCTAATTCAGATTTATATTTTCTCAATTCATCACCTACCTGACGAACGATTTCACCACGCTTAGGAGCAGGAATCATTCTCCATTCAGCAAAAGCTTGTACAGCTTTCTGCATTACTTTTTCATAATCATCTTTATTGGCCGCACCTATTTTCCCAATCAATTTTCCATCTGCAGGAGAATAAGATTCTAATACATTTCCGCTTCCTTGCCAATGAGTTGACCCTGTACTAACACCCGGATTGATGCCATTTACATCAATCTGAAGTTTTGATAAAATATCTGAAATATTAAAGTTCATTGTTGTGTATTTAAACTACTAAAAAAATGCTTTTAAAATATCATTACCATTCGCAAAAACGAGTAATGCCATTACTATAATGAATCCAATATTATTGGCAATAGTCATAAATTTTTCTCCCGGAGGTTTACCGGTAATCATTTCCCATAAAATAAACATCATATAACCACCATCTAACATGGGGATAGGTAAAAAGTTCATAAATGCCAAAATCAAAGAAAGAACTCCGGTCATTTTCCAAAAAGCTTCCCAATCCCATTCTTTAGGAAACATTTTTGCCATTCCACCAAAACCACCTACTTGTTTGTAAGCACCCGTTGAAGGAGTAAATATCAATTTAAATTGTTTTACATATCCAGTAATAGTTCCTACTGCCGCATTAAATCCAGCAGGTATAGCTGCTCCAAAACTATAAGTCTTGTGATAAATTGGCATCAAGTTAGAATCCAATTTATTTAGTTGAAGTGGGTCCATTGGTTTTATTACTAATAAACCCTCACCATTAATAGTTGCATGTAAAACTTGTTCTGTTCCATTTCTGTTTACGGTAACATCAACGGGTTTATCCAGATAATTTTTACTCATTGAATGAAACTCGTCAATATATTGAACCGGAATAGAATCTACTTTCACAATTCTATCTCCTTTTTCAAAACCGGCCAAATAGTTAGGAGACTCCAATGGCACTTCATCGATGATGAATGGAATGCGTGTTGAAAACAATGATGCTTTTGGATTTTTGATAATGTGTTTAACTATATCAGCAGGTAAAGCAATGTCTAATGTTTCCCCATTACGTTCTACTTTAACAGAAGTAACATCAGAGAAAATAATTTTGTTTTGTAATTCTCCCCACCATTTATGTTCCAGTACTCTGTCACCACTTTTAAAACCAGCATCAAGTAACAAACTATCTTCTACGGCAATAGTTGTTTTGTCGTACGGTATATATTTATCTCCCCAAACAAATTTGCACATGATTAAAATCACCACACCTAATATCAAATTTACAATGATACCACCAAGAATAATGATTAAACGTTGCCAAGCTTTTTTGCTTCTGAATTCATCCGGCTTAGGAGGGAGTTTCATGGCCTCTTTATCTGCACTCTCATCCAACATTCCTGCAATTTTTACATAACCACCTAATGGAAACCATCCAAGCCCCCATTCAGTATCCTTACGTTTAAATTTGAATATGGAAAATTTCCCGATGTTTGGAAATGGAAAAAGAAAGTCGAAGAATAAATAAAATTTTTCAACCCTGGTTTTAAAAATCCTTGCAGTTATATAATGACCCCACTCATGTAAAAACACCAATAAGCTTAAGCTTAATAACAACTGACCTAACTGAATGACCCAATTTGGCATGTGATAAAAATTAAATTAAGGGTTCAAAAGTAACCTTTTAACCCCCCAATCCCAAACCTGTAGGGGTATTTTGATGATTTTTATGTTTTGGCCTGTTATTGCTGTATTTCTGCTATAGTAACTGATGCCAAACGACAAAAAAAGAGGCTATTAATATTAATAGCCTCTGAATAAAAATTCTTATTGGTTTTTATCTGGAAATAATAACCCTCATAAATCCTGTCTGCTGAGTATTTACATCTGTTAGCTCAAGAATATAAAATCCCGGGGTAATTTCTGATACATTCAACATATGTGAATTTTGGAATTGGACATTTTGTTGCATAACTACCGATCCATTCATATTCATGATACGAACCAATAATTTTGTATCACTATTTCCATTAATAAATACACTATGTGATGCAGGATTTGGATAGATGCTCAAACCTAATAATGCATTGGTAGCTTCTACACCTAATACCCCATCTACACCGTCACAATTTTCATCAATACTATTTCCTAAAAGATCCGTTGCTCCGGGGTGAATTGCATTGTTGCCGTCGTTACAATCTGTACTGTCGGTAACATATCCTACCTGTGGTGAGCAAGCAGATATGGATGCTACTGATGCATCTCCATATGTGTCGTTGTCCTGATCAATATAATAAGTGATAAATGTAAGTCCATCATCTGCTGTGGTATTACAATTATTATCTAAACCATCACAAATTTCAGGGGCTCCCGGATAAATGGCATTATTAGCGTCGTTACAATCAGTATTATTGGTTACATAACCCACCGGTGGTGAGCAAGCTGAAACAGATACTGCTGAGTTACCATAAGTATCATTATCTAAATCCTGATAATAGGTAACGAAAGTAAGTCCGTCATCAGTTAATGTATTACAATCATTATCTAATCCATCACAAATTTCAGGGGCTCCCGGATAAACAGTATTATTATTATCATTACAATCTACATCACTATTAAAACCATCCAAATCTATATCAACGGCAGCATCTACACCATCACAATTTTCGTCAATACTATTAGCAGGAATTTCTAATGCAGCAGGATTAATAGCATTATTTCCATCATCACAATCTGTATTATCTGCTACAAAGCCTCCCGGAGGAATTGCTGAACATGATAAAATGGCGGTAGCTGATTCATCTCCATAACTATCTGCATCCACATCAGGATAATAAGAATATGGCGGTGCTGTAACTGTTACACTAATGGAAGAACTATCAGTAGCAGGTGCAATTGCTGCACCTTGTTGTGCAGTAACATGATACCATAAAGTATGAGTACCTACACCCGCCACTGATGGATCAAAATTGCTTCCAGACACACCGGGACCGCTAAACGTTCCACCTGGTGTTCCTGAAATGGTAAATGCTACTGAACCATCTAATTCGCAATATGTAGAAGACGGTAACGAAAAAGAAGGATCAGGTAAAACTGTTAAGTCAACAGTATAAAAAGCGGCATTGTTTGGTTGACTAAATGGAAAACCTGTACACGCTCCGCCTCCCGTTGGATATCCTGTGGCATTAGCCAAAAAATCAATATCTATAGCAAATACACCAGCTTCTGTTGGAGTTCCGGAAAAGTAAAAACATCCATTGGCTGGAGGTGTATAAGTTGGCTGATTTGAACCACCGGTAAGTCCGGCAGGCAGCCCGGCAAATGTAATAGTATGTACACTTGTAATTTGTACACCAATACCTGCAGCTCCTGGATTAATCAATCCACCATCAAAACATGCCGTTGTAACATGGAAAGATTCAAAATCGTTGTACGGGGCATTAACACTTCCGTTGATTAACAAAGTATCACAGATTCCACCGTAAGGAGGCAAACTAGGTAAACAACCTACAGGGGTACATTGTGAAAAACCTTGTAGTGAAATGGTAAAAAAAGCACCAAGTGCTAATAAGTAATTTTTCTTCATAAAAATGAGTTATACACAAATATATACAATTAAAAGAGATAAATTGATCTCGAAATATGAAGTAAAAATGAAGAGCATTTTTGAGGAAGAAACAAAAAGGGTGATACTTACAAGAATAGAACTACTTACTCCACATAGTGAAAGGCAATGGGGAAAGATGAATGTGGCTCAAATGTTGGCACACTGTGCCAATGCAATGGAGATGGCCATGGGCAGAATAAAGCCCAAAAAACAATGGATCGGTATCATAGGCTGGGTTTTCAAATCAGCATACTCTAATGAAAAGAATTTTCCGAAGAATGTGAAAACCATTAAAGGAGGTGAAGTAGTGAATGAAAAAGATTTTGAAGAAGAGAAAAAAAGACTTATTTATAAAATTGAAGAAATGCACAAAGGTGGAGAGGAAATTTGTACAGACCATCCACATCCCATCATGGGGAAATTTTCTCCAAAAGAATGGGGAATGGGAATGTATAAACACTTAGATCATCATTTACGACAATTTGGTGTATGAACATAATAGAAGAATATCTATCAAAAAACTTTCCACTACCAGCACCAATTATGAAAGAGGTAACCGGCAAGTTTACAAGAGAAGAAATATCAAAAGGGGACTATTATATAAAACAAGGACGCCCAGCTTTAAAAATGGGATTGATTGAATCCGGTTTAATAAGAATATATGCTCCTTCCCAAGAGAAAGAAGTAACGCAGTGGATTTCTACCTCTGGCTATTTTATTACTGAACTCTCCAGTTTTATTTTCCAAAATCCGGCACGACTTCATTTACAAGCCCTCGAAAATTGTGTGATCTGGTCAATTGGAAAAGAAGACCATCAATTATTATGTAAAAATATTCCCGAGTGGAATGAAGTAGATAAAAAATTTATTGCTAAGTGTTTTGTAACACTTGAAGACAGAATATTCAGTCATTTATACATGACAGCTGAAGAACGCTTTAAATCACTCATGGATACTCAGCCTGATCTATTTAATAAAGTTCCTTTACAGTATCTCGCTTCTATGTTAGGAATGACTCCGGAAACACTTAGTAGAATGCGAAAAAAAGTCTAGTTTTTAGTTCTTGTCCACTTTTTGGTCTTAGATAAAAATCCTGAACTGGCTGTGATAGAAAGCTCATTCCCATCTAATTTTAGTGTACCACTATAGATGTCTCCCCTCGCTACTACTTTACCTTTCCATTTTCCATCTGAAAATGAGAATTCCTGTAATACTAAATCCCCCACTTTTGCTTTTGAACTTGGTTCACTCATCCAGATCAGCTTGCCAAAATAAACAGATCCTGTTTTATAGATTTCCATTTTACGAGTACCATCCGGGTTAAGCCATTTGCCAATAATAGCATCTGCACCTGTTTGACTGTAAGAAACTATTGAAGTAGAAATTAAAAAAACAATGACTGTTATAATTTTCATCCAGTTAAAACGGTGCTCTTGAAAAAATATTGTCAACTAAATTTCTTGATATTTATCAAGAGGTCACGGTAAAATATAGCTGATCTTTGTTTCGATAATAAACAAACGAACATGAAAAATATAATTAAATTGGAAGAGTTAGCCATGACGGGCATTGCCATTTATTATTTAACCACCTTACATATTGGCATCAGCCAATGGTGGTACCTATTGTTATTTTTTGCTCCTGACATAAGTATTCTGGGCTACTTATTAGGTAAAAAAACGGGAGCCGTTATCTATAATATATTTCATCATAGATTATTGGCAATTGGTTTTTTAATTATCGGAATATTGGTGAAGCAAAACTATTTCATATTTACCGGAACTATTTTATTTGCCCATTCATCATTCGACAGAATGATGGGTTACGGGTTGAAGTACTTTGAAGGTTTTAAACATACTCACTTAGGAATAATGAAATAAATTTAGCCCCTTGCTTTCCTGTAAATCATTTGGATTTTTTCGGCAGCCAGTACCAGAAATATAGGTAATAGCGGCATGAGGTATCTTTCTTCATTCATTTTTTGAATAAAAAATAAATAGAATAAATATCCAATAATAGCCATTGCCATTAACCAAAATATTTTGTGGTTTATATTGGTGATATGCGAAATAGATAATAACGCAATAATAGTAATCATACCTACACATGTATATCTGAATATTTCCATCCACCAGCGGCCTCTGAATTTGGTTTGGAAAATTTTTAAGTTCAATTGGCTTTTTGAAAATGTCCAGGTTGCTGAGCGTAGAGGTACAGCAAAATTATTTTCCATCCACATTTTTTTCTTCAGAACATTTGTCCATTGATCAACGTCCTTACGAAGATTTGATTCTAATACCGTTTCTCCTGGAACAGGTAATCCATTTTTTTCATAAGGGTGAATTAAAAAACTCACCTCATGATATCTTTTAAAAAGATCACGAAAATCAGACTCCGGAATGCATTTAAACACTTTTGGAGGAATTTCACTTACAATCCTGTTCAGGTTATTATCAAATTCTCCGGGATTTTTTGATAAATACCAAATAGAAATCATATGAGAATGAAATGTAGGACTTACATGTTCCCAAGTTTTATAAAAAGCAGTAAAGGATCCATGCACCGGACGGTATTGTGAATTATTGGTTACATGATATATGGGGTGCAATTTTAAATGATGTGTAATGGTATATGCTCTAATTTCCCAAGCCGAAAACCCACCGAATGCTATTAGGATAGAGAAAATAAATGGTATCCATTTACGTTCTCGTTTTTGTTGAACCCAAACGAACAGGCTATATAAAAACGGTAATAAAAAAATACCTAGTTGGGGCCTGATTAGTAACATACACCCAACCATGGCTGCCTGAAATATGAGCCATTTTTGTTTTTTGTATTTATAAAACATAACGGTCCCATACAATAGAAAAACAAACAACGAAGGCGTAATCGATTCGGAAATATAATAGAACAAAAATCCCCAAAATATTGGAACCGCTGCATAAAATATTTGTATAACGGTTCCTGTAAACTTGCCCAATAGTTCACGAGCTAACAAACCAAACACAAGTAGTGAAAAAAAGTGAAGCAGGAGCGAAAAATGTTTTTGTAGTCCATTCCCCTCTTTTCCATCCAGGTATAACAAACCTATATTAATAATACCAATAAGCGGAGGTCTTTGTACATATGAACTAACCCCTTGTGAATTGTCTTTCCAAACGCCTGTCTTCACAAAATTATAGCCGGGAACTATATAGGAAGCATCATCTGCAGTATGAATCATGCCATCAGAAACATCGATATTTTGTTGATGTAAATATTGAAGATTGTAAGAGTGTAACCACCATGCCCAACAAGTTCCTGCCATGGCTATAATTATGCCTAATAATTGTATTGAGATTCTATTTGGCAAATGCGAATGACTTGACTATTTCAAGTCCTTTTTTGTATTTGTTATTATAACAATAAATTCTTGCTTCAAAATAAATTTTTCTTTTTTCACTAAATCCAACGGCCACTATTACACAGGCATATTGGTTAGCATCCATCCCGGGAGTTTTTGCCAATACATAATATCCAGATGGAATTAATGGTAACGAATCACCGGGAACAATATCATAAAAACTTTGGTCACCGGCTACATCTGTTGCCACTTGTTTAATAGGTAAATTGCTATAATACATATCATAATAACCTTTACCAAAAGCTGAAATTTCTACTGTATATTCATCATTTTGCCAATTAAATTCATCGGTTGAATTTCCTACCTGAGATAATTCGACTGGAGAAGAAAAACTGAAAAATTTTGCATCCCATTTATATACGAATTGTGCATGTGTTAATACACTGAAAAATAAAAAAGATATAGCTAACAAGATATTTTTCATCTGTATTCAATTAAAAAAATGAAAAGGTTTTGGCGATTTTAACTCCAACCGATTCGTTTTTATCGTAGCAGTATACAGTACCTTCTATATAATGTTTTTTCTTTTCATCAATACCTATCACCAATATTACAACTGCATTAGGAACCACTTCACTGGTTGATTTACTCTCAGCAATTACATAATATCCTTTTGAAATATTAGGTAAAGCACCTCCGTCTTTCACATTCACAAATCCGTATGCTTTGGCAATTTCTGTAGCAGCATTTTTCCAACTACTTTTATCTACATATTGGTTATAATAACTGATATCGAATCCTGAAATATCAACTGCATAATCATCATTATCCGAACCAAACACATCTACTGATTCGGTTTCATACAAATCTAACTTAACGGGTGATTTAAAACTAACACTGTATTTATCCCATTTATAATCATATTGTGCATATACAACTGCCGACAAAACAAGAATAGAGAATAATAAGAATGATTTTTTCATATGCTAAATCTACAATATTTATGGGTTTACAGCAACAAGCTTGCCATTTACATAAACACGCTTTGGTAAAAGTGATGGAATGGCGTTTTCATCCATGGTAAAAAGATCTTGATCTGTAATGATAAAATCAGCCCATTTTCCTACTTTAATAGAGCCTTTTTCGTTTTCTTCGAACTGTGAATAGGCTGCCCAGAGTGTCATTCCTTTAAGTGTTTCGTAACGGTCCAGCTTTTCTTCTATAATAAGGTCATACGAATTTTTTGATATTGGATTTTTTCGGGTAATAGCTGTATAAAAAGTATAAAAAGGGTTTACTTCTTCTACAGGAAAATCAGTTCCCAAGGCAATACTTCCTGCATGTAGCATACAGGTTTTAAGAGCATAAGCATATTTCATCCTTTGTTTACCTAAACGTTCGGTTACCCAGGGGGCATCTGAAGTAGCATGCGTAGGTTGCATAGATGGAATAATCTTATTTTTTTGAAGTATTGATAATTCCGTTTCGGTAATCAATTGCATATGCTCAATTCTCCAACGAGAGCTTGAATCATTACCTAATACTTCTGACATTATTTGAAGAGTAATTCTATTAGTTGAATCACCTATACAATGCACGTTGAGTTGTAGTTTTTTATCTCTTATTTTAATAGCCAATGATCGTAAACTATCAACGGGGTTGAGTAAAAAACCCTTGTGTTGGGGTTGGTCGCTATAATCACCAATCAAACAGGCTCCTCTTGAGCCCATGGCACCATCCATATAATATTTTACTGAGTTTATATGAAGTTTTTCGGTTTTTAGTTCGCCGTTTTGTAATAACCAATTTAATGTGGGTGGGGTGGGATTTGCCATGGCATAGATGCGAATGGTTAACTCGCCCGATTGATGCATTTCGTTGTACAAATCAATCAAGTCCTTATCAATACCGGCATCACAAACGGTAGTTAACCCATACTTAAAACAAGTATCTTGTGCTTGTAAGATGGAGGTCCATTTTTCTTCTTTGGTAGGTTGTGGTAATTTTGATGTAACCAAATCCACCGCATTGTCAATTAGCGCTCCAGTTAATTTTCCGTTTTCTTTGATAAATTCTCCTCCTGAAATTTTTGAATCAAGAGTTATACCTGCCAGGTCCAATGCTTTTTGGTTTACAAGAGCTGCATGTCCATCAATTCTGGTTAAGCATACAGGCACATCAGGATATAATTTATTTAATTCAATATTATTGGGGAACTTCTTGCTTTTCCATAAATTTTGATCCCAACCACGACCTATAATAGAAGTTGGTGATTTTTTATCTGAAGAAATAGATTCTTTGGTAAAAATATTCACCTTATTCATTATTTCTTCTTCGCTTTGTACACCTCGAAGATCAATCGTAACTATACTTTGTCCTAATCCATAAAAATGTGAATGAGCATCAATAAAGCCGGGATAGATAAATTTACCTTTACAATCAAGCGTACTATCTGATTGATAATATCTTAATACATCACTGTTAGACCCTAACATTTCAATTTTACCATGATGAATTACCATGGCTTCATATTTTTCACCTTCTTTTTCCATAGAGTATATGGTGGCGTTGTGAAAAATAAAATCCACTTTTCGTTTACCATTACCGCAGGAGGTTAGAATCAAAGTAAAAATAGAAAACCAAAAAAGTTTATTCATAATAAAAAATGTATTCGAGTTGTTATAAAGACGACCCATGGGACGTCTTTACTGTACATCGAAATGTTATATAAAATGATATTAATTGTACTCCATTAAATAGGATTTCAAAAATCCATCAATATTGCCATCCAATACTCCCTGTGCATCACTGGTTTCAAAATCAGTACGAACATCTTTTACCATTTTGTATGGATGTAACACATACGAACGGATTTGAGAACCCCATTCAATTTTCTTTTTATTGCCTTCAACCACATCCCGTTCTTCGTTTCGTTTTCGCATTTCAATTTCATATAGCTGAGACTTTAACAATTGAATGGCATTTTCTTTATTCTGTAACTGAGATCTGCTTTCCTGATTTTTGATAATGATACCAGTAGGCTTATGGTATAAACGAACGGCAGTTTCCACCTTATTTACATTTTGTCCACCGGCTCCACCACTTCTAAAAGTTTCAAATTCAATATCACTATCTTTTACTTCAATATCGATGGTATCATCAATCAACGGATACACATACACAGAAGCAAAAGAAGTATGTCGTTTTGCATTGGAATCGAATGGGGAAATACGAACCAAACGATGTACTCCATTCTCACCTTTTAAATATCCATAGGCGGCTTCGCCGTCAAAATTGAGAGTAACAGTTTTGATACCTGCCACATCACCATCCTGAGAATCGGTTTCAGTTACTTTATATCCATTTTTTTCACCCCACATAATATACATTCGCATAAGCATGGATGCCCAATCGCAACTTTCTGTGCCCCCTGCACCCGCGGTAATCTGAAGAACTGCATTGAGTCCATCTTCTTTACCACGAAGCATTTTTTTAAGTTCTAATGCTTCCAGTTTTTCTTCCGCAATTTTATATTGTTCTTCCAGTTCCGATTCTTCGGCAGCACCATCTTTAAAAAAATCGAACAATACATGGGCATCATCAATAGCTGATTTTACTCCATTGTATTCCGCAATGAGCTTTTCTTTTAGTTTGATAGACTTTTCTATCTTTTCTGCTTCTTTAGGATTATCCCAGAATTTAGGATTTTCGCGAATGCGGTTTTCTTCTTGTAGTTCAATAAGCTTGCCATCTACGTCAAAGAGACCCCCTCAACGCCTCTAGGCGTCTTAAAACTTCCTTCAAATGATCTGCTGTAATAGCCATGATAATATTATTAATACACAAATATAAATAAGAGAACTATTGGGAACAACATTTTTTTTATCTTGCCATTAAATCATGAAGCAGATAGACCACCTTTTAACCACTGTAGAAACACATGAGGCTATTGTTGGTATTCGTAAAGATGGGATTATTCATGTTTATTATAAATCAGGTATTACCCTTGATTTAAAACTTCAGAAAAAGTTACAGCAAATATTTGATGAACTATCTAAAGGGGAAAAGAAAAAGTACATTTACGAAGCAGGTAAAAATATAAGACTTACACGTGAAGCTAGATTACATGGACTTACTGAAGATAGTAAATCCAGGGTTTTATCAGCAGTGGTAGTAGCCAGATCATGGTACCAAAAAATAATAGCCAACTTTTACTATAAGCTCACCTCACAGGGAACAGTATATAAAGTAGTTAATGATTTTAATGAAGGTATAGAATGGTTAAATCATGCCAACGCTAAAATAGCTGTATAACTTCTGTATTAAACTTATACTATTTTCAAGCATATAGAATTTACAAGAATTTTAATCAATTATATTTGTAATTCTGTTATACTCCTATCATAGGATAACAGAATTGAATTTTAAGATGAAAAAAATTATATTATTTGCTTTATTCGCATTTTCCTCCTTTGTTTACTCACAGTGTAATATCCTCTATGTTACACCTACAGGAACAGGATTGGGAACAATAGCAAATCCTGCCAGTTTATCAGGAGCACTTTTTTTAGTTACTACAACAAATGCCAGAGTTATACGCATGGCTATTGGCACATATAACATTGACAATGCTATAACGATTCCAATTGACGGTGTAACACTTGAGGGTGGATTTGACCCCGGAAACGCTTGGAGAAAAACAAGTCTTGCGGGGGCTACTACAATCACCAGAAGTACAGCTGCTCCGGAAGGTGCTGCTAATGCACAACGACTGGTTGCTATATATGCAATAAATAGATCTAACTTTAGATTACAAGATATAACTATAACAACTGCCAATGCTACTGGAAATGGAATGTCAACCTATGGAGTGCACTTAACCAACTGTAGTAATTATAATATTGTAAGATGTCAGATATTGCCTGGCGCAGGATCTGCAGGATCTGGGGATGATAATCCAGCTACTTATAATTCCGCCTGGGATGGGGCCAATGGAAGTAATGGTGGTAATGGTGTTACGGGTGGTGGACCACAATGTACTTGTAGTCTTGGTACCGATAATGGAGGAGCTGGTGGGGCAGGTGGTACTGCCGGGGCAGGTGGGGCCAATGCCGCACCTATTGGAGGGAGTGCAACCAATGGCAATAATGGAGGAGCTGGTGGAGCTGGAAGACCAGACAATACATCTGCAAATGGTTTTCCGGGGACTGCAGGTGCAGGGATTTCTCCAGGAGCCGGGGGAGCCGGGGGTCCACAAGACTTCAATGGTAATTCAACTTCTGCTGTTGGAAATGGTGGGGTTGGAGGTGCCGGAACTGCAGGTACAGCTGGAACAACCGGAATTGCCTCTCATATTGGTGGTTTCTTCGTTCCTGGTGCAGGCACCAATGGAACATCTGGAAGTGGCGGAAGTGGCGGTGGCGGTGGCGGTGGAGCAGGAAGAGATACCGATGGATGTGATGCTGCCGGTGGTGGTGGGTCGGGCGGCGGCGGTGGCGGTGGCGGTGGTGGCGCTGCCAGAGGAGGATTTGGCGGCGGGGGTTCTTTCGGATTATATTTGTTTAATAACGGTGCCAATGGAAATGTAATTCAATGTCGAATACTTTCAGGTGCAGCAGGCACAGCAGGACTTGGCGGAAGAGGGGGAAATGGCGGAAATGGTGGAACTTCTGCTATTGGAAACGGTTGTACCAATGGAGACACTGATGGTAACAGGGGAGGTTCAGGTGGTATTGGTGGTGCTGGTGGTGCTGGTGGAAACGGAGGTAATGGCTCTGTTGGGGTTTCTACAAATATTCATGTAAACGGTGGAACAGGATTAGTTACCAACGATAACAATTTTAATCTGGTTGCTCAACCAACTATATTCATGCAGAACACTAACTGCACCTACGAAAATGTACAATTTAGTACAGGGGCACCTGCAGCCTGGGACTTTGATGTAGTAACTACTTTTGCTACTCCGGGTACTGCCGGTGCAACCAGCCCGGTTACTACACAATATTCACAGGCCGGTAGATATTCGGTTTCCATGGGGGCCAATAACTATCTGGGTTTCGCATATATCAGTTGCTCTAGATCTACCAGTACAATGTCACCCGTAGCTTGTAGTAATTATTTGAGCCCAAGTGGACTTTATAATTATACTACCACCGGATCATATAGCGATACTATCACAAATGCGCAAGGATGCGATAGTGTTATTGCCATCAACTTAACCATTATGGGAACTAATCCACTTACATGGAACGGTGGAGCTTCTACAACAGTTTGGGGAACTATGGCTAACTGGAATAATTGCGGAACACCAGTTTGTGCTGTGGATGCAATTATTGCCCCTGCTGCATTTCAGCCGTCGTTACCCGCAGGAACTTATTCTGTAAGAAATCTTACAATTAATACAGGAGCTACTTTAACGGTTCAAAACGGGGCTACCTTGCAGATTTGTGGAAGCTTTACTAACAATGGTACTATTGTTTGTCAAACAGGTTCAACCATTGAATTTACCGGTACCGGTGTTCAAAATGTTAGTGATGCTGGAGCAATTGATCCATTCCATCACTTAACAATTACCAAACCATCAGGATCTGTAATTATTAATAATAATATTGTTGTAAACGGAGACTTTACTACTACAAACAATACAAGTGTTTTTAATTCTAACGGGTTAAGTTTTACTTTAGAAGGAAATTTTAATAATTATAACGGAAATACCACATTTCAAAACACACTTAGTACTGGTCAGTTTATCTTTACAGGTAATAATGCTCAAACATATAATCAAGGTTTATCTCAAGTTGATTTAAATAGTGTTCAAGTAAGCAAATCAGGTGGTGGCATTAGCTTATTAAGCTACATGTACATAAAGCCATTTTCAGGCAGTTTACAACTTAACAACGGTATAGTTACTACTAATACAAACTATGTACAAATTGCTAACTCTGGTCTCTTTAGTTTAAGTGGAGGATCAAATATCAGTTATATAAATGGTAATTTAAGGCGCTCTGTATTACCATCGGGCGGATCTTACAATTTCCCGGTTGGAAATGCAACCTGGTATGAACTAATGAACATTAATCTATTAGGTACTAATACATATACGCAGTTAAATGTACGTTACGACAACTGGCCATCAGGACCAAATACTTTGGGATTATCAGAATGTATGACCACTTATAATCTGCCTACTGAAAATCATGGTTACTGGACCGTTGATCAAATAGGGGGTAATACAGGTTTATATAATGCTACTTTATATTGTGTAGGTGCTACCAATACAATAGGTGCTAGTGGATGGACCATTCAAAAATCAACCAGCGTTGCGGGCCCGTGGATCCTATCCGGTACTTGCGATATGACCTCTACTGCTGCTGTGGTTAGACGGAATGGAATGAGTGGATTCTCTGTATTAGCTGCGGCTCAAAGTACTACGCCTTTACCGGTAGAACTGCTATCGTTTGATGGTAATGCAATTGGAACTCAAAATCATTTATATTGGAGTACTGCTACTGAAATTAACAACCAATATTTTGTAATAGAAAAATCTAATGACGGAATTATTTATGAAGATTTTGTTCAATTAAATGGTGCAGGAAATTCAAACACGGTTTTAAACTATCAAACCATTGATGACAGACCTTATTCCGTTACGTATTACAAACTACGTCAAATTGATTTTGATGGAAATACAAAAACCTATGGACCGATAACGATACAAAATGATGAATTGGGAGATTTTTCATTTATTTCAGTATATCCAAATCCAACTAGAGAGCATTTTAATATGATGTTATCAAGTAAAAATGAAGTAGAAGCTCAATATTATATTAATGATGCGATGAGTAAAAATGTTCAATCGGGTCGTTTTAAAGTTAATGGTTTTACTTCTATGCCTATACAAACTGACCATTGGAAAAGTGGTATGTATTTCGTAAAAGTCATTTGTGAATCTTATCATTACGAAAGAACTATTAAGGTGGTGATTGACTAAACAAACATGTCGGGATTCAAACGCGAAATAAAACTTTTCGATGCCGTAATGATTGTTGCCGGAACGATGATTGGTTCCGGAATTTTTATTGTGAGTGCAGACATTGCAAGAAGTGTAGGCTCCCCTGGTTATTTATTACTTGTTTGGTTATTATCGGGGATTATTACATTAATTGGAGCCACCTCTTACGCTGAATTGGCCGGAATGATGCCTAAAGCCGGCGGACAATATATTTACTTACGTGAAGCTTATGGTAAGCTGGTTTCTTTTTTATATGGTTGGACCTTATTTGGTGTAATACAAACAGGAACCATTGCTGCTGTAGGAGTTGCCTTTGCTCGTTATACGGGTGTTCTAATTCCATGGTTTTCAGAAAAAAATATTTTGCTTGAAATTGGGGGATTTAAATTCTCTACCGTGCAATTATTAGCTATCGTTTCTATTATACTACTTACCTGGCTCAACAGCAGAGGGGTAAAAAACGGTAAGCTCATTCAGAATGTTTTTGGTAGTACAAAAATCATTGCCATACTAATACTTATTGTGTTAGGGTTTATCATTGGTACAAATGCTGAGGCTATTACCTCTAACTTTTCTAATATGTGGGATGCAAAAAAGGTAATAGTTCAAGATGGTAAAATCACTTCAATAGAAAATCTTGCAGGTTTTGGAGTTGTAGTGGCTATTGGTATTGCTATGATTGGATCACTATTCTCCAGTGATGCATGGAATAATGTAAGCTTTGCCGGTGATGAGGTCGTAAATCCATCACGAACATTAGTAAGAAGTTTAGCAATAGGAACCGGATTGGTAACATTACTTTATATGGTAGTAAATGTGGTTTATTTAAATGTACTACCCCTTGAACAAATCCAACTTTCGGAAGCTGATAGGGTAGCTGCTACTGCAGCCAACAATATTGGTGGAAGCGCAGCCGTATATGCTATTGCTATTTTGATTATGATATCCACTTTTGGTTGTAATAACGGATGTATATTATCAGGAGCCAGAGTGTATTATGCCATGGCAAAAGATAAATTGTTTTTTACTCCTATGGGTAATCTCAATAAAAAAGGAGTTCCCGCTACTGCCTTATGGATTCAATGTGCATGGGCGTGTTTTTTGTGTTTATTGGGTGCTTACGGGCAACTTCTCACTTATGTAATGTTAGCTGTTATTTTATTTTACATACTTACTATCATCGGCATATTTATCCTTCGTAAAAAACAACCTGATCTTCATCGACCTTATAAAGCATTTGGATACCCGGTACTGCCAATTATTTATATTTTACTTACTTCAGCTTTTTGTTATATACTTATCCGTTATATGTTTGATGTAACCGGATGGGGATTATTAATCGTATTTCTGGGCGTTCCGGTATATTATATTTTTAAAGGAATACAAAAACCGGTAAAAGGATAATTATTCTATTCCTTAGTATTTAAATACATACTTCCTTTGTAATTGAGTAAACCAAGATGTATTGAATCTTGACTTGTTTTTTCCATTAAAAGCCTCAACCCTTTTGGAACACCATTTAAAAAGCGAATGTCTTTATCCAATGGTCTAAAAAAATTATCGTGATGAAATGGAATGACTAATGAAGGTTGTAACCGTTGAATGGTTTCAAAATAAAAGGAGTTTAAAAAAACATCCGAGTACTTTCCCATTTGAGAAATTCCAGCAAACACCACATCCGCCTTCACTCCTTCCCATTGATTAGGAATATAATTAATACTGGGTCGTATTAAAATAGTTTTATTACCATGAGTAATTAAAAAGTCAAAAGCTCCTCCCTCCTTGTATTTTCTATATTTAGTTGGTTGAGCCAACGGTTTGTCAATTACTTCACCCACATCATCATTATACCACTTAGGTTTTGAATGAATTGAAGGAACCACTTTAATGGTAAATTTTCCAATAGTAAAAGAGGTCTCTGCTGAAAATTCAACTAAATAATTTTCGGGTACTTTATCCCCACGGGCAATATTAAGTGTGGATGATGACCCATAGATTGTACTCTTCGATAATTGATGTATATACCCAATATCCATCGCATGATCATAATGGGAATGTGCTATAAAAACTCCTTTTAGGTTTTTGAGATAATCCCCTGGAAAAAGTTTATTGATAGTAGCAGTATCTGTTTTAATTTTTGAAAAAAATGTTTTTAGCAGGGAAGATCTTGAAAAAAAACAATCGAAAAAAAGCTGAGTTTCTCCATCATCCAACAGTAAGGTTGTTGTTCCGTAATAAGTAATCTTTAAATTACCTGAGGCATATTCTGTTGGTACTTGATAAAGTGTATCAAATTCGGCAGGTGGTTTTACTGAAATACACCCGAAAAAAATTACTAAAACAGTAATTCCTGCAACTAATTTCAGTTTACGGGTGAATAGCATTGTTTACGAAATAACAAGCCAAACAAATATATACTATAAGAATCACATTAAAACTTATCATATCAATTCTTTTCGCCAATCGTAAACTTTTTTCATCTCCTTTTTCAAAAAAGAATAACGAAATCACAGATATAAAAATGATAATCAAGATAGAAACAAAAGTAAGATTATGTAATGTATCTATAAGCGTATTACTTGATACAGATGAAACAATTCCTTCTACCACATATTTATTACCTACTGCAGCAAATAATCCTCCTACGCATAACCCAAACCGGGGGTCCACATTGATGGGCTTAATAAAAAACACAAATAGAGCAATTAAAAATCCAACGAATACCCCTGTAAATAGTTTAAAAAAGATAATCCAAACGTGAATTCTTTGCAAAGTAATATCTGCTCTTACCTGGCCGTATGCACTTCCCTCACTAAGTTCCGGGTCTCCATATGAGGTATTATAAACCCTGGCAGTATCACTTACTCTAAAGTTAGTAATTTTCCAATCTTTAAGTTTTAATTCTTCATCTATTTTCGAATTAACCACATCGGCTACATACACTAACTCTGTAGTATCTTTATCAGCTTCTTCAATTTCAATAGATAGAACTTGCTTGTCAAAAGGAAAATCCGAAATATCCCAATCACATTTTACAACCGCATGTACTTTTTCAGTAACCCACCTTCCTTTTCCTTTGGGTTCATCCAGATACATAGTATAAGTGGTTTCTTTTGCGTTGGGTATTTCGATGGAATTTTCGAAAGAAATTGAGTCAATATCATGATTCAGCCAGATCCAAAAATCAGTAGTAAAACTTTTATCACTCAAATTAAAATCATATAATGATAAAATAAATACCCCGACATGAGCTGTGTCTTTTTGTGCTAATAATGTTTTACTGAATAATGCAGTAAAAACAAATATGATTAATACTAGTTTTTTCATGGTATAAGCAGTCACAAAACTATTAATTTTTAGTTTGATTGTATACTGCCATTCAACCAATGGCCCAAAAAATCTATCTAATAATCATTTTTGTATGTCCTTGTGTATAAGTGCCCTTAAAATAAACAAAAAATACTCCTTTTTTATCATTCAGGTTTAATACACAAATATCAGAAGTAGTAGATTGTTGTAATACCACTTTGCCATTGATATCGTATATTATTATGTTACCTTCTTGCTCAGGCAACTGTACCATAAAGTTTGAATTCAATTCAGCTGGATTAGGGAATACAACTAATGGCAATGAAAGATGTTCAGTTTCAATGCCGGATTGTTCATTACCTCCATATTCATAGGCTCCAATATCAATAATACCTACAATTCTGTTATTGTTCGCATAATCAATAGTTGAACTGTATGCTCCTACAGTGTCTCCTTCATTGATGCAAGGAGATCCCGATCCAATATTAAAATTGGCAGTGGATGCATCTGTTAAATAGTTGTTGTCTGCGGTAGATGAGATCATCTCAGGGTTGTTATTTATCACATTATGGATAGAATCTCCATATAATGTGTATGAAAAATGAGTTCGTACTGCAGTACTATAATTGGAAGTAATAAAATTATAATCAAACCAAATACCGCTTCCATTATATACATGTACAATATCAGCACTCTCAATATTACCCGGACTTGATTGATTGTAAAACAAATTATTTCGCATATATACTCTGCTATATGGATGAGTAATAAAAACAGCCTGTCCCCAATTAGGTGTATAATTGTTAATGATATGATTGTTAGTAATACAGGCTATAGCAAAATATACATTGATACCCCCACCCCCCAATGCAGAATAATTATTAGCAATAATATTATTTCTTACTACAAAAAAAGACTGATTGATATCACTCCCAAAACAGGTGAGATTTATTCCTCCCCCACCTTCACTCAAACCACAAGTAGCATCTGTTTGGTAATTATTATGAATAAAGTTATTTTCAACCGTTATGTCTCCATAATTACAATTCATTCCACCGTGGTCAGGACTTACATTCACTGCTTTTTCTGCATTAATGTATAATGGAGCAGAATCATAAATAGTATTGTTATGATCTATTTCATTATTCTCAATCAATATGTTGGTTAATAATCCTGTAATACCTGACCCTTTTTCATTATGATGAATATGGCTATTCTTCACATTACAAAATCCTGTTGGATTTGTAATAGAAATGATGGAGGGATGCCCAATGTTATGTGAAAATTCACAATTGTTTATATCTAATGTATCAGTAGAAATATATAGTTGAGCTCTCAAACATGCACCTGAACCAACGGGTCCGGAAGAAGTTTGATTGTGTGTAATAATAGAATTATGAAGTTTCATACCACGTTCAATGGTAAGTGGCTCCATATAGTTGAGTATTGTAGCATAACCATACTTACCATCTCTTAATATACAATGATTAATAATAGAATTATCAATTCCTGTACCGGCGTAAGGTTTTATATGTACTCCGTTCCATCCTCCTGCAGTTACCATCTCATTATGCCATTGAGTAGTGTCAATAGCTTCAAATATGATTTTATCATTGCTTGTACCAGATGCTATCAATTGACCTAATACTTCCATTCTAGTGGCAGGCTGAAACTTTACTATCACACCGGGTTGTATTGTAAGTATATCATTCGCCTGAACCGAAATTTCATTTTGAATAATGTATGGAGATCCGGCAGTTGTCCAGGTACCCGAAACGGTTGGGGTGGTAATATTTGTTTGTGCTATGGCAACGCCAACAGCAGCCACTGTTATACAGAGAATTTTTTTCATAATCTAGCCCTTATTGTTGCTTTAGAGAACAACTTTATATAAAAGGTTGCACCACCATTGCCCAAAAAAATACCTACAAATAGATGAACCTTTTTAAATGACAGGTGTAAACCTCTACATAATTCAATAACCATGAGTGGAAATATCTATATACCTAAGCCTTGTCATGAGAACTGGAACAATATGTCAGTTGAGGAAAAAGGGCGCCATTGTGCTGTTTGCAGTAAAGTAGTAAAAGACTTTACAGGGATGCAAAAAAAAGAGATTATTGATGTTTTAAAAGAAACTACAGGAGAGGTATGTGGAAGAATAAAAGCCAATGAGGTAACGCCAACCAAAAAACAACAGGCGTCTCATGTCATCCAAAATTGGTTATTTCGAAAAGGTATTTATCCGATAATGGCCTTATTAGGATTTAGTTTAATTAATAAAAAAGCCAGTGCACAAATAGTCCCTCATAAAATGGGCAAAATGGCCTATAATGATTATCACACCAATAATAAAAAAATTACTGTGGTAGTAAAACATACAAACGGTAATGTACCTATTCCAAATGCAACTGTTCAAGTAGTAGGAGGTGTAAGAAAACAAATAGAAGCATTAACTACTAGTGCATTGGGTAAAGCAGTATTTGAATTAAGTGCCAATAATCTTAATTCAGAATCTATAGAAGTAGAAGTAACTGCTCCGGGTTACGAAACTAAAATAGTAACCATACAACTCATTAAAGAAGTCCAAACGGTTGAAATTCGCATGGAGAATGAATTAATGATGATGGGTGAAATGATGTATATTCCAGAACCGGATACTCCAATAGAAAATATGATTGTTAAGCAAGTGGATACTACCGAAAAAGTACAAATTGTAAAATGTTCCAAAGTAGAAATTATTCAATTACCTAAAATTACTGAACAAGATACAGCTGTATTAAATATGGTACCTATAGAATATCCAATGGATGAAAATACAAACGTGCTTACTGAAGCTGATCTTCTACAAATAGAAAATCAAACCATTGGAGCATCATTTAATGTATTTCCTGTTCCGGCCAATGACATGGTAAATATTACTACCAATTCGGGAGAGAAGTTTAACTTAGATTTATTTGATGAAAATGGTAAAAAAATATTGGCTGTAGGAAATGCAATTGAAAGATATCAGATGAATGTGTCCAATTATTCTTCAGGAGTTTATTATTTACTTATTCATGCTAATGGTAAAGCCATAGAAACCAAAAAGATTATTGTAACTCATTAAACAAACCTAAATTCGGATTTGAGTCCTTGTATTTGTTCAAGATGTCGTTGCATATGATCAGCCATAAAACCTAATGTTTGTTTGAGGTTAATATAGCCTACAACAGGATGTTTAAATAACTCACGATTTTTATGTTCTGCAGGAACATTTTCAAAAACTTTTCTTAGTTGATCACGGCTAGCTTGCCAGTCTTTAAAAAGTTGGTCTACTTCATACGGACCATCCGGTTCGGTAAGCACCTTAGGAGCTCTGAATTTTCTTTTTGAACGCAAAGCATATCGTAATAATGAAGCCCTATACCATGATTTAATTCCTGAATTTTTACTTTCCTCAGGTGTCTGTAATTTTTTTTGAATGTAAAGAATTGTGCCCGCTTCTACTCCTTTTATATGATGTATTACTTCATTGATACTCCACCCCCCTGAATCAGGTTTTTTGTTGAGTTGTTCGTATGAAAGACCTTGCGTTTCTTTTTGATACTCATTCAAAAGATCTTCCAACCTGTTGAATCTTTGTATAAACAAAGCATCCATTATCTAACGGTTAAAGTTTCGGAGGTTAGTTGTGCTCCGGCTTCCCCATGTAATTCTTTTAATAGATCGTTTACTTCCTCATGAGTAAAATTACAGAACCAACGATCGGCCCTTTCGGAAATACTTGGTAAACCTCTTCCTCTAATAGTATCAGCAATAATTACATTGGGCTTACCTGATTCGATAGGCAAATTAGCAAAAGCTGTTTCGAGGGCATTAAAGTCATGTCCATTAATACGTCTTACAGCACAACCAAATGCTTTAAATTTATCTTGCAATGGTTCTAAAGGCAAAAGATCTTCGGTGCGTATATTGGCTTGAAATTGGTTTCTATCAACTAAAAATATCAGATTATCTAGTTTATAGGCTTGTGCAATAAGTACTGCCTCCCAACATGAACCTTCATTCAATTCGCCGTCCCCGGTAACCACTACTACCTTATTTTTACCACCACGCATTTTAATATCCATAGCAATACCAACTGCTACTGACGGCAAATGACCCAATGAACCGGAATAATATTCTATTCCCGGAATGTTTCTGTTTGGATGCCAGTATATAGAATCGTTGCTTTTTAAATGGTTTTTCAGTCTTTCTTTTTCAATCCAGCCCAGTTCAGCAAACACACCATATAAAGCTGGAACATCATGTCCTTTTGATAATAATAAATAATCTCTATCGGGGTCTTTTAAGTTCTGAGGATTTACATTAAGATATTCATTATACAGATAAACAAAAAGATCTGCACAAGAAAGAGATGCTCCAATAAAACATCCACCATCAGTACTCATACGAATGATATGTTCACGAACTTTAAGTGCTTGGTCCTGAAGGATTTTTATTTTTTCAATTTGCATATTATTAAATCAAAGGTACATTTTTAAAGTCATAAACTCTCTTTTATATTCTCAAAATGAGACAAGAAGATTTATTGAATGATAAACAAAAACATTATTTACATTTTCCCAAATATCATATTTTTTAAGATATTGCGCTCATAAACATTAAAAAAAACATACATGAAAAATTTTATCAAAACTGGGGTTTTGTTTCTAATTATTATGATGCTAAACAGCTGTTGGACAAAACTGGGCGATTTTACTATTATTTCAAATCGTTCTGTAGCCCTTGATGGAAGCACTGAATATGTTGAATTATCAAGAGGGGTCAAAGCAAAAGGTCGTCAAAAGAAAAAACAAGCGGGAGCATTAGATGTTGCTATTGAAAACATGCTAAAAGCAACACCGGGAGGAGAATTTGTTAAAAACATCAGTGTTGATATTACATGGGGTGGTAATTATGTTAGAGTAACAGGTGATGTTTGGGGTGTTAAAAAAGCAGATGGCGAACAAACAAATGTAAAAGGTTTTCAAGTTGGTGACCGAGTGCAATGGGGTAAAAAACTAGGAACAATTTTATCGCTAATAGACAGCTCTTTTGCCCTTGTGCAAATGGATGGTGATGAAGCCGGAACCAAAGTACGTTATGAGAATTTAATTCGCATAGACAAAAAAGAATAACATGAATTTATTCAAAAAAACCGTAACGTTGTTACGGTTTTTTTTTATCCGTATTTTTCCATTTATCCTCAATATGTTTCAACTCACTTAAATGATTTTTATACCAATATTCTCCTGCCCGGGTATGATTAATTTCTGCTATTGCCGGCATTTTTTCTAATAGTTGTAAAATATCATTAATAGTAAAAAGCGGATTTTTAGGGTATAGTTCTTCGTAGACAGTTTTGATGAATTGAAAGTCCTCCGCATAATCAAGGGTCCAACGATGGGTGGTACTTAAATCAATTCCACGGTTCCAAATAACTTCGCCTATTCTGAACAAGTTTGGGTTCTCCCAAATATAA
>CAZUXM010000002.1:0-26443 GCA_964624635.1 uncultured Candidatus Competibacteraceae bacterium
TAACTGATTAGCCAGTTTTTTACGATGTGTTGATGAAGCATCATTGGTTTTGCCGGTAAATACAGCCTTTAATGTAGTGTTGATATGTATTTCATTTAAACCATAAATTCGAATAATTTCTTCAATTACATCTACATCTCGGGTAACATCAACTTTGTATGCAGGAATCTCCAGTTCCAAAATATCATTGTTTTCTTTCTGAATAACAATGCCAACTCCAATAAGAATGTTTTTGATTTTTTCTTTTTCAATTTCAATTCCTAATAATGATTTGATCTTCTGGTACGAAATAGTTACCACTTGATTTTTAATAGGAGTATGATAAGAATCCATCATTTCAGAAGCTACTTGTCCTCCACAAATTTCTACCATTAATTGAGCAGCTCTTTGAGCTGCTGTGATGGTAATATTAGGGTCTGTACCTCTTTCAAACCTAAATGAAGCATCAGTATGTAATCCATGTGCTCGGGCAGTTTTTCTTACGGACCCTGGATCAAAATATGCAGATTCAATAAAAATTGAAGTCGTTTTTTCGCTTACACCTGAATCTAATCCGCCAAATACACCTGCAATACACATTGGTTTAGTCGCAGAACAAATCATCAAATCGTCCGCATTTAAATTTCTTTCAGTTCCTTCTAATGTTGTGAATTTAGTTCCGGAGGAGACATTTTTTACAATGATTTTAGCCCCATCTACTTTATCAAGATCAAAAGCATGTAATGGATGTCCATACTCAAATTGTACGTAGTTGGTGATATCAACCACATTGTTAATAGGTCGTAATCCAACAGCTAATAATTTATTTTGCAACCATTGGGGAGATGTTCCTACTTTAAGGTTGGTTACTGTAATTCCTGAATATCTTGGACAAGCTGTAGTATTTTCAACCAGTATTTGTACCGGTTGGTCTGCTTCTTTTTTTAAAGCATTAATGGTTGGCAGGATAATCTTTACAGTGGTATCTCTTAAACTTTGGAATGCTACTACATCTCTTGCAACTCCAATATGTGAAGTTGCATCACAACGGTTTGGAGTAATATTGAGTTCAAGCGTATAGTCATTTTCAACTTTAAAAAATTCAGCAGCCTTTATTCCAACTTTTGTTTCAGTAGGAAGAACCATAATCCCATCATGAGAAGTGCCTAATCCTATTTCATCTTCGGCGCAAATCATTCCCTGAGATTCAACTCCACGAATTTTTGATTTTTTTATTTCCAGTTTCTCACCTCCTGGATATAAAACGGTACCTACGGTAGCAACTACCACTTTTTGTCCTGCATCCACATTAGGAGCACCACAAACTATTTGTAATAATTCACCGGTACCAATATCAACCTTAGTCACTGATAAGCGATCAGCATCTGGATGTTTGGATCTTTCTTTTACCTCACCGATTACTACTCCGGCTAATCCACCTTTAATACTTTCGAATACTTCGATGCCTTCTACTTCTAATCCTACGTTGGTTAAAATTTCTTCCGCCTCAGTTACTGAGATCTTCTTTGACAAATATTCGTTTAACCAGTTGAGTGAAATCTTCATACTTATTGTTAAAACCCCTGATTTATTAGGGAGGGTAAAGATAAGATTTTCAATGAAAATATTACTTTTGTTTAGATGCAGGCACTCATAGATACTGACCTTGATTTAGCAGCGGAATTGTTGGTAGATGGACAATGTGTAGCCATTCCAACCGAAACGGTATATGGCTTAGCCGCCAATGCCCTTGATAAAAACGCGGCTGCACAGATATTTAAGATCAAAAATAGGCCTGATTTTGACCCATTGATAGTGCATGTAGACTCTATGTTTTCGGCCATGAAATGGGTAAAGGAGTTTCCTCATAAAGCCGAATTATTGGCCCGTAGGTTCTGGCCGGGACCGTTAACATTGGTACTTCCGAAAAAAAAAGAAATTCCTTACGAAGTTACAGCAGGGCTTGAAACCGTGGGTTTACGAGTGCCCCAGCACGACCTAACGATACAATTACTGGAGAGATTAAACTTTCCTTTGGCCGCCCCCAGCGCCAACCCTTTTGGGTACGTTTCGCCTACCAGTGCCGACCACGTTTTTGACCAGTTATGGGATAAAATACCCTATATTTTAGATGGTGGCGAAGCACAGGTAGGTATTGAATCAACCATTGTTGGTTTTGAAGACGGGATTCCCGTGATATATAGAAAAGGAGCGGTTACAGAAGAAATGATTGCAGAAGTTTGCGGAGAGGTGCGTACCCAAACACATAGTACTTCTAACCCCAAAGCTCCCGGAATGCTTACATCTCACTATTCACCTAATGCAGATGTAGAAATAATAACCCGTTCATTGCGTTCCATTAGAGAAAATGAGGGCTATATTGCCTGGAAAGAATTACCTAAAGGAATGGAATTAAAAAATAAATTCATCCTTTCACCCAATGGTGATTTGTACGAAGCGGCCCGCAGATTATATGCAGGTTTAAGATTATTGGATAGAAAAGGATTGGTGCGAATTTTTATTGAACTTGTTCCCGAGTCAGGTATTGGAGCATCCATTAATGATAGAATCAGGCGCTCCGCAGCCGAAAAATAAATATAACTAATATTTATGCGCAGTTTTGTGATGAAATTATTACTCTCGGGTAATATTATTTTTTATCATCTGTCACCTTTAACATTAAAAAAATCCAATCAAAAGGCTCTGCATGCAGAGTATTTTAGTAACTAATTCAAATTTGTATATACCTTTGCCCTCTCTTAACTGATGAAGATATAGCATATGGATTATTTTGAACAGTCGATCTTTTTACACGAAAAATTACGCGGTAAAATCCGCATTCAACCTAAAATGGATATACAGAGCAAGGAAGACTTAGCTCTTCTATATTCACCTGGAGTAGCTGAACCTTGTGTACGTATAGCACAAAACCCATTAGATGTATGGAAGTACACGATTAAAAGAAATACAGTGGCCGTAGTATCTGATGGTACTGCAGTATTGGGATTAGGAAATATTGGTGCAGCCGCTTCTATACCTGTAATGGAAGGAAAAGCCATGTTATTTAAAAAGTTTGCAGGAATTGATGCTTTCCCAATTTGTATTGATACACAAGATACCGAAAAAGTAATTGAAACAGTTCGATTAATAGCTCCTGTATTCGGAGGAATTAATTTGGAAGATATTGGAGCACCTCGTTGTTTTGAAATTGAAGATAGATTACAAGATTTAGGTATCCCTGTTTTTCATGATGATCAACATGGTACTGCAGTAGTGGTTTTAGCTGGGATTATTAATGCTTGTAAATTACAAGGGCGTGAACTAAAAGATTTGAAGATAGTAATTAATGGGGCTGGTGCTGCAGGTATTGCCATTGCTAAATTATTACGCAGTGAAACGGCATCAGAGTACAATGATCCTGCATTGAACGTTAAAGAAGTAATTTTATGTGATACTAAAGGAACTGTTCATAAAGACCGTGATGATTTAAATAGTACAAAACAAGAATTATTGAGTTGGACAAACCCTAACAACGTAAAAGGTACGGTTCAGGAAGCTTTAGTAGGTGCAGATGTATTTATTGGAGTAAGTCAGGCTAATCTTTTAACGGCTGATGATATCCGAACCATGAATAAAGATTCCATCATTTTTGCATTAGCAAATCCTATTCCTGAAATTATGCCTGACGAAGCCTTAAAAGGGGGAGCAGCTATTGTTGGTACAGGTCGTTCTGATTTACCTAACCAAATCAATAATGTATTAGCATTTCCGGGTATTTTCCGTGGTGCATTGGATGGCAAAGCAAAAAGAATTACCACTGCTATGAAATTAGCGGCAGCACATGCTATTGCCAACAGCGTATACAATATGGCATTGGATAAAGTGGTTCCTTCTACACTTAATTTGCGTGTAGCTCATGAAGTGTCATTGGCGGTGCAAGAAGCTATTACTGAAGATGACAAAATATTTTAATCGGAACTGATTAGTTTTTTTAATAAACATTTAGATAATATTTTAAGACGCTCTATAGGGCGTCTTTTCTATTTCATATCTTAGCATAATGAAACATGCTTTTTATTTTCTTTTAGCAATATTTATTTTTTCGTGTACTCCAAAACCTAAAAATCCCGGAGCCGGGATGAATTATTTTAAAGGAACACTTGATGAAGCAGTAAAAAAAGCTACTGCTGAAAATAAGAAGATTTTTATTTTTGGTCATACTGATTGGTGCGGTTACTGCCGTAAAATGGAAAAATCAACCTTGATGGAAAAAGAAGTAAATGAATACATGAACGCTAATTTTGTTAACCTTAATTATGATTTGGAAAAGGGGGAAGGAATTAGTATTGCTGCAAAATATGGGCTCCGATCATACCCCGCTTATGTATTATTGTCACCTACCGGAGAGCTGCAGGATATCGCTTTGGGCTATTTGAATACTGACAAGTTTTTGAGCTGGGTAAAGCCTTGAACTCCTTGATATTTCTATAAGATAAGGGTTGTAACTTAAGTAAGACACTTTTTTTATCTTTGTGCTCATTATTTTTACCCTATGTACAAAATTCAGTTTGGAACTGACGGATGGAGAGCCATCATTGCAAAAGACTTTACAGTTGATAATGTAAAAAGAGTAACCGAAGCAGTAAGTAAATGGTTATTGAAAAAATCAAAAAGTCCATCCATTGTTATTGGACATGACTGTAGATTTGCAGGAAAATTATTTTTAGAAGAAGCTTCAAAAGTTTTTTTAGCACATGGAATAAAGGTGTATTACAGTGATGTTTTTGTTTCTACCCCAATGGTTTCATTAGGTACATTAAAACAAAAAGCTGATTTGGGTATCGTTATTACGGCATCTCACAATCCACCTGATTATAATGGTTATAAATTAAAAGGTTCATTCGGGGGGCCGTTGTTACCGGAAGATATTTCGGATATAGAAATGTTGATTCCCGAAACACCCTCCTATACCAATGGGATTTCATTAGAAAATAATGAGAATTTTCAAAAAGTAGATCTTCGTACCATGTATATCGATCATGTAAAAGCATCGTTTGATATGGAGGCTATTTTGAATTCAGAATTTCGTTGGGGATATGATGCAATGTATGGGGCCGGTCAAGCGGTGATGAATTATTACATTGCAATCATAATCCCGGGTTTAATGGTATTGCTCCGGAACCCATTTTACGTAACCTAATGGAGTTCTCTGAATTTATTAAAGTTTCAGAAGCCGTTGATTGTGGTTTAGCTACCGATGGGGATGCTGATAGAATTGGATTGTTTGATAGTAAAGGAAATTTTGTGGACTCACATCATATCATTCTTTTATTGATTCATTATCTCGTAAAATATAAAAGACAAAAAGGAAAAGTGGTTACTGCTTTTTCAACCACAGAGAAAATATCGAAGTTGTGTAAGCATTATGGTTTAGAACAAACTACAACTAAAATTGGTTTCAAATACATTACCGGATATATACTCAATGAAGATGTATTGTTAGGTGGTGAAGAGTCAGGAGGAATTGCCATTAAAGGACATATTCCTGAACGTGATGGAATATGGATGGGATTAGTTCTATGGGAATTTATGGCAAAAACAGGAAAGACTCTGGAAGATTTGATTAAAGAGGTGTATGAAATTGTTGGAGAGTTTAAATATGATCGCAATGATCTACATATTACTGAAGAGTTAAAACAACGTGTATTACAACAGTGCAATGCAGGGATAGATTCATTCGGGGAATACAAAGTACTCAAAACAGAAACCACTGATGGATTCAAATACCATTTTGACAATGAGCAGTGGTTGTTGATCCGAGCCTCAGGAACTGAACCTGTACTAAGGGTATATGCTGAAAGTAAAGACGAAAACTCAGTAAAAGAGTTGTTAGATACTGCTACAAAAACAGTATTGAAATTTTAGTGACTGTATTAAATATCGATTATTTTAATTTAATGGTTATTTGTACAGTTTCATTTGATTGAATAATAATTTCAGCTTCTTTAAAGTTTGGAGGTCCAAACATAATTCTGGGGTTTCTTGAAAATCCCATGGGTTCTTTTGGAATACCTAACAAGTTTTTACTTAAATCTTCATTCCCATCTACATCCTGAAATGTGGCAATGCCATACGAACCCGCAGGGACATTTTCAAACACCACTTGTGCTTGATTAGCTGTTACAGGTTTAATGTTGCCGAAAATATGCTCACCAAATTTTAAAAAATTCTTCTGATCAAAAACAGCTGTATACACTTTACCTCCTTTGGTAGTGCTTATTCCTTCAAGGTTGACGATGATGGTACCACCAAAAATATTGTGTGTATTACCCATTAGAAACAACGTAGCGAGAATTAAACCAATAATGTTTTTTTTCATAATAGTCAGAATTTCAGTTAAATGCATATTGTCTAGATATTTTTAATAAAAATTTAGACAAATTTAAATCAACTTACATTAAAATGCCAAACTTTATCCGTTAATTTGTCTAAATATTTGTTTTTATATTTAGACATGAATTTGTTTACTATATCTGATCTTCAGCGCTATACAGGCGTAAACGTGCATAGCATACGTGCTTGGGAGAAGAGGTATAATGCATTAACTCCGCATCGAACTAAAGGTAATACCCGGTATTATGATGCTCACCAGTTAAGACGTTTATTAAACATAGTGAGCCTGATGGAGGACAATTATAAAATATCTGATCTCTGCTCCATGCCTGATATAAAATTAACCACCTTACTAAAGAATAAGCTTGAATCCGATAAAACTAAGATTGATGGAGATGAGTTTTTGGTTTCACAATTGGTGTCAGCATCCATTGGTTTTGATGATTATTTATTTGAAAAAATTTTTCACAGGGCTACTGCTCAATATGGTTTAGAACATGCTTACCTTAAAGTAATATATCCTGCAGTACAAAGGTTGGGTATATTATGGTCAATGGAAGGGTTGTCGGTGGCCCAGGAGCATTTTGCTACTCACCTGATAAAACAAAAAATTATTTCAACCATTGATATCTTGCCAAATAATTTTCAAAGTGAACATACTTGGCTATTGTTTTTGCCCGAAGGTGAATTTCATGAGATAGGTTTATTAATGGCTAATTATTTGATTCGAAACGCAGGACAAAGATCTATATACTTGGGAGCTAATGTGCCTTTTGATACCGTTAAAAATACCATTGATTTAGTAAAACCTACTCGTATTTTATCTTTTTTAGTTGTAAAGGATGATATTGAAAGGGATCAAAAATTTGTAGATTCTCTTGCCAAATCATTTACTTCTCAGGAGATTTTTATTGCTGCAGATGCTGCCAGATCAACCCAAATAAAAAAATACAAAAACGTTTCCATGTTAAATACTATGGATGGTTTACAAGACAATTTAAAATAGGTACTATGAAAAAATTATTTGATGAAGTTTCGGTAAAATGTAGTAAAACTACTACTCAAAAGTATAGTACCAGTTTTTCGATTGGTATTTTATTCCTAAACCAACGACTAAGAAATCCTATATATTCAATCTATGGTTTCGTTCGATTGGCCGATGAAATTGTTGATAGCTTCCATGATTTTGACAAAAAAGTATTGCTAGCCTCATTGAAGCAGGAAGCATACGAAGCTATAGAGCGAAAAATATCACTAAATCCAATCGTTAACTCATTTCAACAAGTGGTGCATGATTATAACATACCACTTCATTTAATTGACTCATTTTTATTGAGTATGGAAATGGATTTGGAAAAGAAGGAATATAGTGCTGAAGAATATGGCAAATATATATTTGGATCAGCTGAAGCAGTAGGTTTGATGTGCTTAAAAGTTTTTACTGAAAATAATGATTCATTATATGATGAATTAAAACCTTATGCCCAAAAACTGGGGTCGGCATTTCAAAAAGTAAACTTTTTAAGAGATGTGAGTTCTGATAATATAGAATTAGGAAGAACCTATTTTCCTGAAGTAGATATGAGTAATTTTACCATGGAGGATAAGCGAAAAATTGAAGATGATATTCATGCTGAATTTAAGGAGTCATTGGTTGGTATTATGAAGTTGCCTTTAAGTTCACGCAAAGGTGTGTATTTAGCATATAGCTATTACATTAGATTGTTTAAGAAAATTAAGAAAGAAAACCCGCAGTCGATTCTCAATAAAAGAATTCGTGTCCCTAACCACCAAAAATATTTGCTTTTATTACAATCAAACCTCAACCTCAAGTTATATCAAGGCTAAATTTTAAATCTAGAGCTAAAAGTTTCAATGAAAAAGTGTATTGGTTTTGTATTGGCTGCATGGCTGATTTACTCATTCCCAATGGTGGGGTTTAGTCAAAATTACAACGGTATCATTAAAGGTAAAATTGTAAATGTAATTAGTAACGAACCGGTTGAATTTGCCAATGTTTTGGTTGAAGGTACGAGTGTTGGTACTACAACCGATTCGTTAGGAAAATTTGAACTTAAAGGAATAGAACCAGGGTTCAAAAACCTTATCATCACCGCAATAGGATTTAAAGCATATACCTATCGTGATGTACTTGTTAACAATGCATCACCGGCCATTATTGAAGTAAAGATGGAGGAAGATGTAAAAAATTTAAAAGAATTTGTCGTTAATCAAGATCCATTTAATCGTGTAGAAGAAAGTCCGGTTTCATATCGTACCATTGGGATTGCTGAAATTGAAAGAAACCCCGGTGGTAACCGCGACATTTCAAGTGTTTTAAAATCTTTCCCGGGTGTAGCATCAACGCCTGCATTTAGAAATGATATTATTATTAGAGGTGGAGCTCCCAATGAAAATAGATTCTATTTGGATGAAATTGAAGTCCCTGTTATTAATCACTTTCAAACACAAGGAGGAAGTGGTGGACCTGTTGGAATTATCAATGTAAATTTAGTACGTGAAGTAAATTTTTTATCAGGTGCTTTTCCTGCCAATCGAGGTAATACCTTAAGTTCTGTTTTAGATTTTCGTCAGATTGATGGAAACAATGAAAGATGGAAATTTAGATTTACCATTGGTAGTTCGGATGCAGCATTCACGGCAGATGGACCCATTGGTAAAAAAACAACACTCATAGTTTCTGTAAGAGCATCCTATCTGCAATTTTTATTTAGTGCTTTACAATTACCTTTTCTACCTACCTACTATGATACACAGTTTAAGTATAAAATCCGTTTTGATGCAAAAAACGAATTGTATTTTATTGGGTTAGGTGCTATTGATTTGTTTAAATTGAATTTGGCTGCCAACCAAACTAAATCACAACAATATTTATTGAACAACCTTCCTGTGAACAATCAATGGAACTATACTTTGGGAGGTGTGTATAAACATTACTCGAAGTACATTACCCATACTTTTGTTTTAAGTAGAAGTATGCTTAATAATTCTATCTATAAATATCAAGGGAATGACGAAACCGACCCTTCCAAAAAAATATTGGATTATAAATCACAGGAAATAGAAAATAAGTTTAGATACGAATTGACCTGGAAGAAAAAAGGCTGGAAAATAAATGCAGGCATTAGTGCAGAATATGCAAAATATACGAACTCTACCTATAATGTATTTAATAGTTTTAGCGGGCTGGACACTATTAACACCTCAAGTGAACTGAATATGTTTAATGGTGCTGTATTTACCTCAGTGTCTAAAAGTTTTTTTGGGGATAAATTGATTTTAAGTGGAGGAGTTCGTTTTGATAACAATAGTTATAATGCATATATGGCTGCGCCATGGAATCAATTTTCACCACGGGTGAGTATTTCATGGAATGTGTTTAAAGGATTTTATATCAACTTTAATGCAGGTAGATATTATCAAAGAGTACCTTATACTGTTTTAGGTTATTCAGATGAAAATACTCAACTGGTAAATAAAACAAATGATATCCGATATATTAACAGTGATCATTTGGTGGGTGGAATTGAATATAATCCAACCAAAAACTTGAAACTTTCAGTGGAAGGTTTCTACAAACATTATAGGGATTATCCGTTTTCGTTAAGAGATAGTATTACATTGGCCAATTTAGGTGCCGATTTTGGAGTGGTAGGAAATGTGCCTGCTGTTTCAAGAAGTGAAGGACGTGCTTATGGTGTTGAATTTTTAGCACAACAAAAGTTATGGAAGGGATTGTATGGGATTATTGCTTATACTTTTGTACGCAGTGAGTTTGAAGACAAAGATCGTAAAATGGTGGCTAGTAGTTGGGATAGTCGTCATTTGTTTACTCTTACAGCAGGATATAAATTTAAACGCAATTGGGAAGTGGGGTTAAGGTTTCGATTGGTTGATGGACAACCTTATACACCTTATGATACATCCTTATCTATGTTAACCAATGTTTGGGATGTTACAGGAAGAGGAATTTCGGATTACCGATTATTGAACACTCAACGTATTCCTGTTTTTCATCAATTAGACATTAGGGTAGATAAAGTATGGTACTTTAAACATTGGTCGTTGAATTTATATTTAGATATTCAAAATGTATATAATTGGAAAGCCGAAGGACGTCCGAATTTATCAGTGGTGACTGATGCAAACGGAAATCCTGTAGTTAATCCAAGTGATCCTTCAAGGTATTTACCTGAATTTTTAGCAAACCAAGCAGGAACTATTTTACCAACGATTGGAGTTATCATTGATTTTTCAATTCCTAAAAAGAAAAGTAAAAATTAATTACTCGGAGATATTACCAAAACAATTTCTCCTTTAGGTGGATGTTCTGTATAATATTGTAACAATTCAGTTGCCGTTCCTCGTTTGGTTTCATGAAACATTTTGGAGATTTCTCTGCAAACGGCCAATTGTCTTGCTTCAGGCAAAAATTCCTTTGCCTCTTCTAAAGCTTTAATGATTCGGTGAGGAGATTCATAAACCACTACAGTTCTCTCAGATACAGCAATTTCTTTCCACTTGGTTTGTCTTCCTTTTTTATGAGGTAGGAACCCATCATAAACAAAACTTTCGCATGGAAAACCTGATTGTACCAAAGCGGGCACAAATGCTGTTGGACCGGGTAAACACTCCACCTCAATTTCATTTTTTACACATTCACGGATCAATAAAAATCCCGGGTCTGAAATTCCAGGGGTGCCTGCATCACTTACTAATCCGGCTGATTCTAACGTTTGAATTTCATCCACCAACCGCTGAAGAACTTTATGTTCATTGTGTTGATGAAATGCAATAATTTTTCTATCAATTCCAAAATGTTTGAGAAGATTTCCTGTTGTTCGGGTATCTTCAGCATATAATACATCTACTTCTTTTAATAACCTTACAGCCCTATGAGTAATATCCTCAAGGTTGCCTATTGGCGTTGGTATGATAAATAGTTTACCCACGTTATTTTATCTGAATTTCATTCATGAAATCACGGAATAGTAAATGTAAATCTGTAAATTCATTTAAAGGTAGTGTTTCGGCTCTGTCATCAATATCATGGTAATATTTTACACCACCCATCGTATAGGCAAAAAAGCACCGAACCTTATTTTCATAAAATGGATAATGATCACTATTAGCCGCTGGACCTCTTTTTTTAATCTGTACCAAATATTGTTTCTGGTTATTGATACTATCTAATAAAGCAAATTCTTTTTTGAATTCAGTAGAGTTAACTACGGTGATACCTTCATCACCGGTACCCATAATATCAACATTCAATAGAAATTTTATTTTACTTACCGGAAAAACGGGATAAAGGTTATATCTGGTAGAACCAATGAGTCCTGCTTCTTCGGCACCAAACCCAATAAACGCAATAGAATATTTAGGTTGATTAGCAGGCATAGAAAACCATTTCGCCAAACTCAACATCATGGCAATACCACTGGCATTGTCATTAGCACCCGGGAAATAAACAGTTCTTCCAATTTTACCCAAATGATCATAGTGAGCACTAATCACAAGAAATGAATCAGGTTTTTCTTTTCCTTCTACATAACCAATTACATTTCGACTTGGATAGTCATCAATAAATTTAGAATCTACCAACACCCTCATTTGTTTTGAGTTTTTTTGAATACTTCCTCTAACTACTTCTAAAATTGGAAATGGAGCCACTTCTGTAGCTACGCCCCAGGTGATTTTTGGTCTGATAAAGATTAATCCTCTTGCTCCAAAAGGATTTAATGCCATGTTTTTGAATATTTTTTTCTGATCAGGATCTGTTACACCTTTGTCATCTATAACAATGAAGTAGGTTGAAAAATTACGTTTGGCAAACTTTTTAAATTCTTCGGGGTCAGCAACTGTAGCACTATCCAACCAGACTAAATTCCAGGTACCACTAACATCCGGACATCCGGGATCGGGGACAAAATCTCTTCCGCAAATCAAATAATTATCATCAATGGCAGCAAAACAATCTCTTGGAAAAATATTTACAGGGAAATTAAAATTCTGATAATAGTTTTTTGCACCAACAAATTTTTTTAAACCCATTTTATGAAACTCGGATGCTACAAAATAGGCTGCCAGATTATCTCCTTCTTTGATGTAACCACGACCTTTAAAATAGGGTGATGCAAGGGAGTCTACAACAGTTCTGCCGAATTTCCCAATGTCTTCATTAGAAAATTGCTGTGCTTTCACATGTAAAGAAAGTACAAAAATGAATGTGATAAATATTAATCTCTTCATTGATTAATTAAATCTCCTTTGAATAAGTGCAATAAACTGTAATGCAATTTTATTTTCAGGATCCCATTTATACATTGAAGCGGCTTGTGCCAATAATCCTTCAGCCTCTTTCCAGCTGGTTTTGGTATTCATTGCTTCTACAAACTGATTATAATGATCTCCATTTTTGTCAAAAAGCTCATTAGTAAATAAAAATCTTTCGTGTAAAGGAATAGCTTGTTTTAAGTCTACTACCTTTTTTTGCATCATTTTTTCTGCTATATTCTCAGAGCCGTCTATGACAGATTCAGATAATGAGCTAATGACTGTTTTTGATTTATCTTTGGTATTTTCGTATTGAGACGCTATACTTTTGGGAGTATCTATTTCTTCTTTTTTATCAATAGTGTTTACTATTGGAGTAACGATCTCTTTCTTTTCAAAGAGTTCTTGTTTAATTTCTTCAATCTGTGGAATTGTTTTATTTAAAGTAGGTTCAAGCAAATCGTTTTTTGCTATAGTTGAGTTGGAATCCACTTTTTCAGATACTTCAGGGATATCAAAAGAAAAGGCATCTGCCAAATGTTTGGTTTCTTCCACTTTCTTCTCCAATTCCTTATTGGTTCTTTGTAATTTTTCAATTTCGAATTCTTTATTCTTCAATTCTTCGTTCAATACTCTTAACTTATCTTCAATATCACGAAGTTTGATAGAATCATCAGAATTGGTATGACTGGCCGGTTGGTGTTTTAAAATGGCTGAAAACTCAATAAGTTTAGCAGCATTGTTCATGAGGATATCCAATTCGCCGGGACTAAATGAGTCAGCATTTTTGGCTAATTGGTTATATATATCCACTACCTTTTTGAGGTGGACACCTATTTCACGAAGTAATTCAGATTTTGTCATGAATATTAAGGGGTATAAAGACTTTTAGAACAACGCATTTATTATACCTTTGTATATAAATACAGCCGAAAATTACGAAATATTAGGAGTTAAACTATGTTTGTTGAAAACACATTAAAACAGGGAGAGAAACGTGGCTGGGTTGAAGTAATATGTGGATCCATGTTTTCAGGTAAAACAGAAGAGCTCATCCGCAGGCTTAAAAGAGCCAAAATAGCTAAACTAAATGTTGAAATTTTTAAACCCGAGATAGATACCCGTTACCATGCAGAAGATGTAGTATCTCATCAAGGAAATGCCATTCAATCAACCCCTGTACCTATTTCAGGGAACATATTATTAATGGCTAACAACATGGATGTGGTGGGTATTGATGAAGCCCAATTTTTTGATGAAGGGATTGTTGATGTTTGTAATACCCTTGCCAATAATGGAGTTAGAGTGATAGTAGCCGGATTGGATATGGATTATACCGGTAAACCTTTTGGGGTTATGCCTCAACTAATGGCCATTGCTGAGTTTGTTACTAAAGTACATGCTATTTGTGTTGACTGCGGGCATATTGCCAATCATTCATATCGTTTGTCGGAAGAAGATAAATTGGTACTTTTAGGTGAAACCGATGCTTATAAACCATTATGCAGGGATTGTTTTGCCAAACGTAAAAAATGAACCAACACCATTATACCATTCAGGAAATTGCCCGAATAGTAAACGGGGAGGTTATAGGTAATACTAATAACTATGTTATTCGTTACCTGGCAACTGATAGTAGAAAAATTACGTTTCCTGAGGAATCTGTTTTTTTTGCATTATCCGGGCCTCAATACAATGGGCATTTGTTTATTTCAAAAGCGATAGAGGCCGGAGTAAATAGTTTTATTATTTCAGATAGAAATAGTGTAGTTGATAATGCAGGTTGTTTTGTTTTAGTAAATGATACTACAGAAGCTTTACAAAAATTGGCAGCTCACCATCGATCACAATTTTCAATACCTATTATTGGTATTACCGGGAGTAATGGAAAAACTATTACCAAAGATTGGTTGGCATTTGTATTATCTGCTGACTATAATGTTTGCAAAAATCCTAAAAGTTATAATTCGCAAATTGGAGTTCCCTTATCTGTATGGAATTTACAGCCGGAGCATGAAATAGGAATATTTGAAGCAGGTATTTCAGAACCCGGCGAAATGCAGAAGTTGCAGCCCATTATTGCGCCTAACTTCGGAATATTTACCAATATAGGTTCGGCACATGAAGAAAATTTTGATAGTCAGATTGAAAAAATTAAAGAGAAACTGCAGTTATTTAAAAACTGTACTCATATTATTTTATCGGTAAAAAATCCTTTGATTGAAGTAGAAGCTGAAAAAATGTTTCCCGATAAACTATTCATTACTTGGAGTGAAGAGGATGGGGCACAATATAAAGTTACTCACAAAAGATTATCAAATAAAACTGAAATATTTATTACCGATGGAGATGATAACTATTCGTTTATCATTCCATTTTCGGATTCTGCTTCTATTGAAAATGCTGTTAATGTATTTGTTACCTGTCTTGTGATGAATGTTGATGTGATTAAAGTAACAGAGAAAATGAAATATTTGCCTCAGGTAAATATGAGACTTTCATTTAAGCAAGGGAAAAATAATTGTTTTATTATAGATGATACCTATAGTAATGATTTTGATTCATTAAAAATTGCTATAGATAGTTTATACAATCTTCAACAATACCCTGAGAAAACCATTATCCTGTCAGATATAGTTCAGTCAGGAGGTGATACTGAGGTATTGTATAAACAAATAGCAGGAATCATTCAGCAAAAAAATATTAGCAAAGTTATTGGTGTAGGGAAAGAAATTTCTTCATATGCTTCATTTTTTCCAAAAACTTCAGTTTTCGTAAATAATGTTCATGAACTCATTGATAAATTACATCATATTTCATTGAATAATGAAGCCATATTAGTAAAAGGAGCAAGAATATTTGAATTGGAGAAAATAGTATCAAGGTTAGAAAGTCGCCATCATGATACTGTATTGGAAGTGAATCTGAATGCAATGATTCATAACCTTAATTATTTCAGAAAAAAGATACCATCAGGAACAAAGATCATGGCGATGGTGAAAGCATCAGGATATGGCACAGGTACCCATGAAATTGCTCATGTACTTAATTTTAATCATGTCAATTACTTAGGAGTAGCATACGCAGATGAAGGGATTGAATTAAGACGTAATGGTATAAAATTACCTATTATGGTAATGAATGCTGAGGAAACAGGCATTGAGGTATTGGTTGAAAATCAATTGGAGCCTGTTATTTATAGTTTTGAGAGTTTAAATTCTTTTATTGACTATCAAAAAAACGGAGGACAACTTCCTCCTATACATATCGAAGTAGATTCAGGTATGCACAGGTTAGGATTTAATCCGAACTCAATTGATGAGTTGGAAAGTTTATTGAGAGATAATAAAGATATTGAAGTTAAATCAGTTTTTTCTCATTTAGCAGCTGCTGATGAGCCAACGATGGATGATTTCACTTTAGAACAAATTAAAACCTATATAAACATAGCGGAACGAATTGAAAAAACGACTGGAAAAAAACTCATCAAACATATAGCTAATTCAGCCGGGGCCAGTAGATTTAAAGAAGCTGCGTTTGACATGATACGACTCGGCGTTGGATTGTATGGGGTGGGGGCCGATGCTGAAGAACAATCAAAATTACAACCGGTGATAGGATTATTCTCTACCGTTGCTCAATTAACAGAGGTTAAAAAAGGAGAGTCTGTTGGTTATGGAAGGAGTTTTATAGCCGAAAAAGACATGACCATTGCAACAGTTCCTATTGGATATGCTGACGGATACAGAAGAAGTTTAGGAAATGGTAAAGGCAAAATGTTTATTAATGGTCAACCGGCATCAGTAGTGGGTAGAGTTTGTATGGATATGACTATGATTGATGTTACAGGATTGAATATAGAGGTGGGGAATAGGGTTGAAATTATTGGTGACAATCTTCCAATAGAAACATTTGCCCAATCTTTAGATACCATTCCTTATGAAGTGCTTACTTCTATTTCGCAAAGAGTACGAAGAGTTTATACTCAGGAATAAAAAAATCCGACTATGAGTCGGATTTCATTATTTATACAAATTGTATTTTCTAATTTAGTTTTTAGGCTCTTCTTTTGTTACAACACTTTTTTCTGTAACGGTTTTTGAAGTATTCATTATAACATTAGCAGAAGCAGCACGTGCTTTACTTCCTGAAGTACCGGTAGAAACATGGCTTGAACCTTTACTGCAGCAAGATTTTACATTACTATTATTATTAGTTGTAGTGGTATTTGCACTTTTACAACATGATGATTTTCCGGTTGAACCTTCATTACCATGACATGATTTTTGGTCAGTAGTTTGAGCAGATACTGCTAAAACTGATCCTAAAACAAATACTGAGGCTAATATCAATTTTTTCATTTCTATAATCTTTTATATTAAGTCAAATATAGCAAATAATCTCAATGTATTAAAATGAGACGAGATGTTAATTTTGTTAATGAAATGTTGTTGGGATACCGTTATCCACCGCAGGTTGTAGCGGTATACTACCCCCTTTTAAAAAATTAACAAATGCAGGTATAGCAGGGCTGACGGCAGAAAGCCCCGGCTATATCTTGTATTTGTGTTTTTTAATGGGGTAGATATAGCGAAAGACTGCATAAGGTGGCACCTAAATTGTATACCTTTGTAATATGAAAAATATTATCATACTTATTGCCACTGTTGGACTATTGATTACCGGCCTAAATGCTCAAACAACCGTAATCAAAGAAGTAAAAATAAAAACATCCGCTCAATGTGATATGTGTAAAAAAAGAATTGAGGATGGGCTGTTTTCACAAAAAGGAGTGGTTTCTGCGGAATTGGATGTAAAAACACAAATAGTTACTATTAAATACAGAAGCAATAAAACTACTGAAGATGATTTGCGTAATTTTATTAGCTCATTAGGTTATCAGGCGGATGATGTAAAAGCCAATAAAGAGGCGTATGACCAATTACCCGGATGTTGCCAGATAGATGGAATGAAATAGTTTCCAGTTTGAGATTTCAAGTTTCAAGTTCAAACCTTAAACTTCTCCAACTTTCAAATTTTTTTCCCACTGCCAAGCGTGTAACATGGCATCTTCTAAAGTATATTGTGGCTTCCAGTTCAATTCATTGAAAGATTTAGTAGCATCCGCATAAATTTTTTCAATATCCCCGTCACGACGTGGTGCTATTTCATAATTAACTTTTACACCGGTAGCTTTTTCAAATGCTTTAACCAACTCTAGTACAGTATTGCCGGTACCTGTTCCGATGTTGTAATAACTCAGCGAGGTATTGGATGAAATTATTTTTTCTAATGCTTTTACATGTGCATTGGCTAAATCACATACATGGATAAAATCACGTATACAAGTTCCGTCAGGGGTATTATAATCGTTGCCGAATATTTTTAAAACATCTCTTATGCCCGAAGCGGTTTGTGTAATATAAGGAACCAGGTTATTAGGTATTCCTCTGGGAAGTTCACCTATCGTACCAGCAGGATGTGCTCCTACCGGATTAAAATATCGTAAGATAATCCCCCTGAAATCAGAATTGACTTTAGCATAATCTGCAATGATTTGTTCACATACTTGTTTGGTGTATCCGTAAGGTGAAGTAGCATGTTGGATAGGAGAATCTTCAGTAACGGGTAGTTTCTCCGGCTGACCATATACCGTGCAAGAAGATGAAAATACCAATTGGTTTACTGAAAATTCTTTCATAATCTTTAATAAGACCAATGTGGCTCCGATGTTGTTTTTATAATATTCTAAAGGTTTCTCAACTGATTCATTCACACTTTTTAGTGCAGCAAAATGAATCACTGCATCTATTTTATGTGATGAAAATAGGTTTCTTAATACATTTTCATCAGAAATATCGCCTTGTACAAATATTTGTTGTTTGCCTGTGATTTTATTCACCCTGTTATTGATGAATGATTCTGAATTAATGAGGTTATCTACATTTACAACATCCATTCCACTTTTATACAGCTCTATAATGGTATGTGATCCGATGAACCCTGTGCCTCCTGTAACTAAAATATTCATTAGTGTAAATGTAGTGATTATTATGTACTGCCGTAGTTAGTTAATTGATCAGAACAATATTGTATTTTGATTATCGATTTGGCTTCCTCCCCATTCAATTACAGTAAATCCTTTGCGTTGGAACGATTTAAGTTTTTGTTCAGGTATATTTACAGGAGAATCAATACTTTTAAAAATCATATAAACCCGTAATATACTTTCAGGTTTTGGTTGAATATTTAAAGGGATATCTTTGTTATATTCTTCATTAACAAATTTAACCAGGTTGTATTTGTTTTTAGCCATTTGAGGTAACCAATAAACGATAAAATCGTTGGATTCACTATCTGTTAATCCCATTTGAGATAATTTTTCTTCGAGAAATGAAGCCGACTCATTTCCTTTTACAACAAATCCTTCGTCAAACTTCCATTGTTTCAATGAAGTACCTTCCCAAAACAAATAGTTATGAGTTTTACCCGTTTTTTTATCAATCAGCTTGCCATCCGGATGAGCAGTAACACTCCAACCATTACTGGAGTAATCAGGATAACTAATATCTAATGTCCCATTCATATTTTTGGTATCTAATTTTACAATCACATCTGTTTTTTTCTCAGGATAGATATAGATAACAGGTTTTGCCATCTCCTCTCCATAATATGCTAAGTTCTTATCTGATGTTAGTGCTAAAAATTCAGCAATACATAGATCTTCCCATTTTTCTCCTTTATATACTTCATTTATCTTAAGTCTGATCGATTTTGTTTTTATGGTTGTATCAAATTTTACCCATTGCCAGTTATCTACATCTTTTAATTCGAAATTGAGAGATGTTCCATCAGAGAATTCACAAACTCCTTTTTTTACCCTGTTGTTTAATTTATAGATATCTCCATATTTAGGATATTCAGGATTATGTGATCCTCCCCAAATCTCAAAACCCTCCATTGGAATTTCCTGGTCAAATTGAAGTTCTATCCAGGCTCCTTGTCCATCTCGGTTAGGATTGGGTGTCCACCAGGTGAAAGGATCATGATCGATCATAAAATCGTCTCTATAATCTTCATTTTTTCCGGTAAGATATCCGCTTGAAGTAACTTTTGATGGCATTACTACATATAAATCATCTGGATATTTGGATTTATCCAGCTCTTCTCCCTGATAGTTTCGATCTATAGAATTTTCATTTACCGGGAGAGTGTTCTGGTTACTTGTAGAATCTGTTTTAAGGTTGGAATCAACAGCCTTTTTTTGACCACAGGAAAACAATAATAATATAGTGATCAGTGCCGGAAAAAATATGAATCTGTTCATGGTTGTAAAAATTGATTTGAAATTAGTTTTTTTTCTGATATGCTTTATAAAAGTTGGAAAACCGTTTCAGTTTATCCACATTTACCCAATAGAGTCCTGATTTCATTATTACTTCCCAGGCTTTTTCATTATTTGGTACTTCATAATATCGGGTAGTAATGTCTGCATCATGGTAAGCATTCATGTTTTTATTAACCATTTGGTAAAATTCGTATTCACTATTGAACTTTTTTTTGAATTTCATTAGTTGTTTATAGTTTGACGCTACCCGCCCCACGAATTTTACTTTACTCGAGTCAATTAAATTCATTCCATAGGGAGATTGATTATTTAGTAAAAGAGGCCCATCTATTTTAGCATAGGTGATGGAATCATTCATTATGGCTTTCCAGGGTTTATTCCCTGTAATGTTAATCACCAGAGGAGCTTTATATATTACCGCCCCATTTTTATATTGAGTAATGTATTTGCCATATTTTACGAATACCTTTTTTAGATATTTATAGGTAGAATCTGGATTTTTTTTAAAGTCAATCAATAAATGTAAAGGATGTTCGGCCGAATATTTAAAAATAGTATCCTTATTATCTATCATTTTTGCAATAGGAGCAAAATATAGTTCATCCACCTCTTTTTTACCTGACAAAAACCAGGGCACATGAGCCACTTTTAATTCCTTTTTTTTATCAGTTAAACATATATCAATTTCAATACTGCCAAAGCCTAATTCAATAGCTTCATATAAAGGTCGTTTTTGTAAATAATCATTATGTGAATGACCCTGTGGTAAATCAGGCTGAGCATACACAAATGAGTATAAAGCAAGGAAGGTTAAGAAAATTTTATTAATTTTATTCAACTGTAAATCAATTATTTAATAAATTTATGACAGGTTATTTGTCAGAGTGCTTGACAATATAATTAACTGCCCGTATTTTTGAGCTAAACTTAACTACAATGATATACTTTTCTAAAAATATACAACTACTACGCAAACGTAAAAAGCGTTCACAGGAAGAAATGGCCGGAGTACTTGGTCTTAAAAGATCTACTTTAAGTTCTTATGAATTAGGTACGGTAGAACCCAGTTTAGAAACACTCACCCGTTTTTCTAGGTTTTTTAAAATTACCATGGATAAGCTGGTAACAATAGATTTAAGTGCTATATCAGAATTTTATCTGAGTGAATTAGAGAAAGGATTCGATACAGATATTAATGGTAAAAAATTAAGGATTTTGGCTACTACAGTAGATAGTGAGAACAATGATAATGTTGAACTCGTTCCTATGAAGGCCAAGGCAGGGTATACGGCAGGTTATGCCGATCCTGAGTATATAAGAGTGTTACCTACCTTTCATTTGCCCTTCTTAAGTAAGAGTAAAAAATTCAGGTCATTTCAAATCAGTGGTGATTCGATGCCTCCCGTAGCTGACGGAAGTTATGTAACCGGAGAGTATGTACAAAACTGGGAAAGCGTAAAAAACGGACAGCCCTATATTATAGTTACCCGTGACGAAGGGGTGGTATTTAAAATTGTATACAATAAAATTGCAGAATCCGGAGTACTTACTTTATGTAGTACCAATCCGTTATACGAACCCTATGATGTGCACATGAGTGAAATTCTGGAAGTATGGAAATTTGTGAACTACATGAGTGAAAACATGGAAGTAGAAAAAGACAATGATAAAGATGTAGGCAAAGCACTTCAAAATTTACAGAAAGAAATCCAACACATGCAACAAAAGATCGAAAATATCCAAAAACCGGAGTAAGGTTTACTTGTCTGCATTATGAATAGAACACTGATGACACTAATTATTACTGATAAAAACGGATATGGCTACATTGCATAATCAAGAACTGACTGGTAAAATCATTCAGGCTTTTTATAAGGTATATAATGAATTAGGATATGGCTTTTTAGAAAAAGTATATTCTAATGCGTTGTATCTGGAATTAAATTCAATGGGTTTGCATTGTATTAAACAGGAACCAATAAAAGTGTACTATAATAATTATAATGTTGGGGAGTATTTTGCTGATATAGTTGTAAATGACCTGGTAATCTTAGAATTAAAAGCCGCAGAAGGAATAGCAGAGGAGCATGAAAATCAACTCATCAACTATTTGAAAGCAACATCTATAGAAACAGGTTTGTTGTTGAATTTTGGAAAAACGCCTCAATTTAAAAGAAAAATATTTACCAACGATAGAAAGCAAATTCCGACACCCCCTGTTTTAAGGGCGATTAGTGCAAATCAATAGTATCCGTGTTATCTGTGTTCTATTGGATAGCCCTGCATATTTCAGTTAGTATATACTACTTATTAACGAAACCCCGTTAATAGACTATAATCCACATGAACCATTCTACGGTGAAGGTGTAATATATTTGTACTATGAGATCACCAAAACATATTATTCTTTTACTTGCTGGGTCCATATTTTTATTGACCCCAGTTTTTGGGCAGAATAAAACCCAGCTCCAAAACAAAAAGAAAAAATTACAAAAGGATATCAATTATACGCAATCGCTGATAAAAAAGAATCAAAAAAATCAGAAGACCTCAGTGAAGCAAATAGAAACAATTAACTCTAATATTGAAACGAGAACTGAATTGGTGAATAACTATACTGAGGAAGTGAATCTGTTAGCAAAGGAAATCAATTTGAATGAAAAGCAAGTGTCTAAACTTGAAACCCAGTTAAAGGCACTTAAAAAAAGTTATTCAAAAATGGTGTACCAATCATGGAAAACCAGAAACAGTTTATCAACCTGGATGTTTATTTTCTCGGCGGATAACTTTAATCAAGCAATCAGAAGATATAAATATTATAAACAAGTGAATGAACTAAGAGTAGTTCAATCAAAATCTATTAAGAAAAATAAAAATGAGTTAGGCAATAGGATTGGATCATTAAAAGTATCAAGACAAGAAAAAGAGGGGGTTATTAATGAGAAGAATAAAGAATTGGTGAATCTGGAAAACGAGAAAAAATCAAAAAATGAAGTTCTTAAAAAATTAAAGAAAAATGAAAAAGATCTTTTAGCTAAAGTAAAAAAGCAGGAAAAAGAAAGAGATGCTTTATCAACCAAGATTAATTCAATTGTAGAAACCATTAAACCTAAAAAAGAAAAAACTACTAATAATAAAACAACGAATAAGTCGAACAATACAAATAACTCAAAAACTAATACAAACAATAATAATTCTAAATCAGAAATCACCAATACTCAAGGAAATTCAAATTCAGCCGGATTTGAATCGAACAAAGGAAAGTTAAGTTGGCCGGTAACTAAAGGTGTGATCACAGGAAAGTATGGAGTTCACCAACATCCGGTATTAGATAAAGTAGAAATAAAAAATGATGGTATTGATATATCAACTGAAAAAGGAGCTGCTGTTAGGGCTGTATATAAAGGAACGGTGTCAGGTGTATTTAAAGTAGATGGTTTTGAAAATGTAGTAATCGTTCGACATGGAGATTATTTAACGGTTTATTCACATTTGTCCCAAACTACTGTTTCAAAAGGAACAGAAGTTTCTGCCGAACAAAAAATAGGAACTGCTGCAACTAATGATGAAGGTGAAACATATATTAACTTTCAGGTGAGATATGGTTCAGTTGTTCAAAATCCAAGCAGCTGGTTAACGAAATAATAGTTAGCGATTCAACTTTAATAAGTGAAAGTATAGGTTTGATAAAATTCGTATGCATGTAATTTTATTAAATCTACCTTTGTTTTGAAATATGATTATTTCTATTTCAAAGTCATGAAAAAGCTAACCTCATTCTTCGTTTTAACCGGCATTATTCTAACTGTTTTTTTTGCTCAGGAAGCGAATGCTTATACAGGGGGAAATGGCGTTTTTATTCATGAACATCATGCAGAAAGTTCAGGTTGGAATTTTCATAAATCATTTATTTTTTCTGAAAAAAACACTGAATCAGAAGATTCAGAAAAAAGTATTGATGGATTAGAGCTCCTATATATACATGAGTCTTCTGTAGAAAAAGAACATATTAAAAATTTATTAACTACTCGTTTAATTTCATCATCAAACCATCAACAAGATAATTATCATCTTCCCCTCTTTCTTGTTGTAAGATCCATTCGGATTTAAGAGTAGTCTATTACCTTTTCCTCTCTTAATTAGTTTTTAGTAATCATATGTAATTGAATATTATATGCAATATGACATTATAATATTTCAAGCGGCTATTGTATTATCTCTACTGATATTCTTTGTGCCGATGAAATATAAATACTTCAGCCTGCTGATTCCAGTGCTGATGTTGATGACAGTAACCAGTTCATGGGCAATAAATGTAATTGTCCTTCATCAGGTGAAGAAGATCATACTCACTTTTGAAGTGCTCGGGCAAATCCCGGCATTCTGGAGCTCAGTACCCAAGTTTACCATCGATCAGATATCCGCGTTGTTTATTCTAATGATTAACCTCATTACATTAGGAAGTATCATATATGCATATGGATATTTAAAAAATTATTTCACAACAAAAAGCAGTCTTGGAATTTCCATGCATTTGTTCTCGTACTTTTTATTATTCATTAGTTTGATACTATTAACGATGGTAAGGGATGGGTTTTTATTTCTTTTTGCATGGGAACTCATGTCGTTATCATCTTTTGTACTGATAGCCTTTAACGGTGAGAAACCTGAAGTAGTAAAAATCGCCATCAATTATTTGATTCAAATGCACGTAGGATTTTTCTTTTTGCTGGCCGCTTTTCTTATTGCCAATAAAGAAACAGGTATCTGGGGTTTTGATGCATTGCCTTATTATTTTGAATCACATAACAATGTCCCTTTATTTTTATTATTTCTTGTTGGGTTTGGAGTAAAGGCAGGTTTGATTCCTTTTCATTCCTGGGCTCCAAAAGCTGATCCCATTGCACCTCCACATGTATCAGGTTTAATGAGTGGAATTTTAGTGAAGATGGGAATATTTGGAATTTTAAGAGTATCCATGGAAGTACAAGCCAACTTTGCTGAAATAGCCAGTGTTCTTTTACCGGTTTCATTGATTACATTATTTTTTGCTATTTCAATGTCAGTATACCAAAGTGATTTGAGAAAATTGTTGGCTTATTCTTCAATTGAAAATGTAGGAGTGATATGTTTAGGAATTTCACTTTCATTTTTTGGTAAAGCGTACAATATTCCTGCATTATGTGTACTTGGAATGTTAGGTGCGGTATTTCATGCCATCAGTCATTCATTGTACAAATCCATGTTATTTTTTCTTACAGGAAATATTGAAAGGGTTACAGGTACACGTAATCTTAATGAGCTTGGAGGGCTGGCTAAGAAGATGCCGTTTACTGCAGCATTTTTTCTGTTGGGCAGTTTATCACTTTGTGCATTACCTCCATTCAATGGTTTTGTTTCTGAATTTTTGATGTATAAAGGGGTATTTAAAGCCATTGCCACCGGCGATTTTTTCATATCAGTCATTTCAATTATAGTGGTTGTGGTGATGGCAGTTTCAGGAGGGCTCTCCATTTTTGCTATGACAAAGGCATTCGGATTAGCATTTTTGGGTTCTAATAGAAAAGAATATCCTAACGAAATAAAAGAGCCAGGTCCATCCATGTTATTCCCGGCATTTCTTAATTCAACATTTATGTTGTTGTTAGGATTAGCCCCTATGTTGATATTCCCCGAAATTTATCAAACCATTTCTACTTTTCATTTCATTCCGAGGAATCAAGATTTTTACATAAGCCAGATCGAAATATTTCAAAAATTCGGGTTCATGAGTTTGATATTGGTTACCATTATGTTGGTCGTATTTGTAATTAGGTATATACAACAGAAGAGGGTGGAAATAAAATACGGGCCCACTTGGGGTTGCGGATACACCGGAGGTGATGCTACCCATCAATATACTTCTACATCATACGGCTCTCCTTTAAAAAGATTAATAAGCCCAATGTTGAGCGAAACCAACACATATAAATCGCAAGAAGAAGAAGAAATATTCCCTTCACCCAGATCTTTTAAAACCGAAATAAAAGACAGAATAGAATATTTTACCATTTTAAAGCCGGTGAAGTTTTTACTTGAATTTGTACCCAAACTCGGTTTAGCCCAAACGGGAAGAATTCAACATTATTTAATGTACCCTCTGGCTTTTTTAATACTCATAGCAATACTAACCGCTTTTAAATTTATATAAGATGATAGCATTCATATTGGTTTTTCTTTGCGCTTTACTTTATCCTGGGACCATCGATAGGGTGAAAGCTATTTTGTCAGGGAGAAAAGGACCTAAAATTTATCAATTTATATTTGATGCATGGCGACTTTTTAAAAAAGGAAATGTATACAGCAATAAGTCAAGCTTTGTATTTCAAATTTCTGCTACAGTAAATTTAGCGTGTCTGCTTACTGTATTATTTCTGATTCCCCTTC
>CAZUXM010000002.1:26453-38118 GCA_964624635.1 uncultured Candidatus Competibacteraceae bacterium
ATGGAGACTTCGTTTTTATGATGTATCTCTTAGGATTAGGAAGATTTATTTCGGTGGTAGCGGCTCTTGATGTGTCGAGTGGATTTGAAGGAATGGGTGCTAACAGAGAAGTATTATATGCTACATTATTAGAACCTGCTTTTTTTCTGTTAATGGGTACCATGTGTATTTTTACAGGATATGTCAACTTTAGCGACATATTTACTGCATTACATAACGATGAATATTTAGCATCGGTAGTTACCATTATTGCCATTATAGTAATATTTCTTTTTTTACTGGTTGAAAATTCACGTATTCCAACAGATGATCCCAATACCCATTTAGAATTAACCATGGTACATGAAGTAATGGTATTGGATTTTAGCGGTTTTGATTTAGGATTAATCAAACTTATTTCTGCATTAAAATTTGCAGTGTTTGGAACTCTCATTTGTAATTTATTAATTCCGTTTGGCCCAATCGCCGGATTAAATAATATTCCAATAGTAGATATGGTAATCAAGATTATATTGTTTTTGATTTTGCAATTTATTATCGCATTGGCTATAGGAGCCGTAGAATCATTTAAACCCAGAAATAAAATGGCAAGAAATCCTCAATATATATTAAGTATATCAGCGATCTCAGCTGTTTTGTTTTGTGTAATCATTATTATAAAAAATAACCTGGTATGAATTATTTAATCAATTTGATTGTAGTGGCGTACATAGTTACCCTGATATATTTATCAAAAGTGGAACTATTAAAAACCTACGTTAAAATTTTAGCTATTCAAGGGCTCATTATATTTTTTGTAGCTGTGAGTGAATTAAAGGAAGCCGATTTTATGCACCTAATTTTTGTTCTGGTAGAAACACTCATCTTTAAAGCCATATTTGTTCCTCTATTTATGCAAAGGGTCATTAAAAGATCAGGACAAACTAAAAACAGCGGAATGTTTGTTAAACCCTATGCCTCCGTTGTTGTAGCTACTATATTTGTTGCCATTTCATTTGCTATTGTTGAATCAATTCATGATAAGCATTTAGAAATTAAATATTTTACGGCTGCTATTTCTTCCATCATTATCGGATTATACGTTGGAATTAATCATAGAGATATCATAACTCACTTGGTTTCTTATATGATTATTGAAAACGGAATATTTCTGATTGCACTTGCTTTAGGAGGTGAAATGCCCATACTTGTGAACAGTGCCATCCTTCTGGACATATTCAGCAGTATACTTATTATGGGAGTGTTCCTCAACAAAATTAAAGACCATTTTCATACTACGGCTGATAACGAATTAACCCGATTAAAAGATTAAACAATGATAGTTTCATTTCTTATCATCAGTGTAATATTTGCCTTGTTGGCCTTGCTTATTAATAAGCCGGTCATTAGTCATTTTATTACCTTTTTATATTCTGTATTTCTATGTTATTTTGCATGGTATCAGTTAGATCATCTAGGTAAAGTAGATGCCACTTATTTCAGAGCCGATCATTTGGCGGTCATATTTTTAATTCTCCAGGCGGTAATCGATCTTTATGCAACTATTCACTATTTTAATTATACGAAATCAAGAGGGGATAGTGCAAAGTCTATTTCACAACATAATGCCGGTCGAATTATTTTTAACATGTCTGTAGCCGGAGTTTTATTAGCGAATCACTTTGGAGTATTGTGGGCATTTATGGAAGCAACTACTTTAGCCGCTTCATTACTTATTTATCATGATAGAACGGTTCATGCATTGGAAGGCACATGGAAATATGTTTTTATATGTTCTATTGGAATCGCCATTGCATTTGCAGGCATTTTATTTTTAAGTATAGGCACAACTGAAGCAGGTATTCACGGATTATCATACGATATAGTTAAAGAAAATATATTAAAGATCAACCCATTTTGGTTAAAAGCTTGTTTTGTTTTTATTCTTACCGGCTTTAGTGTAAAGATGGGATTGGTTCCTCTATATAATGTAGATATAGATGCCAAAGATGTTTCACCTTCACCGGTAGGAGCTAAACTATCGAGCGTATTAATGAATGCCGGTTTTGTGGCCATCTTTCGGTTTTACGAGGCTATTTCACCTTCCATTGACTTTGAGTGGATGAATCATGTATTACTTATTGTAGGAGGCTTATCTCTCATTTTTGCAGTAGCATATATTATTAAAGTGAAAAACTTTAAACGATTGCTCGCTTATTCGAGTATGGAGCATGCTTCATTGGCTATCATAGCATTTTCTACAGCCGGGATTGGATATTTTGCCGCCATTCTTCATCTGATAGTTCACTCTTTGGTAAAATCCACTTTGTTCTTGCAGTTTTCGCAGATGCATCGAATTTATAAAGAGAAAGATTACGATAAAATGGGCTCATACCTAAAAATTAATCCATTGGGAGCTCTGGTATTGTTTCTTTCGTATTTAGCCATTATCGGCATGCCTCCTTCATCCATGTTTATTAGTGAAATATACATTTTTGAAAGTATTTATAATTCAAAATTCTGGTATCTCTCCATTCCTGTTTGTTTACTCTTGTTATTTATAGTGTATGCTATTTCGGTTAGAGTATTTAAAATTCTCATGGGAAAAACTGAGCAAACAGAGGTTAATATTAAAGGGAAGAGCAATGTTGAATCAATACTTCAATTAGGGGTATTATCAGCAGTATTTTATTTAGGAGTTGTTAAACCTGATGTAGTAGTAGATTTTATCGCTGCTGCCATATCATCATTACCTCATTAAGATGGAAAAGTTACTAGAAACAAAAAATAATCTCCCGGTGCGCATTGCTGATATTCCGGTAGTGCCTTATGAAAAATTCTTTGAGGTAATTACATTTTTATTAAGATCTCAGGATTTTCATATTCTTAGTTACATTGCTTATCCAACATCCGATGGGTTAAAGTTTGTTTGTGCCATTGCGGATGATCCTAACAAATCTATTTCCGTAATTTCACATATCATTCCTGTTGGGGCTCCATTAAGATTGTATTCTTTAATGCCTAAATATGATGTGTTTCATAGTTTTGAAAGAGATATTCATGAAAAATACGGAGTTGTTTTTGAAGACAATCATTTTTTAAAGCCACTTAGGTATTCACACGATAGAGTCAATCAGGATTCTGAAATAACCGATTATCCATTCTATAAAATTGAAGGGAATGAATTACATCAGGTAGGAGTAGGCCCTATTCACGCAGGGATTATTGAACCTGGACATTTCCGTTTTTTATGTGCAGGTGAAAGAGTATTGCATTTGGAAATTCAATTAGGTTGGCAGCATCGCGGAATTGAACATTTTTTTTTACAAAAAACAAAATTGAATCAAAGAGCTACGTTAGCCGAACAAGTGGCAGGAGATACTGCTGTTGGACATTCATTGGCTTATGCACAATGTATTGAAGCATTGGCAGGATTAAAAATAAGAGAGAAACTTAATTACGAAAGAGTAATTGCATTAGAGATGGAAAGAATAGGCATGCATCTTTTTGATCTTTCAAATCTTTGCACGGGAGCAGCCTATCAGTTAGGGAATGCTGCTTTGGGAGTATTACGAACACCCACCATTAATTTTATGCAAACCTGGTGTGGTAACCGTTTTTCGAAAGGATTGATCAGACCCGGTGGAACTCATTACCCATTTACGGCTGAATTAAAAGACAAGTTAATTGCCTATTTAGATAATCTGGAAGAAAGGTATTTACAAATAGCAGATAAGTTTTTGAATTTATCAGGGATTATTTTGCGTTTTCAAAATATTGGAACACTTACCCGTAAACAAGTATATATGATAGGAGGAGTAGGAGTAACCGCAAAAATGGCCGGATTAAAACGTGATACCCGTTGGAGTCATCCATTTGCAGGTTATCATGAACTACATCATGATCCGGTATTATTTGATACAGGAGATATTTACGCAAGAATTCAGGTTCGTCATTACGAAATTTTACAAAGCATTAAATATTTGAGACGAATTACTTCATTAATGGATTATGATGCTTTATCACCGACCCCATTAATGGATGCTGATTTACGAATGGCTAAAAACTGTTTGGTGATATCTATCACCGAAGGATGGAGAGGTGAAATTGTACATACTGCCATTACAGATGATGAAGGTAAAATGTGTTGTTATAAAATTAAAGACCCTTCTATGCATAACTGGTGGGCATTGGCACTCTCGTTACGTGATAGAGAAATAAGTGATTTCCCCATAAATAATAAAAGTTATGATCTTTCATATTGTGGTCATGACCTATAAAATATTTGAATTATGTTAAAGGAATATAGAATATTAAAAAGACACGGGAAACAATTTATCCCTGATATTACCAAGCCGGTTTTACCTGCAACATTTAAGGGCAGACCTATCATTAGTGACGAAGAAGTAGAAGCAAATGAATTAATGGATATATGCCCAACCGAAGCTATTGAAAATAATAATGGAATTACTATTGATATAGGCAAATGTACCTTTTGTGGTGAATGTGCATTTCGTTTTCCTCAAAAAATTCGTTTTTCGAATGATTATAAAACGGCCACCAATGATAGAAATGCTCTCATTATTAGAGAGGGTGAAGAGCAAATCATCAAAATTAATCATAACATCATACGTAAAGAAATCATTTCATTGTTTGGAAGATCATTGCGCTTAAGGGAAGTAAGTGCAGGTGGAGACAATAGCAGTGAATTGGAATTGAATGCAACCGTCAATCCTAATTTTGATTTAGCACGTTTTGGTATTGATTGGGTAGCCTCACCACGTCATGCAGATGGATTGGTAATTACCGGACCCATCAGCAAAAACATGGCAGAACCATTACAGATTTGTTATGATGCCATACCAAATCCAAAACTTTTAATTCTTGCGGGAACTGATGCCATCAGTGGTGGTATATTTTCAGGAAGCCCTGCGATTGACAGAAGTTTTCTCAATGGTAAGGTCGTTGATCTTTATGTTCCGGGAAATCCGGTACACCCACTAAGTTTTGTTAATGGGATATTAGAATTAACCAGAAAATTAAAATAATTATTTATTTAGACAATTATAATGAAAACACAAATGCAAATACCTGAAGACGGAATTAAAGGCTTAAAACAAAACTGGTCGAAAGATCTCGTTTCAGGACTCATCGTTTCTTTATTGGCACTTCCTTTAAGTTTGGGAATTGCGCAAGCATCAGATTTCCCTCCTATTATGGGAGTATTTACAGCCATCATAGGTGGTATAGTAGTGAGCTTTTTTGCCGGCTCAAAATTAACTATCAAAGGTCCCGCTGCCGGATTAATTGTGATCGTTGCAGGATGTGTAAGTGAATTTGGGGGAGGTACAACAGGATGGGCCATGGCTTTGAGTGCTATTTTTGTAGCAGCTATCATCCAGATTATTCTTGGATTACTCAAGTTTGGAAAGTTGGTAGATTATTTTCCTCATACTGTAGTACACGGAATGTTAGGTGCTATAGGATTTATTATTCTCTCCAAACAATTACATTTATTAATGGGAGTAAATCCTGTGTATGCTGATGGAAAACCTATTGTAAATCCCATTGAATTATACAAAGAACTTCCGCATACTTACAATGTGCTACTCGAAAATCATGAACACCAGGTCATATTTTTGATTGGAGTGATTTGTTTATTGATTGTATTTGGCTGGACGGTTATCTCTGATAAATTCCTGAAAAAAATTCCAGCACCTTTAGCAGTATTGGCATTATCTATTCCACTAGGTGCTTTATTAGGATTTAAACAAATTCCCGGAGGATTGATGAAAGTAGATAACCTTTTTAAATCATTGGATTTTCATATCAACTTCAATGGAATTGTAGAACATCCCGGAGTATTTATCAAATATGTAATCATGTTTGCTTTAATTGGAGGAGTTGAATCTTTACTTACAGTAAAAGCCATTGATTTAATTGATCCATATAAACGAAAAGCCAATGCGAATAAAGATTTGGTTGGATTAGGAATTGGAAATGCAGTGTCCAGTGTATTCGGAGGATTACCTATGATATCAGAAGTTGCTCGTAGTACAGCCAATGTAAACAGTGGAGCCAAAACCCGTTGGGCTAATTTTTTCCATGGATTGTTTCTCGTTATTTTTGTTGTAATACTTACACCGGTGATTGAGTTGATTCCCAAAGTAGCTCTGGCAGCGGTACTTATAGGAGTTGGATATAAATTAGCCTCCGTTAAAGAATTTATTCATATCTTTAAAATTGGTTGGTGGCAATTGGTAGTGTTAGTTTCCACAACAATCGCAATATTATTTACTGATTTGTTGATTGGAGTGGGGATAGGTTTAGCCGTTAAATTTACGATACACTACCTGGGAGGATTGCCTTTGAAGAACACCTTTAAAGCAGGTATCAATGTGGAGCAGGATGATGACAGATATGTCATGCATATATCCGGCGGTGCAGTGGTAACAAATCTTCCCGGTATTATGAAAAAACTAGAAGAGATTCCACCGCAAAGCAAAATATATGTCGACTTGTCACAATGTAACCTGGTAGATCATACCTCGATGGAAACTTTTAAATCCTTTAAAAAGGATTATGAAGCAGACGGAGGAGATTTTCAGTTTACAGGATTAGAAAGGCATAAAGCCATCTCCCGTCATGCTGATAGTACAAAGTTTCTGCCTAAAGATGTTCGTAAAGAAATGAATAAACGAACAACAGGAAATGTTGATCAACAACGTAATAATGATACTGATCACGAACATCGTATAAACTAGGGACTATGAGAAATATAAAAAGATTAGCGCAAATAATAGCATTGTTTGCCATAGTAGGCTGCACATATTTGAATGCTCAAACAAATAATGCTACAGATCCTGAAGAAAAAAAAGACCTGAGGTTTAATTTCAACAAATCAGGAACGAGATACATAAGATTTATAGCTACCAATCAGGTGTGGATTAATTTTAACGAAAGCAATCCGGGAACACAGGTAAATGCGGTGGACAAACCCTATACTTTTGATATTGGGATTCGTCGGTTACGATTTAAATTTATTGGACAGGTGCATGAAAAGTTTTTGATTTATGTTCAATTTGGAATAAACAATTTCAATTATAATTCAGCACGAAAAGTAGGTGACTTTTTTCATGACGCTGTGGTTGAATACACACCGGTTAAAATCATGAACAAAAACGAAGGTAAAACTCATTTAACAAAGTTCAGTTTATCATTGGGCGCAGGGCTTACTGCATGGACCGGTCCCAGCAGATTTTCCTCGCCTTCGGTGGCTAGTTTTTTAGGCATTGATGCTCCCTTGTATCAACAAACCACTAACGATGCAACTGATCAGTTCCTTCGCAAATTAGCCGTTTATGCTAAAGGGAAAATTTGGAGGTTTGATTATCGTTTTGCAGTAGTGAATCCATTAACGATTACAACCAGCCCTTTGTTTAATCCTAATATTTCCCAATATGCCAACTTTAGTCCTATTGGTAGATCAATACAAACTACTTCTTATGTACACATGCAATTGTTGCATCAGGAAGATAACCAACTGCCATATACCAATGGTACATATTTAGGTACTAAAAAAGTATTGAATGTTGGGGTAGGTTATCAATATCAACCTGATGCGATGTGGTATAGTCGTACAGGTACAGATACTTCTTTTGCGGATATGTTTATTATAGGAGCTGATGTATTTTATGATACCTACTTAGGCAAGAATAAAGATTGGGGTTTTTCATTATACGGAGCATATAATTATATGAACTACGGACCGGGTTATTTACGTTCATTTGCACCTATGAATCCGGGGCAAACCATAGCTTCAGGAAATCCACAATTGAATGGAACAGGTACCGCTTATCCAATGTTAGGAACGGGTCACGTGGGATATTTACAAACCGGCGTAATGTTTCCTAAAAAATGGTTCAGCAAAAAACCGAATTCTACTTTTACGATGATGCCATACTTCACCACACAAATTGCTAAATGGGATAGATTAAATGATGTAATGGCCACGTTTGATGCAGGCGTAAATTTTTTATTGGATGGGCATAAATATAAAATGACGATTAATTACCAAAACCGTCCCATATTTAATAACACCAGCTTTGATGTAATGCAACGTAACAGCATGGTGAATTTTCAGTTTCAAATCTCTATCTAATATTTGATGTTTAGTAAAAAAAAGCATCCGCCAAAGGTGGATGCTTTTTTTTAAATATTATACGGTCCATTTTATTAATTATTAGGTGCACCTGAATTTACCCAATTGATAATTTTTATTTTATCGCAATCCATCAATGTATTGGTAGGAGGCATAATTGGATAAGAACCACCATTGATGACTCCCGGAATAGATGAATTATCAACCCTAAATTTTACATCATCATAATCTAATAAAGTAACACCTGATTGAGGGTCTACCGTACCATGACATCCAACACAATTTAACTGAACGATAGGCCAGATATCAGCACTAAAGGTATATTCAGTAGTATCACAATCAGCACAATAATTATTAAATGCACCCTGGTCAATCCAATCATAAATCAGTTGTTTCTCATCATGTGATAACGGAGGATGTGGTTCTTCGGGCATAAAGTTGGTAGCCACTGCTTGATATAACCAACTATTTTCAGGTTCATCAAATACCACATTCTTCATCACCGAATTATAATTGGTTAAATCAACATTTCCTGCTTTTGTAGTTGTACTATGACAATTAGAATAAGCACAACGAGAAAGTAACAAGGGTTGAATGGTATTTTGAAAATATACTTTGTCGCTGGGGCAGGAGGTTTCAGTAATTAGATCTCCTTTATAGTCTCTGGTTTTACAGGCATTTATAGTAAATGCAATGAATAATATACCGGGAATAAACATTTTTTTTAGCATAACTATAGAATATGATTTACTTGTATATGTAATGAATAATTCAAATTTACGGATAATAACGCAATAAATATAAATCTATTCTAAAGATGAGTGTTATTTTTTAATGAGTAGGGGCTAAGTGTATTTAGCGCCTGCCGCTTCCCATTCCTTAAGTTATATAAGAATTCGAATAAAGTCAACCGACTGCAAGACAAAATAGAAATAATACTAGAACGTCAATACATAGGCAGAATGTTTCTACTCAACATATAGTTTTCTTGAGAACAATTTATTCATTCAAGGTATCCTTAACTGTAAGCTCTTGTATGAACTGGACGGATCGATCCAATGCTTGTTTACCTGCATCTATATCTAGATTAAACTGATATTCGTGAGGTAAAGAAGGAGCATAATCATGAGCAAAAAAGAGGGTATCTACTTTAACATTCAGCGTAGCAAGTTTTCTTGCTAGTGCTTTCGACTGCACATTCAAACCATCGCCATTTCCTACCGAAATAAAGGAAGGAGGAAAATTACTATCTACATAATTGATTACTGAAAAGGATTTGAAAAGCGGATGTTTGGCGAAATTTTTCTTTCCCATATAAGCCCATAATATGGTTTTAATGAAAGACCCGAATGCACCTTTTGAGTTAATATTTTCTCCGTCATAGGGTCCGCAATATAAAAGCAGTCCTGAAAGTTGAGAGGGCTTAATCCCAGGAGTAATGTCCAAGAGGTTGGCATAATCAGGGTTAGAAATAATACAACCTGTTTGAGCAGAGATGTGAGCTCCACCGGAATCACCTGCAAGAAAAATATGGTTTGGATCGATGTGAAGTCGTTTTGCATTTGCTGTTAAATATACGAGGGCTTTATTTACTTGTTTTAGTGGAGTAGGATATTTCTTTTCAGGAGCTATGGAGTAATCCAAAGAAACCGCAACGTAACCTTTACCAGCCAATATTTTGCAATAGTTGGAGATATCTTCTTTTTTGCCAGAAACCCAACCTCCACCATGAACCCATACAATAACGGGCAATTGTTTATCTGTATTGGCTATATCTCTACGATAATAAACATCCAGAAAAGCATCTTTGTCATTTGAATCGTATTGTTGATTAAGTGTTTCAGATATGCCTTCAGGAACATGTTTAGCAAGGGCTTTATTTGCTTTATCGGCTCCTTTATTAAATATATACCGAATAACTAAAGTGGAAGGCCAAGGTGATAATTTAAAGGTTAGAAAAACAAAAAGAATAAAGCTGACTAAGGATATGCTAATTCTGATCAAAATTTTCTTTCTGCGTGATCTTTTTTTTTGGCTGGTCACTTCGTTGGTTGCACTTTTCATACTAGTTAATATGTTAATTAAAGGTAATTAATTTTGCTCGAATAAAACTTTTAAAGTTAAACCGTTCGGCTATCTAGTTCTAAAAACTTTGAGACGGAGAACAATAAAGAGTCGGGTTGCAGAAATGCTTGTAAAATAATGATTAGAAACTTTAATAAAAGATAAGAGAACATAAATACTGCTTAGACGGTTGTAGCTAACCTTTAGACTTGCAGTATAAAAGAAATCAAAAATGATAACAGTACTTATATTTTTTCAAATAAGCACAGACGGATTAAGTATTAAAAGCCTTGATGAAAGAGGGATGTAGACAATTTTATAAAAAGGAGTTAGTGGCTGGGCTTCTTGTCTATCCTATCAGGTCTTAATGCAATTTCCATTACTTGCTTATAAAATATTTTGAACTCATTTGGTGTCAGTCTTGGTTTCATTGCATTTAAAACGTCCAACGCACTGAACATTGTCCACTCCCATAACATAGTTTCGAAATTGTATTTTATCATTTGTTCCGTAACAGTTTCTCGCAACTTATCTACGGTTTCTCGACCTAATTCATACTTTTCTAATAATATATAAATTCTCTCCTTATCCTCGGCAGTAAATTCAGTATCAAGAAACGGTTCTAAAATCCAATCCCAAAGTGCAGGTCTGTCGGAAAAGGGTAGATTGTTTTTTTCTGCAAAATCAATAAGCTTTTGTTTATGTTCGGCTGAAATAAATATCAGTTCATTGTCAACTTTAACAGTTGGTGGCGCAGAGTTTACGCAAATATTTATAATATCTTTTATATTAAGAACAGGATTAGTCGAAACAAATGAGCAGTCAAATGGATAGTCTTCAAATTTTAATGAATCAGTAGCAAATGTTATTTTTCCTAAGCTTGGGAAGAATTGTTTCATTTCTTCCAATTTTGAAGTCTTAGACTTTCGTTTAAAAATATTCATTGTCTTTTTTATCTTTGCCTCTAACGACCTCAAATTTTATAAAGTGGCCGGACTTTAAAAGTACAAAACTTAAATCATTTGTTGAAAAGTAAGCAGTGCGTAAATTTTGTTATTACGCACAAGCGGTTTATATTTGTAAAAACCTTACTGTACAAGGGATGCAGGCCATTTAATAAAATTGAAGTTAGGCACTGGCTTTATCACTTTATTCAATTTCGGTAATTTCGTAATAGCCATAAATCTTACTTTCCTTATTGATATAGTTTCTTAGATTCCTCGTAAGGATTAAAGTACGGTCTGCACCAGATGTAAGTCTGTAGGCCATGGCATAAACTGTTAGATTATTTCTAAAACAGAAACATGGGAAATTACCCATCCATTGGGTAAGCTTTTCATAAATTTCGATTTCTCTAGGTAAAGCAATAGTATCAATTTCCCAAGTCATCAAAAGAAAGTCATCTCCATTTTTAAAGGATGAGTCAATGGTTGACCATTTTGCGAAAAAATAAGTTTTGGG
>CAZUXM010000002.1:38128-54478 GCA_964624635.1 uncultured Candidatus Competibacteraceae bacterium
GTTCTTCCTCTTTGATAGGAAATGGTAGTCGAACTACAACGTGTCCATCAATGAGTTCTTTAGGAGATTTGGACGCTTGTCGCCACGCCCCAATTTGTTTTAATCGATTTGTATCAATAAGGTAGTTTTCAGACTTCATGCTATCAATAAACAAGTCCAAACCGTCAACATTTTTTGATTCTTGCTGGTTTGATGTATCAATCTGGGTATTAGAACTTGTTTGGAAATTATTTTCTCGCTTTGATTTATTGCCGCAAGAAATCAACAAGAGCCAAAATATAAATATAGGAATGAGTGATTTCATTTTTTTGCTTGTGCCTAACTAGTTATATCCGTAACTGCTTTCCCCCTAAAAGTACGTTAATTCAGGTTCTTTTACATGGTTATCCGTACCTTTTAACAAATAGGAGGTACTGATAACCAAATGTTAAAAAATCATGGACATGTTTATTTTACATGTTCCTCCTATATTGTCCACCTACCTCAAACAACGCCTGGGTAATTTGACCCAAAGAACAATACTTAGATACTTCCATCAGTTTCTCAAAAATGTTTTCATTTTTAATGGCTGCTTGCTGAATGTCTTTCAGCATAGTTTTACTTTTCTCTTCGTTAAACTTATGCAGGTTATTCAACATGCTGATTTGATATTCTTTTTCTTCCGTAGTTGAACGTATTACCTCCGTTGGAATTATGGTAGGTGATCCTTTACTGCTTAAGAAAGTATTTACCCCAATAATAGGATATTCACCCGTATGCTTCAACATTTCATAATGCATACTTTCTTCCTGGATCTTACCCCTTTGATACATGGTTTCCATGGCTCCCAAAGCTCCACCTCGTTCGGTTAATCTGTCGAACTCCGCCATTACCGCTTCTTCTACCAAATCAGTAAGTTCCTCTATAATAAATGATCCTTGTATAGGATTTTCATTTTTTGCTAATCCTAATTCTTTATTGATGATTAACTGTATTGCCATGGCTCTGCGAACTGATTCTTCAGTAGGCGTAGTAATAGCCTCGTCATACGCATTGGTATGTAAACTCTGGCAGTTGTCATAAATAGCGTACAAGGCTTGCAGCGTTGTACGTATATCATTAAAATCAATTTCCTGCGCATGTAAACTTCTGCCCGATGTTTGAATATGGTATTTCAACATTTGGCTGCGTTCATTAGCATGATATAAATTTTTCATGGCCTTGGCCCAGATTCTACGAGCTACTCTACCAATTACCGAATATTCTGGATCAATACCATTACTAAAGAAAAACGATAGGTTAGGGGCAAATGAATTTACATCCATACCACGGCTACGGTAATATTCTACATACGTAAATCCGTTACTCAAGGTAAACGCTAATTGCGTAATAGGGTTAGCGCCTGCCTCTGCTATGTGGTAGCCACTAATGGAAACAGAATAGAAATTACGGATGTTTTTATCAATGAAGTATTGCTGCATATCACCCATTACCCTCAATGAAAATTCTGTGGAAAATATACATGTATTTTGTGCCTGGTCTTCTTTTAAGATGTCAGCCTGAACGGTACCTCTTACCTGCGAGATGGTATCTGTTTTAATTTTATTGTACACGTCCAACGGTAATACCTGATCCCCGGTTAACCCTAACAGCATTAAACCCAACCCATCATTACCATTCGGAATTTCTCCCTGGTAAACGGGTTGTTTCATCCCTTTATCTGCAAATATTTTATCAATCTTAGTTTTAATTTCTTTTTCTAAACCATTTGCTTTAATATACTTCTCACAATTTTGATCAATAGCAGCATTCATAAAAAAGGCAGCTATAGTTGGTGCCGGACCATTAATGGTCATACTCACCGAAGTATTAGGTGCCGATAAATCGAAACCACTATACAATTTTTTTGCATCATCCAAACAACAAATAGATACTCCACTGTTACCTACTTTACCATAGATATCCGGGCGATGGTCAGGATCACGACCATATAAAGTTACCGAGTCAAAGGCAGTACTTAAACGTTTGGCCGGCATACCTAAACTTACATAGTGGAAACGTTTGTTGGTACGTTCGGGTCCACCCTCACCGGCAAACATTCTTGTTGGATCTTCATTTTCTCTTTTAAATGGAAATACACCGGAAGTGTAGGGGAAATATCCCGGGAAATTTTCCTGTAATTGCCATTTTAATAAATCACCCCAGGCTTTATATTTGGGTGAAGAAACTTTGGGCACTTTGGTATGTGATAAGGATTCGTAATAGGTTTGCATTTTAATTTCCTTATCACGAACCTTAAAAATAAATTCATCTTTAGTATAGGCTTCTGCTAATGCAGGATAACTTTCAATCAACTTCCAGTTATGCCCATCGAGTTTTAACCTTAAATCAGCATATTCTTTTTCCAATAAATCGATTAGCTGCTCGTTACCCTTGACGGAAGAAACAATTTGAATAGTATTACGCAAACTATAAAGTCCTTGTGCAATTTCTCCTTGTTCCTCGGCCCATTGATTATATTTACGAATAGTATCACTAATTTCAGAAAGGTATCTTGTACGTTGTGGTGGAATGATGTAAATTTTTTCACTCATTTCATCACTGGTATGGAACGAACTTTTTAAAGGCGCCTCTGTTTTTTCATGAATTTTATCCATGATGGCTTTATAAAGGCTGTTCATTCCGGGGTCGTTAAACTGCGAAGCGATGGTGCCAAATACAGGAAGTTTTTCATCATCCACTTCCCATAACTGGTGGTTACGTTTGTATTGTTTTTTTACATCACGTAAAGCATCTAAAGCACCACGTTTATCAAATTTATTGAGGGCAATAATGTCAGCAAAATCCAACATGTCAATTTTTTCTAACTGCGTAGCAGCACCATACTCGGGGGTCATTACATACAGGCTTACATTGCTATGCTCAATAATCTCTGTATCACTCTGACCAATTCCGCTGGTTTCTAAAATAATCAAATCAAAGTTGGCGGCTTTTAAAATATCTACCGCTTCTTTTACATGTTTACTCAACGCAAGATTTGACTGGCGTGTAGCCAATGATCTCATATACACTCTTGCGTTATTGATGGAATTCATGCGAATCCTATCACCCAATAAAGCTCCTCCTGTTTTACGCTTGGACGGATCTACCGATACAATTCCAATTTTTTTATCATCAAAATCAATAAGGAAACGACGAACCAATTCATCTACTAAGCTACTTTTACCTGCACCACCTGTACCTGTAATACCTAATACCGGAGTTTTACTTTTGGTAGCTTTATCATTAATTTCTTTAAAAATTTCTTTGTTATCATCAGGATAATTTTCGGCAGCTGAAATTAAAGTAGCAATTGATTTGGCATCCTGTTCTTTTAAATGTTTGGCTTCCCCGTTTAATTTAAACCCTGTAGGAAAATCAGATTTCATCATTAAATCATTAATCATTCCCTGTAATCCCATACTTCTGCCATCATCAGGCGAATAGATACGTGCAATACCATAAGCATGTAATTCATCAATTTCTGTTGGAAGAATTACTCCTCCACCTCCACCAAATATTTTTATATGTCCGCAACCACGTTCTTTTAAAAGATCGTACATGTATTTAAAATACTCAATATGCCCCCCTTGATATGAAGTGATGGCAATGGCGTTGGCATCTTCTTGTATGGCACAATTCACTACTTCTTCAACACTACGGTCATGTCCTAAATGAATTACTTCAGCACCGGTTGCTTGTATAATACGGCGCATAATATTGATGGCAGCATCATGTCCATCAAATAAAGATGCCGCTGTTACGATTCTAATTTTGTTCTTCGCCTGGTAAATTTGCACGTCTGTCATAGCTACAAATATAGGAAAAATGGATGGTTTTGAGAAGCGTTAAATAACCTGTATTTCAAGGTATTATAGAGGATGCCGAAAATGTTTATAAGAATATAACAAATAGTTCATGTGGGGTTATCTATTTAGAGACATATACAATGTATTTTTGACACTCTAATTAAGAACCCACTGTAATAAAAACAGTATGAAAAAGATTATTCTTATCAGTTTCCTTTTTTTATTTGTATCCATTACTCATGCACAACGTATTTACTGGAATACTTACGGAGGAGCATGTACGGATGTATTTAATGCGATTACCCCTCATCCAACAGTTACAGCTAGTCAGTGGGTAAGGGGGGCTACCACATGTACATCCAATACAACAGGTTTTTCGACTACCGGATTTACCAGTACAGATTTAGTAAGTGCTGATGCTGCCAACCATTATATTGAAGCAACCCTTACCGAAACAGGTGGACTTAGTTTTGATTTGGATTCATTCGTTTGGATATCTTATCGAAGTGGAACAGGTCCTAATTCAGTAGATGTTCAATATTCCATTAATGGAGCACCCTTTGTAAATTTTGGTGCGGTTACCGGATTCGTAACCGGAACTACTTATACATTTACCATTGTGTCTCCTATTACTATTCCGGCTTTTGGAAATGTAAGAATAAGAATGTATGCCTGGGGTGCATCTTCAGCCTTAGGAACCATGAGGTTAGTGCAAGGGTCATATGTTCATGTGAGTAATTGTGATGAGCCTATATTAAATAATTTACCTACTGATGTGAGTTGTAATGGCGTAAATGATGGTGCTGTTGATCTTACATTAACAGATGGAACTGCTCCGTTTATTTATGCATGGGACGGACCGGGTGGATTTACTGCAAGTACTGAAGATATTTCAGGATTAGCAGGTGGAACATATACCGTTACTGTAACAGCTACCGGTGGATGTACCACGTCAACCACCGCCATTGTAAATGAACCAACTGCCATTGATATTTTATCATCACCGATGCATGTAAGTTGTTTTGGCGATAGTGATGGAGAAATTGACATTACTCCTTCAGGCGGAGCCGGCGGCTACACTTTTTTATGGAGTGATGGATCTGTAACGGAAGATATTTTTGGATTGGTTACAGATACTTACACAGTAACAGTTACTGATGCAGATGGATGTACCAATACTGCATCGGTTACAATAAATGAGCCTGCAGACATTATACTTAATTCATCAGTAACTCATGTAACTTGTAACGGACTTAACAATGGAAGTATTGATCTTTCTCCTTCAGGAGGTGTTGGTTCATTTACATATGATTGGAGTAATGGAGCTATATCACAAGATGTGTTTTTACTTACCGCAGGTAGTTATGAAGTGATTGTAACGGGTGGTGATGGTTGTGAAGATTCAACCACCATTATCGTCAATGAAAATTCGGCCATCACTGTTGGATTGGTTCCAACTTATCCTAGTTGTTCGTCTGTATCAAATGGGAGTATTGATTGTTCTCCATTTGGAGGCACAGGTTCGTATACCTTCTTGTGGAATACGGGTGCTACTACCGAGGACATTGGAGGGTTAGCTAATGGAATTTATTCAGTTACTGTAACTGATGGGATAGGATGTACATCTACAGCAGTGATGGGATTGACTTCAGGGACAAATTTAATACTAGATTTCTCATGGGTAAATGCCGGTTGCAGTGGAGCCAGCAATGGAAGTATAGATCTTACACCCGTTACCGGAGCAGCACCCTTTAATTATATATGGAGTAACAGCGCTACTACCGAAGGGACCTATACCGTTACTGTAACGGATGCCGGAGGGTGCAATGGTACCGGTACTGCATTTGTTGGTGAACCCGGACAAATTGTATCGAATATAGAAGTGGAAACATGTGGGTCATACGTATCGCCCAGTGGAAATTACACATGGTTCGTTAGTGGTTTATATGCAGACACAATTACCGCAGCTAATGGTTGTGATAGTTTAATTGGAATTGATTTATACATTATAACTCCCAATACTGTGGTAATGAATACCGGAGCTACCTTAATGGCTACCTTTCCCGGTGCTGCCTACCAATGGTTAAATTGTGATAACAATATGATGCCGGTGTTGGGCGCTACGGGACAATTTTTTACTCCTGGATCAGCCGGAAGCTTTGCAGTGATTGTAAATAATGCAGGTTGTTTTGATACTTCGGAGTGCCATCAAACTATTAATGTTGGATTGATGCAAAACGATTTGGATGTAGTTACGATTCTTTATCCGAATCCGAACAATGGAATATTTAATTTAGCAGTGAACGGTTTATTATCTGAGGATCTATATATAGAAATTCTAGATGTAAGTGGAAAAATGTTGTACCAACAACTTTATATGAATGAAGTAGGTACTTCAGTAAACATTCCTTTCGATCAATCACATTTAGAGAATGGGGTTTACTTTGTTCGTGTATTTTCGGCAGGAAGATATAAGGTACTGAAGCTGATTAAAAACTTATAGGTTGTATTAATAGTACCTGCGTATTATTTATATATTTGATTATTCACTTCTTTAAAACTGCCTTGATGAGAAAACTACTTTTATTATTTTCAGGGATATTTTTATTGTTTTCATGCAGTAAAAAAATGACCTCCAATCTTTCAGTTATCGAAAAAAAACTGACCGACTCTTTAAATCAGGTATATGTAAATAATGGGAAAGAGTATGTTTATTTTGACTCCATTCCATATTATTCTGATAAAACCGAAAAACAAATAGTAGGATATTTAAAATTTTGCACTCCTGTATACATTGATACTATTTTTGAAGCTACCGGTGAAAAAGATTCCATTGCATATGTAAAATTTACAGGAATAGTAAACGGAACGATTAAAAAAGGATATGTAAGACAGGCTCATTTATCGCTGGCTTCGTTTAGATCAAAAGTTGATTCAACACTGATATTTATGGGCAACTATATTGATGGTGCCGGGGAGTTTTGCAAAGCCGAAATGAAAGCAGTGAAAAATAAATCTATTGTTAAACAAATGATAGTAGCTGATAGTTTAACAGAAGGTTTGTATATGAATTTTATGTCTATGGAGAATTGTGCTTTTGATAATGTAGGTGAAATGATGTACTTCAGCACTTTTTATCCTGCTTGCGGATATGCTACCGATAATTGGTACCTGGGTTTTAAAAATAATGATTGGATTGTATTATCACATACTACCAGTTGGGCAGATGCTCCGTTTTGGGATCATACGAATGTGTATCTCCCTTTTAAAACCAAAGATGGGGTTGTGATGGCTATGTGGTCACCATATTATGATTTGAGTGAATTTTTGGTCACTGACTCCAACGAAAAAGTAATTACCTATCAACCTGAAGCTGAGTATCAAAAAAGTATGACTCAAATGATTTATACTGAATCAAGCCGTTCGTACGAAAAGCTGAATGATAATGGAGAGACCCTCATGAATGAATATGATGAGCCCGAATTAGGAGAGGAACTATATGAAAAGAGGTGGTTAAAATGGGATGGTAAAAATATGGTTGAATTAAAACGCGATACCACCATTACTTTACGATAGTAATACATATACTTATTTGAATCTGCCAGGGGGTGGCAGCAGTAGCCCATAAATACAGGTGGCTTTAGCTGCCCCGGTACCACTTATAACAACAGGAATAACGTGGTGTCGGGCTTTGCAGATAAAGCCACCTGATTTTATGGCTACTGCATAACACCCGTAGGCAGCCTAATAAAAAAACACTAACTTTGATTAATCACTTAAAAAAATAAAATCATAGTATGAAAAAAGTATCTCTATTCGGAACTTTCATCGTAGTAGCTTTTTTAACAGCTTGCGGTAGCGGAAAAGTAAATGAGTTTACTCACGATATAAAAAACGTTAAGATTAAAGTGGATGCTCCTGTTACTCCGGGACCAAACACTATTCAAGCTGAATTAAAGTTGGATTTGGATTCAGTTTTTAAAGCCAATAAAGCCGATAGAAGTAAAATTAAAAACATTACTATTGAAGAGTTTACCTTTAACATGGAAGAAGGTAGAAACTTTGACAACTTTGAAAGTTTTACTGTAAACTTTTTCTCTGATGCCAATGATATGACCAAATTAGGTACCATTAGTCCGGTAGAAAAAGGAAAGACTTCAATAGCCGCCTCGATTACCGAAAAAGCTAATTTGAGTAAATACTTTTCAGAACCATCTATTTTCTTAATTATTGATGCAAATATTACCAATAGTGATAGTTTGGCATACAATATGAATGCTGACCTAAAGGTTAAATTCTCAGCAAAAGAATCTAAATAAACTATTAAATTAAATGTATATGAAAAAATTACTCGTAATAGCTTTGTTGGTGGTAAGTTCAGCTGCTGCTACCATGGCTCAAATATCAGATCCTGATAAATTATTAGGTGTTTGGACTGTTGAAGATGGTTCGGCAAGAGTTAAAATTGAAAAAATCGGGAACAAGTATTTTGGTAAAACCATTTGGATGAAAGAACCGAACGACGAAAATGGTAAACCTAAAGTGGATGTTAATAATCCTGATCCTAACTTAAGAAATCAACCTCGTATCGGGTTAAGAATTATGAAAGATTTTGAATACGAAGGAAAAGGAATTTTTAAAAATGGAAATATCTACGATCCCAAAAAAGGTAAAACTTATTGCGGTAAAATTACCATGAAAGATGATGACCACTTAGATTTGAGAGGTAATATCTGCGGATTTGGAGTATTAGGCAGAACCTCCTCATGGACTCGTTATAAAGAATAATGAATAGGCACTTAATGATAATTGGGATAACTTAAAAAAAGTTATCCCTTTTTTATTTAATAGATTTTGGGAGAATTTAAAAAACCATTGCCCTAATTTTGCAGTAGGTATTTTAAATCATTGGTATGAGTAAGCAAATGGCAGTGGGTGATTTTGCCCCCGATTTTATTTTAAAAGACCAACATGGTTCGTTGGTAAAACTATCGGACTACAAAAACAAATCAAACGTAGTGTTGTTTTTTTATCCAAAAGATGATACCCCTGGTTGCACTGCCGAAGTTTGTAGTTTTAGAGATAATTATGAGGGTTTTAAAAGTAGTGGTGCCGAAGTAATTGGAATAAGCTCTGATGATAGTGCATCGCATTTTAAGTTTGCTGCTAAACATCATTTGCCTTATACGCTATTAAGTGATCATGGAGGGAAAGTAAGAAAACTGTTTGGGGTGCCTACTTCTCTTATATTTTTGCCCGGAAGAGTTACTTATATCATCGATAAACAAGGAGTGATAAGGCATGTTTTTAATTCGCAACTGAATGTTACCAAACATGTAGACGAGGCAATGAAAATGTTGGCTACTATTTAACGGAGTATTTCAAATACTCTTTGCAATGGATTTTTTTCTCCGCTTCGGTTCATATGCATCCAGCCCATGAATTTACAATCTCCCGGAAGTATATTATCCAGGTCAACAAATCCTTTTAATGCAATGATACCCGTTATGGGATTTCGTTTGTAAAATTTTATTCCGTAGTTTTTAGGTCGCAACAGTATATATCTTGAATTATACTGTGGGTGTAAAGTATGAAAATCAATGATTTCACAGAGGTAGTATAATTCTTTCTTAGGGCCAATAAATTTTTTGGTAATCATCTTTACATTTAACTCATGATCAATATCCCATTTTTTTTTAGGTAAGGAAGCTAGTTGTATATCATGATCAATTCTGGATGTAAATGGATACTCATTAAACTCATCCCCTTTTATTTTTAAAAAGAATCTGGGTGAAGTTGGTATAATAGATCGTTGAAATTTTCCTCTACGGATACTGATGGGTAATACGGGCCATATCTTTTGCCAGTAGCGAGGAATAACCGTAAAACGAGTAATACGTACAATAAGAATCACTGTAATGATGAGCTCCTGTGATAAAAGATTTAAATGCGTTAATATTCCTTTTGCCACACCCTCTTCGTACATCAATCCAAAAAGCTGAACCATACCCGCAGCTAAAAATGCAATCAGTAAAAATATTTGCATAGTGTTTCTATCCAAACACTTGTTGAGATAAATTCTGCGTGAAAAATTTAAGAAGTTATTGAGGATACGAGCCCAAATCTCAATTTGTATAGAGAAGATAAAAAGAGTTACAATAAAAAAGAAATTAAGACCTAATGACAATAAAAAATCATAAATACCATGAATAAGGGTAGCAATAATTAAACCTATGAAACTGTATACAACTGCTCTAAAAAATGATTTACGATACCCAACCGTCATAAATCCTGCAATGATACTTGATCCAACTATATGTGAAACGGTACTCATGATGCCCCTCCAATACACCACTGAGATGCCACTCTTTTCCATGTAGATGTAATTTTCAACAGTGGCAAACCCCAAAGCCACCAGCGAAGCATAAATAATGATGTTAGGTTCTTCTATCAACGATTTTTTCTTTAATAAACCAGCCACTGACAACCAGGTGAGTACTACTATTAAAAATCCAAGAAACTTACAGGCTTCTTCCATGAGTGCTACATGGTAAGTAAAGAAAATAAAATCACGCCATTTACCTTCAGGGAAATATTGACGTACTTCAGGCAAATCAAACTCCAATACCAAAATGGTACTTAATGCACCCATTACCAGTGGAAAAATAAGTTGTGGCCATTTAATTTGTGTAAACACATTTACCTTACGTAAATATACCGCCCAAATAAAAGTGAGAATGAGAGCTGCAACTGCTTTTAAAATAATTCCAAATTCCATACGAGATAAAAGTGCAGCTTAAAGTAAAAGATTATTTTCCAATTGTGTAGGCAATACCAAAGGTAATATTTACCCAAGATAAATTAATAGGTGCCAGTTGACCCGCTACTGACTCAGAAACTTGTTGCCCATTTTGATAATCCCTACGAATAATTCCCTGAAAATTGGCTCTACCAAACATGGTTGAAACATTCGCCTTGACCTGAAATTTACGATTGATAAAATATCGAGCAGATAATTGCCCACCAAAAATAAAAGAGGTGGATTGATCAGTATATACACTGGTTTGGGTAATACCATTATCAGTATAAGTAGCAGTTGCCTTTGGATAATAACTAAAAAATGCACCAAATATAGCTTTGTAATCCAGCATTAATCGTCCATATTCATTATAATATCCTAACCCCCCGGCAGCATAAAAGTTGTGCCAGTCATCCACTTCAATCTTAATATCAGTAGCTGTGTTAGGAAGATTACCTAGTACCAAATCATTTTGTTGGGTTCCTATATAAGGATTCCACATGTAACCGGCTGATACATTGAAGCCCATCCCACGGAATAAATAATAAGTAGCATCTAACTCAACATGCATACCTGTGCTGGCTGTTGTAGAAGCACTCCCTAAATTACCGATGTTGCCAAAAGGGATAGAAACTCCTGTAGCGACACTAATATAATGAGGACTTAAATACGTAAAATCTTTTGAATCTTTTTTGTTTTTTTTGTTGTTGGGTGAACCTGAAATATATATTACATCACCATTAGCGTATTCTATACGGTCAATTTTAGTATTAGCGAGGTATTCCAGATAATTATTATTGGTGTTAACAGGAATATAGTTTACACCAAATCGTTTTCGTTCTACTACTTCGCAATAGATTACTTTTCCATCGGTGGTATAAATTTTATCAGGTTCTTTGGATCGGTTGGTGTTTTGGTTATTGATAATGGTTTCGATGTTTTGGTTGCCAAAACTTTCTTCAGACCCATTTTCAAATACAATTTTATCAATTTCCTCTTTATCCATTACATATGGAGTTTGAGTGGTATCATTGTATAATGTAAATGTGATATCAGTTTGGCGAATCTCGGTTACATTCACCTCCAGATCTTTGCCGTTTTTAGTAATGATATGATCCTGTGAATACCCTATGGTGTATATAGCAACTACAAAAATGGTAACCAGCAGAGCTCTCATAGTATGATTTTACTATTGTGAATTTACAAAAATTTTATGGATGACTGTAATTCGTTCAACGTAATTTAACAATATAGTATTACGTGGTAAACGATGAATTGTTACTTTTTTTATCACTAAATTTTAAGCTTTTTCCATCGCCCTGAATGCATATATATAGACGACATGACCCCGAAAGTAAACATGTATATCACCTCAGCCATCCATATTCCCCACAAAGGGAAAGGAGCAGTTTTATCAGTAGAAATATAACTGAAAACCATATAAATGGCAATACAAATTGCTTCTATTATTAAGGCCGTAAATGTATTCCCTGTTCCGGATACCGATTGGAAAAATACCGCCGAAACCGAAAAAAATATCATTGCAGTAAATACAGTAACAAGGGGTAAACGGGCATGGGGTATCAAAGTTTGATCCATGGTAAATAGTTGTACCAATGCATCCGGAAAAATGAGCAGGATAGGGCATACCACCAAGGCATATCCCAAACTGAGTTTAATTACTTTATATATCAAAGAGATGACTTCTTTTTCACGTTCCTGACCTATAAGATTACTTACCATGCTATTGGTTGCTGATGATAAGGCGATAGGTGACATTAAGAATACAGAATATATACTTCGTACAATGATAGATACTTCAAAATTCACCTTTCCGGTATTTTCTATCCATACAAAAAAGTAGAACCATGCAACTATTGAAAGAGAATATTGAATCACTAACCAAAAACTTACTTTGAATATTTGTTGTAAATGTTCGGAAGTAAGAAATATGAATTGGTTGAGTTGATAGGTTTTATAATCTTTGTTGATGAAAATATAAACAACATAGGTAATTGCACATGCAACATCAGCAATACCACTGGCAATAGCAGCTCCTTTAATTTGCATAGGGGGGAATCCGGCTTTGCCAAAGATCATCATCCAGGCAAGTATGATATTAACAATAGCATTTACTGAAGATGCAATGGTAACTGCCACCGAACTACCTCTTCCAATATTGTAAGCACAAAAACACCAGGCTAATTGGGTACCCAAAAATCCAAATGAACGATAAGATAAATATTCTGTAGCATTTTTTGCGACTTCCTGTGATTCAAGAATGGAAGAAAAAACTGAAAATGTAAAAAACTTAAAGAAGATAAATACGGCAATAGCGTATATCATCGCTATATTAATCACATTCCAGAAAATTTTCCCTACCTCAGGTAATCGACCCTCTCCAATTCTACGTGCTATAAGAATTTGTCCGCCCATAGTAAATCCATACCCTATGATATAGAATACCATATAAAACAATCCGGCAATACCTACTGCACTTTGTTGTATTGAATCCACCTTCCCTAAAAAATAGGTATCAGCGATAATGATTGATTGATTGGCAATGAGCCCCCCGTAAATAGGGAGTGCCAATGCAAGAATTTCTTTATATGTTAATGATGTTTTCATATAGGGCAGGGCCCCAAGGATTCAAAAAAAATGATGTGCAAAGGTAATTATTTATAACGGATGTTATTTTACATAGAGAACCAATCCTTTCAGGTATTCCGTTTCAGGATGATAGATGTTCACCGGATGATCAGCCGGCTGACTTAATTGATGTAAAATTTTTACATCACGTTTTGATTCAATGGCTGCAGATAAAACAGCACCTCTGAAAGCAGGTTTATCTACTACCTGTGAACATGAATAGGTAAATAATATACCTCCGGGCAATATTTTTTTTAATGCCAGCTCATTGATTCTTTTATACGCCATAATTGCATTGTGCCGTGACGATATGGATTTGGCAAATGCAGGTGGGTCTAATACGATGAGGTCAAATTTATCTTCAGTTTTTGAAAGGTAATCAAGGGCATCTTGTGTAATGCTTTTATGAGAACCGTTGAATTGATTGATAGAGATATTTTTTTCAACTCCTTCCATTGCAGTAGCAGATGAATCAACAGAAGTTACTGATAAAGCATTGTTTTTTAATGCATACATACTAAAGCCTCCGGTATAACAAAATGTATTGAGTACATGTTTGCCTTCTGCGTATTTTCCTAACAGACTTCTATTATCTCGCTGATCTAAAAAAAAGCCGGTTTTTTGTCCTTTTTCCCAATTCACCTCAAATTCCACTCCATTTTCTTTTATGGTAGTTTGTGCAGTATTACCCAACAAATATGGATTCACTTCTGCTTTAAATTTTTGAGTGAATTTTATATATATAGTTTTTACTTCTGGTAGAACCTGTTGAATGGTTTTGCCAATCAGTTCTATCTGATTAAGCATATATACATGGTGAATTTGCACTACCACATGTCCATTATAATAATCAATGATAACACCTGGGAGCCCATCTCCTTCAGCATGTATCAACCTAAATGCATTAGTGTTTGGATTGTCTAATAACCCGGCTTTTTTACGGAGTGATAAGGCCGTTTGGAATCGATCCAGAAATAATTCTTCATTTACCTCTTCATTACCAAAAGCGAGAATTTTTACAGCAATGGATCCATCATTAAAATATCCGGATGCGATTTTGTTTTTTTGAGAGTCAAATACATCCACAGGCTCTCCATCTTGCAGATTTTTGTCGGCTTGGGCGATTGCTCCTGAAAATATCCAGTGATGTTTACGTAAAGGAGAGGCCTCTTTTCCTCTTTTAAGAGTAATATTTTTTTTCATATTTAAATATTTTGAACAGAATCCCAACCAACCACTGTTAATTGGTTTTCCAATACTTTTTCTTGCATACCTGTATTGATTAATATTCCCCCATTTTGACGGAATACTTTGTTGAACCAAATGAGTCCTTTTACATCATCAGACATGAATTTTTTAGAAGACTTTATTTCAATAGGAATGATTTCTTCATTTTTTTCTATCACAATGTCAACCTCATTGCCCGTGCTATCTCTAAAAAAATACATATTGCCTGATTGTTCTTTATTGTATCTGTTTTTACGTATTTCAGTTATGACAAAATTCTCAAATATTTTACCATAAAGATTGTTCTTTTTTAAAGCAGATGTAGTATTTATCTGCAATAAACTACATAATAATCCGGTATCATAAAAGTACAGTTTGGGGGATTTGATTACTCTTTTATTAAGGTTAGTATGATAAGGCTGTAAAAAATAGATGATATAACTGCTTTCCAATACATTAAGCCAGGCTTGAATAGTTTTGTTATCAACTCCTACTTCTTTAGCAAGAGAGTTCATATTCAAAAGTTGAGAAGCTCGTTGTGCACATAACAGCAAAAATTTATTAAAAAGGCGAGTATTTTCAATATTACGTATTTGCCTCACATCTCTTTCAACATATGTTTTTATATAATTGGGCAGCCATCTTTCATTACTTGATTTTCCGGTAGCCACTAATGGATAAAAACCTTCGATTAGCCATTTTTCCAGAGGCTTCTCATTTTTTTTCATTTCTCCTAAACTAAAAGGAAGGAGTTCTATATATCCTACTCTTCCGGCAAGTGATTGTGAAATTTTCTCATTCAATAAAAAATGGTTACTTCCCGTTAAAATAAATTGATTGTTGGTGTTTTTTTTATCTACAATTCCTTGTAAATAGTTAAAGAGGGAAGGGACCCTGTGTACTTCATCTAAAATAGCTCCTTTTGTAAATTGCTCAAGAAATTTACGACCCTCTTTTTCAGCAATTTCAGCTATGTCAGGATCTTCTAAACTTATATAAGGTTTATCAGGAAACTCATATTTGGCTAAAGTGGTTTTTCCGGATTGTCTTGGACCAGTAATACAAACAATCTTAAATTCATTGGCAGTTAAGATGAGTTCGGATGCTATAGCCCTTTTAATCATAGTCCAAATATACAAAATTTCACATATTTGGACTTAACTCCAATATTGCAAAATTTTGCATATTTGGAGTTGTAGAGTATAAAATATTGATAATCAGCATTAAGTAATCGATTTATTTCTTGGTTCTATTTTTTAGAATTCTCTTCAAGAGCGATAAGTGAGAAGTTACTGAACACTTAACATGATTTAAAAAAATAGGTGCCAAATACCGGATATTATGCATGCATAATTCTTTAATGTATGTTATATTTGTAGAAACAGCTCAAAAATCATTTATTATGTTTCAGGCAGGTGCATCAAAAATAGAATTGGAAGTCTTTTTTAAAGGAGTAGGCCTGTTAGGCTACGGCAGGGCATTTAATACCATGCAGGATAAGTTATCTCCATTATTTGTTCGAACCGTATATTTTTCTGAAACAAGCAATATTAATAACCGATTTATTTTTGTGAATTGTGAGTTGGCTTTTACTACAGATATCGTTAGGGTACAAGTAATGAATAAATTACGTTCTATTAACCCGAATATTTTAGCCGATGATTCTCAGTTGATGATTACAAGTCAACATACCCATAGTGGTCCAGGTGGTTTTTCGCATCATCCTTTTTACAATTTTACTACCCCCGGATTTAGACCTGATGTACTGGAGGCGGTAGTAAATGCCATTACCGAAAGTATAGTGGTGGCTTATGGAAAAATGCAGCCGGTACAAGTTAAGTATAGTAT
>CAZUXM010000002.1:54488-57555 GCA_964624635.1 uncultured Candidatus Competibacteraceae bacterium
ATGTTGCCTTCAACCGGTCATTACGTGCTTACAATAAAAATCCAGAAGTGAAAAAACTTACTCCTTTTGAAGTTCATTTGGCAGTTGATAGAACCATGGATCTTTTACGTATTGATGATTTAGAAGGAAATCCATTAGCTCAAATCAACTTTTTTGGGGTACATACTACCAGCTTGGGGAATAAAGTAAATAAAATGGGCAGTGATAATAAAGGATATGCATCTACTTTTTTTGAAGAAGAAGTAGGAGGGGACTTTGTTGCCATTTTTGCGCAGAAAATTGCCGGGGATGTATCTCCTAATTTTCATGGTAGAGGAAAAAGTAAACAAAAAAAATATCCATGGAGCAAAGGTCCTTATAACGATGATGTAGAGAATGCAAAATTCAATGGACGATTACAATATTATAAAGCAAAAGAAATTTGGGATGATGCTTCCAAAGTTGAAAAACTACAAGGAAATATTGATACTGAATTAGTGTCACATGATTTTGCTAATATAAAAGTAGATCCTGATTTTGCTTTCGGCAAAACAGATGCAGAAACCTGTTATGCTTGCCACGGGATGGCGTTTTTAAATGGAACTCCTGTTGATGGAAAAGGCGCCGGCTTTTTTGTAAATCTGTTAGGGATTACGTGTAGCAGCATCATTCGGTTAGGAGAAAATATCATGGGAGTTTTTAAAGGAGAAGAATATAGAAAAGATGTAAAACGTAAATACAAACTTCAACATCCTAAACATATTGTATTTGAAACCGGGAAAGGGATTTTACTGGGAACCCATATGATAGATAAAATCATATTTCCTAAATTTATTGAGAAAGGAATTGGGGAGATGAAAACAGAATATCATAAAGGAGCTTTAAGAGAATTCCCATGGACTGCTCATATCTTACCGATACAATTAGCCAGTATGGGAAATATATGTTTTGTAGGATTTCCTGGGGAACTTACAACCATCGCCGGTAAAAGATTAGAAACAATGATTGCTGATGAATTAAAACCAATAGGAATTGACCATGTCATCATGTGTTCGTATGCCAACAATTACTTGGGATATTGTACTACCTGGGAAGAATATCAAACACAGTGTTATGAAGGTGGACATACCGTATACGGGCAATGGACCCATGCTGCTTTTATGACGGAGTTCAGAAAATTGGCCAAAGAGTTCAAAAAGTCGAAAGAGGAGCGTACATTAGACAGGAATTTAAAATATCATCAGTTTAGTGAAAAAGAAATATCGTTAAGAACTTACCAACCCAAAAAGAAAAAAGTTGGATAGCTCAAGAACATACGACTATTATAAAAATATTTTCAAGGACGAAAGTATGCCTTTGGCATTTCTTGATCTTGATCTACTTGATATCAACATACAATCCATTTTACAACGTTCAGGCAAAATCAATATTCGTATTGCATCCAAATCCATTAGATGTAGATACGTGTTGGAGCATATTTTAAAAAATAGTCAGCAGTTTAAAGGAGTCATGTGTTATACAGCCGGTGAAGCTGCTTGGTTAGCATCACAAGGTTTTGATGATTTACTTACCGGTTATCCTTGTATGAACCCACATGATTTGAAACTGGTAGCAAAACAAATTCAATCAGGTAAAAAAATTGTTTTAATGGTTGACGCTGTTGAACAAGTTGCTTTACTTGACTCTATTGGAAATGAACTAAATGTCGATTTTAAGGTTTGTATTGACATTGATATGTCTACAGATTTTAGAAAATTACATTTTGGAGTATATAGATCTCCTTTACATATGTTGGATGATGTGAAAAAATTTGCTACTGCCATAAAAGGATATTCAAAAGTTACAGTAAATGGTGTGATGGGATATGAGGCTCAGGTAGCAGGGTTAGGGGATCATGTAAAAGGAGGCTCCATGAAAAATTCCACGATTCGGATATTGAAAAAAAGATCCAGAAAAGATTATTATAAAAGACGGGGCGAGATTGTACAATGGCTACAAAGTGAAGGATATACTTTAGATATTATTAATGCAGGGGGTACCGGAAGTATTGAATGGAGTATTGAAGAACCCTGGATTAATGAAGTAACTGTAGGTAGTGGATTTTATTCCCCCGGATTATTTGATCATTATAAAAACTTTAGGCATTTACCAGCTTTAGGTTTTGTTTTACAAATTGTAAGAACCCCCAAAACAGGATACCTAACTTGTTTAGGTGGTGGTTATATCGCCTCCGGGGAAACAGGAATAATGAAACAACCATACCCCTATCTGCCTGAAGGAGTGATACCTTTAAAAAATGAAGGGTTTGGGGAAGTACAAACCCCCATCCAATATTCAGGCTCGTATTTATTACAAATAGGAGATCCTGTGTTATTCAGACACGCCAAGGCCGGAGAGCTTAACGAGCATTTTAATACGATAAGTGTGGTTAAAAACGGAACTATTATTGATAAGGTTCAAACTTATCGGGGAGAAGGAAAATCTTTTTTATAAGTTTGTCTGTAATTACCCTAATTATACTAAACCAACATTATTAACCCTTTAATAAATAATCATTTTTAAAAATAATCGATGAAATACTCAAAAATGGGTATGTCTATCGGCTAAACCAACGTGTATCTTTATCTAAACAATTAAACAACATGAAAAAAGTAATCGTAACCTCCCTAAGTATTGTCGCACTGGCAATTGGAGTAACAGCCCAAACCGGAACCGGTTTATCATTTAAGTTTGGATATAAATCCAAACATAAAAAAGCTAATGTATCCTCATTAGGATTTTCAGGAACATTAGCAAAATCATACAGCCTAAAAAGCAAAACTCCGTATGTAAAAAATCAAGGAAATTTTGGAACGTGTGTATCATGGGCCATGGCGTATAGTGCATTAACTACACAGTATGCTATTTCCATGAATTTAACCAACAGAAATATTATTACCTCTATGGCTTTTTGTCCATACTTTATGCATAATAATTCAAAAGTAGTTACTGATGGTTGTTCAACCGGTAACTTTTTTGATGATGCCAGTTCAGAGCTTACTGATATTGGTGCAAAAAAATTCTATTTACCATTGATAGGATGTGCTAC
>CAZUXM010000002.1:57565-77326 GCA_964624635.1 uncultured Candidatus Competibacteraceae bacterium
TAAAATGTTGACTTTAGCAAAAAATTATCGTGCTATCGAGGTAACTGATTTATATAACTATAATGATCCTACTTCAACTGATTATCGTACATATATGGATGTATTCATGAAAAAAACTCCATTTAATACGGATGATGTAAAAAAAGCATTGTCAAGTAATAAAGTGGTAGTTTTTGGTATGTATTTACCTCCATCATGGTTTGCTGCATATAATACCAGTTTATGGGAACCAAACTATGCTGAAAAACAAGATCCTGTTGGAACATTATTAGATGCACAAGGACAAATGCATGCATTACATGCTATGTCAATTATTGGATATGATGATAATAAATACGGTGGGGCATTTGAAGTTATGAACTCATGGGGTAAAGAATGGGGAGATAATGGATATGTTTGGGTAAAATATGCAGACCTTCAGAAATATGTTTTTCAAGCGTTAGTAATTACAATGCCTGAAGTAAAATTGAATGGAACTAGCGGTTGTGTTTATGGTGATTGTGGAAATGGATATGGAATTTACAAGCATACGAGTGGAGATATGTATGAAGGTTTCTTTAAAGGTGGTAAATATGATGGTTACGGAATTTATGCATGGACTAGCGGAGCTACTTATGCAGGTGAGTGGAAAGATGGTACACGTAACGGTGATGCGATGATTTATTATACTGATGGATCTTCAGGTGCTGCAGTTTATGCCAACGATGAATTTAAATCTGGATATGTTAACTATAGCTATGAAAGCGGAAATACTTACGAAGGTGAAGTGAATAATGGTGATTTTAACGGATTTGGTAAATTTAAATTTGCTGCCGGTGATTCATATATTGGTGGATTTAAAGATGGTAACTACGATGGTTTAGGTAAATATACTTTTGCCAGTGGTTCATGGTATGTAGGTTATTTTTCTGATGGTAAACGTAATGGAAGAGGGATCTATGTAAGTAATGATGGTAAAATTTGGGGAGGCAACTGGTCATACGATAATTTTAGTACAGGTAAAACGTATGGTTTTGCTAATGGAAAAGGTGTTGATTTAGGAAATCTTCAATTAGGAGCCAACACTAATTATGTGGATGCTAATTGTGTTACCGGTGATTGTTTAAACGGAAAAGGTACTCGTGTATACAATGGTTCTGTTTATGAAGGAGAATTTAAAGATGGAGTAGAAAATGGATTGGGTAAAACCAGTTATTCAAACGGTACAGTATTTGAAACATTCTACCTTGATGGAAGCCCATATGGGGTAGGAGTTATTAAATTTTCAGGCAGTGGTACTTTAATTGGTGCGTTAAAAAATGGAGTGGTTGACGGATATATCGTATATTTTGATGAGGCAGGCGGAATATTGATTGGTACATATAAAGATGGAGAATATGTAGGGAAACTATCTTCAGCTAATACCAATGCATTTACCAATGCTCCAATGGGTGCACCTGTAAATGCCGGAATTAAATCAATGACTATTTCAACTCCTGGTAAATAATTAATTTAAAAGGTAAAGATTGAAAAAATCAGTTGTCATATTGTTTATAATCATCAACATCCCTGCATGGAGTAATAACTACTGCAGGGATGTATTTAACCGATTGGTAAATACTGTTGGTAATGTATATGGTACTAAACCTACACTTACCATTGTTGAAAGTGATTATATGGTTGCTGAAACCTATAATACAGGTGAAATAAAAGTAGGTAGCAGGTTGATTGATCTTTGCAGAAGATTCGGAAAAGATTCTACCAATGCTATAGCACATGTTCTTTCACATGAATTGGCACATTATTATCAGAATCACGCATGGATTTCCAATTTTACATCAGCATATGCCAATGTAGAATGGAGTAGAAAATTAACTGAATCGGAACAACAATTATTGCCCGTTTATGAAACACAGGCAGATGAAGTAGGATTTTTTTATGCATTGAATGCAGGATATCAGACATGGAAAGTTTCGGGTGCAGTTTTAGACAGTATTTATACATGGTATGAATTGCCCAAAGAATTACCTGGTTACCCTCCATTGGAACAACGAAAAAAAATTGCTTCTGAAGCAAAAATAAAAGTACAATCATTAACTCCGTTATTTAGAGTATCATCATACTTTACCTTGTTAGGTAAATATTATCCAGGTGAAACTCAGTATGTATATTATGAATCAGCAGGACTATGTTTAGATCATTTGGTTCATGAAAACATTAAAACTCCCAACATTCTAAATAACCTGGGAGTAATATATTTTTTAAGTGCTCAGATTTATTTGTATGAGCCTATTAACAAACTCATGTATCCTTTAGTAATGGATGATGATGCATCAGCCATGGATATGAGTGATTGCATCGGCACCAGAGGAACAACCCCATCCAGTCAGGAATTGGCTGCTGAAGCGTTGGAGCTTTTGGAAAAATCAAAGGAAGCTTTTACCTCAGCTTTAAAAGGAAACAAAAATTATTTGCCGGCGAATATTAATATAGCACTAGTACATTTTCTTTTAAAAGAAGAAGGTGCATTGGCAGACAAGATTAAGTTTTTGCAAAACTCAATTAAAGAGGGAGATGCTTATTTGCCCGTCTTTTTTCAGATTGAAGCATTGAGTTATTATTTGAAAGGAGATACGAAAAAAATGACAGAGTCATTTAAAAAAGCCATTAAGTTAAAAGATAATACGGCTCAATGGAACAATGAAACTCTAACAAAAACCAAATCTTCATTAAACGAAACCATGTCTGGGACACAATGGCCAACGGATACTAATGAAAAAATATTTGGTAAAAAAGTAACTGACTTTTTTAAATCATACAGATCAGCGCAGGAAACCAGAGTAGATCCTTATCACCAAAAATTCATTTTTTGGACTGAAAAAAAAACAGAAGGGACTATATATATGTTTCGATCATTAGCATCACAAACTGTATTCAGGGATATGATATTTTTTGAAGCAGAGTCAGCAGACTATTCAACAACTGCCGGTTTGAAATTGGGGATGAGTATGAACGAAGCAATAAAAATATATGGTAATCCATATACAAAAAATATTTCATCAGGTACTTATCAGTTATTATATCCTTCACAACAAATGATAGTAACAGTTAATCAACAAAACAATGTTGTTACCGGTATTATGTATTATGGAATGAAAAAATAGTTTAATTGTTTTAATGAAAAGCCTGCACATTTTAGCAGGCTTTTATATTGAATAGAATTAGTTCCCGGAGAAAGCACTGTTGTTAAATTGCAGTTCACTCTGTGTCATAGTAACGTTTGTATAAATTGTGAACTTTTCAGTTGAGTATGCAGAAAATTCCTCCATTTCTTTATAGATTTTAGCCTCCCATTTTTTTTGGTTTTCAGTATTTAAATGGTGTTCGCTTTCCTCATCATACTGATCTTGCATTACATATAAGTGAGCAATCCAAAAACAAAATTCAGAATTTAGTTCATCTTTATATTCTTTAGTAAATGTAAACTCCTTTAAATGCTTTCTCAGTTTCCTCGCTTGTAATTCAGAAACATAGTAGTGAAATTGTTCATGTTGTAGCATATCAGGTTCACCTTCTTTGTATTTTGTCCATGATTCGGCTTGATCAAAGTATGAATACACATCCATATCAAGAATTAGTTTCCCATTTTCAATCCTTTCTTTGTATTTATATCCTATACCTGAGACAGTAGCCGCAGCATAAGTTTCTGTATAGCTGTAATATCCTCTAAAATCTTTCCAGGTAAGTGTAGATTGTTCAGAGAACTTAAATGTAATTGGTTTTTCATAGGTAGGCTCTTTTTTACATGAGTAAAATGCAATAACTGTAATACCAATAAATGTAAATAGAGTGTTTTTTTCATAAGCTGCATCAGCTTGTTTGTTTTTCCTGCTTGTTAATGTACAGGTGGTTGAGCTGATAAGATGAACTTTTACGCAGCTTAAAATCACATGTTTGGATTTTAAAACATTTTAAACTTTACAAAATTTTAATTAAATAGGTGTGTAGATACAGGCTGTAAAAGAATTAGTTGGTCTTAACAGAATCTGTGACTTCTGTATTGTTCTTATCCTTTTTATTTTTTTTCTTCTTAGGATTTTTACTTTTAAAAAGATCTCCCCAATTATCAAACTCTACTTTATATGAAATACCGACTCCCTGAGTATAGTCAACGCTGTTCTTTAAAATATTAAAATCGTTACTACGGTTAAATGCACGTAGTCTTAATTTCCCGTCATTGGTTACTTTTACTTCTACCGAAACGTTTCCTACAATCTGGTTGTTGGTTTGTTGAACTTTAGCAGCACCAACACCCACCCCAAGGTCACCATCTATGATTACTCTTTCATTAAACAACTGAGTACTTAAAGCAACACTCACCTGATCCTGACTTGTTTGACTTCCGGTTTTGTAATTTAAGTTAATGTTTACATCCTTAGTAATTTTTGATAACCAGTTATTTAATTGCCCGGATAATAACTCAAGAGACGTATTTCCAAAACCGCTACTTATCATAGATGATTGAGAAGAAGAAACACCTCCGGTACTTTCAGGAGGTAAAAATTGGTTTAATACCAGAAGTGAAAAAACCTGACGGTTCATTTCTTCCTGAGTATTTAATGCAGATTTTACTATACTTGATGCATTCGCATCTAAGCTTGGGGTTTGTAAATTAAAACCAAGTAATAGATCAGCGAGTGTATTGGTTAAGGTAAGTTCACAATCAACACGAGTCGCTTTTCTGTACAACTCAGCTTGTTGTGGATCCATAAAACTACTTACTATAGGATGTACAGACGCATTGGCTCTATATATAGCTGTTGCATTTACAATCGCGTAATAAGGATTTCCCGTAAAACTGATACTGCTTCCATTTTTTACAGTGAATTTTTTATTGATTATATTTTGTAAGGTAAACAAATAGTCACCTTTTGAAATAACATAACTTCCTGTCATGGTAAATCTACCTTTGGTATCCAGTGTTAGATTTATTTTTTCAGAATTTCCTTGGCAGGTAATTACATCACCTACTGTTTCATCAAATACAATACGTACAGTAGCATCAGGAGTAGCTTTTACATTTAAATCAAGCGTAAAATTTCCTTTAGGTTCTTCAACTACGGTATTGTCTTCAATACTGTCATTAGGATTAATAAATTCAATGAAATTATTTTGGCGAAGTGATTTACTTGATTTGATAGGGATATTTAATACAGTATTTTTTTCAGTGAGCATATTAGCCGCTACTATGATATCATTCATAGGGCCGATAATGGTTGCTTTACCGGTAACAAATGCTTTCCCAAAGAATTGTTCATTATCTTTTTCGGTAGTTTCCATAACACACATGTTTTTAGTTTCCAGTTTTATATCAAGAAACATATTCTGAAACATTTTATGTGTAATTTTCCCTTTTGCCGTTCCGCTATTTCCAAATCTGTCAGTTAAGTCCAGTTGTGGGATTTTGATAATATTGTTATTAATCAATATTTCTTTACCATCCATAGCAAAATAGAAGTAGGCGTTTAAATAAGCTAACCGAAGTCCGGCATTTTTTAAAGTGAGCTTAGTTTCTATTTGAGGGTCTTTAAATGTGCCTTTAAGAGTAAATGGGCCATATGCTTTTCCTTGTAAATTGGTGAAAACCGGGTTAGCCATTTTTTCGGCAACCGATAAATCAAGTCCATCAATTTGTGCATCAATATCAAAACCATCCTCACCTTTTTTAAGTTTTATTTTTCCATCTTTGATGGCAATAATATTTTTCCCATCTTTCATTAGGAGGGAGTTCATATTTATTTCTTCTTTTTCTGGATCGTAAGTACTTCCAACACCTAATACTCCCAATAGCATATCGTTTACCTTAAAATTATCAATGGCTATTGAGGTAGTTAAATATGGTTTTTGTAAAAGTTTATAGGTGTTTATATCACCTGAAATGTCTCCTTTTAGTTTTAGTTTGTCAGTTGGCAAGAAGCCGTTAACTACTTCTAACGGAAATCTATTCATGGTTACTTTTATAAAATCGTTGGGATCTTCACTACATTTTCCATTTACAGATAGTATTTTCTTTTTTCCTTTATCAGTTATAATAGAAAGGTTTTCAACGGCTAGTGTTTTACTGTCGAATATTATTTTATTATCGTTGTTAACCGTCCATAACGAATCATTAAAATAAAAATATGAATCATGTATGTTAAATTTATAAGTAGGGGCATCTCCAAAATAAGTAAGGATATTAATACTGGCACCATTTAAGTTAGCTACTTCATTCTGGAATCCGAACCAAAGATCTAAAGAATCATTTCGTGCAGTGGCCGTCATATTAAAATTATCAATCTTCGTACTATCAGATAAATGAAATGCCCTAGCATCAGATTGAACTCTTAATTTTTCACCTTTGTTACGAGCATAGAAGTAAAAATTATCAAAGGCAAATTTTTTGTATTTAATTTTTCCTGCATTTATCTCGGTAGATAAATAATTGTCTTTGCTGCCTAATCTCCCCTCAATAGTACTTTGATCAGAAATATATAAATCAGGAGCAAAAACATCTGTTAATAATTCAGGATGAGTTAAAATGATATAGAAATAAAAATCTTGAGGAGTATATGCAATCTTTTCATCTGGCGTCATTTTTAAACTGGGAGCAACATGGTTGACCTGTTTTTTAATCTCATTAAACAATGGAATAAATTTAAATTTACCACTAAATCTTGCATCAACAATGTCGCTATGAATATCAATGGTTTTTGTAGAATCGGCTGTTTTGTAGGTGGAGTTAATCACCATTGTTTCCATGTGGTGTTTTTTTTCTCCCTGAATATAATCAGTACCACATATTCTCACTTGTCCAACCAGGTCATCAATAGTTTTACCCCTCATGTTTACCGTAAAAGTGGTGGATAGAACAGAAGTCTCTTTCGATTTATGAATATTGAGTTTTACAAGATCAGCTCTTTGGATATCAGCGGTAAAATCATATATAGGAGTTTTTTTATCCTTCATATTTACGGTTCCAACGAATGATACTTTTGCATTTGAGTCAGCAATGTCTACAATACCTTCAAACATACTGTCCCCCAATTTAGCAGTTGTAGTAATGTCTTTGTAATTGTAACCGTTAAACTCAAGTTGTTTTATTTTACCATCAAATTTTACATGACTGTCACCATTTTTAAAATTAAATCCCTGTCCATTCACATTTCCGGAAAATGTTACTTTGCCAAATTCTTTTATGCCGGTTAATGCTCCTATGTTAAATTGTTGTGCATCCGTTTTGCCACTATAGAAGTATTCTCCATCTTTTGATTTTTTGTAGAGATGCATGTCAAGATCGGCATTGCCTATTTTGGTGGTAGCAAAACCATCAATATGTAAATCAGAGAAATATCCTTTCAGATGTCCCTGATATTTTATAATCCCAAGTTTTTTAATCTCTTTTGGAGCAACTACTTTTTTCTTATCCTTGAATGGAGGAATTGGAATCATTTCCAAGTCCATAGCATCGGTGGTAAGCTTCTTAACTTTAAAATTTATATAAGTGCTATCAATATTTGGTAATCCAACCAACTCAATATCCCCTACCATTTGGCTGATGTGTCCAAAGTAAATGGAAAACCCATTTGCTTTTAAGTTGCCTAATGTACCTGCCGCTCCTCCCTTAAATCTGAAATCAAAATCAATTCCTTTTAAGTTACGCGTAAAATATGAAATGTCTGATGCATTGATATTGCTCATATCAAGATCAGCAATCATGTATACACTGTCGTTAAAGTGGCTAAAGCTTTTCCAATTACTATAGCGCATTGAAAAGTATCCGGCAAAATTGCTTTTATATGTATTAAGCTTAAATCCTTTAAAAGTAAGTTCTTTTGAACTGATGATTACATGAGAAGAGAATTTTTTCATAGCTAAACCGCTTTCTTCGAAAGCCATGAGGTTTTCTACATCCATTTCAATGGTATCTCCTCTGATTTGAAAAGCGCCTACTTTACCGGAGATACTATGAACCCTAATATCGGATGGAAGGAAATCAGCATCGAGTATTTTTTGATTTTCATTTTTGATACGAAGATTACATTCATCCAGTACTAAACTGTTTACATTGAATACCCATAATTTTCCCTTCTTTTTTTTCTTGGCTTTCTCCACATTCCCTTTTAGTTTGTTAATGAATTGAGTTAAGTTAGGAGTGTTTTCCCCTTTATAGGTTCGCATGTTGAAGTAACCATCCTGAAGCACTACTCTTTTTACATCAATGTAACCCTTTCCGGTATAAATATTATTTACGTCCACTTTTACAATAGCAGCATGAATAATAGTATCAGCTCGATGATCTTTCACCATCACTTCACTTAAAGAAATCGTTTTTTTGAAAAAATTAATTTGAACTCTATTGATATTTACTTCAACATCATAGGTTTTTTTAAGGTAAGCACTTAACTGATGAGCTAGCCAGGTTTGTACAACAGGGAGCTGTAATGCAATCAACGCACTAATAATCACAATAAAAATGGTTAATACAGTTCCTCTGAACCATTTCCAAATGGTTCTACCCACAGATCTTTTTTTCGGTTTCACCGGAAGATCTTCATTTTCCAATCCTGCTATGGTTTCTATATCTTTGTTCAAAGTTGGTTAATCAATGCAAAAGTCGCCGATTTATATTTTAGGTATTGAGTCCAGTTGTGACGACACCTCAGCATCTGTTATAAAAAACGATGAAATCCTGAGCAATATTGTTGCTAATCAGGAGGTGCATCGTTTGTACGGCGGCGTTGTTCCCGAACTTGCTTCACGTAGCCATCAGGAACATATAGTACCTGTTGTACAAGCTGCGCTAAGCCAAGCAAATATACGAAAAGATCAGCTATCTGCTATTGCTTTTACGAGAGGACCCGGACTTTTAGGCTCCCTATTAGTAGGTAGTTCTTTTGCGAAAGGATTGGCATTATCTCTTCAAATTCCCCTCATTGATGTGCATCATATGCAAGCCCATATGATGGCACACTGGATTAAAGAGAGTAATATCATTCCTCATGGGAAGCAGCCATCTTTTCCTTTTTTATGTTTAACAGTGAGTGGAGGACATACTCAAATAGTTATGATTAAAGATTATTTAACTTTTGAAGTATTGGGAGAAACCATTGATGATGCCGCCGGTGAGGCATTTGATAAATTGGCTAAAATGCTTGGACTTTCTTATCCCGGAGGACCTGTTATTGATAAATTGGCTTCCTCAGGGAATATTCACGCATTTGATTTTCCATCACCTCATTTACCGGGATATCAGTTTAGTTTCAGTGGACTAAAAACATCGGTATTATATTTTCTTCAGAAGAAACAAAAAGAAGATCCAGACTTTATTAAAAACAACATTCATGATATTTGTGCATCGTTTCAATCAACAGTAGTAAATATTTTAGTGAATACTGTACATCGTGCTGCAAAAGACCATGGAATAAATTGTATTGGAATAGCCGGTGGGGTATCCGCCAATAGTTATTTAAGAAATCAACTGACTTTATTAGCCGATAAGCATCAGTACCAATTACATATTCCCAAATTTGAATATTGTACTGATAATGCGGCGATGATTGCTATTACAGGATATCACAAATTTCTAAAAGGAGAGTTTGCTAATCAAAATATTGATACAAAAGCAAGGATTCAGTTGTAATTAATCAAGTTATTTAGGACTCAATTTTACCAAAGGAATCAAACATTCTTCTAATGAAATCCCCCCGTGCTGGAAAGTATTTCTGTAAAAGTTCACGTAGTAATTGTAGTTGTTAGGGTAAGCAAAAAATTTATCGTCTTTGGCAAAAATATAACGAGTACTTACATTTACTCTTGGTAAAAAAGCTTTTGAAGGATCAGTAATCTCAAATACTTCTTTTACCTCATAACGCAAGTTTTTTCCTTGTTTATATCTTAAATTCGTTGTTGTGTTTTTATCACCTACTACCTGGCTTGGATCTTTTACTCTAACGGTACCATGATCAGTTGCGATGATGATAGGAGCTTTGAATTCAGCCGCTTTTTTAATAATATCAAATAAGGGAGAATGTTCAAACCAACTTAAGGTAAGCGATCTGTATGCTGATTCATCATCAGCTAATTCTCTAATCACTTCCATATCAGTTCGGGCATGTGATAACATATCAACAAAATTATATACTATGATATTCATTTTGTTGGTCATGAGGTTTTTTAAGTTATCAGCCAATTTTTTTCCGGCAGCCAGATTGGTGATTTTATTATAAGAGAATTTAATGTTCATGTTGAGTCTTTTTAATTGCTCAGCCATTAATTCTTCTTCATGCATATTTTTACCACCCTCTTCATCTTCTCCTACCCATAATTTAGGGTGGAGTTTCTCAATTTCACTGGGCATTAAACCTGCGAAAAGTGCATTACGTGCATAGTGGGTAGCAGTAGGTAAAATACTGTAGAAAATTTCTTCATTTTCTACTTTGTATAATTCAGTAATCAATGGTTGTATCATTTTCCATTGATCAAAACGTAAATTATCTATTACAATAAAGAAGGTTGAATCATTTTTATTGACATCAGGAGCCACTTTGTTTTTGAATAGAGTATGGGATAGAGTAGGGCGTTCTTTAGCTTCACCGCTTAACCAATCCAAATAGTTGTCTTCTATAAAATCACAAAACCTGCTGTTAGCTTCGCTTTTTTGCATTTTCAACACCTCCTCCATACTATTATCACTACTTTGCAACTCCATTTCCCAATACACCAGCTTCTTATATACTTCAACCCATTCTTCAAAGTTCAAGTCATCGGTTAACGTCATTCCAATATTTCTGAATTCCTGTTGATAGGCAGAGGTAGTTTTTTCACTGATAATTCTTTTGTTATCAAGATTTTTTTTGATAGAAAGTAATATCTGGTTTGGGTTCACAGGCTTAATGAGGTAATCAGAAATTTTTGACCCAATCGCTTCTTCCATGATATGCTCCTCTTCACTTTTGGTAATCATAATAATAGGAACTTCGGCCCTGATACTTTTTAATTCCTGTAGTGTTTCCAAACCTGTTAATCCCGGCATGTTTTCATCCAAAAAGACCAAATCAAAATCCTGTGATTTGAACAGGTCAACGGCATCACTCCCATTGTTTACAGTGTTTACAGTGTATCCTTTTTCTTTAAGAAATAAGATATGGGGTTTCAAAAGTTCAATTTCATCATCGGCCCAAAGGATATTTACTTTTTCCATAAACTGAGTATATAATAGTTGTGAATACGTAGTAAACATAATAATTTAATATTTAGTATATAGCCTCTTAAGATTTGTTTTGAAATTTCAATTTATAACCAACTGTTGTATTTTTTATTAAACTTGTAGTAATAACAATCTGATGCCAAGGCATACTAAAGAATATCAAGATAAAACCCGGTTGGAAAAATCGGAGGGTAGGTTTACTGTTAAAGGGATGCTTCAGGATGAACTTTATAACCTGATACATCTTGAAAGAAGAAAGTTCTTTTATACTGCCTGGGACCTAACCGTACGCCCAGCCCGGTCCATTAAAATGGTATTATCAGGCCATAGAAAATATTTATATCCATATTTAAATTATCTTTTCCTGATTGGAACTATCACCATTTTTTTATCAGTACATTATAAGTTCTTTGTTACAGGGTTTGATATTGGAACTCAAAGCAGTTTTTTTGATAACATATTAAACGGAATGGGTTTTGACCTCGAATTCCGGAAATCTTTCTTTTTTTATGCTGAAGAATTTGCAACTATAGTAAACATTGTAGCTATACCATTTTTTTCATTATTTACGTATCTGTTTTTTTATAAATCGAGATACAATTATGCAGAACATTTTATTTTAAATGTATATATAGCTGCCCAGCAATTATTGTTCTTGCTTTTATTTATTCCATTTCTTGAGTTATTTAAATCATCCAGAGATAACGTAATATTTACTTATACTGCTATTATGCAAGTATATAATATATGGGTTTACGTTGTATTTTTTGAAGGGAAGTTGATATGGAAGATTATAAAAAGTATTTTGGTGATAATATTGGCTTTTATTGTTCAAACTCCTTTCAATTATGGTGTTTATGCACTACTAAGACCATTTACTGAATGGATGGATAAAGTATTCTAGGGTTAAAGTTGTACTTTTGCAGTCAAATAAAATTAGGTTTGGCCAAACAAAAAATATTTAATGATCCGGTTCATGGGTTTATTACCATTAGTGATCCACTCATACAAAAGCTGCTTGATCATCCATATTTTCAAAGATTAGGAAGAATAAGTCAGTTAGGATTATCATATCTGGTTTATCCCGGTGCTCACCATACCCGACTGCATCATGCATTGGGAGCTGTTCATTTAATGGGAGAGGCGTTAGATATATTAATTCAAAAAGGGGTAGAAATTTCCAAAGAGGAAATTCAAGCAGCTAAAGTTGCCATATTGTTACATGATATCGGTCATGGTCCTTTTTCTCATACGTTAGAAACAAGTATTATGCCCGGCATTGAACATGAATCTATTTCGTTAGATATCATGAAAGAACTCAATGAACAATTTAATGGGGAATTAGATCTTACTATCGCTATTTTTACCAGAAAATACCATAAAGCATTTTTAAGTGAGTTGGTGTCCGGGCAGTTAGATGTTGACAGACTTGATTACCTGATGAGAGATAGTTTTTTTACAGGAGTTGCTGAAGGCATTATCGGTTCAGAAAGAATCATTAAAATGATGAATGTGGCTGATGGGCGTTTGTTAGTGGAGCAAAAAGGGATTTATTCAGTAGAAAAGTTTTTGATTGCCCGTAGGCTCATGTATTGGCAGGTGTATTTTCATAAAACAGTGATTGGAGCCGAAGCTTTGCTAACCGGCATATTGCGAAGAGCAAAAGAATTAGGCAATTTAGGTGAAGAGCTTTTTTGTACATCAGCACTTAGAAATTTCCTTTACAAGTCAGATCAAAAACTACTTCACCAATTTGTAAAACTGGACGATATGGATATTCTGGCATCCATAAAAGAATGGGTACAACACAAGGACCCTATTTTGTCAGATTTATGTTTTAGGCTCATCTACAGAAAACTTTTTAGAGTAAAATTACAGGCTGAACCCTTTGACAGGCTTGAAATTGAAGATATTCGGACAAAAGTGAATAATAAATTGAATCTTAAAGACAATAACCTGGTAAGTTATTACGTTAGCAATTCGTTCGTTAGTACCCAAGCATATGAGGAAACTGTGGGTGAAGTGCTGATTCTAGACAAAAAAGGGGAGGTTTTGCCCCTCTTTAAAGTTTCTGATCACCTTCTACCGGAGGATATGTCTAGAGTTATAACGAAGCATTTTGTTTGTTATCCCAAGGATATTGAATAACTTAGCCCCACGATTATGGAGTACTCAGCCCACCAAATTGCCTCGTTGATCAATGGAGAGATCATTGGGGATCCACAGGTCACCGTCAATAATTTATCTAAAATAGAAGAAGGAGGCCCGGGTACACTGAGTTTTCTCGGTAATCCTAAGTACGAAGAGTACATATATAATACACTTGCTAGTATTGTTATCGTTAACAAGGCTTTTACCCCAAAAAATAAAATTGAAGCTACTTTAATAAAAGTTGAAGACCCCTATCAGGCTTTTTCTACTTTGTTAGCGGCATATAATACCAAGACGAATGGATTACATGGTATTGAGCAGCCCACCCATATAGCACCTACAGCATCTATAGGAACTAATACGGCGGTAGCATCATTTGTTTATGTAAGCCATAGAGCCAAAATTGGTAATAACTGCAAAATATATAGTAATGTATCTATTGGAAATGATGTAGTCATCGGTAACGATGTAATCATTCATCCGGGCGTAAAAATTTATCAGAAATGTGTGATTGGCGATAGAACGGTTATTCATTCTAATGCAGTGGTTGGGTCTGATGGTTTTGGATTTACCAAAGATAAGGATGGAGTGTATACCAAAGTTCCACAAATAGGAAATGTAATTATTGGCGAAGATGTAGAAATAGGTGCCAATACAACGATAGACAGTGCTACTTTAGGTTCAACCATTATTGGGAATGGAGTTAAGTTAGATAACCTGATTCAAATAGGGCATAATGTTGAAGTGGGTGATCATACAGCCATTGCAGCATTGGTTGGTATTAGCGGCAGTACTAAAATTGGTAAACGTGTAATCATTGCAGGTCAAGTAGGTATTGTTGGGCACGTTGAAATTGCCGATGATATTACTATTGGAGCTCAGGCGGGTGTTACCCGTTCATTTACCACTCCGGGTATTACTATTTTAGGAGCACCTGCCTATGAAATCAATGAAAGTAAAAAGATATTTATAGCTACCCGTCGTTTGCCTGACATGCAGGATAAACTAAGGTTATTGGAAAAAGAGATTGCTGAACTCAAGAAGAAACTCGAATAATTATACCTACCATTTCTATTTCTTAAAATTACCGCTTCAGATTTAATAATTAAAACTCATTATTAATTTTATTTTTGCAATGTTTAAACACTAGCAGGATAAGGAATTCTTATCCATAACCATATGAATTATCCAAACACAGTAATTAATCCGGGCGCAAAAATTGGTAAAGATGTTAAGATTGATCCTTTTACTGTAATACATGATAATGTTGAAATAGGAGAAGGAACATGGATAGGGTCGAATGTTACTATTATGTCGGGTGCCCGAATTGGTGCTCATTGTAAAATATTTCCCGGAGCAGTTATTTCCGCAGTGCCTCAGGATTTAAAATTTGCAGGTGAAGAAACTACTACAGAAATAGGAAATCATACTACTATCCGTGAATTTGTTACCATTAACAGAGGTACAAAAGACAGGATGAAAACAGTAGTAGGTAATCATTGTTTGATCATGGCTTATTGTCATGTGGCACATGATTGTTTCATTGGGGATTACTGCATTTTAAGTAACAATACACAATTAGCAGGTCATATCATCATTGAGGACTATGCCATTTTGGGAGGCATGTGTGCTTTACATCAATTCGTAAGAGTTGGTCGTCATGCGTTTGTAAGTGGAGGTTCATTGGGGGGGAAGGATATACCGCCATATACCGTAGCATGCAGATATCCATTAAGCTATGGTGGAATCAATTCTGTGGGTTTAAAACGCAGGGGTTTTTCGGCTGATACCATTAATCATATTCTTGATATTTATCGCGTAATTTATAACGGGGGGTTTAATATTACTCAGGCATTAGAATACCTTGAACGTGAATTCACTGAATCAGAGGAGAAAAATGAAATAATGGAGTTCATTAGAAAAAGTCCCAGAGGTATTATACGCAGGTATACTACCGAAAATGAAGAAGAAGCCAAATACGAATAGGCTCAACCCCTTGCTATTTCAATAGTTTTTACCCGTTTTTTCAAAAAAAATTGCTAATCTTGCGTTCACTCAAACAGAGGAATCTGTTGGTTGAACCTTGAACTTAACACATTGTAGGTCGTTTTTTTTGAGAAATGGATAAACAACACACTATTGCTCAGTCTTTTAGCTTAGAAGGTATTGGGCTTCATACCGGTGAATTTATCACCTGTACCGTACACCCGGCCGACCCTAATCATGGAATAAAATTCAGAAGAGTAGACCTTCCCGAGCAACCGATTATCCCAGCAGATGTCGATTTGGTGATGGACACCAACAGATGCACAGCTCTCAAAAAAAATGAGGCAGTTGTTTATACTGTAGAACATATCATGGCTGCTTTTGCAGGTTGTAAAATCGATAATGTATTAATCGATTTAACCGGACCTGAAATTCCCATCATGGATGGAAGCGCATATCCATATGTAGTATCTGTATTAAAAGCCGGAGTAACCGAACAGGATGCTCCTCGAAAATATTTTGAAATTGGAGATAATGTTATTTTCAACGATGAAGAACACGGTGTAGAAATTACAGGTGTACGTTATGATGGATTTAAAGCCAATGTGATGATTGACTTTAAATCGAATGCACTTACCACCCAAGGAGCATTTTATAATGATACTGATTCGTTTGAAGAACAAATTTCAAAAGCAAGAACTTTTGTATTCTTACATGAAGTGGAATACCTGGCTAAAAATAATTTGATTAAGGGTGGAGATCTTTCAAATGCTATCGTTTTTGTTGAACAAAAACTAAGTGAAGATAAATTAAAAGAACTCGCTACTTTATTTAATAAACCTGAAGTAAAAGTAAATGGTTCCAATACATTAAATAATGTTGAATTACATTATTCAAATGAACCGGCTCGTCATAAAATGTTGGATTTAATTGGTGATTTGTACTTGTTAGGAATGCCAATCAAAGGGAACATCATGGCAACACGCCCCGGTCATACTTCTAATGTTGCTTTTACTAAGAAGTTAAAACAAATGGTGAAAGATCAAAAGGCTAAAAAAGCCATGCCTTTTGTTGACCTTACTAAAAAACCAGCTTACGATATTTATCAAATCATGGATATACTTCCACATCGTTATCCATTTTTATTGATTGATAAAATTATTGAGGTAAGCGATACTCATGTAATAGGCGTAAAAAATGTTACTATGAATGAACCTTGCTTTACAGGGCATTTTCCAGGAAATCCAATTTTCCCCGGAGTGATGCAAATTGAAGCAATGGCTCAGGTAGGAGGAATATTAGCCATGGCCGGATTGGATGACCCTAAAAAATATACTCCATACTTTGTAAAAATTGAATCAGTAAAATTCAAGCAGAAAGTTACCCCAGGTGATACCATTATTTTTATTCTGAATTTATTAGAACCTATCCGCAGAGGATTAGTTCATATGGAAGGAACAGCTTATGTGGATGGTAAAGCCGTAATGGAAGCAGAGATGATGGCGCAGATTATTAAAAACCCTGATTAATGAGCTTGCAAATTGTATTGCAGAACATTAGTAAGAAGTATTCCAATCATTTTATTCTAAAAGATTTTTCTTACACTTTTAACAGTGAACACTCATACGCTATATTGGGATCCAATGGTAGTGGAAAAAGTACATTAGTAAGAATGTTGAGTGGATTATATTCTCCATCAAAAGGAGAGATACAATTTTATCATAATGGTAAAAAAATTTCAGATGATAAAGTTTTTAATCATGTTTCACTGGCAGCTCCCTGGAGTGATTTGATTGAAGATTTTAAATTGATTGAATTGCTGGAGTTTCATTTTAAATTCCGTAAAACATTAAATAATATTTCTGCAAAAGAAATGATATCTATTGCCGGCTTAGAGAACGCATCCAATAAATTTATTCACCAGTATTCATCCGGGATGAAACAGCGGGTTAGATTGTTGCTGGCATTTTTTACTCAGTCAGAAATTATATTGTTAGATGAACCTAGTTCCAATCTGGATACAGCAGGCAAACAATGGTATAGAATGCTTATTGAAAAGTATTCAAGTGATAGATTGATGGTTGTGGCTTCCAATCATATCACAGAAGAATATGATTTTTGTAAGGAGACGATTGAGTTGAAGTAGATTAAACTTTAATTCCTTTCACCATTTCTCTTTTTCCAGGAGGACCTGGCAATGTTTCAACTACAAATCCGGCGGCTTTCAAATCTCTTTTAAATTGTCCTTTGGCACAATAGGTAACGAGTGTTCCTTGAGGTGTTAAACAATCATAGAGTTTTTTAAATAGATCAACGGTCCACATATCCGGTTGTTTTTCCGGGGCGAATGCATCAAAAAAAATAAGATGAGTTTGGTTAGATTCAAAAATGTAGTCTTGTACAGCTCCATCTATTTTTTTAAATTCAAAATCATTATCCATTTTTTCTGAGATATTCCATGGGATAGTATGCATTTTTTCAAATACTCTATCCATCTCCTTGTTTTTCCAAAACTCTTTATAATTAAGTTGTAGAATAAGTTGAATATCTAATGGGAATTTTTCTATACCAATATAACTAACTGGCATTTTGTTTTTTGAAGCAAATTCGTAAGCCAGAGTAGCATTTAATCCAGTACCAAAACCCACTTCAAACACATTTACTTTTTCGAAATGTTTACATGCAGATTGTAGTCCGGTTTCAATAAAAACGTGCACCGCTTCGGCATATGCTCCATGGTATGAATGATAATTTTCATTCAGTTCAGGAACATACAATGTATGTGAACCATCACCGGTAGTTTTTAGTAGAATAGTATCACTCATCTTTAGGGGTGATGATGGTAGTTTTACCTAAAGGAGCGTCTTCCAGATATTGTTCCAGTAAAACGTATCCCGGTCTTTTTGCTTTGGGAGGTAGATAAGTAATATCAATATCCCAACTTTGATTTTTAATAGTTGATAATCCCATGTTAGCAGTGGGGTAGGGGTAGAAAGTATTTTCATCAGCTGTGGTATTGATTGGGTATCCCAGATTCACAGGTCGGGTATATTGTCCACATTCAAGTTTGGTTCTGAATACGTCTGATTCTCCAATGTTCAAATGCCCTTCGGAAGAGAAGAACAAAATATTGCTGTTAAATACAGTTGCAATATAATTTTCATTGTACTCAGTATTAACTACAGGACCAAGGTTAATGATACTTTCATATTGTATTCTTGAGTTGTAATTGATTTTCCATATATCGTAACCTCCATATCCACCTGGACGGTTACTAACTACATAAATTAAACTATCGGTATGACCATATGTAGCAAACTTTTCATCAGCATACGAATTTACCTGTGAATATAATTTACGAGGTGCGGTATATTCAAATACCATCCATTCGCTTTCATACACATCATTCAATCCTTTATCATCTTTACTTACCAATAATATCTTTTTCCCGGTTGAATTGATAGACGTAATAGTAAATTCACGCCCTTCAATATTATTAATTGGTAATAAACGTGGGTTGGGCCCTGCAGAATCTCCTTCAATAAAATATTGATATATATTGTTAATTGATTTTCCTGAGCTGTCTTTTTCTATTCTGTTAAACAGAATTCTTTTTCTATCAGGAGCTAACAATGGATAAAATTCGTCGTATGTATCACTATTGATAGGTGTAATAAGTTCTTTTTTGGATGGTAATGTTTTTGACATCAACGTTTGACTTTGTTTACTCAATTGTAAATTTCTTCTTGCCAACGAATCTTTGTATCCGTTTTTTAAGGCCACATCAGTATTTATAAATGTGTTTAAGTATTCAATAGCTGTTGCATTATCTGTTAGTTTATATTTTACGATTCCATTGTACAGATAAAAATCATACGGAGGTTGTTTATTATCCTTTTTGTATCGGGTAAAATAAAAATCAGATGATGCGTATTCTTGCTGATAATAAAACCCCATTCCCAAATAATAGTTGACATTGTTATATGATGAATCAATATCAGAAGCTTTTAATAGATATTCAATGGCTTTATTGAGTTTGTTATTTTTAAAATCCTTTTTGTCAATAATCTGAGCTGCATTTTCATAAAGCTTACGGGCATCTTTATGAATATAGTCCTGACCGAATACTGATGTTATCGATGCAAAAAATAATAATATGTAAATACCTACTCTTTGCATTGTTCTTCAATATATTTCTGAGCCTTATTAATACCTAACTTTGATGCTTTATTCCAATCTCTGCAAGCTTCTTTCCACCTGAATGTATTTTCATAAGCAATACCTCTGTTAAGGTATGCCTGCCCGTTTTTATCATCATTTAGAATATAATAATCAAGATCCGCAATGGCATCATCATATTTGCCCATTTCAATCAAAATAGCTGAACGATTAATGTA
>CAZUXM010000002.1:77336-81516 GCA_964624635.1 uncultured Candidatus Competibacteraceae bacterium
ACATATTACGAGCTTCAATATAGTTTTGAGTTTCGTATAGTAATGTTCCTAAATTCATAATGGTATATACATTGTTACTATCAAGAGTAAATGCAGTATATAGTTTTTCAATGGCAAGGTCTGGATTTCCTTTATAGTAATATACCATCGCCAAATCACGATATGACATAACTGACCCCGGACGAATAAGAATAGCCTGAGTAAAAAAATTGATAGCTGTATCTAATGAGTTTTTAATCATGTATGATACACCAATATCATGATAAGTATAGTAATATTTAGAATTATAAAACAATGATTTATTGAGATAATAAATAGATGAATCAGTTTGTTGCCTTAACAAATAAATTCTTCCGGTCAGATAATATGATTCGAAGTATTGTGGATGTAATCTGATTTCTTTTTTTAAATCACTAAGGGCAGAATCTGATGCAGCTATTTTATATTTAGAAAAGCCCAGGTAATAATTCGCTTTATCAAAAACAGGGTTTATTCTACGTAATTCTTCCAATTCACTAATAGCACTATTGTATTGTAGTTTACGAATATGAATCATCGCTTTGTTAAAGCGAGCATGGGTATGATTTGGATTCTTGGAAATACTATAAGTAAATTCATCGATGGCTTGATCCAGTTTATTTTCGTTGAATAATTTTAAACCGTTTTGATAATGGTTCTCCGCATCTACAATAGCATTTTGTGCCTTTATATGCTGACAAAACAGAATAAGGCTACTTATTACAATGAAAATAGTTTTATTTTTTATCAAAATACCTTCCAACCGTTTCTCCCTGATGATTTATAATAAGGTCAAATTTACTAGAATCTATGAAAGCAGGGAAAGTTAAAAAAGTGGGATGGTTAGTATTTAATCGTTCGGGGAAACAATCTTTCTTAAAAACGTCTCCATAAACTCGAAAAATGAGTTCACTACAATAAAAAGTAGATGAATCAGTAATATCAAAATGGTGGTCAAATTTTATTTCATCTGCCAGATAAACTTTGGCTGCATCAGCTATCTGGTGTCCGGTTTCAGGATCTCCTCCTTTATGTCTGATTACTACGAGGGTTCCCGGTACACTTTCTCGGGTAAATCTTTCAATAGTTTGTTTTTGTACTCCATCTATATCACTCAAGTCACTTGAAACAGAATGTATAACAGAAAAAGAACTGTCTTTTTCCTGAGTAATAATAGCGCAATGGGATAGGTTGTAAGGGGCGTCATTCATGTTAGAGATCATACTACTTACTACTCCGTAGCCTCTACGCATGATAATATCGCCTTCCTGAAGTAGGGCTATTTCATTAGGTTTAAACAGGTATTTAACGGAAGATTGTTTGGTATTAAGCTGGATGGTGCTTTTATCAATTAGGCGCTTGAGATTGGCGGCCGATAACAATGAAAAAAGGGCTAAGAACCCGATGAGTATCTTAACCCTTTTCATATTTTAAAGAGACAACTAATTATTTTTTCTCTTCAGTTGTAGCTTCATCCATTTCAGTGCTTAATGAATCAGCACCTGTAGTGTCAGCTACTGTAGAAGTAGTGTCATTAGTTGCAGGAGGAGTTTCTTTTGGTTGGTGAGCTAACCATTTTTCTCCATCTTTTTGTAATTTTAATTCTTTGAAAGAAGTATCTTTAGTACAGCAGAAAGTACAAGTAGCAGTAGTACCTTCAACTTTACATTTTACGTCTTTCACTTCAGTTAAACCGAAATCAGTACCTAAAGACTTCATCATGTCTAAGTTCTGAGCAGTTTCTTTAGTTGCCAAAGTTTTAGCTTTGTCGTAGTCTTTGTTTTTAAGAGCGTTTAAGTAGTCAGTTGCAGCTTTTTCAGCAGGTGAAGATCCACTGCCACAAGCAGCTAAGAAAGCTACTGATAATACACCAAAAAATAATTTTTTCATAATTGTTAAATTTTAGTAAATAAGATTTGTTAACAGGGTGCAAATAAAAGACATTTTTCAATCTCTTGCAAATATTCTCTCCTTTTTTCCCTAAAGTAATTAAGAAGTTTTCCACAATTGCTCATCGTAATTTGATTATATATATTGATAATCAAGTAATTACATCTGAATCGTATTGCGCCTAAATTTTTAGATTATTTTGTTAATTCTCTGATATTTAATATAGTAGCTAAAAATGGTTAAAATTCTTTAAGTATTTAAGGGGTTTAAGTATAATTGAATTGATTCGCTCCAGGGTATGCTGAAATAATAGCTTATAGCCTACTAAAGTCGGTGGTGTATCACTCAATTTAATTAATCCTTCTTCTTACCTAACGATAGTTTGGGCTCTGTACCATTCATTAATCTCTTAATGTTACTTCTATGCGTATAAATGATGAGCAACGGATATATGATAGTTAATATATAGTCACCTATAAATAACGGATTCGTGAGTAGAATATATGCTACTGCAAATGCGACACCACTTAGTATTGATCCAACAGATACCCTCTTGGTTATCATAAATAATATAACAAATGAAATAAATGCGATGAGGGCCACTAAGGGGCTAAGTGCTATTAAAACACCAAACAAAGTGGCTACTCCTTTACCGCCTTTAAACTTTTCATATATTGGATAAATATGTCCTAATGCTGCAGCCAAACCAAAAGCTAATTCTGTATTAAATAACCAACTGAATCTATAATGAACATCGTTACCTGTTATAGATGTAATAATAAAAGGCAATAAAACCCCCAAACTCCCCTTTGTAATATCAATAATTAAAACAATGATTCCTGCTTTTTTACCAAAAGCTCTAACAGTGTTTGTAGCCCCGGCATTACCACTCCCATGTTGACGAATATCTGTTTTATGAAATATACGACCATACCATATAGCTGTAGGAACTGAACCTATTAAATAAGCTACAATAATATAAATGATAAACTCTGTCATTCTTAATCGTTAATACCAAACTTTTGTTTGAACTTATCAACTTTTGATTGACTTGAATTCATGATGAGGTATTGGTCACGTCCTACCGCAGTAAATACACGTTTATTTTGTTCTACTGCAGCAAATACGTCCATAAATTCTTTTACGCCACTATAGATTGACATAGTATGAGTTGATCCTTTGTAATCAAAGAAATACCAATTTGACTCATCAAACTCAATATAGATAGTAAAGTTATCGAATTTCGAATTTTTCCTGTTTAACTCAGCTAATACTGTAGCTGATTTATTTACCTGCTGTCCATTAAATACAAGTACACCGGCTGTACCATTATGGTGCATAGTTCTTGTAGCCTTATCCCATTCAAAATGCAAATCAGTTAGAACCAGCATTTTCTTTAATTGAGCAGGTAAACGTTTAAATTTACCATCATTGGTTAAGTTTTCATATAGCTTATCAGCCTTACCTGAATCTAATAAATCAGTAATCTGACGTTTAATCATACTGTTTTGGATATCAGCTCCTGTAGTAGTTACCTCTTTCATCTTACCCTCCATGAAGTTGGTCATTGTAGGATCCATTTTAAAGTCCATGGTAAATAATAAATCCATGGAAACATCGTCATCTGATTGTTTATGGGTAATGGTACCTGAGCAAGCAAGATCTACCTGTCCTAAATTTTTACCCATTTCCATTTTTCCTTGACCGAAGCTATTACATGTGTTTACATTAAACGACATATAGGCACCCGGTACATCAGGGTCTTGTAACTTTTCTTTGGTAGCTATTCTAAACTCCTGAGTTTTCTTTTCAAAATAAATGTAACCACCAACACCTAATACTTCAACATCCGATCCGGCTTTACGTTTTGCACTCATCATTGCAGGATATAAACCTGTAGTATCTGATGCAAACAGGAATCCATTATATAAAGTTTCCTTCTTGTCGTTTTCCGGTTCAAGAGGAAGTGGAATCATAATGTTATTCGGATCAATCTCAGCCTGGAATTTACACCAGTCATTTTTCATAATCTTACAAGCATGAGTTACTTTTACATATCCATCAAATGTTAAGTATGGATTTTTTCCATATAAGTGAACATTTCCTTTGAACCCAAATACAGGACTCATAGAGAAGTCAGCAATTTGCTCTACCAAACCTTCGGCAACAGTAATGTCCTTTTCATCTACATCCACAGAATGCATTTTGATTACTTGAGCAGTCCCTATTTCGTTTACATATGTATATTCTGCAGTACCGCTGTATTTATGAC
>CAZUXM010000002.1:81526-88007 GCA_964624635.1 uncultured Candidatus Competibacteraceae bacterium
GTAAATATGGTAATGTTGGCATGCTCCAATACGTGTAATTTATCAGTTTTACCAACCCATATTTTAGCATCTAAGAACGGGTCAATTTTAGCATCTTCTCTAATTACTACTTTCTCATCAGAAGGGAAAATACGGCTATCGGCCACATCAATGAATTTAACTCCGGTACAACTAATAATATGTTCATCAACGAGGAAATCCGCATTGGGTGCTACAAAGGCCAGGGAGTCGAGCCGTCGGTCAGTAGAAACAAAGAGGGCTCCTTTTAATCCAATTTCGTCAACTCGTTTACTATTCATATCTACTTTACCGCTATCCATTTTCCATACCATCTCATCCATGTATGCTTTAAATCGGTTGATAGGGAATTCTACATATGATTCTTTTGTGTTTGATTTTAGTTTAGCTTCTCTGTCTTCGTAAGAAACATCTCCTTTTACATTATCTGTTTTAAACGCTACACGAGTAGTATCTCCCATTTTTTCAGGATTATCAGAAAGATAAAATCCTGATGAATCAGTGTGGAATGTTTCGGTTTTAAAATCAAAATCTTTAGAAACCATGTCAGCATTTTGTCCGAAGTGATAATTACCATCTCCATGTAATCCATCAGGAGTTAAAGTAAGTTTACCATTCATGGTACCTTCACCTTCGTACATTTCGAATTTAGTACCTGTTTCAGTTGCTTGGAATTCATCTTTTTGTGGTTCCCAATGAATCTTTACATCTTTTGCTTTTACATCAGGTGTTTCAATTCCACCTTTGGTTTTTTTAATTCCAAATGAATAAGCAAATGCATTCATTGAATCAGGGTAAAATACAAAATCACGTGATTTAGCTGTGGCAGTTAAATAATCAAGCTTACCACCTCCGCGTAAACCTTTATTACTTAAGGTGAGTGTATCTGTATAGGTTCCTTTGCCACCATATGCTTTTAATCCTTTGTTGTCAATCACCTTTAAAAATCCAAGAGAATAATCAGGCATTACAATTAGTTTCTCTCTTAAGTCAGGGAAAATTCCATCAGAAACAAATAATCCCTCGAAATAAATAGCTTGTGTTTTAAACTCATCTAAACTGTCTTTTTTGAAAGGGTCTACCATAAAGTAAAACTCATTCTTTTTATATACCCCATGTTCAATACTTGGTCTTTCATAATACACATATGATTTTTTTGTAGAAATAAAACTGGGGAATTCTTTAAATTGTTTGAGCCCTGATTTATTATTAGGATGATCTACAAATAGCTCACCACTTAAATCTTCAATTTTACTTTTTACCACCGTATCAGGAAGTTCTCCCATGTAGTTTTTATCTTTAGGAAAACCTTTTACTACCATTCTTAAGGAATCGATATTACTGCTTTTGAATTTGAAGTTTTTATAACTAAAGTCCCAGTTATGACCATATAGCACAATTTTTCCACTAAGGACTTTCCCGTTGAACCTAAAGTCCATATCCTGTCTTACGGTCATTTCTTTTTTATAAGGAACAATTTCTACTTGTTGAGAATCTGAGATAATAACATTGTTTACTCCCGAGATATCCCATCTAAAATCTTGTAAACTTAGCGTAGCGTTTTTTTGATTTCTTGGCATAGATGAATAGATTTCTATTACATCATAATCAGTAGCTCTTGCAGCTGAGTTAATTACATGGTAAAATCTTTCATTGATAATTCCTATCTCTTTGTCAATATCGTATGAAATGAGTCCGGCTATAGAAAAACGCATTAACATTTGCCGGGTAGGAGAGATGTCTAATCTTAGGCATCTGGCAAAGTCAGAAGCAGTAAAAATTTTTATACTGTCCCCTTTTTGTTTTAAGCATCTTTGCAATAAAACCAATGGATGTACATCATCCATCCCTTGCATACGTTCATATTCAATATTATTAAAAAATTTGAATGATCTGAACTTAGCTACGTTTTCATCAGCCCCTAAACTGGAGGAAATCTTCATGAACTTATTGGTCATTTTCCATTGTAAAAGTTCAAAAAATAATTCCATATCATGATAGGTATCCTGAAATGGAGTTTCAATAGTACCTTCTCCATAACGTAATAATGATACTGTTGAGTCAGATTTCAGAATTTTGAATTCAAGCCCCGGATGGTAAATGCTGTCTTCACCTAAATATACAATGATAGAAGATCTTAATGAAGCAATTTTATCGTCTTCAATACTAAAGTTTTTTGAAGCAGCCTGCATCATTAGTTTACCTTCAAAATAAATTTTAAAGGTAGCTAAGCCTGTACTATCTCCACGAGCCTGTACTTTTTTTCCGTAGAATGAAAATCCACCTTCGTAGTCAGTATTATAGAATACATTTTTAATGGTGAATTTTTTTGAGTATGAATCAAATTTTGGATATGAATAGTCTTTATCTCCAACAACGTCAGTTAACTTTTCTTCCAATCGTCCCATTAATGGATAAGAAAAAAATTGTTTATGACTAAACATAACTGAGTCAGCAATAAAGGTTGATCGTTTTGTATTGATGCTGTAATTATTTAAAACAGCATTTACTTCCTCTTTTTTTAATTTATTTCTAGTCCAATAAACATTTCCTTTTTGTCCGGCAAATCTTTCATCATGGGGGTAATACGTACCGCTGGTATTTTCAATACAGGTGGTATCATCTTTTCCTACGCACCATAAGCTGTTGGACGGGAATAGCCAAACAATTTCATCTTTATCGGTAAAATCTATTTTCCAATCCCGGGTTTGACTAAACCATCTATGCCCCGGTAATTTAACAAGGTCGTTTTCAATAAATAAATAATCAGATTTTTCAACGTATTCCATAAAAAAGTTGGCACTTTTTTTCTTTACAATCCATTCTAACCCCTTTTGCCAACCATCAAAATTTGTTTTTGGATGTCCTTGTTTATGAAAATCCATCACAGCCCTTAAATACATTTTGAATTGAGTGTCGGGTCTGTATTTTCTTTTTAGCATTGTATTTGAAAAAGCGATTACCTGATCTCGGTAAATGGCAAAAGGTCCATCGTTCCAAACGGTATCAAACTCTTTCATAAAATCTTTTATCTCCTTATTGTCATTCTGCCTCATGAATTTTTCAATTTCCGTTTGAAATCCGGCAGGATCGGTTGGAAAACTTTCAGTTTGCAGGTAGCCTGCAATAACAATGAAAAAACTAAAGATAAGGAGTAAGTATTTTTTCATCCGATTGTGTTTAGTTGTCAAAACGTATCATACACCAATTGTTAAGCGTATGATGTTCAATATATGTTAACCCATACTTTTTTGCCGAATCAACGATGTCATTTACTGATTCTTCGTAGATTCCACTTACCAATAAACTCCCCGCTGTATTTAACCACGAGCCGTATAATGGCATTTGTTCGAGCAGCACATTTCGTTGTATGTTGGCCAAAATAATATCAGTCTTAAAATTAGCAGAAATTTTATCATTTAGAAACACCTCTATATCAGGGCATCCGTTCAACTGGCAGTTTTCAATGCTACTTTCAACACATATAGGATCATTATCAATAGCGGTTATTTTATTGGCACCTAACTTATGCGCCAATATGGCTAGGATGGCTGTTCCGCAGCCCATATCCAATACGGATTTGTTGTTAAAGTTAAGGTGTAACATAGTTTCCATCATTAACCTGGTGGTGGAGTGATGACCAGTACCAAACGACATTTTAGGCTCAATTATTATTTCATGTGTATAATTGTTATCCACAGCATGAAAGGGAGCTCTAACAATTACGTCACTACCAATAGTAATAGGCTCAAAACTTTCTTCCCATATCTTGTTCCAATTTTCTCCTTTAATTACCAGCCTTTCTACTGAGGTAACTCCATCCATTTTTTTAATAATATCTAAAAAATCTGGAAGGTCATTTTCTACCTGTACATAAGCTAAAACAGACTCTTCTGTTTGTTCAAAACTTTCAAAAGGCATGTCACTAATTTGGCTAATGATAATTTCCTGCCGTTCTTCCAATACAATTTCAGTGCCAATGGCCACTTTTATCTTGTATTGTACATAATCAGTAAAGCTCATGATTTCTTAAATTTATGGCAAAGCCTCTATAATGGCAGTAAACTCATCAGTTTTTAAGGAAGCTCCACCAACTAATCCACCATCAATATCAGGTTGACCAAATAGTTCTTTTGCATTGGCTGCATTTACACTGCCACCGTATAAAATAGAGGTTTGATTGGCTACGGTATCATCATACTTTTCTTTTAATAAACCACGAATAAAAGCATGCATATCCTGCGCTTCAGTAGGAGTGGCTGTTTTACCTGTCCCTATAGCCCATACAGGTTCGTAAGCAATCACTACTGATTTCATCTGATCTTTATTCAAATGAAACAAGGAGGATTCTAACTGTTCTACAATAGTGTATTGATTGTTAGCTTCTCTTTCGTTTAATGTTTCACCACAACAAAAAACAAGGGTTAAACCTGCTTCTACTACTTTGGTTGATTTTTCTTTAAGGGTACTATAATTTTCACCAAAAATGCTTCTGCGTTCACTATGTCCAATAATTACATGACTAGCTTTTACGGCTTTAATCATATCGGTAGATATTTCACCGGTATAGGCACCTTTTTCAAACTGTGAACAGTTTTGTGCTCCGGCAAAAAAGTTTTTTTGGTTACACTCTAAGGCAACTACCCCCAAGTGAGTAGTCGGTGGGAAGAATAATACTTCCTGATGGGCATGTAATGCCGGTGATTTTTTCTTTATCTCAGTTACCAATTGAACTCCATCTTGCAGAGTGGTATTCATTTTCCAATTTCCGGCAGCAATCTTTTTTCGCATAGTGTTATTTTAAGAGGAGCAAATATATGATTTTTTATGGCGGCTTTTCCCGCTATTTGTTATACTCCTCAGCAAGTAGTTAAAAACTACTTGCTTCTGGGGTGCCACTGCTATCGGGGCCGTTAACTGCATATACTCATGCATTTTTTTACTTTTGTACTTTATATCACTTCTATGGCTCGTATTAAACTTGACGTCCCCAAATCATTCCCATTCAAAACCGAAACAGATATACGTATAGCTGATATCAATTATGGCAATCATATGGGAAATGATGCTCTTTTATCAATCATTCATGAAGCTCGGATCCGATTTTTAAAAAGCCATGGATGCGACGAACTCAATATGTTTGGGGTTTCATTAATTATGAGTGATGTGGCTATTCAATACAAAGCAGAAGCTTATCATGGTGATGTGTTACAAATTGAAATGACCGCTTACGATTTTTCTGCTACTTCATTTGATTTGTTTTATTATATCACACGTAAGCAGGATAATAAAGTAATTGCTTTGGCAAAAACCAATATGGTTTGCTTCAATTATCAGGAGAAAAAAATGAAAGATGTACCTGATGAATTTATAAAACTATTTTCCTGAAATAAGTGAAAAAGATCAGCTACATATTTTTAGCCTTTATGTTAAGTTGTTCACATACCTTGCCTCATCGAGAGCTGAATGAATTAGAATCTGTAAAAGAAATTACATATATCGGTTTTATAGAAAGAAAATTTATTGAATGCGATCTTGTAGATATTCAACAACTCAATTCACGGTTTTTTGTTGAACTCAGTTATTCTGATACCAATAATTTCCTCCACAAGGATGTATATGGCAGGTTAGATAAATGTTACTTGCACAAAGAGACAGCCAATAAACTACTGGTAGCTGACAGTATATTGAAAGCAGAGTATCCTCAATATCATTTTCTTATTTACGATGGAGCCAGACCACATTATATTCAACAGGTAATGTATGATTTATACCGAAAGATGCCTGTAGCACAGGGGTTGTATTTGAGTCATCCAATAAATCATTCATTGCATAATTATGGAGCTGCGGTCGACCTTACTATTTGTGATTCTACCGGAGTATCATTGGATATGGGTACAAAGTTTGATCATTTTGGATATGAGTCACATATTTCTGATGAATATGGATTAAAACAAAGTGGAAAAATCTCTCCACAAGCTTATGAAAATCGTAAATTACTTCGTAAAATTATGCTGCAAGCTAAATTTACCCCCATCACTTACGAGTGGTGGCATTTTAATTCATGCAGTAGAGGATATGCAGCGACACATTATACTTTAATAAAATGATAGGACCCGTTATATATTTTTTATTAGTTCTATTGATTCCTTTTCTTTATCAATGGCTCTGTAAAAAATATAAATTGTTCGACTTTTTAGGCATTACTATCTGTTGTTTCTTAACAGGAATGATTATTGGTAATATTTTACCCCGTGAGTGGATAAAAAAAAATATCGTTGAAGAAGTAAATAATGTAATTGTCCCTTTAGGATTGATATTAATGCTTTTTTCTACTAACCTTAAAAGATGGATTAAACTCAGTTTTAAAATGCTCTTTAGTTATTTATTAAGTTTAACTGGAGTAGTTGGATTAGCGATTGTTTTATTTTTTGTTTTCGGTAAAACTGAAGAACTTCCTTTC
>CAZUXM010000002.1:88017-100966 GCA_964624635.1 uncultured Candidatus Competibacteraceae bacterium
AGGAATGTTAACAGGTACTTATGTTGGAGGAACTCCCAATATGGCCGCAGTAAAAATTGCCTATGATATTCCACAGACATTATATGACGAAATGTTTTTATGTGATGCTATGGCAAGCTCGGTATATTTATTATTTGTAATGGTATTTGCTCAAAGGTTACTTAATTTGTTTTTAAAGAGATATAAAACCGATGATTCAAAAGCTACAATTGAAGAAGAAAAAATAGACTTGAGCAAACCATTCATAAAGATAGTTTCAGGAGTATTATTAGCAATAATGATTTTTGCCATTCCAATAGGGTTATGGATTTTATTCACAGGTAATATGCAAAATATGAGCATGGTATTTATTATTTTATCTATTACCATATTGGCAGTTATATTTTCATTTATTCCTAAAATACGTTCCAACGGTTGGAATTTTAAAACAGGAGACTATTTGTTCTCAATATTCTTTACTTTACTTGGTACACTCACTTATTTTACCGATTTAATGAACTTACATCCACAATATATTTTATTTACATTCATCATTTTATTTGGCTCAGTCTTCATTCATATCATTTTGTGTAAAATCTTTCATATTGATACAGATACTATGCTTATTACCTCAGCTGCAGGTATCATGAGCCCCCCGTTTATACCGGCTATTGCACGATCTATTAAAAATAAAGACTTAATAGCTCCCGGAATTGCGGTAGGTATTGTTGGTTTGGCTTTGGGTAATGTGTTGGGGGTATTTGTAGTAAAGTTTTTACAACAGTTTTTATGATTACTCCTCTTTTTATGGGAGATATTAACTACTTATTAAGTTGTAATATTGTACCATGAGTAATTTAGATAAAAATTTTTGGACAGATCGATATAAAGAAGGAACCACTCAATGGGATATTGGGTATCCTTCAACTCCATTGAAAGAGTTTATTGATTCACTTAATAATAAAGAATTAAAGATACTTATACCTGGTGCCGGGAATGCCTATGAAGTGGAGTATTTATGGCAGCAGGGATTTAAAAATGTTTATGTATTGGATATCTCTCCTAATCCATTAGAAAATTTTAAAAAAAGAAATCCTGATTTTCCGGATGAACAAATGTTGTTATTGGATTTTTTTGAATTGAATCAAACATTTGATTTAATATTAGAGCAAACCTTTTTTTGTGCCTTAGATAGGGGATTACGTCAACAATATGCTACTCAAATGCATAAGGTCTTGGTACCAGGTGGAAGGTTAGCCGGGGTAATGTTTGGAATTGAGTTTGAAAATGAAGGTCCACCATTTGGAGGAAATAAAGAAGAGTATCTAGGGTATTTTGAAAAATATTTTACCATTGAAAAAATGGAAGTGTGTAAGAATTCTATTTCCAAAAGAGCAGGTAATGAGTTGTGGGTGGAGATGATTAAAAAATAAGTATTGTTTGACTATCCCAAGACTTAAGTCGTGGGTGATGCAAACGAAAACATTTTTTTCGAATTAATTTCCCTTTAACCTATCAATATCTCTTCTCTCTTTTTTAGTAGGTCTACCTTTTCCTTTTTCTCTCATTTCTACTTTGATATATTTCATATCCTGTAATTTGAGAATTTCGGTAGGAGGTGTCAAATCATTATAATATAGAGAAGTTTCTTTGGCAGGAATTCTGTTTTTAGGGAAAGCAATTACTTCAATAGTGTAATGCACTATACCTCGTTTAAATTCAATTTTATCACCCGGTTTTAATTCTTTTGAAGGTTTGGTGTTAGTACCATTGAGTTTTACTTTACCACCGTTACAGGCATCGGTCGCTATACTACGTGTTTTAAAGACACGAACGGCCCATAGATATTTATCAATTCGTTGAGAGGCATCCATCAGCTTTCGATATAATCCAGGTCTTTACTAAAACTATCTTTTAATAATAAGGTAGAAAGTAAGGCGAGGAATATACAAACGGAACCAACAATAATAGTTCCCCCAACCAACCCCACCAGAGGTACCATATATTGAAATGATTTTGTAATTGGAACAACAGCGCCTCTTACGAAGTTCGGAACCGTTGAAGTAGCCGTTGATCGTATGTTGGTTCCAAATTGCTCTGCAGCTACAGTTACAAACAAAGCCCAATACCCGGTTCCTATTCCTAATAATATACAAATGAAATAAAAGAATTCAGGTGATTTTCCATCCATCCCAAACAAATAATAACCAATAACAGCAACACTAAAAATCAAATACCCGAAAACTACTTTTAATCTCGATTTAAATAGCTGACTCAACAATCCACTCAATAAATCACCAACTGATAAACCAATATAACAACACATGACGGCATATCCTGTAGAAATTTTTCCGGTAAGAGTAAATAGCTCTGCTGCAAAATAAGATTCGGATAATGCAATGAGTACTCCTACCACAAACCAAACAGGTAGCCCCATCACAATACATAATAAATATTTACCCAATCTTTTTCGGTTAGTAAACAGCATGAAAAAATTTCCTTTTTCTATCTTGTTTTTTTCTTCATGCATATGTTTGAACATAGATGATTCTAAAGCGCCTACTCTTAATAATAAGAGACATAATCCCATAATGCCTCCAACCCAATATGAAGTTTGCCAATTAAACTTATTAGCGACCAATGCTGCAAATACGGCACCTAATGCCCCAAAGGTTACAACAATCATGGTACCATAACCTCTTTTTTCTTTTTTCATCATTTCGGCAATGAGGGTAATACCGGCACCTAATTCACCCGCCAAACCTACACCTGCAATAAATCGAATTACTTTGTAGGATGTAAGATCCCAAACATAAGCATTGGCAATATTTGCTAATGAGTATAATAGTATAGAACCAAATAATACTTTTAATCTTCCTTTTTTATCTCCTAATATTCCCCATAAAATTCCACCAACTAACATACCAGTCATCTGCCAGTTAAACAGAGAAATCTCTAAATCTTTTACCTGATCAACTTGAAAACCCAAAGAAATAAGGCTTGCTTTTTTTACAACATTAAATAAGATGAGGTCGTAGATATCTACAAAATACCCTAGTGAAGCAACAATGATAATGAGTATTTGATTCCGCTTTTGTTTGGCTTCAATGTTGGTTGACATGGGCTAAAGATACACATCGGAATGAATATTTATAATGAAGTGTGTATACATACTTCATCATGATAATTTGTATGTATTGGGTGAGGAGGCTATGATTTATCGTCTAAATATTCAAAATCATCCAGGTCTTCTTCCTTTTTTTCTTCTTCCGATTGATCAGATGCTTTGTTTTTTCTATGAACAGTTACCTTCGTTTTAATTAAAGGCTCCGGTTTAAATTTTAGCAGTTCAGTTAAATCAACTTTTAATGCATGGGCTATTTCCATTAAGGTATCAATGGTAAAATTATGTTTACCACTCATCCATTTGCTGATTTCGGATGGGGATTTTCCCATTTTGGCAGCAAACTCTGATTTAGAAATACCTTTGTTCTTTAATAAAGCTTCTAAAGCGTTGGCCAGGTTGAACTTAGTTTCTACTTGCACCTTTTCAATCTCTTTCATTTCCTCGAAGAGGTTCTTGAGTACATTCCCTTTAAATAAGTTCTTTTTATTGTTTAACATGGCTTATATACAATGAATTACTTGCCAAAGTTACTAAAAATGGCTGTAATTTTACTTTAAAGTTAAATAAGCTGCCATGTATTTGACTTTATGTCAGTATTGGCAGGTGTTTGGCAGAGATGGCAGAAATGTATTTAACTTATAAGTAAATTTTTATTTGTTTGAATATCAGTATTTTAAACTTATAAGTGAATTTTTTAGCATGACAAATAGGTTTTAAGCATGGTATTTGAAAGTAGGGTATCAACAATTAGAAACAAAACTCAATAAATAACTTTTAAATTAAGTAATCATGGAAATGGAAAAAGCAGTAAAAAACTTCTTACACGCAGGTGTAGATTTAATGTCATCAGCTTCTGAAAAATTTGAAACTTCTGTAAACGATTTAGTAGGAAAAGGAAAAATCAATGCTGAAGAAGGTAAAAAATTAGTAGATGAATTTTTAGTAAAAGCGAAAGCTAAAAAAGAAGAAGCTGAAGCTAAATTCAATGAATTCTCTGCTAAATTCAAAAACAAAACTAAAGAAGAAGAATTAGAAGACTTAAAGAAAAAAGTATCTGATTTAGAAGCAGAATTAGGTAGCAAGAAAAAAGCTACTGCAAAAGCTTAATAGCCTAAACTATCCTTAGTTAGGATTTTTCATATAACCAGATGTAGAAACAGAAGCCGTCTCGATAATATCGGGGCGGTTTTTTGTTTTGAACCATACTGCCTTATATGAAAACCCAGCTATTGGATTTAGTAGGATCAACTAAGTTCTATGTGCCTATGTGGTGAGGACTTATGCATGGCATAACGTTTTTTAAACCTTGGGGCCTAATACTCACAGGTATTTTGGTACATTTGCACACCCTTATCAAGCCATGCTCAAGCAAACTTTTAAAAATATTGGCCGAGTTAGAGAAATCATTTCCATATTAATTAAATATGGTTTTGAAGACATCGTCGTAAATTCTACCCTGCGTAATTTTGTTAGTGAAAAGCGTAGAATTAATTGGGAACGAAATGAAGTACCAGTTTTCCAATCTACCCGTTGGGAACGTATTCGTATGGTGGTAGAGGAATTGGGTCCAACTTTTGTCAAATTGGCCCAAATCATGAGTAACAGGCCCGATATGTTGCCTGAACCCCTTATCAAGGAATTTGAAAAACTACAAGATAAAGTTCCTCCGTTTGCTTATCAGGAAGTTCGTCGCATCATTAAAGAAGAAAGTGGTAAAGAACTGGAAGAAATCTATTCAGAGTTCAGTGAAAAGCCCTTAGCTTCTGCATCTATTGGTCAGGTGCATATGGCCACTTTGCATAATGGTATAAAAGTAGTTGTGAAGGTTCAGCGTCCTGAAGCACAGGAAGCTATTGAACGTGATCTTACCATCTTAGCAGATATTGTTAGAAGGGCTGATAGGTATCTGAAAAAACAAGGCGTATTGAATGCCGGTGAAGTAGTACAGGTATTTGAACGGAGTATGACCCGTGAATTGGATTACAGTAATGAAGGAAGAAATATCCAAAAATTCAGATCGCTCTATATCAATTACCCGGGGCTGTATATTCCTAAAGTATATAAAGAATTTACCAGTAAGCGTATGCTTACTATGGAGTATATAGAGGGATGTAAAATTACGAATATTGAGCAGCTACGTGAGTGGAAATTAAATCCACATAAGTTAGTAGAGCAGGGGATGGGCATCTATCTGGACATGATATTTGAAAAGGGTTCATTTCATGCGGATCCACATCCAGGTAATGTATTGGTGAATCAGGCAGGTAAGATTGTTTTGATTGATTTTGGAATGGTAGGGCATTTGATGCGCCGTGATAAATACAATTTCTCTATGGTATTTATCTCCATTGCACAACAGGATGCAAGAGCTGCTGCTGATGCATTACGTAAATTGGCTACCGAAGAAAATATTACTGATCAAAGGGCATTTGAATATGATATTCAGGAGTTAATTACTGATTATGCCAGCTTGGATGTAAGTGAAGCCAGCATAGCGGATATGATTACCCGATTACAAAAAATCATGCTGGACTATCAATTAAAAGTTCCAGGTGATATATATATAATTTTCCGAGCATTGGCAATTCTTGAAGGAATCGGAAAAATTATGCACCCCAACTTTAAAACCTATGATTTTATAAAACCATGGGGTGCTAAGGTGATGAAGGAAAGATTAAAGCCAAAGAATATTTATTACGACTTAAATGCACGTTTTAATACGGTTTCTGCTTTATTTACTTCATTGCCTTACGAGGTAAAACAAATTATGCAAGCCACCCGAAAGGGTAAACTTCGGTTTGAAGTAGAGCATCAGGGCTATGGTTATTTATTAAAGAAACTAGACAGTTTAACAAATAGAATTGCCATTACCTTTATCATTACTGCCTTGCTTATTTCCAGCTCCATAATGGCAACTATAAAATTTCCTGAACATTTGATGACAAGTATTGGACTTAACTATTTTTCATTGGTGGGTCTTTGGATTGCAGGATGCCTATTTGTAGTACTGGCTTATTCCATTTTTAGAAAAAGGAAATATAAATAAACATTATATAATTTTTAATCTTTCTTCTTCAAGATCAATCTGGTATAGTTGCTGCCTAATAAGTTCTTCGTCAAAGTTTGGATCTTTATTTAGATTCACCAGATATTTTCTTTGTACCTCCAGCAACTCTAAAAAAATGACTTTTGTTTTATCATTCATCCAACTATCATCCGTTGCTTTTGCTCTCTCTTCCCATTGCTCAATAAATTTTTGCATTCCGGCATGACCACTTAATTCTGTTTCATATTTATTTTTCAGGAAAACATAAATTTCATGCTTTAAACCCTGTTTCATTTTTTTACGTGCCTCTTGTTCTATTTCTTCCTGATAAATATCGTCAAACAGTTTACTTCGTTTGATGAGGTAAGGCAAAGTAAGCCCTTGAATGACCAGCGTTAGTAAAATGCAAATAAAAGTGATAAATAAAATAAGGTCTCGTTGAGGAAATGCACTTCCATCGTCTAAAGTTACCGGAATGGCTAATGCTGCAGCTAATGAAACCACACCACGCATCCCGGTCCAACCTAATAATAAGGGCATTCGCCACATTCTTCTTCTATTGCGAGCCTGAGGTGTTACACTTGGCCTAAAAATCATGGTAGTAATAAGTGCAGCATAACTACTGATGATTCTGGCAAGAATTAAAACTACGGTTACTAATACTCCATATCCAATAGCAGTTCCTAAAGGAATTCCTTTGGAACAGATTCCATTTACAATTTCTGGAAGCTCTAACCCAATAATTAGAAATACAATTCCATTTAAAATAAAGATGAAACTTTCCCAAACGCTATATCCTCTAACCCTACTGGCACTATTTAAAAACACCAATTGTTTGGATGACATAAAGACTCCAGCTGCTACTACTGCTAAAACTCCTGAACTATGTACCTGTTCAGCTACCCAGTAAATAAAATATGGCTCAATGATGGTGAATACAATATCTGATGGAGCATCGGTTGGTAAACGTTTATGCATTTGCACAAAAAGCCATCCGAATAACAATCCAATTCCGGCACCCCCAATGATCATCCAACCAAAACTCGTGGCAGCTTCCTGCCAAATAAATTGACCCGTACCAACAGCAATCAATGCAAAACGAAAAATAATAAGTGATGAAGCATCATTTAATAAACTCTCTTCTTCTAAAATGGCTGACATGGATCTGGGTATTTTTACAAATTTGGTAACAGCACCTACACTTACAGCATCCGGTGGTGATACAATTCCACCTAATAAAAACCCTATAGCAATGGTAAATCCGGGGATAAGATAATTAGTAACAACAGCCACTGATAATGCAGTGAAGAATACTCCCAGAAATGCAAAACTAGTGATGATACGATACCATTTTTTCATTTCTTTGAATGAAATACTCCAGGCAGCTTCGAATAGGAGAGGAGGTAAGAATATAAAGAAGATAAGATCCGGTTTTATTTTTACAGCAGGTAATCCGGGTATGAAACTAATGAGTAGCCCGGCCACCACCAATAAAATAGGATAAGCAATCTTTAATTTGTTGGCCAACATATTAAGCAATACGATGGCAGCCACCATGGCTAATAAAAAGGGTAGTGTTGAATGCATATTACTTCTGTTCTACTTAATAAAAATACAGCTTTAGAAATAAAAAAAAAACCGGACTAAAATTTCAGCCCGGTTTCATCTATAATCAAGTGTCGGATTTTGCTAATTAAAATGGAAGATCACCTTCCCAATTGTTATTGCTGGAATTGATACCATTATCAGTATATACTCCGGGCTCAGAATTACTGAAAGGAACATAGTCATTGTTTCCACCTCCCTGATTTGTATGGCTCTCTCCTTGAACAATTTTCCATGCTCTGATATCAGTATACCAACGACCATTGTATTCTCTGCTACTGATGTCTAATGAGCAGGTAAGGGTATCACCTACTTTATATCTTTTAAAATCTTCTACCTTATCAGCACCCCATACATTCATGTGAACTTGCTTAGGAAATTTACCATCGGTTACTTCGATAATAAATTCCTGCTTTTTCCATGGACCATTTTTGCTGGTTCCTTCAGCAACGGGTAATATAATTTGTAACTTGCCTTTAATTTCCATAACACATAGTTAAATGAATGTCGCAAAATTAAGATATTTATACCTCAGCATTATTATAGTTATAAGCCTTTATTCACAGTTGGGCCATTCTCAAATAGTACCACTACAATATCAAGAGAATAAATCTTTTACGTGGAATGAAACCATCAACTATTATAAGTTGTTGGATAAGAAATATAAAAAAGCCTGGTTGGTTGAACAAGGGACTACCGATATTGGCAAACCTCTACACTTGTTTTTTATGTATGGTGGTAAAAATTTTAAACGTGAGGTCATCGACAACAAGAGTGTTCCCGTTTTATTGGTGATGAATGGGATTCATCCGGGGGAGCCTGATGGGATAGATGCTTCGCTATTATGGGCAGAGTGGTTGTTGAGTAAAAATGACTCAATGATAAAAAACGTATGCATTTGTATTATTCCGGTATATAATATTGATGGCGCATTGAACAGAAGTTGTTGCAGCAGGGTCAATCAGGATGGACCCGAACAATATGGATTTAGAGGAAATGCAAAAAATCTTGACCTGAACCGTGATTTCATAAAAATGGACACTAGAAATACAGAGAGTTTTGTAAAAATATTTCAATGGTTACAACCTGATTTATTTATCGATACCCATGTAAGCAATGGGGCTGATTACCAATATACCTTTACATTGCTTACTACACAAAAAAATAAACTGGAGAAAGGGGTAAGTGATTATCTATATTCCTATTTACTTCCAAAAGCCAACAATCATATGGTTGTACACGGATGGCCCGTTGCTCCATACGTAAATGGTTTTTCTGATGTACCTGATAGCGGGCTGGTTGCTTTTAATGACTCACCCCGTTATAGTACCGGATATGCCGCTTTATTTAATACCCCCGGTTTTGTACTGGAAACTCATATGTTAAAACCATTTCGTCAAAGAGTGGAAGCCACTTTAGATTTTTTAATGTTTGCTTCGCTTTTTTTGAAAGAAAATGGGAATGATTTAAAAGCAATCCGTAAAAAAGGGGATATCAAAATTGCACAAGAATTATTTACCGGTATAAACTTTAAAGTAGATAAATCAAAAGTATCACAAATAGAATTTTGGGGTTATGAAGCAGGATATAAAACAAGTTTGGTTACAGGTAAAGAGAGATTGTATTATGATACACAAAAACCTTATAAAAAAAACATTCCTATGTGGTGGGAGTATGTTTGTACAGATAGTGTAAAAAAGCCGGTCTATTATTTAATCCCCCAGGCATGGACTTCGATCATTACAAAACTTGAATTGAATGGTGTAAAGCTAGAGAGGTTGCCGGAAGACCAGAAGAAACAATTAAAAGGATATAAAATCATTAGTTATAAATCAAGCTCAATCCCATACGAAGGACACCACATGAAAAAAAATATTCAACTGGAAGAAATAACCATTGAAAGACAATTTTACAAAGGAGATATACTTATTAAAACCGGCACTCGTTACGATAGGTTTTTAGCTACTGTATTAGAACCTGTGTGTAATGACTCATATTTTGCATGGGGATTTTTTGATAGTATGCTGCAGCAAAAGGAATGGTTTAGTGATTATGTTTGGGAAGACAAGGCTTATGAAATATTAGAAGCTGATGAAAAACTGATGTACGATTTTCAAAAACAAAAACTACAGGACACAGCCTTTGCCAATAGCAGTTTTGAGCAGTTGTATTATATTTATAAAAGGTCGCCTTATTTTGAGCAGCGATACATGGAATACCCTATTTACAAGGGTTTTTAAGATATTAGAAAATAATTTTTATATTTACACAACACATAACATATCAAATAATATGAAAAAATACACAAAATTTGTTCTGCTTACTTTAGGGTTAGCCGGATTTTTGGCTTCATGCCAATGCAAAACCTGTAGTAAAGCAGGAGAGCCTACGTACACTTTTTGTAAAGATGAAGGTACAGAAGAAGAATATAATGATTTAGTGGACGCTTGGGTAGCAGGCGGATATGAGTGTAAATAATTAGTACAAACACAAAATAGCATTTTATGAAAAAAAGTATAAAATTTATCATAGTAGCAGTTGGATTTACTGCTTTATTAGCTTCTTGTCAATGTAAAACTTGTAAAAAAGCAGGTGATCCTTCTGTACAGGTGTGTAGAGGTGATGGCACTGAAGAAGAATACAACAGCCAAATTGACTATTTAGTTGCAGTAAATTATGATTGTAAATAATTTAAGATACTTAGTAACAAAAAAGCCTTTCATTTTTATGAAAGGCTTTTTTGTTACAGATGTTTATAATTGAATTATTTAATCCCCATTTTGTTTTTTATTTCCTGCGGAATTCCATCTTTATGAATCATAAAGTTCATACTACGCAAACGAACATAGTTTTCAGAAGCGTAAAAATACCCACCACATTCATTACCATGTCCTGTTCCCCATGAGTTTTTTACTTTAAACCATTTGGTGCCATTTTGATCCTTATACATTCCGGTAATTTGCATTCCATGGTCATCAGTAGTATTGAAGTTATCATAGTCTTTTTGGCGCATATCCTGAGTAATGGTTCTTTGTTTGATAGGACGTAACCAAACAGAGTCTTTATCATTTTTATTCATGTTTTCCCAATCTTGTTCAGGAATCAACGCCAATCCGTTTTTATGAGAAAATCCTTTATCACTTACATCTGCTCCCCAGGCTGCTGTCATTCCTTTACTTAGAGCATACTCTAAAGTAACCATAAAATCATCTAATGGTAAGTTGTAAGCTTCATCCCAGCTCCAGTTATCAGGAATTTCCAACGCAAATTTTTGATAAAATGGATGATGTGTATAGGAAGTAATATCTACATAATCATCAGGTTTAATACCTAAATAATCATTGAATGATTTGGCAGTATATTCTTTACCATTGTAGTTAAATTTTTCAGGTTGCTTTCCTAAGTATGCATCCAAAATCCCATTAAAGCCTGCAATCCATAGCGGACTGATAGCATCTTCACTTTTAGCAACTGCATCAACGTAAGATTTCAACAGTTTATCCATTTCGTTGTGGTCAATTTTTGCTCCTGCACTAATGGTGTTTGGGTAAGCGCCTTCCGGCATCATTCCAAAATCTTTAATGATGTTGATAGGGTCATGAAAGGCTCCTCCGGGTCCAAAATTGGCGTTGCCATGCATACGTACATATTTAATGGCTTTTTGTACATATACATTACGTACTACTGTCATTTCGCTTAAATCGAAATCACCTTTACCGGTTCTTTTTAGTTCCGATTCTAAAAATGATAAAGTAGAAAAACTCCAGCAGGTACCTGATTTATTTTGGTCCTTTACAGAAGAGGCTTCTACATCATATACTTTGGTAAGCTGATAGGTACTTCCTGTTTTGTTGGTAATGGTTTGTGCAAAGGTAAGACTCAATGATAAGCCCACCACGCAAGTAAGGGTACGTTTCATAGATGTTTTTTAATTTATAGGAACATAAAAATATACAATTCCTGTTTATTTAAAAGGGCTTTAAATAATTTTAGAAACTGTTAAAGTAATTACTTCAATATCAATGCCAATATCTATCGGCAAAAGCGGTGATGAGGTCTACCGATTCATTAAATTGGTTAAGATGGGGCTTGATGATAAATGATGCACCCTCATTGCTAACTAAATATGATTTACCTAAAATAGCATAAGCAATATACTCTCCTCCGCGGTGAGACGACTTATCTGTTTTGGCTTTAAGCTTAAATGCATTTAAGCTGCGAAGAGCATTATATAAAGGTTCTAAATCAGATCTCTTTACTTCAAAACTATATTTTACAAATTCCGTATCAAACGACTTACGTGAATTAGCGGAACATTCTCCTACTTTTAAAACTATATCCAGATGATTAGATATTGTTCCTCCAACTGATTTATAATGGATATAAAAATCATCAGGCATGGTTTTAGGAATGCCTCCGGCAAAAACAAAAATGGTGAAAAAGGTAAGTGTTGTTGTTAGGGCTAGTTTTTTCATACTGGTTTATTTACTATTCTCTACATAGTCCAAAATTAATGTAATAGATTTTTTGAAAGCAGTTTTATCCGTTGAGTTGATAAAATCACTGTCTTTATCACTTACTACATATTCTTTTTTATTGATAGTGAAAGTAAGTTTTTCCCCCCCGCGATCAGCAATTTTTCCTTTAGTAGTATATTTTAATGAAAATGAATTGAGTTTGTATAATTCACTATACAAAGCTTCATATTCTTTAATGTTTTTATTAATCCATGATTTATTAGTTTTGCTACCACCTGCAGGTTTGTTCTCATCTGTACTGGTACCAAATTGTAAATTAATTACACGATAAGCTCCGGTTATACCTCCCCCTTGTTCGTATTTTAATTTAAAATCATCAGGCATTTTTGCAGGAATACTTTTATCACGTATAATAATATCTTCACTTACCATATCCTCACTTCCGGCAACTCCACCTACCATACCATCTTGAATGTTTCCTTTTCCTCCTCCTTCTTCCGGACTTCCAGGTGCCGATATTGAGTCATTAGGAGCTTCATTTTTTACCATTTCAGGTTCACGATGGGCTTCAGCAAAACCTATAATTAACGATACAGATTTTTTAAAATTATCAGCATCTTTTTCTTCGATGAATTTATTTTGACTGTTATTTACTTCGAATGTTTTCCCATTGATAGTATAACGAACGGATTCACCACCACGATCCATTACTTC
>CAZUXM010000003.1:0-14028 GCA_964624635.1 uncultured Candidatus Competibacteraceae bacterium
ATTCGAACCCGCGATACCCTTTTGGAGTATACACACTTTCCAGGCGTGCTCCTTCGACCACTCGGACATCTCTCCAATAAATTTAAGGATGGCAAAGGTATAAAAAATGAGCCAGATGAGCAATCTAGGCAGTTCTCTCTCCCTTTAAGGATTTCATAAATTCACCTGCCACCTGCTCATGAGTCAGCCCCTTTCCCAACAGAAACATCAATTTCGTAATAGCGGCTTCAAAGGTCATATCTCCACCACTTAATACGCCTAACTTCTTAAAACCTGCTCCGGTTTCGTATTTCCCCTGATCAACAGCCCCTTCAATACATTGAGTAGTATTTACCAAAAGAATACCTTTTTCCTGGGCTTTTTGCATCCACTCAAAAAACCAGGGTTCTAAAGTAGCATTACCCGCTCCGTAGGTTTCCAATACAATGGCTTTTACATCTTTAATATTTCCTACTGCTTCCACTACCTCTTTACTTATTCCCGGAAACATTTTTAATACCGTTACATGTGTATCTAAGGTATGATGGAATTTTGTTCCCCCTTCAGTTGGACGATGTATAGATGTATCAAAATATTCAATTTGTACACCGGCTTCTGCTAATATGGGATAGTTAGGACTCATATATGCATTAAAATGGCTGGTACTGAATTTAAAAGTACGGTTGGCTCTATATAACTTAAACTCAAAATATATAGTTACTTCAGGAACTTTTGCAGTGCCATTATCATTTTTTGCACAGGCAATTTCTAATGCAGTAATCAAATTTTCTTTGGCGTCCGTTCTTAATAGTCCCAATGGAATTTGAGAACCGGTAAAGATGACCGGCTTTTTTAAGTTTTCAATTAGAAAGCTCACCGCTGATGCTGAATATGCCATAGTATCCGTTCCATGTAAAACCACAAATCCATCGAAAGATTCGTAGTTGCTTTCAATGGACTTTACAATCTTTATCCAGTCTGACGGTTGCATATTACTGCTATCCTTTGGTTCGTCGAGCGTATGTACTTTTATTTCAGCAGGTACTTGTTGTAATTCAGGAATAAGATCAATGATCTTTTCAAAATTCACCGGCTTCAATGTATTCGTTACAGGATCAATAAAACTCCCAATGGTACCACCGGTATATATAATGAGTATTTTGCTTCTTTCCATTAAAATAATTTGAATACTTGATTTGCATTGCGAGTAGTAATTTCTTCCACCTCGGGTAAAGATACTCCAAATATGTCCGCCAATTTTAACGCCACCAATTGAGTATAGCTGCTCTCATTTCTTTTTCCGCGATGTGGTGTAGGTGCTAAATAAGGTGAATCGGTTTCCAATACTATTTTCTCTATTCCAATTTCTTTTAATAAAACTGACAAATGAGAATTTTTAAAGGTAACCACACCTCCAATCCCTAAATAAAAACCCATATCAATGAGTTTTTTTGCTTCCTCCACTGTACCTACAAAACAATGGAATACTCCTTTATTTTCGCAGGTAATTTTTTTATCAAGAATTTCTATCAATTCAGAAGTACATTCTCTGGAGTGTATTGAAACGGGTAATCCCAATTCGTTGGCCCAGCCTATCTGAGTAATAAATGCTTCTTCTTGTTGTGCAACAAAAGTTTTATCCCAATATAAATCCATTCCAATTTCGCCTACAGCAATATAATTGCCTGAAAAAAGTTTGGCTTTAATAACCTCGAGTTCTTCTTTATAATTTTCTTTTACTGAACATGGATGTAATCCCATCATAGGAATAAAAAGTTCAGGATCTTTTTGTACTATGTCTTCTAATGCTTGTAAAGTAGAAGAATCTACATTGGGCAAAAGCACTTTTTTTACTTGTGCTTGTTTACACCTCTCAAGTACCTCATTAAAATCAGGCAAAAATTTTTCTTCGTATAAATGTGAATGGGTATCAATAAGCATGTACAAAGGTAGGAGGATTTTGGATTTTGGCCTACCTCAATATCTGCATATTCTGTGAATCCATTTTGATAAAAACCCATAGTAACAAAGTAAAACCTAATAAAGACGACCCTCCGTAACTAAAAAATGGTAAAGGCACACCTACCGCAGGGGCTAATCCAATGGTCGTCCCCACATTCATAAAATAATGGAAGAACATGAGACAAGCTACGCAATAGCCGTATACCATGTGGAACCGGTTCCGCTGTCGGTCAGCAGCAATCAGTAAACGAACAAGAAATGCCAAGTAGATAAGTAACACTAGGGTCGACCCCCAAAAACCCCATTCCTCCCCTACGGTAGAAAAAATAAAATCGGTACGTTGCTTAGGAATGAATTTTAATTTGGTAAACGACCCATTCATATATCCTTTCCCTAACACACCTCCTGAACCAATCGCTACTTTTGAATTATAAACGTTCCACCCGGCACCTTTATAATCTCTTACTATCCCTAACAATACATATACACGGGTACGATGGTGTTCTTTTAATACATTATGAAATACCCAATTGGTAGAAATTACTACACTGCAACAAAAAATAGTAATGAGTAAGGAGAAAATAAAATTTCGCACCAAAAAGTATATCAATACGCCTACTATTAAAAGTGTAATAATGATAAAAACCAATGCATTAAAATGATAATAATATTCGAAGAAAACGGTAGATAAAAACAGGATAATAGTAGTGATAGCCAGCACCAATAAAATCCATGGCAATCCAAATCTGAACATAGCTAAAAACAAGGCGGTGAATACCAAGGTAGATCCTGTATCATTTTCAGCTAATACCAGCGCAGCAGGAAACAAAACTGATAAAATTGCCAATACCCCTTCACGCGTAGTACGAACAAGAGGGACCCCTCTAAAAGTTAAAATGGCTCTATTGTTATTATTCGGCTTGAATGAAAAATTTTGTGTACTGATTACTTTTGCCAATGCCAATGCCGCAGCAAATTTGGCAAATTCGGAAGGTTGAATTTTGATACTGGAAGTAATCACAAACCACGCTTTGTTTCCATCTACCGTTTGCCCCACAAACAAAACTAATACGAGCATCACTATTGTTCCTATGTAAAACACATACCAAAAACTGGTAAATATTCTACTGTCAAACAGCATGATAAAAAACGCCAGTGCAACACAAATTCCCATCCACAATAATTGTTTACCATGAGAGGTACTCATGTTAAAAATTTCACGGCTTTCATCGGTAATAGAAGAAGAATAAATATTGGCCCAACCAAAAATAACGAGGAAGAAGTAAAAAAATACTAACCACGGATCAATTGTTCCTAATATGCTGTTACTCCTGCTCAATTATCTCTGCTTCTGGATCTTTTTACAACATTCATTAAATTTCCGTTCATCATTTGTGTTTCCATAGATGGACGAGTAATTTTACCACGTAAATATTTTTCTACCATTAATGAGGCAATAGGTGCTGCCCATGTAGCTCCAAAACCTGCATTCTCTACTAATATGCCAATGGCAATTTTAGGATTTTCCCGAGGGGCATAACACATAAATACGGAGTGATTTTCACCATGTGGGTTTTGTGCTGTTCCTGTTTTACCACACATAATAATGTCAGGCATTTTTACAAAAAATGCAGTACCTCCGGGTTGATTTACGGCACCATACATTCCTTCCTGCACCACATCAAAATATTTATCATCTACTCCTACCCAATTTTTTTTAAACTGTTCAGTATCTACTGCTTTGTTTCCTATTTTTTTACCTACATGTGGTGTGATCCAATATCCTCTGTTAGCCACTGCACAAGCTAAATTGGCTATTTGCATAGCATTCGCCTGTAATTCTCCCTGTCCGATTCCTAATGAAACTATAGTCATTCCTCTCCATCCCCCTTTACGATATAATTTATCATAGTACTCCGGTGTTGGTACTCTTCCTGATTTGATATTAGGAATATCTGAGCCAGGGAAATTTTGGCCAAATCCAAATTTTACTGCATAGCTTCTCCAAACAGCATAACCTTCTTCGGGAGTTTTATATTTACCTACAATATCAACAAACGTATGGCAGTAATATGAATTGCAGGATGTTTGAATGGAATATTTTAAATCAGCTGTCGGATGTCCGTGGCAATCTACGGTATGAGCAGCAGAAATTCTGAAACCGCCGCCACATCCGTATCGGGTTTCGTTTTTTAAAATACCTTCTTGTTGCCCACTTAATGCCTGCATTACTTTAAAGGTAGATCCAGGGGGGTAACCGTCCATAATAGCACGGTTGTACAAAGGTTTATTGGGATCGAGTAATAATTTAGGATAATTGGTTTTTCTTCCTCTACCCACCAATAGATTCGGATCATAAGTAGGTGCTGAAACTAAAGCCAGTACTTCACCGGTTTTGGGTTCAATAGCTACGATGGCGCCTTTTTTATTTTGCATTAATTGCTCAGCATACTCCTGTAAGTCAGCATCAATAGTAATGCTTAAGTTTTCTCCTTGTACCGAAACAGTATCTTCGGCTCCATCTAAGTATTTTCCTTTTTCATTTTGTTTTACATCCACAAAAACTTTTCGTACTCCTTTTATTCCTCGTAAAACATGTTCATACGATTTTTCAATACCACTTCTACCGATATAATCTCCGGGACGGTAATACGGATCATGATTGGTAACGGAGGTATCTACTTCAGCCACTTCACCTAAAATAAGAGCTCCTATAGGTCGTGGATATTTTCTCAATGATTTTTTTTCGTAATAATATCCTTTAAAGAGGAACATTTTTTCCTGAATCGCTGCGATATTTTCTTTTGAAATATCTCTTACGATAGGAACAGGTTCAGTTTTGCTGATCTCTTTATTTTTAATTTTTTTCCAGGCAATACGGGTAACTTTCGCAAATTCTTCAACGGTGATATCTACCAGTTCACAAAAATCGGCAGTGTCGATAGCTTCTGCTTCGGTAGGTTGCATATAAATATCATACGCATAATCATTCCCTACCAATATTTTTCCATTACGATCAAGAATATTTCCACGAGCAGGGAAACGAACAATACGTTTAATAGCATAGGTATCAACAAACTGTTTGTTGTAACTGGTATTGATTACCTGCAACTGAAGCAGTTTTACAATAAAAGCTATAGCAACAAAAGTAAATATACCGATGTAAACATATTTTCTACCGTTTTCGTCTTTCATTTTTCTTTTTAACCGGTTTTATAAACAGGAGTTGTATAAATAACATAAGCAATATATTTAATACAGTGCTCGCTAATGTCTTCTTCAAAATTAAGAAGAAAGAGTCTGTTTTGAAAACCTCCAGAAAAAAGAAACTCAACTGATGTACAAGAATCAAAATAGAAAAATAGATGAGGAAGTTACGGGTCCCCAAACTATACAATCCGGGTGATATGTTGTTATCTACATCCTCAGGCGAAATAAACATTCGTAAGGTAAAGATTCTGGTAAACATCATCATGGTACATGCTGCGGCATGTAATCCACCGGTATTCATAAATAAGTCAACAATTAACCCAACAAAAAAACCTGATAACAACAACCATGCTTTGGTAGTGCGTACAGGTAACATGAGCAAACTCATAAAATAGATATGAGGGATAAAGTAAATGCCTATTTCTAGCCTACTCACCAAAAAAATGTCTACTGCCAGTAACAACAGCATCCGAAGTAATATGATGAGATTTCTGTTAGTCATGATTTACAGCAGCTACATCAACCGCCAAACTATCTTCCAGCTGTTGTTGTTCTTTTTCGTATTTATAATCAATGGCATATACATGCCTTATCGCAGTAAATGAAGTAGATAATCGGGCTTTAATTACATAAGACCCGTCATCAGGATTAACATCATATCCCACTACAAAACCTACCAAAATACCTTCCGGAAATATTCTTGAACGAAGCCCGGAGGTTTCCAACGTATCTCCAATCTGTACATTTACGTGATTGGGAATTCCTACAACGCTGGAGAATACCGGCGATTTTCCATCCCATTCTAAAGTCCCATCATCACCTGTTTTTCGTAATTGAACGGATACCGGGAAATTAATATTGAGTACTGATACACAAACTGCAAAATTTGGGCTCACCCCTTTTACTACGCCAGCAATACCTGATGGAGATATCACCCCCATTCCTGCATGAATTCCTTGCGAAGAACCGGCGTCGATGGTAAAATAATTTTGAGACTTTGATAATGAGTTATTAATCACCTTGCATGGTGTATAAGTAAAAACCTGTTCATAGGATGAGTCAATTCCTTTCTGTTTAAGGGCAAAATCCCGACGATTTTGCTCAATCATGGAATAGAGCCTTAAATTTTCCTCTGCCAGAATCTCATTTTCATGTTTGAGGTAAAAATATTCTTTAAAGTTACCATAGTATGAATACATACTTCCGGTAACTTCATTGGTAGAATTGAGAAATGCTACTCTTTGAAAATTAGATCGCTGTAAAATGAGCACCAGTGCAATGGCTTCCAACAACAAAAACAGGAGTACAAACCCAAATTTTTGAAGTAGAACGGAGAGATTGCGCATGTGGTCTCAAGGGGTGTTTATTTATTTAATAAGAAACGAAAACTTATCTATGTTCTTAAGGGCAATACCTGTTCCGCGGGCAACAGCACGCAATGGATCTTCAGCCACATGAACCGGCAATTTGGTTTTCATACTGATACGTTTGTCCAGCCCTCTTAATAAAGCTCCACCACCGGCTAAATACAATCCGTGTTTATAGATATCTGCAGCTAATTCAGGGGGTGTTAACTCCAAAGCACTTAATATAGCGGCTTCAATTTTGGTAAGGGTTTTGTCAAGTGCATACGCAATTTCCTGATAAGAAACCATGATTTCTTTAGGAATACCCGTCATCAAATCACGACCGTGTACCGGGAAATCAGGTGGAGGATTATCCAACTCCTGCATAGCAGATCCTACTTCTATTTTAATTCTTTCAGCCGTTCTTTCACCAATGGTGATATTATGCTGACGACGCATATAATCTTCAATATCATGAGTAAGGTCATCCCCGGCAACACGAATAGATTTATCACAAACGATACCTCCTAAGGCAATTACAGCAATCTCGCTGGTACCACCACCGATATCAATCACCATATTCCCCATAGGTTCTTCTACATCTATTCCGATACCAATAGCAGCAGCCATGGGTTCATGAATCAGGTATACTTCTTTACCTCCGGCATGTTCAGCGCTGTCTTTTACGGCTCTTTTTTCTACCTCAGTAATCCCTGAAGGGATACAAATCACCATTTTAAGAGTAGGTTTCATGAACTTACCCTTGTTATATATTTTTTTGATCATTCCGCGGATCATTTCTTCCGCAGCATAGAAGTCGGCAATTACACCGTCTTTTAGTGGACGTATCGTTTCAATATTGGCGTGGGTCTTACCATGCATGAGAAGTGCTTCACGCCCTATGGCGATCACTTTTCCTGTTTTTCTATCCACTGCAACGATGGATGGTTCATCAACAACCACCTTGTCATTACTGATTATCAGCGTATTGGCTGTACCAAGATCGATAGCGATCTCCTGTGTAAAAAAATCAAATAGACCCAAGATTTCCCGATTTTAAATGTTGTAGTGGACTAAGTAAAAAAACGTTTGGAATTTTAGCAAAAAAACTTCTACACAAAAGTAATTTTTTTTTGTTGCGAGAATTTTTTTTAGCAAGAAAAAAATTAATTTTTCATTGAGAAGATAAAAACCATTCAGCTCCTTCAAGTGATTTTTAAAAAGCTAATAAAAAAATGCAAACAGGGTTTTTGTCATTAGTGTTTAAAATGACGAATGCCTGTTAATACCATTGCTTGTTTATTAGCATTGGCCGCATCAATACTCTCCTGATCTTTAATACTCCCTCCGGGCTGTGAAATAGCCGTTATTCCTGCGTTTGAGGCAATTCCAACACAATCCGGGAAAGGGAAAAAAGCATCACTCGCCATCACAGCTCCTTTTAAATCGAACCCAAATTCAGCTGCTTTTTTAATAGCATGTTGCAATGCATCCACACGGCTGGTTTGACCACACCCCATCCCAATCAATTGTCGGTCTTTTACCAAAGCTATTCCATTTGATTTCAAGTGCTTTACCGCTTTAATAGCAAACTCAAGATCGGTTAATTCCTGGGAGGTAGGTTGTTTTTCGGTAACTACCTTAAAGTTACCTGCCCCTTCAACACTTCTATCAATATCCTGCTCAATGGCTCCATTCAATAACGACTTGAACATATTAAAATAAGGGATGTTCTTCTTTTGATGAATGATGATACGGTTCTTCTTTTGTTTAAGTATTTCTAATGCTGCGGGCTCAAAACCGGGAGCTATCAACACTTCAAAAAACAAGGAATTCATTTCATTGGCAGTATCCACATCAATTTCTTTATTACAAACTATAATACCACCAAAAGCTGAGGTGGTGTCACAGGCAAAGGCTCTTTTGTATGCTTCACAAATAGTATCTGCCGAAGCTAAGCCACATGAGTTGGTATGTTTAATTATAGCCACTGTTGGTTCAAAGAACTCTTGAATCAACTGAATGGCTGCATCAACATCTACCAAATTATTATATGATAATTCTTTTCCATTAAGGATATCAAAAATCTCATCTAAATTTCCATAGAATTTGGCTTGCTGATGAGGGTTTTCGCCATATCTAAGGCTTTTTATGTTGGATGATATCTTATAATCCCCTGCCCCTTCAATATGTCCGTTGGCAAAAAACGAATGGATCAATCCATCATAATGTGAAGAGGTTGCAAAGGCCCTTGTAGCAAACTGTTTACGATCTTCTATATCAGATGAACCTAATTTTGATTCAAGAAGAGCTAATAAAGGAGCATAGTCATTTCGTGATGAAACAATAATAGTATCCTCGTAGTTTTTAGCAGCTGCTCTTATTAATGAAATGCCCCCAATATCAATTTTCTCAATAATGGCATCGGTATCTTTAGTAGTTCTTACTGTATCTTCAAATGGGTAAAGATCAACAATTACCAAGTCGATTGACGGAATATTGTATTGTGCTTGTTCCTTTAAATCACCCTCATGATCTCTTCTATATAATATACCTCCAAAAATTTTCGGATGCAATGTTTTTACACGCCCCCCAAAAATGGATGGATAATCTGTAATACTTTCAACCGGTGTAGCTTTTAATCCAAGGCTCTCAATATATGATTGAGTACCACCTGTGGAGATGAGTTCTACCCCCAACTCATGCAGCTTTTTAAGGATGGGTTCAATACCTTCTTTATTAAAAACGGATACCAGGGCTGATTTAATTTTCCTTGAAGTGCTCATGAAGTGTAATTAAAATATTGACAATTAGATACTTATATTAGATTAATGATTTTTACAAAAGTCATAAAAATTGTTGAACCCTATATTCCTATTTTTACACCAAGTATTAACAACTTCCATCCGTTTGATTTTAAAAATCATTAAAGAAAGTACCCTTTTTGCATGGGGTTCGCTGGTATCCAATAAACTAAGGACCTCCTTATCATTATTGGGAGCAGTAATCGGATTTTTTGTAATCATATTGGTATTAGCGGCGGTTGATTCCCTCAAACGGAATATTTATGAAAGTATTGATAGTATAGGTCCTAATGTAGTATATGTACATAAATGGTCGTGGGAAGGTGGATTTGATTATCCCTGGTGGAAATATTTTTTACGACCGCAACCTTCGGTTGATGAAGCTGAATTATTAATTAAGAGAAGTTATTTAGCTGAATCTGTTACCTGTGCTGTTGATTTTAGCAGACCTATTAAACATCGCGACAATTTCCTGAGCAATGCATCCATTAAAGGAGTTTGGCTCAATTACGAAAAAGTAAATGAATTTAATTTATCTACAGGAAGGTATTTTACAGACGGAGAAATTCGTTCAGGAAATACGGTAGCTATCATTGGACACAACATTGCTCAAAATTTGTTTCCGGGTCAAAACCCAATAGGATCTATTTTAAAAATTAAGGGGAAGAATTTTGAAGTAATTGGTGTAGTAGAAAAGGCAGGAGAGGGGTTATTTGGATCAGGAAAAGATGAAACTGTTTACCTTCCATATTTCGCCACTAATGGAATGGTTGATCTCAATAATTTTAATGTTCAACAAGAAATCGCTATTAAGCCACTTAAAAACGTATCCTCCCAACAAATTAAAGATGAACTTACCGGCTTGATGAGGTCAATCAGAAAATTAAAACCCTCAGAAGAAGATAATTTTTCATTGAATGAAGCGAGTATGGCTAAAAAACAGCTATCCGGAATTTTGGTAATGATGCAAATTGTAGGTTGGGTGATTGGATTTTTAGCAATGATGGTTGGAATTTTTGGGGTGGCGAATATTATGTTTGTCTCCGTAAAAGAAAGAACCAATCTTATAGGAATTCAAAAAGCGTTAGGGGCAAAACGTATTTTTATTTTGGTACAGTTCCTTATTGAATCTATCATATTATCAGGAGCGGGATGTATTTTGGGTGTTATACTGGTAAATATCATTGCTGCTATTGTAAGGCATTTTACCACCTTTGATCTTAGGCTTTCGGTTTCTAATGTAGTATTGAGTTTAACTATTTCCGCCATATCAGGTATATTGGCAGGTATCATTCCGGCATACTCTGCTTCTAGATTAGATCCTGTAGAAGCGATTCGTTCGAAGTAACATAGCCGTTTAAATCCGCTGCATCAGCGTATCTCTGACCGTAGCGTCAGAATCATCAGCGTTCTGTTAAAAATTGAGAAGTGCAATTGCACGTCTTTGCTATTCACCAATAAATATATTTTATACCTATTTGTATATTCGTACTCTATGAATAAATCACTTAAAAGAATCATCATCGTTTTAGGAAGTATAGTACTTATTGTAATGGTTCCACCCATATTTATGCCTTCTAAATACACGGCAGAGTCAACCATCATTATAAAAAGTACTCCATACAACGTGTTCCCATATTTTGCTGATTTACGTAATTGGGAAAAATGGTCACCATGGAAACAAAAAGACACATCTACAGCCTATACATATTCTGCTAATAGTTTTGGTGCAGGTTCAACCATGGAATGGGATAGTAAAAATGATGAATTAGGAACTGGTAAATTAACTACCGTTCAATTCAAAAAATTTCATCATATCAACTATCAGCTATCATTTATAAAACCATTTGAAAGTACCTCCGGTGGACAAATCATTGCCGAAAAACTTAGTGATACCGAAGTGAAGGTTACCTGGACAAATACCGCCAAGCTAAGATATCCTATTGACCGATGGTTTAATGCATTCATGAGTTTTGAAAAAATGATTGAAAAAGATTTTTCCCAAGGGCTAACCAATTTAAAGACCGTGGTTGAATCCAATCCGCAAAGAATATTACCTGCAGTAAAACCCAGCACTATTCAATTAAAAGAACAATATTTATTTTCAATATTACATGATAATGTAGCTTACAATCAAATAGGAAATAAAATTGGCGAAAGTTATCATGCTATTTTAACTACGATGTCACAAAAAGGTATGGAACCTATGGAGCAACCTCCCATCTGTTTGTACTATAAATTTAGTCGTGAAAGCACTAAAATGAGACCGGCACTATTTGTTGCAGGTTGTTTAAATGTATCGTTATCCAATGGCATTGAATGTGTTCCATTGTATGGTGATAAAGTATTACAATTTGAATATATGGGACCATACGGCAAAATGGAATCTACATATGATGCTATTGATATATATATTGAAGAAAATAAATTGAATCGCAAGCGTGATTATTTCTGGGAAGAATATGTAACAGATCCGGGGTTAGAACCAGATTCGAATAAATGGGTAACCAATATATATGTGCCAATCAGGTAAAAAAAGAGGGGACGCACCGGCTATACGTCCCCTCAAAACTAAATTTTAATCAAGCAAAGATTTTATCCGTTACTTCTTTTCTTACGTTTTACTACATACTCCTGGAAGGAAACAGTATGTCCGAACTCACTTTTCATCTTTTCAAGCTCATCCTGCTCCTTCAACATTTTCAAATACTTTTTGTAAGAAAGTAGTACTGATTTAATGTTGCCATCATCATCTGTAATATACTGCGTTTTCATACCCTAAATTTACAGATAAAACAGGGGGTTCTAAAGGGTTTAACTAATTTTTATCTCGCTGATAATCAGTGCTATGACAGGTATTTTGGCAATGAAATTTTGTCATTTTTTGTGTCAAAAAAATCTATTGTATTGGTATTCAGCATTTTATGATAAATTGGGGTTTTGAGCTGTTTTCGTCAGTTTGCCTTAAGACTTAAGCCTTGGTATGGGATAAAGACACTCACCATTGATATATAAAAATAAAAAACCGGTCTGAGGAAAGGACCGGTTTTTATAAACTACTCAACCTACATTTATTGAAAAGAAACTTACGCCAGAAATATATTATTTCAATCTTGGCTGGCTACTACTACTTTAATATAACTATGTGAAGTGGAGTCGAACATGAGCATAAAGCGACACAACTTTCCATTTACATAGCCCAGGTAAATTTCCGTTTGCTGCATCGCTTGTTTATATGTCATGTTAGTTCTCATTGTTATAACTGTTAAGTAAATGTACGTTTAGCATACCTACAATGCTAAAACTAAAAAGTTCAGGTATCAGCTGTTAAATACTTACAAATAGGTAATGTGTTTTTTTATATTCCTTGTATTTGCGGGGTTTTTAGTTTTAATTTATATGACTCAAAATTCATCATATCGGCTAAAACCTCATGGCAATTCATAATAAATTTGGTAAAGAAGGAGAAAAAGCGGCTGTTGAATTTATACAACGAAAAGGCTACAAGGTTTTAGAAATCAACTATCGTTTGCACCCTTATGAATTAGACATCATTGCTGAAGATGGTCCATTCATTGTATTTATTGAAGTAAAGTCTCGGCAAACGGATGAATATGGTCATCCAATTGAATTTATTACGGGTAAAAAAGAAAAACACATGCTACTTGTAGCTGACTACTATCTGGAATATAAAAAACCGGGGAAAGAGGGTCGTTTTGATGTAATCACTATACTTAATAATAAAGGTCACTTCATTTTAGAACATTTTATCAATGCATTTACTGCTATTGGTTAGGTTTATAGTACCTTTGCGTCTGGTTAATGTTATTAGAAAATAGTTAATGGTTCAATTAAGCACGTTTCTATTTCTCAATTAACTAATAACCATTAACTGAATAACTATCACATGAGAAACGAAAGAGGTCCTAAAAAAACAGGTCGTAGCAACTCCTCATCCAGAGGAGGTTCATCCTATAAAAAATCAGGAGATAAAAAACCGGGAGGGTTTAAAAAAACTACCGGACCTAAAAAATATGGAACCGGAGCTAAACGAGAAGAAAGTAGTGATAGAAATAAAAGTTCAGACAAAAAATTCTCAAAAGATAAACCTGCTTTTAAATCAGGTTTCAAAAAAACAGCCCGTAACACCGATACTAGATTTAAAAAAGAAGGAGAAGATAAAAAAACCTTTAAGCCTAAAAAAGACTTTAAACGATCTCCCCGTATCAATAATAAACCCGAAGGTGACAAGTGGAAAAAGGATCCTTCGACTAATGTTCAGGATGAAAAAAATAAAAAATTCACTCCTAAAAAGTCAGGAAGTTATGCGGAGTACAAAAAACGAGGCACTGGAAAAAGCTTTGAAGAGAGAAAAGAATTTAAAAAGAAAACAGGTTTAAAAACCTACACCGAAAAAGATACTGATAAAACGTATTATAAATCATCAGAAATTGTTCGGAAAAAAGATGGTAGTAAAGGGTTTAAAAAAACCAAAGTATACACCGATAAACCCAATGATGATGGTACAATACGTTTAAATAAATTTATTGCCAACGCTGGTATCTGTTCTCGACGAGAAGCCGACACCTATATTGAAACAGGAGTAGTTACGGTAAATGGGGTGGTAATTACTGAATTGGGGTATAAAGTAAAGCCCGAAGACAGAGTATTATTTCATGATAAACCTATCATTGGTGAAAAACATGTATATATATTGTTAAACAAAC
>CAZUXM010000003.1:14038-24921 GCA_964624635.1 uncultured Candidatus Competibacteraceae bacterium
AGATTATATCACTACTTCAAAAGATCCACAAAACAGAAAAACTGTACTTGAACTCATCAACGGAGTAAAAGAAAGAGTATTTCCTGTTGGAAGACTTGACAGAAATACTACTGGAGTATTATTACTCACCAATGATGGAGGATTAGCTGAAAAACTAATGCATCCCCGCAAAGGAATAAATAAAATTTACCATGTAGAATTAGATAAAAAATTTGCAGCTCCTGATATGGCTGAAATGAAAAAAGGTATTGAACTGGAAGATGGATTTTTTACACCTGATGAAGTAGATTATGTTGAAGGAATGGATAAGCACCATGTAGGTATACAAATACACTCAGGAGCTAATCGTATTGTAAGACGTTTGTTTGAGGCGATGGAATATAATGTAGTAAAACTCGACAGAGTAGTATATGCAGGTCTTACCAAAAAGGGACTTACACGTGGCAAATGGAGATTCCTGAAAGACAGTGAGGTGTATGCTCTTAAAATGATGTAAATCGCTTTTCCGGTTTTGATTAATTCGTATTTTTGCAATTCACCATTAATCCCCCATTTCAAGTATGGAAATACTTGGTAGTTTGATTAAAAACACACTTACCCTACGTAAAACCATTGGGAAAGTTCGTCGTAAAGGATCAAGTACTGTACAACAAAGAAAGACTTTGTTGAAGTTGCTTACCAAGGCCAGATATACTCAATTTGGTGAACATTTTGAATTTGATTCAATTTTACTCGCTTCAAATCCTGAAAAAATGTTTCAGAAAATAGTTCCTATTTATGATTATGACCGAATATTTTCTGAATGGTGGCATAAAGCCATAGAAAATGAAATAGATGTTTGTTGGCCGGGGAAAATCAAATACTTTGCCCTTTCCAGTGGAACTTCGGGTGCTCCAAGTAAACAAATTCCGGTTACCTCGTCAATGATCAGAGGTATGCGCAAAACCAGTGTTCGACAGGTATTGTCATTAACTAACTATGGGTTATCCGAAGAGTTTTTTCAAAAAGGAGTGTTGATTGTTGGAGGATCCAGCGATTTACAAAATATGGGAAATTATTATCAAGGAGACCTAAGCGGCATTAATGCGACAAAAATGCCATTCTGGACATCTCCTTTTTATAAGCCCGGAAAAGACATAGTAAAGCTTCGCGACTGGAATGCAAAAATTGAGGAAATTGTTAATCATGCTCCGGAATGGGACATATCTATGATTACAGGTGTTCCAGCATGGAATCAGATTATTCTTGAGAAAATTGTAGAAAAATATAAACTCAATAATATTCATGACCTCTGGCCCAACCTTCAGGTATTTATCCATGGGGGTGTTGCCATTACTCCTTATATCAAAAGCTTTGAAAAATTATTTGGCAAAAAGGTGCACTTTTTAGAAACCTATTTAGCCAGTGAGGGATTTATTGCCTACCAAAGTAGAAAGGATGTAAAAGGGATGGAGTTGGTATTGGATGGCGGAATTTTTGTGGAGTTTATTCCATTTACTGAAAGAAATTTCCATAGTGACGGTACCCTTAAATACAATCCTGAGGTTTTATTGATTGAAGAGGTAAAAGAAGAAGTAGAGTATGCATTACTCATATCAACCAACGCCGGTACCTGGAGATACATGATTGGTGATACCATTAAATTTACCTCCGTTGAACACCACGAAATAATCATCACCGGAAGAACCAAACATTTCCTGAGCCTTTGTGGGGAACACCTATCGGTTGATAATATGACTCAAGCCGTAAATAACCTTTGTACTGAATTTAACATCCCTATCCGTGAATTTACAGTAGCCGGAACAGTGAATGGAAGCAGTTTTGGACACCATTGGTTTCTTGGAATTGATAATCCAACAGTATCAAAAGATATATTGCTCACTAAACTAGATGAGTTTTTAAAGGACCTGAATGATGACTATGCCGTTGAACGCCGGCATGCACTACAAAACATTCAACTGGATATAATACCTACTACCCAATTCTACGAATGGATGGAAAGCAAAGGAAAACTGGGCTCACAGAACAAGTTCCCAAGAGTATTACAGTCCAAAAACTATCAGGACTGGATGGGGTTTCTGAGTTCTAAATAACCAATTCATCATTACTTCATTACTAACACAATAAAGCAAAGATTACCTGAGTTTTAAGTATTACACTTATTAATACCGGCACGTTGATATCATTTATACTCTAAGGCAAATGAGTGCCTTCATTTTAGCAAATTTTGTAGTGTATACTGATTCATGGAAGAAGTAATTCCGATAATAAAAGAAGAAACGATTGCCAAGCCTAAAAAAAAGAGCAGGTGGAAAAGTATCATCAAATGGTCTTTAATTAGCTTTTTCTCATTTATATTCCTTTTAGTAGCCACCGGATTTATCATCGTATATTTTTTTGAAGATGATGTTAAAAAATATGCAGTGGAGCAAATTAATAAAGAAGTAAATACCAAAATTGAAGTAAGGGATATTAAGCTCTCCTTATTTAAAAAATTCCCGATGGCTTCTTTAGAATTTGTGGATGTTCAAGTTCTGGAAGTTTCAGATAAAGAAAAAAAAGAAAATTTACTGGAAGCCAAATCTGTTTTTCTGGAATTTAGAATATGGGATATATTTAAAGGAAAGTATAAATTCAAAAAACTTTCTGTTGAAAATGGAAAGATAGATATGGAAATTGACAAGAATGGAAAAAACAACTTCGACATATTGAAAAAGGCTGATTCAGGAAAACCGAAAAAGAAAAAGGAGATGAGCTTTCAATTTAACGAATTTCTTTTTAAGAATCTTCATGTGTCCTATATTGATCAAAAATCAGATCAGGAATACAGAGCACTGGTAAAAAAGCTCAGTTGTTCAGGAAATTTTACTGATAAAAATTATACCCTTAAAACAAAAGGAAACATATTTAGTGAAATAGTAAGCGTAAATGATGAAGATTTTTTGACCAATAAAAATTTTTATATCAATACTTCTATCGCTATCAATACAGACCAAAAACTTTGCACTATTAAAAGCTCAACTGTATCCTTGGAAGATATGAAGGTACAAATGAATGGTAGTTTTAAGTACGACTCAACCGCCTATGTTGATCTGAATTTTAACGGTGAGAATCTCAACATTCAATCATTTTTATCCTTGCTTCCGGGTAGTTATAAAACATTTGAGAAAAAATATAAAAGTGAGGGGGATTTTTATCTGAAGGGAAATATTAAAGGAAGTGTTGCCGGCAAATCAACACCACATGTTATGGTCGAATTTGGGATTAATAAGGGGAAAATCAGATTTGTTGAAGAAGATGCTGTAATGAAAGACATCAATTTAAAAGGAAGCTTTAATACAGGTAATGCCAACTCTCCAGAAACGGCAGAGCTTAATTTACAAACCATTGAAGGAAAACTGGAAAACTCATCCTTTACAGGTCAAATGCATATCAAAGATTTGTTAAAGCCCTATCTAAAATTCAATATCAATGCTGATGTTGACCTGGCCGAAGTGTTCAAGTTTATTCCCATTGAAAAAATGGAGCAACTATCAGGAAGATTGCAAGCCAACATGCAATATGTAGGCCAACTGGAAGGCAATTCATTTACCATTGAAGATTATAAAAAAAGTTCAGCTACAGGAACGGTAGTATTACAAAATGTAAGTTTAAAATTAAAAGACGAACCACTTGGACTAAGCAATTGCTCCGGACAAGTAGTATTTGAAAATACCATAGGAAAACTGCCCAAATTAAGCGGAAAAATTGCCAGTACAGAATTTACTCTTAAAGGAGAAGCCATTAATCTGCCTGAATATTTTTTATTGGACAACTACCCCCTTAATATTGATGCTGACATCCATTGCAAATCAATAGCCGTAGAGGAGTTTATGAAAAAAGGGGTTGAAGAAAATCAAACCAAAAAGAAAAAAAATGAATTAACATTAAATATCCCTGAAAATATCAACTTAAAGTTATCAGCAGGTATTGATGAATTGAGTTTTAAAAAATTTAAAGCACAGCATATTAAAGGAACTATATATGTTAAAGAGAAAAAATTAATAGCAGAAGGACTCACTTTTGAATCATGTGGTGGTACCGCTGATATTACAGGAAGCATAAATACTTCTGATCCGGACAATATCATTACTCAAGCATTTGGATCATTCAAAAAAATAAATATCAGTACTCTGTTTACACAATTCGAAAACTTTTCACAACAAACTTTAGAAGACAAACATATTAAAGGTACAACCAATGCTAATATCGCATATGCTGCTACTTTCGATAAAGACTTAAAAATGCAAATGAATACTTTGTTTGTAAATAGTCCTCTTACCATTGAGAATGGTGAATTAATCAATTTTAAACCATTAGAAGGGCTCTCCAAGTTCATTCATGTTGAAGAATTACGACATATTAAATTTTCTACTCTTACCAATACTATTGAAATAAAAGATGAGGCTATTATCATTCCTAAAATGGTTATTCAATCAAATGCATTAAATCTGGAGATAGGAGGCATACACTATTTTGATAACAGAATAGAATATTACTTCAATGTATTTTTAAAAGACTTGATTGCTGCCAAATGGAAGAAAAATAAAAAAGAAGATGAGTTTGGGGAGATTATTGAAGAAGAAGGTGGTGCAAGAATATATTTAAAAATGGTGGGAACCATGGATAACTATAAGATTACCATTGATAAAAAAGGAGTAAAAGAAAAGATTAAAGAAGACATGAAAAAAGAAAATCAGGAATTTAAACAGATTTTCTACGAAGAGTTTGGAGCATTTAAAAATGATACAGCTATCAATAAAAACACATTACAAGTTCCTAAAAAAGAAAAGAAAAACAAGGTAGATAAAACGGATGATTTTGAATTTGAGTAACTAACTACTCGCCTTAAATCTCATGGTAACTCTGTTGAGCCCCGGCGAGGGTATCGAAAAGCTTACATGCCCTTTGTGATAATCAATTACCCTTTTTACAATACTTAACCCTATCCCGGTACCTGATATTCCGGCTGAGTTTTCGGCTCTGGCGAAAGTACGGAATAGGTCATTCAAATCTTCCATTTCTGGATTTTTCCCGGAATTCGTGCATTCAACTACTATTTCATTCCCTTCTCTTTTCAATAATATAGAAACTTCTTTTTTATCAGAATATAAATAAGCATTCTTAATAATATTAAGAACTGCAATTCGCAATAAGCTTTCATCACCATTGATTTCGTAATTACCTCCTGATTCATCCGAAGAACTGATATCAAAGTTAAATTTCAAATCAGCATAGTTTTGGCTTTTTTCATTCATGCTAGTGAATAAAAGCTCATCAACTCTTATTACCGGCAATGTTTTTAGTTGGCTATCGTTAGTTATTTTTGATAAAAGCAACAATGATGAAACCATATCTGCCATCTGATATACCTCTTCATTAATCTCCTTGAGTTCATAATCTAATTCAGGACTCATTTTATGAGATTCTCTCAAATTGGTAATTCGTCCTGTAATACGACTTAAAGGAGTTCGCAATTCATGTGAAGCATTCCCGGTAAATTCTTTTTGTTTTGAATAAGCCAAATCAATACGGTCCATCATAAGATTAAACGCAGTGGCTACTCCATCAATTTCGTCTTTTCGTTTCGATATGGGTAAACGAGTTTTTAAATTAGGATCCGAATAATCCTGAATTTTTAATCGTAATAAATCAAACGGACGCAAACTATTTTTAGTCATATAAAACGACAAAAACCAAACTGAAATTACACCAAACAAGTAGGCAATTACCAATATATATTTCAAATATTCAAGCTTGGTATTACCTTCAATATCTTCAGCTTCCACAAAACCTAAATACGTTCTCCCGCCTGAAATATACTCCATACCAAAAAGGTCATACTTACCTTTTCGTTTAGCGTAAATTTTATTTTGTTTCAATTTTTCAAGGTCATCCTGTGTCCAGATAGCACTCGGAAAATCATTATTAATCTTATATAATAAGTTGAATTGGTCGTCAAAAATATAAATACCTTCATTCACCAGATGGCTTATAGCATCTCTTTCCACAATATCAACCAACGAACTATCTGCTTTATTGATATCAATAAATAGCTTTAAGTCAGTTACCAGTTGATCTTCTAACCTATTCTGAAAATCTTCGTGACGAAATCTGGCAAAAAATATGAATACAACTACCAGTAGTATTCCCAATAAGATGGAAAACAAAAGACTAAAGCCAACGGTAAATCTTTGTTTAAGATTCAGAGCCATGATCTTCACCTATATAATAGCCATATCCTGATCTATTGTGAATAAGTTTCACCTCATGTCCTTTATCAATTTTATTTCTCAAGAAGTTAATATATACCTCCACCGCGTTGGTACCTGTTTCAAAATTGATTCCCCAAACACCTTCAACAATAGCTTTTCTATTAACGATCTTCCCTTTAGATTTCATTAACACTTCCAATAACTTATATTCTTTAGGTGTAAGCTCTATTACTTTACCGGCTCTTTTCACCAACATTTCAGAAGTATTTACTTCCAAATCAGCAATTACTATCATTTCTCCATCCGGTTGAAGTAAATACGACCCTCGTCTTAATAATGCTTTGATCCTTGCTTTTAATTCTTCATAAGAAAATGGTTTTACAAGATAATCATCAGCTCCTGATTCCAATGCATTTACTCTATCATCTACTTCACCTAAAGCAGTAAGCATTAAAATTGGTGTATTGGTTCCTGAATTACGAATATGTTTACATACCTCAATACCATTCATGCCGGGAACATTGATATCTAGAATAAATACATCAGCATTAAATTCGGCAAAACTATCAGCCATTTCCTGACCATCATGCACCTCGGTACAATCAAATTCGTGGTTTGATAAAAATTGTTTTATCTCTTTTGATAATTTTTTATCGTCTTCTAGTAGAACTATTTTATTTGGCATATGATGTTTTTTCAGTTATTGGTATTAAGGTAATTAATTAGTTTCTAATTAAGATTTGAATATTCTTAAATTCTAATTAAATATAAAAGTATTTGTTTGGTTGAAATTAGCAAAGATTTTTTTAAATGGCTAGAAAAATGCCCTTATCTGCATGGAGGCAATATGTACCGGAGCTACGTTGGCTGATAACCTTCCATCATAACTAATGGTTAATTGCAGGTTATTGCCAATGGTTCGCTGAAAGGAGGCGCCCCATGTAAAATTAGATCCTGTTTTTAAACCCTCAAGCATTTAAAAGCAAGTGCATTGTTATCTACATCATTATATGAAATATTGATATAATTAAATCGGGCACTTAACTGACCTTTTAAAATAAAATTTGTTTTTAATTCAAAACCGGCATCATGTATAACGGCTTGTTGACCACGAGCTATGGTGGTATCTTCAATAAAACCTATATTATCTTTGATAGAGAATCTGTAGTTCAAACTGATTCTCCATTTGGTATTGGGTTGTATAAAAAACTCTGTTGGGGTTTCAATATACCGTATATTAAAGTTTCTGGTGGTAAGTAATTGCGAAATATTCGATTTATAACCGTATTTAAACTCATTATTCAATGAAATCATTCGGGTAAAATTCATTCTTAGTCTTGAATTAAAGAACCGGTTGGCTCGGCTGTCTAATCCATTTGAAAACAATGATCGGTTATTGATGTCATTATAATTTAACTCTAATGACCACTTAGACGAAAATCGGTTAAAATATAATGTCTGTCTGAAAGTATAATTGGAATATACCAATGCTGTATCAAACTGGTCATATCCAAAAGGATTAAGTGATGCTGCAAAATCATCTTGTTGAGTTTTCCTATCCGACTTAAATGCCGTTTGTAAAGAGAACCTGGATAGAAACTTTTTAATCCCTTTTCCTTTCTTCCAATCTTCGGGGGTTTGTAAATTTAAGGTAAATGTAAATTGATTATAATAGGTACGAATAAAATCAGAGGTAGGAAAGAAAAACTTGATATAAGTTAACCCATCAGTTCCTACAATGGTTCCTGAACGAATTTCATATTCATCCCTTTGCTTAATACCATCACCGTTATAATCAATCCAAACATGAGTCCCAACCGCATTTAATGATTGTATATATTGGTAATCACGTTTATTTTCTAACCCAGAACCTGCTTCATAAAACAAGGCAAGCTGTATTGACTTTTTAAGCATATTTGCATTATATTCAATTCGACCCAACACTGTTGATTCATTGCTTCGCTTTAATAGTGTGGTATCTGTTACCTGTAAATATCTATAAGTAATGGTTGTTTTGAGTTGATGGTTTTTAATATTATTCATTTTAAACTCAAATCCCGCATGATGTGCAATAGCTCCCATTCTCAATTCATTATCCGATGCTGCCAAATGGTCAATGCGATTTTTATAAAACACTCTGAAATATTGCTTTAAACTATCACCATTAGCAATATAAAACTCCCAATCATTAAATGCATATGAGTTCCTTAATAATGTATCCACATTATTCATTCTAAAGGCATTGTATTCCCCCACCCCATTAATTCCAATTTGAAGTATGGAAAACTTTTTTGAAAGGGATGTGGTATGACGTAAAAACAGAGTATTGTATACGGTATCTCTTGTAGATGTCTGGCGAAGATTAGTAGTAAAACCCCATCCTTTTTTACGAACCCCTGCATTAAATTCATTTTTGTATGCTTGATATAAATTACCCTTAAAGTATGCTTGTAGTTGATATACAACATTCCCCCAGCTTTTTCTTCCTAATCCTACGGTAATTGAAGGAATATAATCATCACCTGGAATAATATTCTGAAAATCACCATTAGGATTATTTCTGTTCAGGAAATTCCAATCACGTTCAAACTCCACAGTTCTGAAACGAATAATCGGTTTAAAAGTATTCCCAACCTGCTCATAACTAACATGAACATTCATCGCCAATGTATCCTTTTCTTTTTTATGCAAAGGGAAATTAAATTTTCCATCAAATTTAAATGCATAACCATGATCGTCGTTTGAGTTATGAGGCGAAAATGTATTTACATCATAATAGGAATAGGCCCCTTCGGCAGTAAGTGTTATATGGGGGGTTATTCTGTAATCAAAGGCAGCAGTTACCATTTGTTGAATTTTTGGTGTAACCAGTTTAATCACTGGTTCGTAATCACCTCGTAATGCTCCACTTACTGAATCAGGTGCCACCCATTTAAAAACCCTGCCATTTGCCGTTGAATTTAACAATACATAATTACCATTTCCTTTACCCAGATTAGAAAAACTTAACCTGAAAAAAGCACTGTCGGGAGATGTGGAATACTGAAATATGGTATGAGTAACACTTGCAACAGTGGTATCAATTTTACGATATAAAATTTCGTTGGTATTAAACGCTACCGAATCTATAGCCGGAGAAAATGAATTGAGCAATGTATCCCCTATGTTATACATAATTTGTTTTTCCTGCTCAGTTAAAGTTTGTACTAAAGGTGAATTTCTATCATCAAACTCTCCAAAATAATTGATACGGTATCCTATTTTTTTATACTGCCACTCAGTACTGAAGTGAGCCATCCAACGTTGGTATTTTCTGTCAGAATATTCAAACTCAACCACAATTCTTTTGTCTTTTGTAATAATCTGTTTGGCAGTGAAAGTAAGTTCAGCTGTATTATAATCAATGATATAATCATTTTCCTGTCCACGTTCCAATTTTTTCCCGTCTATAAAAACAGATTCGCTACCCGATAGAATGATTAATTGAGCTTCACCATCGTTACCTGTTAAAAGATATGGTCCTTGATTACCTTCTACCCCTTGAAATTCCTGTCGACGAAATTTACCTCTGGCAACCCCACCTTCTAATTTATAATTCATACCTCCTACCAGTTCTTCATTTTTAAAAATATTTTTATTCCAGATGGTTGTTTGTAAACTTAACCCTTGTGCTCTTTTAAACATATTCATAAAATAGCCTGTAGGTTTTGTAATACTAAAATCACCACCAATTGCTTTTGAAGCACCTTTACTTAATTGAATAAAAATTTTATCAAAGTCCTGCAAGGTTTGTGTATTCCCTTCGGGTTGTATTGGAACGTTTTCATCTGTAATGCTAGCTAAAATTTCTACATCATTATTTAATTTACCTGAGAGTTGTAGATTAAATGCTGAAATTACACTGGCATCTTGTGTATTGCCAAATGCAACCCCTCGTGTAAAACTACCTGATTTATTAATTCCTTCCCATTTAAATGTTTCATTGGCAGGATTTACAATCTTATTAAGATCATATACCCATTTATTATTTCCACTCGTATCCGTTTTATTCAATACTAATGAATGTTTCGTTTCATCTCTTATTTTTTTACTGAATAAAACCGGAAATACTTTATAACTGATTTCCACTTTTCTTTGATTACCATAAGAAGCATAAATTTTATTCAGGTTAAAATAAACTTCTGATTTGGATTCGTTTAAGAAATAATGATCTGTAGGAATATCTACTCCATTCATCTTAATTTGTACCGTTCCGGGGACCAGGCTCAAGGTATCTACCGTAACTGTATCAGAAATCACTAAGGTTTTTAAACGCTGACTTTTGGGTAATTGGGCCCAGCTAATGACAGGAAACAACCACACCAGTGCTAGGATAACTGAGTGAAAATATATGGTCTTTGCTTGGGGCATTCTATAACCAGTAAAGTTAGGCAAAATGTAGTTAAACTTCAAGAAATGCAAGGGATTCAGCTTAATAACGGGTAGTTATAATCATATCATAATTCCATATTGTAAGGGTAAATGACTATTTTTGCCGAAAATTCGTCAATGGGAAACATAGTTGCCATAGTAGGAAGGCCCAATGTAGGTAAATCAACTCTGTTTAACAGGCTTACTGAAACTCGTAAT
>CAZUXM010000003.1:24946-72304 GCA_964624635.1 uncultured Candidatus Competibacteraceae bacterium
ACCGTCATTATGGGAAAGTAGAATGGGGTGGCCAAGAGTTTAGTATTATTGATACAGGCGGTTACATCAAAGGGTCGGACGATATTTTTGAACAGGAAATTCGTAAACAGGTATTAATAGCTATTGAAGAAGCAGATTTAATACTATTCACAGTAGACGCAACAACAGGCATTACCGACCTGGATCAGGTAGTAGCTGATTTATTAAGAAGAAGCAGTAAACGGGTTTTGGTAGTAGCCAATAAGGTAGATAATTTTGATATGATCCATCTCACCTACGAGTTTCAGGGAATGGGATTAGGAGACGTATTTCCATTATCCAGTTTAAGTGGACAAGGTACCGGAGACTTGTTAGATGAAATCTTAAAAAACATTGAAGACAAACCGGTTGATTTTGATGAAACCGTTCCTAAAATTGCTATCGTGGGTCGGCCAAACGTAGGAAAATCATCTATTACCAATGCATTTTTGGGTGATGACAGAAATATTGTAACTCCCATTTCTGGTACCACCCGAGATTCAATTTATACCCGATTTAAATCATTTGGGTTTGATTTTTATTTGATAGACACCGCAGGATTACGTAAAAAAGCAAAGGTAAAAGAAGACCTTGAATTTTATTCTGTATTACGCAGTGTACGTACCATTGAGGCTGCCGATGTTTGTATTTTGATGATCGACGCTACTGAGGGATTTGAGAGCCAGGATATGAATATTTTCACCTTAATACAGCGAAATCATAAAGGCGTAGTTATATTAGTTAATAAATGGGATCTGGTAGAAAAAGATACCAAAACTGCTATTGAGTATACCAAGATTATCCAAAAGAAAATTGCTCCGTTTAATGATGTTCCTATTATATTCACTTCAGTACCGGAGAAACAAAGAATATTCAAAGCCTTAGAAACCGCTGTTGAAGTTTATAAAAACAGAAGTACTAGGATTCCTACGGCCAAACTTAACGATTATTTATTGCAGGTGATTCAGGAAACCCCTCCTCCATCACATAATGGTAAATATTTAAAGATCAAGTACGCTACACAGCTACCTACTTATTACCCACAGTTTGCTTTATTCTGCAATAACCCCAATTATGTTAGGGAAAGTTATAAGAGGTTTTTAGAGAACAAACTGAGAGAAAACTTCCCTTTGACCGGTGTTCCTATTGAAATCTATTTCAGACAGAAGTAATTGGAAGGGTTTCAGATTGCAGCTTTCAGGTTTCTAAAGTAGTATAAATTGAACCTTAATTTTTGAAATTCCCAACCTAAAACATTAAACTAAAAAACCTATATTTGGGCAAACGAATATTTACCACATGAAAAAGTATCTTTTATTAGGACTACTAACCCTTGGCCTTAACACAGTTTTTGCAGGTGGAATTGATATTGACTTGCAACTAACCAAAACTCCTTATAAATGGGGAGGTAAAAACGGTAATAGCTTTGAATATATCATCGCCGAAACTTCGGATGAGTATTTAGCATTACGTGCTTCTTTCTTCTTCACCTATGAGTTTAAAATTGCTCGTTATGATAAAGAAACCATGGATTTACTGGAAGTAAAACCCCTTTTCCCTAAAGACTATATTAAAAAAAGGAGGAATAAAACCGACCTATTCATGGGGAATCAACAAATTTAAAGAACAGATTTACTTTTTATTTGGATATAAAGATCAATCAAAAGACAACATCTCTGTTTATTACCAAAAAATGAATGAAGATGGAAGCATGGATGGAAACCCGGATAAATTATTGGAAGCTCCTTTCATTAAAGGATCAGCCGGTTGGTTTGGTGGAGTATATTCTTACGACTCATCAAAGTTTTTATCAGTATACGAAGTGCCTACCAAAGGAAAAGAACAACAACAATACAGCTTTCATGTATACAATATTCAAGACATGAGCTTGATTTTTGAAAAAGATGTTGAGTTACCATATAAAGACAAAGAAGTAAACCTTATTCGTTATGATGTAGATAATGAAGGTAATGTATACGGATTGGTTCAGATATATGAAAAAAGAGAAAAAGGATCAAAAGAGGTAGATAACTACACTTATAAAATTTACGGTTATACAAAAGAATCTGGCGAAGCTATTGAATATGGATTTGACATTACCGGCACATATTTAAACAGTATGACCTTTCAGGTAAAAAATAAAGTCATTTATTGTTCAGGCTTTTGGGGTAAGAAAAATTCACGTGATATTTCAGGAGTATACTCTATCCGTTTAGATGCTGTATCAGGTAAAGAATTAGTAGAGGACGTATATGAATTCTCCGATGAATTTGTAGCAGAATTTTACACTGACAAAGAAGTGGCAAAAGCAGACAAAAAAGGAAAAGAACTGGAAGTAAAAACCATTGTTTTGGATTACTTTAAAATACAAGATGATGGTTCAGCTTATGTGGTTGGGGAGCAGTTTTATACTTATCAGGTATGTTACACCACACAAAGCGGAACCCGCTGTGTAACTTATTATGTGCATAATGATATTGTAGTAACTAAAATTGATGCTAATGGCGTAATTCTTTGGTCAAATAAGATTCCTAAAAAATCGCAACAAGCTAATGGCACCGGTCACTTAAGCTACCATTTGTTTCAAAAAGGGCAGGATTTATACTTTGTATATTATGATCATCAAGATAATTTCGAATTATCAGATCCTAAAAAATACGACAGGGTTCCTTACTTCACTAAAAAAACGGATTTGGTATGTACCAAAATCAATGCTGATGGAGAGAAAGAAAAAACCCTTATTTATAATTATGCTGACCCTAGCTGGAATCAATTACGTTTATCTCCTAATAATTTTCAAAATATAGGTAACAATATGTTTATTGGTGAGGGCTTTGTAAAAGGACGTAAAGGCATTTTATCAAGATTTACCATTAGATAATATCATTTATAGCATTTTACAAAAGGGGAGTGATTTAGACTCCCCTTTTGTATTTTTTGCACCCCCGGGCGCAGTGATACCCCCCTGTGATATAGCACCAACAGAGGCGGAGCTTGTTATTGGACTTAGAAACCAGACATATATCACAGGGGGTAGTAAAACATAGCACGGGATATAGGTGCCCTAATTATAAACCTTAATCCTCTATAAATCCCCTATTATTACTACTTTTACTATCCTGAAAAAACGTATAGCATGAACAAGATTAATTGGAAAGCCATTTTACCTCATATTATTGCGGTTGCACTATTTTTTATTCTGGCCCTGTTTTACAACAGCGCACTTCTTGATGGAAACCGTTTAGTAAGTCATGATGATACCATGTATCGTGGTGCTGCGAAAGAATTGATCGATTATAGAAAAGCAGAAGGAGAAGAAGCGCTTTGGACTAATAAAATGTTTAGTGGTATGCCGGGGTACACCATCTCTTATGCTCCAAAAAATAATTTTGTGGCCAAAGTCTTTTCTATGGTAGGAAATATTTTACCTATGCCTGCGGGACCACTTTTCTGGGCCATGGTTTGTTTTTATATTATGCTTGTTACTTTTGGTTTTAAACCTTATGCCTCAGCCATTGGTGCTATTGCTTATGGTTTTTGTTCATACAACATGGGAATAGTAGTGGCAGGTCACTATGCAAAATTTTGGGCCATCGCCTTTTTCCCGTTAATCGTTGCCGGTATCAATCTCATTTTTAAAAAGAAATATTGGTGGGGTGCTGCACTTACGGCTGTTGCCACCAGTGTTGAAATATTGGTGAACCACCCGCAAATGACCTATTACTATTTCGTGTTTTTCCTTTCTTTTTATCTCATTTATTTATTTATAAATGCCCTCATCAAAAAAGAAATAAAACATGCATTAATTGCATCAGCGATTACTATTGCCACCCTTTCACTGGGGGTTGCTACCAACGCTAATCGTTTGTTGCCTACCAATGAATATACTAAATACAGTACCAGAGGAAAATCAGACTTAAAACAAACAGCTAACGCCGGAAATCAAACGGCAGGTCTTGATAAAGATTATATTGTTGGGTATAGTAGCGGCAAAGATGATATTTACAGTTTTTTAGTTCCTAACTATAAAGGCTCTAACAGCGGGGTTCAATTGGTAAGTAACAAAGTAGCTAAAGAAGCTATGGGGAAAAATGCTCAACTAGTTGCTCAAACCGAAGGACTTGTATATCAAAATTACGGCGAAATTATTGAAACATATTGGGGAGGAACTGATTTGGCAGGGGCAGGGATTTACAGCAGCGTTCTAATTTTTGCACTGTTTTTACTCAGTTTCATTTTTGTAAAGGAACCAGTAAAATGGATTGTTATTCCGGGATTTTTGATTACACTTTTCTTAAGTTGGGGTAAAAACTATATGGGATTCTCAAACTTCTTTATTGATAACTTCCCTATGTATAATAAATTCAGAGCAGTTAATTCAATTATAGTTGTTATAACATTCTTGATACCATTAATGGCTAGCTTCCTTTTAGCAAGGTTAGCCAATGAGCCTGAATTTTTAGAAAAGAAAAGCTTTGGTAAATACAAAATGAAACATGCTCTTGTTGGAGGAATGGGATTTATTGTGCTCATTTTATTAGGCATGTACTTAATGCCAACTGCCTTCCAATCATTTACAAAACCAGCTCATATGGTTGATAAGATTGGACAGATAATGACGGAGAAAGAAGTAATTTCACAAGCTTTAAGTACTCAAAAAGTCGATGACCAAACCATTAATGAAGTAATAACCAGTATTGAAGACGCAAGAATTGCCATCTTCAAAGCGGATGTGCTTCGTTCATTATTGGTAATGGTGTTAGGCACCATTGCTATTGCATTATATGCATTTAAAGTATATGACTGGAAATTTATGATTGCCATTGTTGGCGCAATTATATTAGTAGATGTGTTCCACTATGATCAGGGAATATTAAGCAAGGATACTCTGGTGAACGGGCAAAAAATTTTCCAAATGCCCCGATCAGCTGATAAAACATTTAGTCCAACTGTAGCTGATAATATGATATTGCAAGATAAAAGCATACATAAACGGGTACTCAATCTTTCTGTAAGTCCTTTTAATGATGGAACCACCAGTTATTTCCACCAATCCTTAGGAGGATATAGTGGAGCTAAACTCAAAAGATACCAGGAACTGGTAGAAAAAGGTATTTATCCTGATATCAACCGTGTGTTTGGAGGTGGTACTGAAAAAATGGATTCATTATTAAGTACTGCAGGCGTTTTAAACATGCTTAATACCAAGTATTTTATTTTTGATCCTAACTCGCCACCATTACCTAACAGGTATGCAAACGGTGCTGCCTGGACAGTAGCTGACGTTAAATTTGTAGAAGATGCGGATGCAGAATTAGGAGGTTTAAAAAGCATCAATACTAAAACTCAGGCCATTGTGGATGATGATTTTAAAGGAGATATTAATGTAACAAGTATACGTCCTGATTCAACAGCTAGCATTACATTAAAACAAATGACGGCCAAATACCTGGAATATGAATACAATTCAAAAGAAGATCAATTGGTTGTATTTAGCGAAATTTATTATCCTGCAGGATGGAAAGCTACCATTGATGGAAATGACGCTAAAATTGTAAGGGTTAACTATGTGTTACGTGGTTTATTTGTCTTACAAAAAAGGAGAAACCTATTCACTCATCAGCAGCTTATTAATTTTTGTTGTTTTGGGAGCTGCAGGATTTATGGAATACAAAAAATCAAAAAATAAGAAACCTCAAGCATAAAACCGATGCAGGTTGTAGCCTTATTACCGATGAAAGGGAATTCAGAAAGAGTTCCGAATAAAAACATGAAAAATTTTGGTGGTAAACCTCTTTATCATGCTATTGTAAATACACTAAAAAAATGTAATCAGGTAAAAAATGTAATTATTAATACCGATAGTGAAATCATAAAAAATGATGCTATACAATCGTTTGGTGATTTTGTAATCATTCACAATCGTCCAGCTGAAATTTGTGGTGATATGGTATCCATGAATGAAGTAATTAAGTATGATATACTCAAACACGGAGGTGAGCATTTTTTACAAACACACTCTACTAATCCTTTAATAAAATCTGATAGCTTTAGTAAAGCTATTGAGCATTATTTAAAAAACATATCAACACACGATTCTGTATTTAGTGTAACCAGGTTACAAACCCGTTTATATTGGGAGGATGGCAGTGCCATCAATCATAATCCGGCAGAACTACTCCGTACCCAGGATCTTCCACCGGTATTTGAAGAAAATTCAAATTTTTACATCTTCTCAAAACAAAGTTTTTTTAATGCCGGTGAAAAAAGGATTGGGTTAAAGCCGGCCATGTTCGATATGAATAAAATAGAGGCCATTGATATTGACTATCCGGAAGATTTTGAACTGGCCGAAACTATCTATACCAAAAACAAACATGAGTAATACTGCCGAAAGGATACAACAAATAAAAAAAGCCATTACTGATGCCAACGAAAATGGTCCATTAATTGATTTACAATTAAACGGAGCCACCGGTGCAAAAGTAATTGGTAGCTTACAAAGACTGGCTCAACTATTGCCATCTGACCAATGTTATCTTGAAATTGGTGTTTTTCAGGGAATGTCTTTATTACATACAGCTAAAGCAGCACCACAAATACAAGCGTTTGGTATTGATAATTTTGCTCAGTTTGATGCTGATAAAAAAAATCAATCACTTATTGAAGAACGAAGAGTTAAGCATGAGATTAGTAATTGTAATCTGATTAATCTTGACTTTGAAGAAGCTTTAGAAAACTTAGATAAATATTTAGGTAATAAAAAAGTAGGGTTATTTTTTGTAGACGGTCCTCATGACTATAGAAGCCAGTTGGTTTGTTTGCTAATGGCAAAAAAATATTTGTCTGATGACTGTATTATTCTTGTAGATAACTCAAATTATAATCACGTTAGACAAGCTAACAGAGATTTTTTAGCGTCACACAATGATTATAAAATGATATTTGAAGCATATTCAAAATCACATCCTGCCAATTTAAAAGGAGCTGAACTAGAAGAAGCATGGAAAAATTGGTTAGATGGGATTAATATCATTATTAAAGACCAGCATGGCTTATTGGAACCTATGTTTCCAACTACCAATGAAGACAAAGAAATGTTCTTTAACGACCATAAAATTCATCCCATGCGAAATAGCTTGTTTGCTTGGAGAGCAGCCAAACTGGCGGCTGTAATTAAACCATTTAAACCCTATTACTTTTTTGGGTTTTTGTGGAAATTATGGATTACCGTAAGAAAAAGAAAAAGCTCTGATATAGAGCCTTACCTTTTTATCAACTCATTTAGCGAAAATTTACCTACCTTCAATCTTAACAAATCCATTCAATAATTGGCAACAACATCTCTCAAAAAAAGACTACTCAACAATGAACTTACTTTAGGTTCATGGATTACTATTGGACACCAAGCAATAGCAGAAATTATGGTTACTGGTGGTTTTGATTGGCTTACTCTTGACCTTGAACATTCAGTGATTGAAATATCACAAGCACAAAACCTGATTGCTCATATCAAAAATAATGGTACTCATGCATTGGTAAGAGTAAGTAAAAACGAAGAAGTAGTCATCAAAAGAGTAATGGATGCCGGCGCTGACGGGGTAATTGTACCTATGGTAAATAGTGCTGAAGATGCTATACAAGCAGTAAATTATGTAAAATATCCACCACAAGGTAAACGAGGTGTTGGTTTAGCAAGGGCACAAAAATATGGGACGGGTTTTGATGAGTATGTAAAATGGTTAAATGATGAATCCATTGTAATTGCACAAATAGAACATATCAAAGCCGTAGAAAACATTGATTCCATTTTAGATGTTCCTGGTATTGATGGAATTATTATTGGGCCCTATGATCTTTCAGGTTCTATGGGAAAACCCGGACAATATGATTTACCTGAGGTTAAAGAAGCTATTGAAAAGGTAGAAAAAGCCTGCAAGAAAAAAAATAAGCCATTAGGATTCCATGTAATACAGCCTAACCATGAATTGGTAAAAGAAAAAGTCGATAAAGGGTATTCATTCCTGGCATTTAGTCTTGACTTTTTCTTCTTGGGAGAAAAGCTGCGTTCAGAAATGCAACAACTCAAATCAAATTTAAAATGAAAAAAATAGTTGTTTTAGGAGGTGCCGGATTTTTGGGTAGTTATATAGTAGATGCTCTTTTGAAAAAAAAGTATGAAGTAGTGATTGCTGATATTGCTCCATCACCTTATATTGATTCTACACTTTTCAAAAAAATAGATATACTGAATGCACAGGAAGTAGAAAGTTTGATTGATAAAAATACTTTCGCAGTATATAATCTGGCAGGTTTCTCCAATCTTGATAAAGCTACCGAATTCCCTTACAGCACTTTTCAACTTAATGTATTGGGTAACATTAATGTTTTGGAAGCTTGTAAAAAAGCAGAAGTAAAAATGTTTATTTATGCCAGCAGTGCTTATGCAATGAGCAACAAAGGCTCATTTTATGGTATTAGCAAACTTACTTCAGAAAAGGTAATACAAGAATATCATAAAAGATATGGACTTGAATATTCTATTGTAAGGTATGGTTCGGTTTACAGTGAAAGAAATTACGAAAACAATTATATTTTTAATGTAGTTAAAGAAGCATTAGAAAATGGTAAAATTGTTCACTCTGGTGATGGCGAGGAAATGAGAGAATATATACATGCTTCGGATGCTGCCCGACTTTCAGTAGAAGTACTGGAAAATAACGATTATCATAATGAGATTTTAATGCTTACCGGTGTAGAGCGTATGAAGCGTATTGAAGTGTTCAATATGATCAATGAAATTATTGGAGGAACGGTAAATATTCAACTTTCTAAAGATGGATATGCACATCATTATAAAACCACTCCGTATAGTTTTCAACCTGAATCAAGTAAAAAACTGGTAGCTAATCCTTTTGTTGATATGGGACAGGGAATTCTTGAATGTATTAAAGCCATAAAAAACACCCATGAGTAAAACTGAATGGGAATACTTATCCTACGAGCTTACCGAAGAACTAACTAATTACGGTGGAGCAAAAGGCATCGAAATAGAATGGCTGGCCAGAATGGATAAAGGTAATACGAGCACCAACTCATTGGTTCGCTTGCCTGCACATACAGGCACCCATATTGATTATCCTTTGCATTTTTTCATCGACGGGAAAACAGGAAGTAATTACACTGCGAATGAACTCTCTTTTACACAAACAAGTATTATTGATATTTCAGGTGAAAGCATTTCAGATTACCTGATTAACAATATTCATTTGGAAAATCACTTAAAAAGCATTCATTCTGAAACTGATTTTTTAATTATAAAAACAGGATTTACTTATAAAAGAGAAACCGAAGAATATTGGAAATACAATTGGGGATTTGCACCTGAAACCGCAGGATACCTAAAACAACATCTACCCCAACTAAAAGGCATCGGGTTTGATTTGATTTCTCTTTCATCATACCAACAAAGAGAAACCGGACGCATTGCCCATAAACAGTTTCTTGAGATACAGGATATATTAATAGTTGAAGATCTTGATTTAAAAAAGGTTACTCCTGAAACCCAAATAGAAACACTCATCATCTCACCATTAAGGTTTAAAAATGCCGACGGTGCACCGGTAAACGTAATCGCCCAAATACTATTATGAGCATAAAGGCTATTTTATTTGATTTTGATGGAGTGATTCTCAATTCACTGAATGTAAAAACACAGGCTTTTTATGATATGTATTTACCTTATGGAAAAGAAATTGCACAAAAAGCTGCGAACCATCATTTAGCTCATGGAGGTATTTCCAGGTTCGAAAAATTCAAACATTACCACCAGGAATTTTTGGGAATTGAACTAACCCCTGCTCAAATTGACGAGCTGGCCAATGAATTTTCAGAAAGGGTTTTACAAGGTGTTATTAATTCGGCCGAGGTAAGTGGTATCCGAAAATTTTTGTCAAAAAATCATTCACAATACAAAATGTGGGTAATTACCGGCACCCCCACCACGGAAATAAAGTTGATTGCTAATAAAACCAACTTGGCACAATACTTTGTGGAATTGTATGGAAGTCCGGAAAAAAAAGATTATTGGACCAACAAAATAATTCATGAAAATAATTTTTCACCATCAGAAGTTTTGTTTGTAGGTGATGCCACTACTGATTATGATGCAGCTGTAAAAACTAATGTGCATTTTGTTTTGAGAGAACATGAAGATAATCTTGAGTTTTTTAAAGATAAACAAGTAACACGAATAAGTGATTTTATTGATTTTGAAGATATATTAAAAAAATACCACCATTCATTATGATTAAAAAAATACTCGAAGTAATTAAGTACCAAATGCAGCTTTCAAAATTGAATGTTGCCATGAGTAGAGGGATTTTAGCCCGAAGTAGTCGTGTATTAAAAAATGATGATCCTGCTTCATGGGAGTTTGGTGCATTTAGTGAAAATGGTGAAGATGGAATAGTTGATCAACTACTTACACAAATAACCGTTGAAAAAAACAGATATTTTATTGAGATTGGAGCCTCCAATGGTATTGGAAACAACTCTGCTTATTTGGCAATGGTGTTGGGATATAAAGGAATTATGATTGATGGAAATCCGGCAGGAGTTCAAAATATTAAACGTATTTATGGGAAATTTAATAATGGGATAGAGGGAATTGCACTTTTTACCGGTTCTGATGAAAGCATTGATTTAATTTTATCGAAATCATGGTACAAAGACCCTGACTTTTTCTCTTTGGATATTGATGGAATGGATTATTACGTAGCCAAAAAATTATTTGATAAAGGACTATCACCAAAAATTGTTTCTGTAGAAGTAAACGCCTCATTAGGACCTGATGAATGTATTACTATTTTACCGGATGAAAATTTTAATCGTTTGGTACCGGGAATGAATCTTTTATACTTTGGGGTTTCTATTGCCGGATGGAGAAAATTTTTTGAAAGCAGAGGGTACCAATTTGTAGGTTTTGAAAGCAGTGGAGTAAATGCATTTTTTATTAAAAAAGATTGTTTTAGTCCTGATTTCTTATCCTCTATCAATAACAAAGGTATTTCCTTTGCTATGAGTAGCTGGAGTAAAAAGCTCTATGGCCTTGACTGGAAAAATCACTATGACAAGGTAAAACATATGCAATGGCATACCATTGAGGGTTAGTATTTTAGCCATTCATTTAGAAGTTTAGCTACTTGGGTAAAGATAAGACCGAATACCCGTTAAAATCATATCTTTGCATCCTGTTATTATGCGAATATTACTTACATCTACTTCGTTTCAGGATACTCCTGGAAAACATCATGACCTATTAAATTCGAAGGGTTACGAAGTAGATACTTTAAGGGGTCCTGTAAAAGCAGATATTTTGTTGCCTGTTATACATCAATATGATGGAATTATTTGTGGGGATGACGAGTATACAAGAGAAGTGATACAAAAAGGGAAAGAAGGCAAACTACAAGTAATCTCAAAGTATGGAATCGGGTTAGATAAGATTGATCTGGAAGCTGCGAAAGAATTTGGTATTATAGTTACCAATTGTCCGGGAGTAAATCACACTACAGTATCCGAGCATGTGTTTGCATTATTATTAAGTTACGTAAAAAACATACCACAGGAAATTACTTATACAAAAAATGGGGAATGGAAACGACTCACCGGAAATGAGATCTATGGAAAAACCATGGGTATTATTGGTATGGGTAAGATAGGAAAAGAAGTAGCTAAAAGAGCCCGTGCCTTTGGATTAAAAGTAATTGGTTTTGATAAGTATAAGGATGATGCATTTGCTTCTGAAAACCAAATTGAATATGTAGAAAATATAGACGATTTACTTGAACAATCAGACATTATTAGTTTACATACAAACCTTGATAGCTCCACAAGAGGAATGATTAGTGCAGAGAGAATAAAGAATAAAATAAAAGCTGGACTTATCATAATTAATACAGCACGAGGTGAATTAGTAGACCTTCCCGGATTATTACTGGGATTAGAAAATAATAAAGTAGGGGCATACCTAACAGATGTTTTGGAAGAAGAACCCATGAAGGAAAACCACCCGATAAAGGATTTTAAAAATGTGTTTATCACACCACATATAGGATCAAGAACTTTTGAAAGCGTAGAGCGACAAGGAACAATGGCAGTAGAAAATTTAATAAATAATTTGAAGTAATGGATGAGATTGTAAAAGCTCCAAAATCAATGATTCATGGAGATGAAATGATTCTACTTAACAAAAAATACATAGAATCATTTCTGAACGATAAAAAAGATTTAGCTTTTATTGAAGTAGGCTCTCAGCGTGGTACCGGATCAACTTATAGGTTATCCAGGTATGCCAAAGAAAGAGGCATGCATTTTATAACGGTTGATGCTGATGAAAATAATTCGGCAGGTGCAGAGAAAATAGTTGAAGACGTAGATAAAAAATATGAAGCTCATCATCAGCTGGGAGAAATTTATTTGCAAAATTATCAGCAAAAAAATATTGGTATTTGTTATTTAGATGCTTTCGACCTGGTAACGGATTGGCCTCATAAAGAATCAACCATCGATTCCTATAAAAAAAGAAATGCTATTTTAAGTAATGAAGCTGCCTATAAAATGCATATGGATGCATCAGAAGCCATAGTAAACAAGGTGATTCCTGGAGGGTTTATATGTTTTGATGATGTATGGTTAAACAACCACAAACAGTGGGAAGGTAAAGGCAAGACCGCCATTCCATATCTATTACAAAATGATTACCATGTTATTTGTTATAAACCTAACTCATTATTATTACAAAGAGGCGGAGAAGGAATAAAAGTAATAAAAGACCAAACTAATTTTGCTGTCAACTTTAAGAGTTATAAAAGAAAAATTGCATCGATTATAAAAAAATAAGATCACCAATGAATGTTTACCTTTTAGGATATCAACCCAAATATTTTTTTAAATCAAAACACACCAACTGGTGGCCATGGAATTATTTAAAAGATACTTTTAATGATATTGGTTATAAAACCTATCATGCCAACATCAATAAAATTGATACCTCAAAGCCTGCCATTTATATCTGTTGGAATGAACCCGATAGCATTGAATTAATTGAAAAATACAAAATACACAAAGACAGCATCGTTATTCAAAAACTAACCAGTTTTGATGGTAGTCCGGAATCAGCCAACACCAATTGGACCGATGCTCCTCTTGATTTTTTTGCAAAATGGCATTGGCCACAATATCAAAAACTAGAAAAGTTAGAAAAAATTTGGCCTAACTTTTATGCTTTTGGTGCAAAAACCATTTCAGAACCATTCCCTGAAAAAAGCCGTATTGCACAAAAATACAAAGACCGAATATTTTGGATTCCTTGGGGCACTATGACTGTTCCTTATAAAAGAATTCAAGCATCACAGCCTATCTTATCCGGATTCAAATACGATGCAGGATTTGTTGGTAGCAAATGGGGTACAAGGACCCGAGGTAATATTAAAGAGTGGGAAACCTATCTTGATCCTATTTTTAATGAATCAAGCAGTACTTATTTGGCAGGAAAAGGTACCCCTAAAGGGCCGGTTTCTGTTGAGGAACATGAAAGGGCCTTGAAAGAATCAAGATTATGTCCCATCATTCACGCCACTTCATGGAAAATTGAAAAAGGAATCATGGATCGCTTCTGGACCGTATTTTCCTTAGGCCGTTTTGGAGTTGTTGACAATGAGGGTGTATTGGATTTCTATGACAGAAATGAATTAGTGCTGGAAACTAACCCGGGAGAATATATTGAAAAAAGTATTTACTACATGAAAAATGTAGATCAACAAAAACCATATATCGAAAAAGTTTTATCAAGAATTAAAACAGAATATAACCAACAAATAGTTTGGAAAAATATTCTTGACAGAGTTTTTAAAGAAAATAGTTTAAAAAAATAAATGTTGCCTAAGAAGTATTACTTCTATCATTACTCTTCTGAAGAAATTCAGAATAAAGACAAATCCACTACACATGTATGGCTTCCATTGAGTGTTGAATCAAAAAAAATGATTGAGCACATTGGCAAAAAAAGCCCAGATGCTGAAATAAATATTCAGCAAGCGTTAAGTGATTTTTTTCTTTCAACTGATCAATTCCTGAAAGCTTCTGGAAGTAATAAATCAAATTCCAAAAAGATTATTCTTTATGCTCAAAGCGATACGTTGGCTAATTCAGTATCTGTGATTGGCAAAAACCTTCAAGAACACTCCATCACTTACGTTGTTCCTAAAAAAAACACAGAAAAAGCCGATACATTTTTTGAATCAAAAAAAATAGAATATAAGACATACTCATATTCTATCTTAAAAAGTATACATCCGGATGTTTTTTTGTTATTGAATGATTGGAGCAAAGAGGCCCAAAGAATCATTGCTCATTGTCACCTATTAAAAATCCCTGTAGTATGTTTACAAGAATCTGTTATTGATTTTGGGGATCATTTTAAAAGAATGCAACATGCTGATGAAGTTTTTGTACAGGGGAGCCAAACGGTAATTGATTTAAAAAGAAATTCATATTATATTACTGGCAATCCCCGTTATGAAAATATAAATCCTGTAGTAAACAAAGGAGAAAATGTATTAATCAATTGTAATTTCACCTATGGTATTTTTGAAGATAAAAGGGAATCATGGCTAGACGATATTCATCAAACCCTCCTAAAAGAAAATCTCGAATATGTTATTTCACAACATCCCAGAGATACCGGGAATCTTTCTAAATACAAAAAGGTTATATCATCTTCCTCTGCTTCTATTAGTCAGCAATTGGAAGATAGTAACCTTTTAATCACCAGATTCAGTTCGCTTATTCATGAATCATTGGCAATGGGAATTCCAGTTATCTATTACAATCCGCATGGAGAAACCATGCAATATGACTTTGAGTTTGACGGTAAGATTCTACAATTGGCAAGGTCCCGGAAAGAGCTTGAAGCGTGTGTGTTAAATTTTAAAAACCTTACCATGAATCCCCAATACCTTAACGAATACCTTGCCCGACATTGTATTTGCAGAACAAGTTTACCCTCTAAAAACATAGAGTATATTATTTCTACTATTCCTTTTAAACCAGGTAAGTTTACAGCTAAAGATATGCTTAGGGTTGTTTTTTATCATCCAACAATAAAAATTATATTAAGCAATATTAGGAAGGTATTTAAGCTAAAAAGTGCTTAAAACTGTATATTTGACATTATTAAGTTTCTTAAGTGGGAATAGTTCAAAAAAGCTCCTTCAGGTCATCCATCTTACTAGGCATTGGAATTATGCTTGGTTTTATTACTGCCGGCATACTTTTACCTAACTATTTGACTGAAGAACAAAATGGACTGCTAACCCTATTCAACTCTTATTCTCTAATATACAGTCAGCTGGTGATTTTAGGATTACATACCGCTGTTATTAGATTCTTTCCACATTTTAAAAATGACACCAATAAACACTACGGATTTTTAACCAATGCTTCGGTGTTTATTTTGCTTAGCTTTTTGGTATTTGCAGGATACTATTATATTACTAAACCTTATTTTAAAGATTGGTTTTCTTCATCTCCACTTTTTGACCAAAATTATTTTTACATATTACCTCTTACCTTCTTCACTCTATATTTTTATTTATTTGATGCTTATTCCACTGCACAGGTAAAATCAGTAAGAGGTTTCTTCTTAAAAGATGTTTTACAAAGAGTATTTATACTCATTGCAATAGTCCTGTTTATCATCTTACAATTAAAATTTAATTCTTTTGTACTGCTGTATTGCTTGGCATTTTGTTTACCTACCATTATTTTCTTTTTTATTCTGGCAAAAGAAAAACAGTTTACATTATTACCCCGATGGGACGACATGTATACCAGAAACTGGCGTTATATGGCAAAGGTTTCCGGGTACTCTCTCCTATTGGGGATTAGTTGGGTAGGAATTAGTAACCTCGATGCTATCATGATTGAAAGAATGCTGGACTTAAAACAAGCAGGAATATATGGTAGAAATATGTTTTTTGGTATTTTGGTATCAGTACCATACCGAGCTATACATAAAATTGCTTCCGGGGTTATTTCCAACTCTTTTAAAGAAGGAAATATTTCGAATATAAAAGATGTATATTATAAATCAACGATTACTCAAATGGCTTTTGGATTATTCATTTTAGGAGGATTATGGATCAATATAGAAAATATATATCATATTATTCCTACCTCATATGAAGATGGGAAATATGTAATATTATTCATTGGCCTGGGCAATTTATTTACCATGACTGGAGGAGTAAATACCGCTGTAATCAGTTTTTCTCCTCACTATAGATGGAATACCATTTTTGTAGCTCTTTTATTAATCATGGTAGTGGTTTGTAATTTAATATTTATTCCATGGTGGGGAATAAGTGGTGCTGCACTAGCAGTAGCCATATCGATGTTCATTTATAATCTGATGATGTATATACTATTGCTGGTGAAATATAAATTCCAACCATTTAGCGTAAAGCATTTACTGGTTCTTATTATAAGTAGTATAGCATATCTAATAAGTTATATAATACCAACCATAGAAGCTTCATTTATAGGGGATATATTAATACGGAGTATAGTATTTACTCTCATATTTGGTGGAGGAGTTCTTGTGTCAAAAGTCTCTCCGGATATAAATAAAATGTTATTTGATTTTTTAAAAAGATTAAAACTCCCCAAATAACTATTTAAGTAACTAATATTTAATAATTCGGCAAGTAAGTTTTCCTTCTTTTGTTAGCACGGTTAAACTATATACTCCAGAACTTACAGAACTCAAATCAAAAACAGATTCCAATTCATTATTTAATTGAAATTTCTTAACTACTCTTCCTGAAAGATCTGTAATAAATACATCAGCTGTTATTTCTTCACTTAACGTAACTTTCACCACATCACTGAAAGGATTGGGATAAATAGAAACTAATAACCCCAAATTGTCCTCAATATCCTTTGATTGTTGGTTTTGAATGGTACAATTTTCTATTACCCAGTTGGATGTTAAACCACTTAAAGAAAAATTATTTAAATGACCATCAAATCCGTTCACTGTGTTATCCTCTAAAACTGTTTCTGACGGATTGCTTCCTCCGGGAATTCCATGATCAAAATTATAATAGGCAATCAAACCAGGTTCGGTTCCTGTCAAAACTCCGTTCATGTTTGCCTGAATTTGTATTGGTGTTCTTGCTACGTTCCAGATACGAAGTTCATCCATAATTCCCTCATAAAAATTGGATGGAGATGTATTATCCCAGTCTTGACCCAAACTTATTCTGTCTGTTGACAAAAAAGCATCACCAACAACTAACGTTCCTATGGAGACTCCATCTATAAATGCTTCTCCAATACTTCCAGTTCTTACATAAGCTATATGGTGGCAACTATCATCTCCTATTACCTGGCTGCTAATTAAAAAGTTTACAGGGCCTCCAAATTCATAAATACCTAACTTGCCGGTTTGTGTAGCTGTACCATCTCCTAAAAATATGGAGAACTTATTGTCTCCTGGAGCTGTAGGATTAACTGTAAACATATGGGCTTGTGGAATATTATTGTTCAAGTCTGCTTTCATCTTAAATTCTATGGTGAAGTTTGAAGCAGATGACAATGACGGAGCTAAAGCATCTATTTCTACAAAGTCATTATTCCCATCAAAATCCAACTGGTTTTCTGAAGTATCTGGATTTACTTGAACAGCTTCACAAATTCCATCCACCCAATTTGAAGTACCTCCTGATAAAGCAAAGCCATTTAAACTACCATCATAACTATTGGTTGTTATATCATCCAACGTATTTATACCTGTATTGGTTCCTCCTGCTACTCCTTGATTAAATCTATAATAACCAATTAATCCCGATTCCGACCCTGTTAAAACCACATTGATATTTGTTTGAATCTCTACTTGGGTTCTTGCTACATTCCAAATTCTTAAATCGTCTATCATTCCTTCGTAAAAATTAGAAGTCGTTATATTATCCCAATCTTGCCCTAAGCTTATTCTGTCATTCGTTAAAAAAGCATCACCTACTACTAATGTCCCTATTGATACTCCATCTATAAATGCTTCTCCAATACCTCCGGTTCTTACATAAGCGATATGATGGCAACTATCATCTCCAATGACCTGACTGCTGATTAAAAAATTAACAGGCCCCCCAAACTCGTAAATTCCTAGCTTACCTGTTTGAGTTGGAGATCCATCACCTAAAAAAATAGAAAATTTATTATCACCTGGGGCTGCAGGATTAACTGTAAACATATGAGCCTGGGGGATATTATCATTTAAGTCAGCTTTCATCTTAAATTCTATGGTAAAGTTTGCTGTAGACGATAAAGGCGGAGCTAAAGAATTAATGGATACATAATCATTCACTCCATCAAAATTCAATGCATTACTACTTTGCGCTTTTAATGCAATAAAACTGAATAATAAAACACCTGATAATAAAATTTTCTTAAACATATTGGAAGTATACTTTAGCTTAGATTTAAAAATACAAAAAAATTACATAACTACTACTTTATCTTATGCAACTTCACCATATTTGTTTGTCCCCTTTCATGCATAGGAACACTGGCGGTATGTACTAATAAGTCACCTTCTTTCACAAACCCGGTATCTTTGAGCATTTCGCTACTGGCTGCAATACTATGATCGGTACTTACAAACTGATCAAAATAAAAACCCCTTACACCCCATAATAAACTGAGCTGATTCAAAATTTTACGGTTACCTGTAAATACATAAATATCTGCCTTAGGTCGGTAACTTGAAATTTCAAAAGCGGTATATCCGGTAAAGGTCATGGTGATAATCCCTGTTGCTTTTGTTTTTTTCGCCATTTCTACGGCCGTGTAACAAATTGCATCTGTAATAAAGCGTTCTTCGTTGATATGCAGATAATCATTATTATAAATTCCTTCGTATTCTTCTACATTTTTAATGATCTTCTGAACACTTTCAATTACACGTACAGGAAATTTTCCTACGGAGGTCTCACCACTTAACATCACCGCATCCGCTCCGTCCATGATTGCATTGGCTACGTCGTTTACTTCAGCACGAGTTGGGTTATAATTGGTAATCATACTTTCCATCATTTGTGTAGCAATAATGATGGGCTTAGATGCTATTTTACTTTTACGTACCAATTCTTTTTGGATCAATGGAACTTCCTGCATGGGAATTTCTACTCCTAAATCTCCACGAGCTACCATGATAGCATCTGATTCTTTTAAAATATTTTCGAAATCAGCAATAGCTTCCGGTTTTTCAATTTTAGAAACTACTTTGGTTCTTTTCTTTTTAGCAGCAATCAAATCTTTTAATTCCCTTACATCAGCTGCGCTCCGAACAAACGAAAGAGCCACCCACTCCACATCATGTTCTAAAGCAAACTCTAAATCTTCAATATCTTTTGGAGTTAAACAAGGAAGTGAGATTTTTGTATTCGGAAGATTTACTCCTTTTTTGGAAGACAGTATTCCCCCATTAATCACTTTTACGATGGCTTCATCTTTTTTATTGGTGCTTACTACTTCCAATACAATTTTACCATCATCCACCATTACTCTTTCGCCGGGATTCACGTCTTTAGCAAAGCTTTCGTATTGAATATAAATTCTTCCTTTTACTCCTATTCCCTTGTCGGTAGAAATAACAAACTGCTCATTGTCTTCCAATAGAATCTCATTATTCTCTACTTCTCTAACACGCATTTTGGGTCCCTGAAGGTCTGCCAGAATAGCCAGGTTGTATCCTTTTGTATTATTTTGATTTCTTACCAGATCGATTACTGTTTTCTGGAAACCACGATCTCCATGTGAAAAATTTAAACGACATACATCTACCCCGGCTTCTATAAGACTATCAAACACATTAGGGTCTAAGGTAGCAGGACCCATGGTAGCCACTACTTTGGTTTTACTTTGTACTTTCATATTTTTATTCGTCGAGAAATAATAGATCTTTCTCTTTGAGTTTATCAATTTCAATTTCACTGGCCAGAAAAACAAACTCTATACCACCTATTCTGTCAGTTATATCCTGCAAGTTAATATCTTCCCCCTGCAATAAAAACAAATAATCGATATTCTTTAGCTCTTTCATCAACACTTTAGTCTCAAATCGATTACTTAAAAGCCTATATATACGACCATTTTCCTCGTCATTATACTCAAAAAAAGGGAAATCGATCACGTGTTCACGATAAGGTACACCTTCATTTGAAAGCCTTACCATATCTATATTGAGTGCTTGATTAATGGCCCAGCATAAACGGTAATCTTTTTCGGGACATGAAATCCCAATCAGTTGAAAATCAAAAAAACTGTCGAATGAAATATGTAGTTTTTCGGTCTTCATGACGGAGCAATCTCCATACAAAGTACCCAAAAACTTATATAGATAGCAAGAATTTGATGAAAAAATAAACAAGAATTAAGAATCAGGTATCATTAACACCTATTTATTCTCTTCCTTCCACTCATTATACTTTTTAATAACTTCCAGCAATTGGTCAGGTTTATATTTATTTTTCCAAACCTCATCTGCTAACTCTTCGTAATCATCAATGTACTCAACCAGCTGTTTGCTCCAGTGGGGGGATAATTCTATATAGTCTTTATCTCCTTTTTTCTGGATATATGAATAAAATTCAATTTTACCTCCTCCACCTTCTAAAGGTATTTGCCATTCATATAAAGAAATGTAATTACCTATATAAAGAATTTTAAGGAAATAATGATACTTTTCTCCTTCAGGTTCAAACGAAGTATATTCTTTATCTCCATCTCTGAAATAAACAATTTCACTTGCTTTTAATGAATACTTGAGCGTATCGTTTACCTTCACTGATATTTTTGTTTTAATGTCATCAGACGACATGTATTTTAGTTTACCATAAATAGTATCTCCATTGGTTTTAACTACATAATGTTCATCATCCAGCACTATCTCCTCTGTTTGTGCATAAACCGAGAATCCTAATGCTAACGCTAAAAGTAGAAGTAATTTTTTCATAGTATTTTTTTCATCGACTTATTAATTCTTTGCTTTCCAATCGTTATAATGCCTTACTACATCACCCAATTGTTCCATTTTATACTTATTGTTTTTTAAAATATCGTCTGACATTTGTTTATTATCTCCTATAAATTGAACAATGTGTTTTTGCCAATGCGATTCCAAACGAATAAATGATTTATCATCTTCAACACGCAAGTACACTATAAATTCAATTTTACCATCGTTATAATCAGCAGGAGTCTGCCATTCATAGATTGACAAATATTTCCCCTCTTCCCAAATTTTGATCAGAAAATATTCTTCCATATCGGGTTGAAATGTTTTGAAATATTTCTCTCCGTCCCTCATGAACTTAATCTCTTCTGTTTTTAGATTATACTTCAACGTATCATTTACTTTTACGTTTACTTTAGTCTTAATATCATCAGAAGAGGTGTATTTAAGTTTTCCGTAAATAGTATCTCCATTGGTTTTTACTACATAGTGCTGAGGGTCTCCGTAGCTGGTTATCTGTGAATAACCAAGATGCCCTACAATCGCTACTATTAATGCAAGTACTAGTTTCTTCATAGCCTATATTTATTGTTCAGTATATATTACGTTTAATAATGTTTGTCCAACTGCTTTTAATACTCCTTTATCAATTACATCCATATTATCTCCCGGTGTATGCCAATGTGTTCCAAACCCTCCTCTTCTATCATCATAATTAATGATATCAATAGTAGGAATTTTTGCCAAAGTATTGATAAATAAATGGTCGTCAGTTACCGGATTTTGTGTAGCTGTATTTACAAAATACATACCATATCCTCCGGATGCTGCGGCATTCCATACCTTATCCACTACTGATGGGGCATATTGCATACTATAACCTTCTTTTAAAAAGTTGGCTCCTTTGGCACCTACCATATCCAATAGTATGCCATACTTTGCAGAATAACCCGGAACAGGGATATTCTTGGCCCAATATTGAGAGCCTAAACACCAGGATTCCGGCTTGCCATTTTCACTCTGATCGCCTTGATCCTCAGCATCCAGCAACACTATATCAACCCCAATGGCGGGCTTAGTTAATTGTAATTGACGGGCTACTTCTATTAATATACCTACCCCACTGGCTCCATCATCAGCTCCCGGAACCTTTTGTGATTTTGTGTTGGCATTCCTGTCAGCAGTATAACGGGTATCCCAATGTGCAAACAATACTATACGGTTTGGATTTTTTTCGTTGATTCTTCCCATGATGTTTTTTATACTCAACTTACCTAAAGTAGGAGAATTTACCTGAGCTGTTTGAACAATCACATCGTTACAGTACTTTTTAAGCATGGAGGTAAGATACTCTCCACAAGCTTTATGTTCTTTTGAATTAGGAACCCTAGGTCCAAACTCCATTTGTTTGTTGATAAACACATAAGCGCTATCCGCATTAAATCCGGCTGCCGAACTGTTCACATTCTGATTTGTATCAACAGGGGTATTTACCTTATCGGTATCTACATCCGGGGTTTTACCTCCCGGATCTTTTTTTCCACAGGCTATCAATAAAATACCTGATAAAAATACGGTTATAGTAAATTTCTTCATCTGCGCTAATCTATTAGTTTAAATAGTCCCAGGAACTTCCTTCTTTATTATCCTTTACAACAATTTTCAATTCACTTAATCTATCTCTGATTAAATCACTGGTAGCAAAATCTTTTTTAGCACGTGCATTCATTCTCATTTCCAACACCATATTCATCAATCCATCTACCGTATTATATTCACCATTTGACGATGACGACTCCATCTCCAACCCAAGCACATCAGTCATGAAACACTTAAATGTATCTTTTATTATTTCAATATCTGAACCAGTTAATTGAATATTACCTTCTTTTGCACCATTAATCATATTGGCTCCTTCAAAGAGCTTAGCAATCAACACAGGGCAATTAAAATCATCATTCATTGCATCATAACAGCTTTGCTTCCATTCATTTACGCTTGCTGTACTATTGCTGGCTGCTTTTAAACCGGGAATTTCTTTTAATGCAGTTTGAATTCTTTTTAATCCTTTTTCAGCAGCCTGTAAAGCATCCATACTTAAATCAAGGGTGCTTCCATAATGAGCCTGCAAAAAGAAAAATCGAATCGCTGATGTTGAATATGCCTTATCCATTAATGAATGATTTCCTGAAAGCAAATCTCCGGGTAATAAAAAATTACCATCACTTTTACTCATCTTTTTACCGTTGAGTGTAAGCATATTTCCGTGTAACCAATATTTTACCGGCGTATCATGTAAATGAGCTGCACAGTTTTGGGCTATTTCACATTCATGATGAGGAAATTTAAGATCCATTCCTCCCCCATGTATATCAAATTGTAAACCCAGATATTTACTACTCATTACGCTGCACTCAATGTGCCAGCCCGGAAACCCCTCACCCCAAGGACTGTTCCAACGCATAATATGCTCAGGTTGCGCTTTTTTCCATAAGGCAAAATCTAACCCATTTCGTTTTTCATCCTGACCGTCAAGATCTCTGGTTCCACTTAATAATTCATCAATATTACGTCCACTTAAAATCCCATAAGGGAACTTCTCATTATACTTTTTTACATCAAAATATACTGACCCATTGGATACATATGCAAATCCATTATCAATAATTTTTTGAGTCATTTCAATTTGTTCAATGATATGACCGGTAGCTGTAGGTTCTATAGAAGGGGGAATCAAATTAAACAATCTCACTACATCATGAAAACCATTGGTATATTTTTGAACAATTTCCATAGGTTCCAATTGTTCAAGTCGGGCACGTTTAGCTATTTTATCCTCACCGGCATCAGCATCATCCACCAGGTGACCTACATCAGTAATATTTCGTACATACCTTACTTTATAACCGATATGTGTAAGATATCTGTATACAATATCAAATGATAAAAAGGTTCTGAGGTTACCTAAATGTACATCATTGTAAACAGTAGGTCCGCATACATATAACCCTACAAAAGGTGGATTTAATGGTTCAAATTTTTCCTTTTTTCTGGTAAGTGAATTATTAATGTATAGTTCCTGATTCATACTTTGCGAATATAGTAAATTGGAAACAGCTTTTAAGCGAAGGGGTTAGGTTAAAAATTCTATTCATATTTTTTTTGACAAAGAGGAATGTTCTATAGCCTTTACAAGAAGTATTTTCTAATAAAAAAACCACCTTTGCAGGTGGTTTAATCTTTTTCTCTTGATTTAGGCTAAAAGGTTTGCAATTACACCTATGATGGCCAATACGACCAATAAAGGCAATAGAAGTTTATCCTTCATGTCCTAAATTTTACACAAATATATAGTAGAGAAGTATTGTGCTCCAAATAGTACTGAACAGTTTTATATTTATTTAATGGAAATAAAAAAGGCGGATAAAATATCCGCCTTTATATAAAACCTAAGTTAATATTATCGTATCAGATTGATATGACCTGAATAATTAAATTCTTTTCCTTTTTCATTTACAAAATACACTCTGTAAACATAAACATCTTGAGGGCAATCAGTAGCTGTACCTTCAAAGGTACCGTCCCATGGTTTGTTGGCATCTGTGCTTTGATATACGGACATCCCCCATTTGTCGAAAATTTCTACATCAATAGAAGTTGCACCTGTAAGAAGATTACGTCCAATAGGGAACCACACGTCATTTAATCCATCCAGATTGGGTGTAAAGCTGTTAGGCAACCATATTTCACTTACATCTTCAACTACTACTGGGCTGCTAACTGTATCCAAACATCCATGTATGGTGCTTACTATCAAAGTAATCATAAATGTATCAGCAGTAATAAATTCATACTCAGGGTTCATGGCATTAATCATTGCTAATCCATCCATATCCCATAAAGAACTCACCACATCAGCAGTAGAAGTATTGGTAAATAATATTAAAGCATCTCCTACGGTAGCAGGGTTAGGAGTGGCATAAAAGCCTGCTGTTGGTACACTATATGAATGCAAATAATCAACCATCGTTAATGTATCTGTACATCCCATATCAGAAGTAGCTACAAGTGTTACATCAAAATCCCCAATTCCTGGGAATGTAAAGGATGGATTTTGTTGTGTACTTGCTCCATTACTTTCTACAGTCCAGTTCCAACCAACTACACTACCAGATGTAATGTTTGAATTATCCTGAAGATTAACTGACAGTGGTTGACATGAACTGGTCACAGGTGCACTAAATGCAGCTACCGGATTTGGATACACTAATACTTGTACAAATGCTGTATCTCTACAACCATTAGCATCTGTACCAATTACTTGATAATTAGTAGTTGCATTGGGTGTTGCTACCGGATTAAAAATATTGGTAGCATTTAATCCTGCAGCAGGTGACCACTGATAATTGACAGCACCATTAGCGGTTAATTGATCAGAGAAGCTAAAACAAACTCCGGGTGTTGCTGCATTGGCAGTTACTGTTGGGTTATTAAAGAAGTTAACTGTATTTACAATGGAGTCCACACAACCATTCGCATCAGTAACTACAATGGTATAAGCTGTGGTAGTGGTAGGTGAGGCTGTGGTAGTAGCGGTGTTTGTAGAAGATAACCCTGTAGCTGGAGTCCACATATAATTGGTACCTCCACCGGCTGTCATTACTACTGAAGAACCTTCACAAATTTGTGGATTAACAGGATTTACAGTAGGTATAGGTAAAGGGTTTACGTTTACACTTACAGTAGCTGTAGCAGTACATCCACCATTACTTGCCGAAACTGTATAAGTGGTGGTAGTGGTTGGTGTTGCAATAGATGTATCGGCTAATGGAGTAGTTAATGTTGCACTTGGTGCCCATGAATAAGTTACTCCTGGTAAAATAGAATTCGCAAAAATGGTAGCAGACTCTCCAAAACAAATCGTTTGATTAGGAGAAGTAGTAATAGGTAAAGATCCCATACCTACCTGAACGGTGTCTCTATAATACAATACAGTTGTACAAGTTGAATATGGAATAGATACTACATAATTAGTTGTAGTAGCCGGCGATACATTAACACTTGCTCCTGTACCAATGGTTGCTCCGCCTGCAATAGACCATGAAATTGAGCCTGCTGCCGGAGGAGTATTGGGCATATAAATTGGTGAAAAAGGTATTACTGATATATTGTAATTAGTAGGGCTTGTTGGAGTCCATCTTCTTCCTTCCGGACCTGCTGCGCTAGGGGGTGTAGTAAAACCTGCAGTGTTAATATACCATGGAGCATTTAATCCGTTTCTACCAGGAACAATATGAGCAAAGGTTCCCGGATTATTTTCAGTTCCATGAATTCCACGTCCGTTATTCCAGGTACAAGCCTGATATTGGAATACATGTGTTTCAATAATATTAGATGTTTCTTTTAAATGGATTTGAGTACCAAAACATACACTGGCAGGGCAACCGAAACCGGCTAATCCTAAATACTCTACTATAAAAGTTCTGTTAGGAGCAACACCAATAGTCTTATATCTGATTACATCTGTTCCTAAAGTGGCAGGATTGATATCCCAATATGGACCACCAATATAGTTGTTAGGATCCGTTGCTCCGTTGGGAGCATTAAAACCTATTGACCATGGAGAATACCCCCCCGGGGTTCCTGAAAATGTAATATATCCATTACTTGAAACTAAACATTGAGTATAGTTATTCCCGTAATAATTAAATGTAAAGCCAAGCGGAATCCATGTGGATGATAAACAATCATCACAACCCATAATGTTTGGAATATTGGTTGGTGCTGGGGCTGTTGGCCCAAAAGCATAATATAAAGAGGCAGTTAAGGTTACATTTTGGCCTGGGCATAATGAAGTATCGGCCCCGGCAGATATCACTTGTGCTTTAAGGCTTAAAGATCCCCCTAAAACCAAACCTGCTACTAAAAATATGGGTAAAAGTCTTGTCTTCACAATTTCAAAATATTAAATGAATAACTACAAAAGTATAACAAAAAAATGGTGTTTAATAAAACATTTGATGTAAAAACACGTATGAACGTTGCATGCATTTTATGCTAAAGTTAGGTCAACCGCACTTTCAACACCTAAACTTTTTAGATTTAAGGGTCTAAATCCCCTATATTCAATCATATAATCATCTTTATTTTTCGATTGTTTTCTTTTATGACAGTTATCTTAAATCATCTATATCTCAGAGCATCATTGTTATGCGTGAAGATAAATAATGTACATTTGTAACTATTGTTTAATTTAAAGAATACTAGTGTGAAAAGGTTTATTGTATTATTTTTTATTTCAGGGCTTTGTTTTGGTCAAACAGGAGTATTAGATCTTGGTTTTGATTTGGATGGTAAAGTAACCACTTCGTTGGGAACCGCCGGTAATACCATATTTGATATGGCTATACAAACTGACGGAAAAATTATTGTGGTAGGAAATGCCTTTAATGGGTCTAACGATGATATTGCATTAGCAAGATACAATACAGATGGAAGTTTGGACCTGAGTTTTAATTCTACAGGTACAAAAATGATTGACCTTGGGTTTGGTCATGATGCCGGAAGAGGAATTGTTCTACAGTCTGATGGCAAAATAGTGATTGCTGGAGAAGGATATAATGGAACCAATAATGATTTTTGTGTGATTAGATTAAATTCTAATGGAACTTTTGATAATTCATTTGATACGGATGGGATTGTAACTACAGACTTTGACAACTTCTCTGATATTGCTTATGACATTGGGTTATTATCAGATGGCAAAATTGTAGTTGGGGGTGCCGTATATATGGATACAGTTTACAACTTTGGAATTGCCCGTTACAATACCAATGGATCATTAGACAATACTTTTAGCACTGATGGAAAAGCCAATATTTTGATGAATCTTTCTTCACAAGCGTATGCTCTAGCCGTTCAATCGGATGATAAAGTACTACTGGCAGGACCCTCTTTAGAGCCTGACTTTTATAATGCTTTTGCAGTAGTTCGTTTTAATACAGATGGAAGCTTTGACAATAGTTTTGATACTGATGGGATTGTTATCACTTCTGTTACACCATACAGTGATGAAGCTAAAGGAATGGCTATTCAACCTGACGGGAAAATTGTAGTGGTTGGAGGTGTAACTCCTACCGGACCCATACGTTTTGGTGTTGTAAGATATAACACTAATGGTAGTTTAGATAATACATGGAACGGTACAGGTATTGTAAATACTGCTGTAGGAAGCACCTGGGACGAAGGGAGATCTGTACTTATTCAACCTGACGGAAAAGTATTAGTTGGTGGCATTGCCACTATGGGAACTCCACGTTTTGCTATGGTGTTATATAACTCTGATGGTTCCTTGTTTACCGGCTTTGATACGGATGGTAAACTAACTACCACTATCGGTACAGCATCAGGAATCAATGCACTTTGTTATACTGCTGATTCAAAAATAATGGCTGCAGGGTATGCCAATACGGATGGAGCTTTTGACTTTGCAGTAGCCCGTTACGGACCCTCATCAGGTACAAAAGGGGTTGAAGATGAAGACATCAATAGTATCCATGTATATCCAAATCCATTTGATCAAAATATAACGGTAAAATATACTTTAACTCAGCCTAAAAAAATAAATATTGAACTGGTGGATGCCAATGGAAAAGTGGTTTCGGTATTATTATCCAACCAATTGCAGGAAGCTGCCGATTATACTCAAAATGTTATAGTTCCAACATCACTTCCGTCAGGAAATTATTTTGTGGTGCTTTCTTCTCAGGATGGAAGTAAGACAATTAAAGTGATTAAGAAGTAATTGGATTTATCAACTACCTCAAATAAAAAAGCCTCTCAAATTTGAGAGGCCTCTATTCCTAGAACAATTATCGAATAATAAATTGATTTCCGCATAATGAAATGTACTAAAGTTTACTCATTGGTACAATAACAATAGTGTGTATATTAGCTTGAAACAATTAAAAAAGGCAATGGATAAAGCTAATACAAAGGAGCGATATATTTGTTTGATGGATATTATGGGATTTAAGGATTTTAATTATCGCAACCCACATGACAAAGTTGTTGAAACACTTCGTGAAATTACTTCATTAGCATCGTTTTACAAAAATTTCACCATTGAACATGCAAACAGTGAAACTGCAAAAATTGTACCCCACGTTTTGGTTTTCTCTGACACCATATTGTTAATTTCCAAGGATAACGGAGAAGATGATATGAAATATATTCTTTTAGCTTCTCAAGCTATTTTAACGACTTGTCTTGCTAAAGGGATTCCTATTAAAGGGGCAATGGCCTACGGGCAAATAACCTATGAACCTGAAGAATCATTAATTGCAGGTATACCGCTAATTGATGCCCATTTGCTAGCAGAAGATGTTAAATTCTATGGAGTAGTTATGCATTCAACAGTAGAAAGGAAAATTCATGAAAATAATTGGATTAGCAATTTAGGCGATTCCTATGCTAAAATTCCATTTCAAAAAGGAATCGCAAGCCACTACTTTATTCCAATAAAGCAATTCTTAATTATGTCTACCTTGCAAACCTATGAGGAAACCAGAGCTTTGCTATTAAAACTTAATCACACTGTTTCAGGCAGCACGAGACAATATGTAGATAACACCATAGATTTATATGGATTTAGACCTGAAAAGGAGACTAATTAAGTATAACAGATTAAAAAATGTGACCTCACTATTACTTTTAAAAAATAAAAGGTCTTGTAAATATTAACTTACAAGACCTTTGCTAATTTCCTTAGTGCCCAGAACAGGAATCGAACCTGCACATCCTTGCGAATACAAGATTTTGAGTCTAGCGCGTCTACCAATTCCGCCATCTGGGCTTATCACTTGCAGCTCTAAAATCTTCGAATTTCTTCGTTAAACTCAGCCTTAAAATGCTCAATTACAAAGGTAAGCTGCGCTTTTTCGACTTCGTTTGCCTTGAAATTCTTTGCTTTTAGACCTGCTTTAAAGAACGCATTATGAACTTTTCGCTTACGCTTAATCAGGGCCTACGACCCTTTAAACGGGCTACAAAAGTATAAAAATCCCCTATTTCTACAATTATTTTTGATTAAAATAGGGATTTTCATAGCTTTGCACTCCTTTAAAATAAAGGATTTGAATTAATATGTCATCTATACCTAAAATATTTGCCGGTGAAGGAACTCAGGTTCTGGCTGAAAAAATAGCCAAAGCTTATGGTACTGAATTAGGTAAAATGAAAATTCAGCATTTTAGTGATGGTGAATTTCAACCGGTATTTGAAGAAACTGTTAGAGGATGTGATGTTTTTTTAATTCAAAGTACCAATCCTCCTGCTGATAATCTGCTTGAACTTTTATTAATGGTGGATGCAGCAAAAAGGGCTTCTGCCCGTAATATCATTGCCGTCATTCCCTATTTTGGATATGCACGTCAGGATAGAAAAGATAAACCGCGTGTTGCCATCGGTTCTAAATTAGTAGCTAATCTTTTAACTGCTGCAGGCGTTACCCGAATTATGACCATGGATTTACATGCTGATCAGATTCAGGGATTTTTTGATGTTCCGGTAGATCATTTATATGCCTCTGCATTATTTGCAGGTCATATTAAATCGCTGGCAACTGATAACATGATTGTGGTTGCTCCGGACATAGGAGGATCAAAAAGAGCCAATGCTTACTCAAAATATCTTGGGTTAGAAATGGCGATGATATATAAACAAAGAGCTGCTGCCAATCAAGTGGAAGGAATGACCCTTATTGGAGATGTAAAAGGCAAAGATGTTATCATGATTGATGACATGGTGGATACTGCAGGTACTCTTTGTAAAGCGGCCGATCTTTTAATAGATACCGGTGCAAAATCAGTTACGGCTTACTGCACTCATCCGATTTTATCAGGTGAGGCTTACAATAAAATAGAAAAATCAAAACTTTCGAAATTGGTGGTTACCGATACGATTCCTCTTAAGCAGTCTTCGTCTAAGATTGAGGTTATTTCGGTAGCTGAACTTTTCGGCGACGTAATTAAAAAGTTATTGGTAGACGAATCCATTAGCTCGTCATTCATTTTCTAAACTTAAAAATGAACTAAAAAAACTAAAGCGATGAAAACGCTAGAATTAAAAGGACAAAAAAGAGACAACACAGGTAAAAGAGGATCAAAAGATCTACGTGCAACCGAGATGGTTCCTTGTGTTATTTATGGTGGCGCTAATACAGTGCACTTCTCAGCTGAATTGGCTGAACTAAAAAACTTCATCTTCTCTCCGGAAGTATATTTCGCCAACATTACTGTTGACGGAGCTAACTACAAAGGAGTAATGAAAGAAATCCAGTATCACCCGGTAACGGATGCTATCAATCACGTGGATTTTTTCGAAGTAAAAGAAGATAAAAAAGTGAAGATTGATCTTCCAATTAAAATCGTTGGAAACTCTGCCGGGGTTAGAGCCGGGGGTAGGTTAGCCGTTAACGTTCGTAAATTGAAAGTTGAAGCTTTACCAAAAGATCTTCCTGATTTTATTGAGATTGATATTACCAGCATGAACATTGGAGATAAATTAAGAATCTCTCAAATGAATTTAAAAGGAGTTACTTTCCTTGATGCAGGTAACGTTGTGGTAGCTGCAGTTACAGTTACACGTAACTCTAAATCAGCTGCTGCTGAAGAAGCTAAAGGCGATGCTAAAGCACCTGCTGCTGAAGCAAAAAAATAAGCGCTTAACTATCTATGAATATAAAAAAAACCTGACCTTCGTGTCAGGTTTTTTTTTGCGGTTTTGTAAAATCATTATTATTCATTGTACATTCAGGAAGTACTTACAACCAAAAAATATTTTCTTTCGTCTTTTTATTATGCGTACAAAAATATTTTCATCGGCCATTATTGCTCTTGTTTCATTACAATTGCATGCACAAACCACCCGTGTACTTTTTATTGGTAACAGTTATACCGCTACCAACAATTTGCCCCAGGTGTTATATAATCTGTCCCTCAGTTTAGGTGATACCATTTATCATGACAACCATACTCCGGGCGGATATACATTTTTTTTACATTCAAGTAATGGTACTACCACCAGTAAAATCAATGCTCAGGATTGGGACTATGTAGTATTACAGGCACAAAGTCAGGAGCCTTCTTTACCTCCTGCACAAGTGGAAATGGAAACCTATCCGTATGCCCAAATGTTAGATCATAAAATACATATGAATAATCGCTGTACCAAAACCATGTTCTATATGACGTGGGGAAGGAAATATGGTGATAATATGTATTGTTCATCTTATCCTCCGGTTTGTAGTTTTGAAGGAATGGGGCAACGTTTACGTGAAAGTTATTTAGAGATGGGTGCTAATCATTTTGCGCAAGTAGCTCCTGTGGGGGTAGCGTGGAAAAATGCCCGTATGGCTGATAGTACCATTAATCTTTGGAGTGCAGATAACAGTCACCCAAGTGTTGCCGGAACTTATTTAACTGCCTGCGTGTTTTATGCTTCTATATTTCATGAAAGTCCCGTGGGGGCTACGTTTACGAGTGGACTAAGTGCAGGAAATGCCCATTTCCTTCAACAAATAGCTGCACAAACGGTACTCGATAGTTTGGATACCTGGATGTTGAATCAAATTCCTATCAATGCCAATTTTAGTTATATGCCTAACGATATGGAAATTATTTTTTCTTCTGCCAGTTATAATGTTGATCAGTGGATGTGGGATTTTGGCGACGGGAACACTTCTTCCGCTATACACCCTACACATACTTATACTACACCCGGAACTTATACAGTACAGCTCATCGCTTCTAACAATTGTTATGCTGATACCATCAGTATGAATATTACAGTACCGGCATTTATGGGATTTGAGAATGAAGATGTATCTGCAACCTCCATTTACCCAAATCCGGCCACGGAAATACTTAATATTACCTCCATTGATGAAGTTTTATATTGGGAAATAACCGAATCCTCGGGGAAACATATAATTGAAGGAAGGGAAAATTATCAAATCAATATTGAAAATTTGAACCCGGGAATTTATTTTCTAAAAGTTCAATTAAAATCAGGCCGGGCCTCCTTTAAATTTATCAAATCCTAATCAGGATCACCAAAAATCCGATCTGTTTTATTCTGCTGATGGCATTTAATACATCGGTTAATTTTCATACTCTCTATCACTTTTGCATTTTCAACACCTTTTTCAATATCAACTATTCCGTACCACCAACCCTCATCGTTTTCACTTGACGGTTGGGTTTTATACATGATAAATAGCTGTTTTCTTGTAGTAGGGGTATAATACCAATGGTCATTAAAACTCAATTTATAAGGAAGTAAATTATTGTTGACACTATCCATTGTACTTACCGGTCTTACGTTCCAAACTTCTTTAATAAGTACTTGTCCTTCGGGTTGTTTTTCAAAGTTTTTACGATATGCTTCCTTATCCTTTACATAAAGTTTATATAATTTATTTCCGTGTGGACTCTTTTTTTCATCCGCCAGACTCATATGTAAGGTATCGCCCCTAACGCCGGGACCATAATATGGTTCACAATAAGTAATGGTCCAATAATCCATTGAATTATACAGACCGTAGGTTTGGTATTCCTTTGAAATCCTAATTAATTCATCGTTAACGGAGGGTTGATGATAAAAGGTCCAGCTTAATAAAAACACGGAAAAAATGATGAAAAGTAGAACCACTAATTTCTTCATAACAGACTTGTTAAGGTATGATTAAAACGGATATACACTTAGTTTATTTTAAATGATAGAAATGGGTAAGAAAATTCTACACCACCACATTCACAATCTTACCCGGAACAATGATTACTTTTTTCGGGGATTTCCCTTCTAACCATTTGGCAGCATCTTCATGGTTCAATACCGTTTCCTGGATTTGTTCGTTGGGAATACCTAATGGCAATTCCAAATTAAAACGATGCTTACCATTAAATGAGATTGGATATGAAAAGGTACTTTCTACCAGGTATTCTTCTTTGAACTCAGGGAATTTTGCAGAAGCAATACTAGTAGTATGACCCATTTTATTCCAGATCTCCTCCGCAATATGCGGTGCATACGGTGATAAAATAATCATCAATGGTTCGTAAATCGATTTTTTATTGCACTTCAATTCATTCAACTCATTCAAGCAAATCATAAAAGCAGAGATGGAAGTATTCAAACTTAAATTTTCAATATCTTCTTTTATTTTCTTAATGGTTTTATGCAGTGTTTTTAATTCTTTGGCCGTAGGTTCTTCATTGGTCAATGATAAATTTCCATCAGCACCAATGCAAGTTCTCCATAGTTTTTTTAAGAACCCTGATACTCCTGTAATTCCATTCGTGTTCCAGGGCTTAGATTGCTCAATAGGGCCCAAGAACATTTCGTACATACGGAGGGTATCTGCACCAAACTCGCTACAAACATCATCTGGATTTACCACATTTAACCACCTTTTTGACATCTTCTCTGCTTCCCATCCGCAAACAAGTTTTCCATCCTCTAATAAATAAATGGCTTTTCGATACTCATCGCTTGTGGCTTTAAATTTTTCAAGGTTCAATTCGTCATTAAAAACAATATTTACATCAACGTGAATTGGAGATAGATTGCAATCAGAAAAAGTTCTATAATCAAAACCATGCTGCTTATACAAATCATCCATTGTTTTCCGAAGTAAGTCTTGATTATTTTTTAGACCATTTGACACAAACACAGATGGGAGTTTGCTCATATTCTCCAATATATTATCATCAGGAGCCGATACGGAATTGTTTAGCACTCTATAAATCAAACTACTTCTCCCCTGTATCATCCCCTGATTCACTAGTTTTTTAAACGGCTCAATGGTAGGTACAAAATGTAAATCGTATAAAAACTTATGCCAGAAACGGCTGTACAATAAATGCCCTACGGCATGTTCGGTACCTCCAATATAAAAATCTACATCCTGCCAATAGTCTAACGCTTGTTTCGAAGCAAATTCAGTTTTGTTATGGGCATCCATGTAGCGTAAAAAATACCAACTGCTGCCTGCAAAACCCGGCATGGTATCCGTTTCTAACTGGTACTTTCCATCGTATTTCCAATCCGTGAGTTTTGCCAATGGCCCTTCAGGATTTCCGGTAGGTTTAAAATCTTCCATTTGTGGAAGTTCTAATGGCAATTCATGGATATCAATTGGTGTGGCTATTCCGTCTTTGTAATAAATTGGAAACGGTTCACCCCAATACCTTTGTCTGGAGAAATTAGCATCCCGCAAACGGTAATTAATTTGTCGTTCACCTATGCCCATTTCCTCCGCTTTTTTCTTCACGGTTTCCATGGCCTCTTTTACCTGCATGCCGGTAATAAAGTCAGAATTGATCACTTTCCCTTCTTTGGCTTCATACGCCTCTTCCGTCAATTCGTTTTCATCACCATCAGGTCCGGCGATTACTCTTGGTATCGGTAATCCAAAATATTTAGCAAATCTAAAGTCTCTACCATCATGGGCAGGTACTGCCATAACGGCCCCCGTACCATAACCTGCTAACACATACTCGCTAATCCAAACGGGCACTTCTTTTCCTGTAAACGGATGAATGGCATACGACCCCGTAAAAACCCCACTGACTCTTTTTACATCTGCCTGGCGTTCCCTTTCACTACGGTTTTTTGCCTCAGCCACGTATTTATCTACCTCCCCTTTATGCTCGGTGGTAGTTAATACGTTTACCCACTCGCTTTCGGGAGCCAACACCATAAAACTTACCCCAAAAATAGTATCAGGCCTGGTCGTAAAAATATCTAATCTTTCTTCTCTTCCTTTTAATGGAAAACGCATCAACAAACCTTCACTTTTCCCAATCCAGTTACGTTGCATTTCCTTCATGCTATCACTCCAATCCAGGGTATCCAAATCATCAAACAACCTATCCGCATATTCAGTAATGCGCAAAAACCATTGGCGCATTTGTTTACGTTCCACCGGATGCCCTCCTCTTTCACTTACCCCATCTTTTACCTCATCATTGGCTAATACTGTACCCAAAGCTTCGCACCAGTTTACATATGCAAACGATTGGTAAGCCAAACGGTAATTCATGAGAATACTGCTCTTGGTTTGTTCCGTATATCCCTTCCACTCTTCCGCAGTAAAAATTTGTTCCACTCCTTCCACATTTCCACTTAACATTTGTTGGTGGAATCCATTATTCCCTTGTTTTTCGAAAATGGAAATTAAATCTAAAATAGGTCGTGCTTTTTTCGCCGTTCTATCATACCAATGATGAAAGAGTTGTAAAAATATCCACTGGGTCCATTGGTAATATTCAGGATCACTGGTATTCACTTGCCGATCCCAATCATACGCAAAACCAATATTTTTTAATTGGTCAATATAACGGGCAATATTTTCAGCCGTAGTAGTAGCAGGATGTTTGCCGGTTTGAATGGCATACTGTTCAGCAGGTAACCCAAACGCATCAAAACCCATAGGATGTAAAACATTGTACCCTTGTAATTTTTTATAACGGGCCACTATATCACTGGCAATATAGCCCAACGGATGGCCTACATGTAAACCTGCACCGCTTGGGTAAGGGAACATATCCAACACATAATACTTGGGTTTATCTGTATTATTTTCGGCTGCAAAAGTTTTGTTTTTTTCCCAAAACTCTCTCCAACGTTTTTCTATATCCCGGTGATTGTATTCCATAAGAGTGCAAAGATAGAATTTTTGATGTTTTTTGGGGTTGCCTTCCATAGATTCCCCTAACCATAACCCAAGCGCCAGTTTCACCGGAATAGCAACACTGAGATGGGTTGCGGGTATTGACCTAAAAGGAGAATCCTAATAAAACGTTTCTCCCATATATTCCGGTATATATCGCCTGCTAAATTTCATGTTTATTTTAAAATCCTTGCAATATTGATATCAAGGTTTTAAATTAGAAGAATGGTAAAACCCTTACACCTGCTTAAGCCATTACTGGCTATCTGTTTATTTATACTTAGCCTACCCTGCAGGGCACAGGTAAATGATTCCTTATCTACCGACACCACCGGTTTTACTGTTGACACCATTCATGATTTCCATAGAAAAAAAGGAGATGTACTCAATTATTTATTGGTAGATAATTTTTATAATCCGGCACTGGCAGGTTCTTTAAAATCGTACCAGGCACAGGCAAGTTATGGCCATAGTTTACCCGGTAGCCGTAACAATATTCACTATGGAAATTTAATGATGGATATGTTTTTTGGTAACAAACAAGGAAGACATGGGCTGGGGTATCGTTTATCTATGAAACATATAGGGTTTACAACAGCTATTCGTCAACGAATAGATTATTCGTTTCAGTGTTTGAACAAAAAAAATTATAGCATTCGTATTGGTGGAGGAGTAGGCTTTGTAATGCATCAATTTTTGGGAGATGATATGACTTGGGGTGATATGATACATGACCGATATGGTTTTATTTTTACTACCCAGGAAGCTTATAATAACAATCCATCGCCTGCATTTCAGGTAACCACTTTCCAATGGAATGCGGGTACGCAAATAAGACTATATGATGGGTATGTCAATTTTTATTTTGTGAATAGTATATTAACCAATGTTCCTTCATTAGGATCCAATAACAATCGTTACTACGGGATTGGAGCCAATACCTTATATAATATTGACTTAAAAAAAGCACAATTAATTCCTTCAGTAGAGTTTAATTATTATGATCCTCAAACCTATGTTATCAATGGAGGATTATTTGCAGCGAGCAATACTTCGAAAGGTGGTGGTGGTGGAATTTATTATAACAATCTCAACATCTTAAGTGTGTCAGGCATGTTTGCCTGGAATGATTTTTTGAGAATATATGCTCAGATTCAATTCCCTACTTCCGAAATCAGGTATTCATATCCGGTATCTAATTTTCAATTAACGGTTAGTTATAAAATAAACGACATAAAAAGGTATGAATAAAAAACTATCTATACTATTCAGTTGTCTGATTATTTTTATTTTATCAGGATGTACCGAAGCAAAACGTGTTCCTATTCATGAACATTTTTGGGCCCCCAATTCTTTTTCACCTAATGGGGATGATTTAAATGAGTCTTTTAGAATTCTACCAGTTTACGGAACTCATATTACCAACTTCCGAATCAAAATCTTTAACGACCAATTAAAACAAGTTTACATCTGCAATACTTATGATGAGTTTTACACAAATGGATGGGATGGCAAATTAAATAGTGTGGATGTACCCGCAGGTTTTTATGATTATCAAGCTATCTATACTGCTTCGGAAGATAGCATTGTATATGAAAACTATATTAGTACCTCAACCGTAAAATTGCTCAGATAAATATAACCTAACCCCAATTACTTTGCATTCTGCATAATAGAACCATATCCCTGTTGAGCACCCGGATGATTCGGATTAATCTTCAATGTTTCTGAAAAATAATACATTGCCGAATCCGAATTTTTTGCCGCAGTTAAGTAAGCACCTCCTAAATTATACAATACTTCAGGATTGGCTGGATCTAGTTTTTTCGCTTTGTATAAATAAACAAAACAGGAATCTACTTTTCCTTCTTTATATTTCTCGAAACCAACATTTACATAATCCATAGCCACCATGTTTTTAAATAAAGGCACTTTAGGATTATTCGGAAATATTTCAATTACCTTTTTTACTGCCAGCTCGGCCGCTTCATAATTTTTGAGTTTATGCTCAAGTACCGCCATGTTCATCCAGGCATTGGCAAAATCCGGATGAATTTCTAACGCCTTTAAACAATATTGTTTAGCCTCTAAAGTCATAGCCATTTCTTTATCCTTATTAGCAAATTCTTCTGATTTATGTACCGTATATGAACAAGCATTCGCATTTAACAAGGCACTGTTAGGATGTGTTTTTACATCAGTAATAGCTAAAGTATAATCATTTTTCCAGGCGGCATTCCGTTGCTGAGTTACTATAAAAAATGGAATCGCAACTAAAGTGGTGAACCCTCCTGCTGCATAAATGCTCGTTTTGGTTTTTTTGTTTTTACCCACTAATTGATATAATCCGTAGAAAATAAGTAAGATTAATCCCAATGAGGAATGATAAACCAAACGTTCACCCATACTGGCTCCTATATTAAATACCAGGTTGCTTACCAATACCAGATTAAACAGATAAAACGAAAGACCAAATACAACAATGATATTTTTTTTGATAAACGCATAAACCAGCCCACCAACCAAAAATACATGGAACACGATAGAGATAATTACTTCAGGCGAGGTAAAATGTCTGAATGCAATGGTCCTGAACGAATAATCGCTGGCTAACGGATAAGGGAAAATCTGCAATAAAAAATATTTAAGAAGTATGTACACCTGAGTAGCTCTTTTTTCATCACCCTGTGCAAACAAATAATAATCATTCAGCACATCGGGCTTAACATCATCAGGTCCGGCTACCATTACTGCATTTGTTCTTAGTAAATAATAAGGCAAAAAGGCAAATACCAAAGGCGTTATCACCATCACCAGTTCCAACCAATTCAGTTTATTTTGTTTTAAATACACCCATACCGGAACAATGATTAACAATACGGCTCCATATTCTTTGGATAACATGGCCAGAAAAAAACAAATGCCTAAATATGCCAGATACAACGGCTTTTTGGTGTTTAAATATTTATCCAATTGTATAAGCGTAAGCAAGATAAATAACAACGATAAAATTTCATCACGGCTTTTAATATTGGCTACTACCTCCGTATGTAAAGGATGCATGGTAAAAACAAGAGTAATAAACAGTGCCCATAACTCAGCATGGTTTAAATTTTTAAGGAGTATTTTGTACAAAAAGTAAAAAAGCACTACCATTGAAATAGCAAAGAGAAATACATTAAAAAAATGCTGGATATGTGCCAGTCTTTTAAACTCATGTACTTTGGTAATGTTTTGCCGACCCTCGCCAAATTCTTTTGTAACAAAAAACACTTCACCATCAGGGGTTATTTTTTTTATTTTCCCTTTGTAATTTTTTCCATCAGTACCTGTAATCGTAATATTATCACCCGGAGAAAAACCAAAAAATTCATATTCCAACGCAAAAGTCACAATAGATAAAGGACGGTAACGACCGCCTGACAACTGTCCCTTTGAACCTACCTGTTTAAAAAAACTGGCCATGGCATCTTTTGTCATGATACTTCCTATGCCATCGATCCCTTGATGAACGTATTCATTTTTTTCCATGGTAATTCCATCATCCAATGCATATTCGTTATTGATGGAAGAGCCATAAAAAATAAAACTGACAACGAAAACAATGGCAGCTAAGATCCAGAATCTTTTATCCGGAGCTTTTTTGATTTCTTTTAGCTTAGGTGGTGTTTGTTTTTTTGCCATGGGTAGAATAAAAGTAGGAAAAAACTTCAATAAACATGCAGTTAATAGAACGCTGATGTAGCTGATTTAAACGGATAAAACCTATTTAATCCTATCCGGATTCTGACTCATAAAAGCTTTCCAGCCGGTGGCTTTTTTCTTTTTGACAGAAGTATCTGAAGAAGGCATGGAAAACTGAAAATGATGACAAACGGCAATAGCCAATGCATCCGTTTGATCAAAATATGGGGGAAGCTCAGGTAAATTGAGTAAACGTTGTAACATATAAGCTACTTGTTCTTTTGTACTACTTCCTTTACCGGTTATCGATTGTTTTATTTTTCGAGGCGAATATTCAGTCACTGGCATATTTCTATGTAAAGCAGCTGCAATGGCAATGCCTTGTGCTCTTCCCAGTTTTAACATAGATTGAACATTTTTACCAAAAAAAGGTGCCTCAATAGCTACTTCATCAACCTCATGGGCATTGATTAACTCATAAATGGTATTAAAAACCAATTTCATTTTTTCATAACCATCATCCATGCGACTCATATTAATAACATCTGTTTTAATAAGACTCATTTTATTGGCATGAATGCAAATGATACCATATCCCATGATATTGGTTCCGGGGTCTATACCAAGTATAATTCGCTTATTCATGAAAGAGGTTGTTTGTATCGTTGTAGAATTAAAATTAACTTCTAATATATAAAAAAGCCGGAAAGTTATAAGCCTTTACACAGGTGACAGAAGCTACAAGATGAAAAATTGAAATTAACTTAATTATTCTTTCGTCTTCTAACCCCTGTCTTCCAGCTTTTTTCTATATTTACAAAGGTAGAAACGCATGGATAAGAAAAAAATTTCTTTTTGGAGAATTACCATCGCTGTAATTATATCACTGGTATCCATTGTATTTATATCTTACAGACTCAGCTTAATCCCTTCTGAAAAAATCCAGGAGATTACCCAGGCATTTAAGAATCCTTTTCACATTTTTTTATTGGCTGTGGTATTTATATTAATGATTGCCAACTGGGTTACCGAAGTATTCAAATGGAAATTATTATTAAAACCCAGGGTTAACATTACCTTTAGAAGAGGCTTTGCCTCTGTTATATCAGGCGTTTCATTAGGAGCCATAACTCCAAGTAGAATTGGGGAGTTTGCAGGAAGAATATTTTATTTAAAAGATAATGATAAAATATTTGGAACAGTGGCTTCGTTTACCGGAGGTTTTGCCCAGAATATTGTTACCGTTTTTACCGGATTAATATGCATGATATTTTACATCATGATTTTTGACCATGAAATGTTGGTTAAAGACCCTTTTATTTTTTATCTGGTTTTTATTTTGAGCATTATAGTTATTATTCTTCTACTACTCGTCTACCTAAACCTTTCATATTTTATTGATAAAATCTCTCATTGGAAAATTATCAAAAAATTTGAAGATTATTTACCCCATACAGCTGATTGGAGCTCAAAAGATTTGGGAATTGTATTTGTTTATAGTTTTATAAGGTATTCCATTTTTTCCTCACAATATTTATTGCTATTGTGCATTTTTGGAATAGATATACCAATACAGGAACAAATGATAAAAATTGGTTTAATATTTTTACTTACTTCATTTATACCCTCTTATTCTGTTAGTGATATTGCCAATAGAGGAAGTGTAAGTATGGCGGTATTTAATAATCCTTCTATGGATTTAGCCGTTGCCGCGGCTTCACTTACCTTATGGGTTATTAATTTAGCAATACCGGGACTTATTGGGAATTTTTTACTAATAAAAGAAAGCAGAAATAATAAATGAATTGGATACTGATATATATATCCATGATTGTTATTGGGATTTATTCCTTTTATAGTTTATTCATTTTTTTAGGATTTTATATTGTTCCATCAAAAAAATCAAAACCAACGGAAAATAAATTTTTTTCTATTATTATTCCTTTCCGAAATGAAGAAACCCACTTGCCGGTACTTTTACAATCACTTCAAAAGCTTGAATATACCTTAGATGGTTATGAAATTATTTTGGTGAACGATCATTCTACCGATGAAAGCATATCCATACTACAAGAGTATATTGGTAATAATATTTCGTTGATACATTCTACCGGAGAAGGCAAAAAACAAGCCATTGCTGAAGGCATTAAACATGCACAAGGGAGTTGGATATTAACAACTGATGCTGATTGTGAAGTACCTCCTAAATGGTTAAAAGAGATTGAACAAACCAATGCTCATATGGTATTGGGTCCTGTTGAATTAAAAGGTGTAAAAAAACTACTTCACTATTTTCAGGAATTTGAATGGGCGGCATTACAATCCATTTCAGCAGGCAGCTGTTTCTGGAAAAAACCTTTGATGAGCAATGGTGCCAATATTGCCTATGAAAAAAAACATTTTGAAGAATCAGCCTTAAAAAAAGAAACAGCCTCCGGTGATGATATATTTTTACTGGAAGACTTTAAAAGAAAAAAACTATCTGCAGAATTTAGCTGGAAAACAAATAGTATTGTACAAACTCAACCGGTAAATACTTGGAAAGAGTTAATACAACAAAAAGTACGTTGGGCTTCCAAATCAAAATACTATCGTAACAAATGGAATGTAGTATTAGGTTTTTTGGTTATGCTGGCAAATATGATAGTTATCATCTCCTGGATCAATCTGGTATTATGGTCGCCAAGTAGTCAATTCTATTGTATGGTACTTATGGTAAAAATGATGGCTGACATTACGTTTATGTTGCCTTACCTGATATTGGTTCGCAGACCACAGGTTGTTTTACTGGTGCCATTTTTTGTTTTTGCCTATCCATTATACTTTTTATGGATACTGGTTTTATCTTTGAGTGGAAAATATACCTGGAAAGAAAGAGAATACCGTGCTTAAAAAAAATAAATCCATAACACCCGGGAAGATCATCTGGAAAAAATTCAGAAAAGATAAATGGGGAATGGGGGGAATTATTTTCATTGGTATTTGTTTATTTATTTCTCTTTTGGGTTATAGCATTACCCCTGACTCTACACCTCATGCGGATGCACAATGTGTTGAAATTGCACTGACTCCACCCATGAGCAGCATTCAATTTATACGAATAGAAAAACCTGTGGTCGTTAATACTTCATTTATCACTCAGCTACTAAAAGGAGCACCTCGTAAATGTAATTATATCCCTGTAAAAAGCAGCGAATTAAGTGGCGATGTTATTTCAATTGAACAATATATTAATTACAATAAAAAACTTGTTGATGATCATAAATATTCCATCAACAAAGACAGAATTATTTTACCGGTTACCAAAAAAGTCTTTGTATTGGGTACTGATCGTTTTGGCAGAGATGTATTGAGCAGATTAATGATTGGAACCCGTATTACCATGATGGTAGGTTTTATTGCCGTAATCATCTCTGTAATTATTGGAATTGTTATGGGTGCTTTTGCGGGATATTTCGGGAAATGGATTGACAATCTTATTCTCTGGCTCATGAATGTAGTATGGAGCATTCCCACTTTATTATTGGTACTTACCATTACCATTAGTTTAGGTAAAGGTTTGTTACCTGTTTTTGTAGCAGTGGGTTTAACCATGTGGGTAGATGTAGCGAGAATTGTTAGAGGAGAAATTTTATCACTCCGTGAAAAAGAATTTGTGGTAGCCGGGAAAGCGTTGGGATTTACGTCAGTAAGAATCATATTTAAACATATAGTCCCCAATGTAATGGCATCTGTATTGGTAATTGCATCGGCTAACTTTGCTTCTGCTATATTAATAGAAAGCGGACTTAGTTTTCTTGGGTTGGGTGCCCAGCCCCCAACTCCCACCTGGGGAAATATGATTGAATCACACCGCAATTTTATTACCACTTCTCATGCACATTTAGCCCTGATACCCGGATTTGCCATTATGTTTCTGGTATTAGCGTTTACCATGGTGAGCAATGGATTAAAAAATGCAATGGAAAAAAGATAAAAAAGAATAGAGTATGGAGCCTTTAAAAGAAATGTTTAATAAAAATTATTATCGTCAACTGGCGGATGTTTTATCCGATGCAGATAAAAATTTTAATGCAAAACTATTTTTAAAAGATGTAACTCATAATATGGAACCTCTTTCACTCAATGAAAGGTTGAGAAATACGTCCATTCAAATGAAAAAACATTTGCCTAACAACTACCAAAAAAGTATAGGCATCCTTAAAAAAGTAGCCAACGAAATGCCGAAAGGATATACTGCATTAATTTATCCTGACTTTGTTGGACTTTACGGACATGATGACAGAGAACTATCATTAGAGGCATTAGCCCATTTTACTTCCTATGGTTCCTCAGAATTTGCCATTAGGGAATATTTAAAAAGAGATGTAAAGTATACTCTGAAAGCCATGGAAAAATGGGCCGGACATAAAAGTGAACATATCCGACGATTGGCCAGTGAAGGATGCAGACCCCGTTTACCCTGGAGTTTTAAATTAGATGCCATTGTAAAAGACCCCACCTTAACAAAAAAAATTCTTCAACAACTGAATGCCGATGATTCGTTGTATGTACGTAAATCAGTAGCGAATCACTTGAATGATTTTTCAAAAGATCATCCTGAGTATATGTTGAAGTTAGTGGAATCATGGGATAAAAAAAATCCTCATACCGCCTGGATTATTAAACATGCCTGCAGAACCCTCATTAAAAAAGGAAATGCCAAAGCATTAAGCATTTTTAGTTTTGATAAAAACATCCAGGTAAAATTGGATAGTTTGACGTTGAATAAAGAGAAAATAAAATTAGGTGATAGTTTACATTTTGACTTTACTTTACTATCTCAAGGCAAAAAACCACAAAAGCTAGTAGTAGATTATTGCATCCACTATTTTAAAAAGACAGGACCGTCTCCCAAGGTTTTTAAATTAAAGGAAATAGAACTTCAACCCGGAGAAAAAGTCAATATTAAAAAAAGTCAGTTATTTAAAGATTTAACGACAAGAAAACACTATAGAGGTAAACATGTGTTGGAGATATTAGTTAATGGAAATGTATTAGGGAAGAAGGAGTTTGTATTAGTTGTGTAATTACCAATATACTTTATTCCATCTATCTCTTAACGTGTCCGGTTCATCATATAAAGGAGTAATGGTACAAGCTTCTCCTTTATAAAAACGGGTATTTTTTAATTGCTCATATTTACCTGCCCACTGAATATAATCAGACTCCCTGTTGAGCATATAATAACACCAACCAAGTAAATAATAAATCTCCGCCTGTTGTTCAGCATTTTTTGCCAACGGAACTGCTTTCTTATAATAAGAGGCACTGTTAGATAGTGCCATTATGTTTATTTGTGCCGTTAATGACTTCATATTACTATACTCACTCTGAAATAGAAAAGTTGATTCGTAATAATAATCCAACATATACCATGAATTACCAAATTTTGAGAAATTATACCAGGCATTCCCTAACATACGGTAATCGTCAAATGTTTTTTGAGGTTTTGAATCAATCTTATACACCGTATCCACTATTTGTGTTTTGGTCCAGTAAACAAAATCTTTATCATATTTTTTTATATGCGAAACCACCAACGGGTTTTCATCCAGATACTCTCCCTTATCAAAAGTAAAAATCCATGATTCTTCTGATATCTGCTTAAAACTCTCCAATGATCTTTTCAAATTATTTTGACGTAAGTACACAGTACCCAATATTTCCCAATGGTAAACCGGACCGGGATAAGGAGATAATAAAATTTTCTCTAACTCATTTTTCTCTTTTTTATCAAATAAGGCTATGATTTTTTCAATGGTTTGAGTGGAGTTCATTTTATCTACATACCTAATAATATAATAGTTATTGGTAGCATCCCATGAACTGCCATATAGCTTGCTGTTAGCAATATAAGAGCATAACACCGATTTATGTTCAGCTCCCTTTTGTTTGTATGCATTCCCTAAATAATTAAACAATGATCGTAACATTTGTTGAGACCAGAATTGTGAAAATCGATTTTTTAAAAGAAAGTTAAGTTCCTTCCCGATTAAATTTTGAGCTTCCTCCGAATTTACATCCTTAGTAATGGTTAACAACATGGTTTTGATGACCGATTTTTGAAAAACAATCATGCTGTCTTTTGAATTGATTTTATTTAAACTTTGTTCAGCTACCGAAACATCTCTGTTAAGAATCGCCAGATCGGCCAGTAATAAATAATAATATGAAGGATCATCCTGTTCTAATACCTTCATGTTTTTTACTTCTTCATATACGCTTCTTAAATGAATAGCCGCTTGTTGAATTTCGTCAGCCTTATCTTCATTGTAATAATAATAGTCCCATCGCCCTGAATAATAATTTGAATTGATAGATTCCGTTCCATACAAATCTTCTACTTTATTTACTTCGCGTGTAATTAACAATGGCAACAGCGGATGTTTAGGATAAAAATTATACACCTGATGAATTTGTTCTACCGCATTGTGATATTCCTTCATACCGGCCAATAAATAAAGATTGGCTCTTTCTTTGTCATTAGTGGCCATACTTAATTGAGACTCAAAATCTGTGTCAGTATACATATAATGAGAAACGTACATTTTTTTATCGGAATTACTATACACTTGAGCATGTATAAAATTAGCGGAATCAATTAGTCCGTTTCTTTCATATATCATGGATAAGTAATGAGTAGCCCACCAATCAACCGGAGTTTTTTCTTTACGGAATCCGAAGTAGGTATTGTATATATTGCGGAATGTTTTTTCATCATTCTGATAAAAAGCCAACCTTAATACCTGAAATGCATATTTCTTTTTCCAGAATCCATCTTTCTGTTCTGATAATTTTGACA
>CAZUXM010000003.1:72353-95406 GCA_964624635.1 uncultured Candidatus Competibacteraceae bacterium
CTCTGATGCCCGATAATGAATCATTATTGATGCCTACCCATGGGTCAGGAGAAAACACCGTTCCTTCGCAATCTCTGGCAAAACTAATAAATGAATCCCACGATTTATTTCCTTTTAATTCTTTCTCTAAAGACGAATAAGATTCTTTTTTTTCTTCATTATATCTGAATATGTATTGAAATACTTCTTCTTCGGTAGATGATAAGTTTAATTGCTTTTTCCACTCAAGAGAGATCTTTCTTTCGTCAGTATCTCCGGTTTTAACTTCTCCATAATATAAGTGGGCATTGTAATAATAATAGTTCCACCAGGCACGGTTATCCTTGATATCAGGATTCATTACCAGATAACGAATCTCATCATACTCTACTGACCATTCGCAAGCAGTAGTAAACTGAGTATTGAATAGCAGGTAACTAAAAACAATCAAATATTTTTTTAACTGACTCTTCATTTCTTCTTATTGAATTTTCATCATAATCAAACAAAACTACTCTGGCATTTTTATTCGTATTTTTACTTGAGATATAACTAGCCACTTCTACTACATCATCAAATGGTAACGATTCTACTTTAATAATATCACCCTTTTGAATTTTAAAATCGTAAGGATACATGGTATAATCCTGTAACACTTCGTATTTTTTTATTTCACCTTTTGAAATATCCTTGTAATAATCCAATTGGTATGAGAAGTTTTCCAGTGGAATTAGTTTTACCAGTTTCCCTTTATGATAAATAGAACACCATTCAAATACCGGGAATGCATAATCTAAAGGGAGTGGATATACATTTTTTGTTTTTATGTATTTATATACTTCTTTTTTATCAAAAATAGAATTACCTGATTCAACATCCAATACATTGCCTACATTGTAACACATGAGCATCCCTTTATCTACCGGAGGCACACCGGCTTTATCAGGATATTTATATGGGTACAATCGAATGGTAGATGAAATGAGTTTCCCTTCCAGTTTTTGTTTCATCAATTTTAAAAAACTAAAATATTTATCTCTGGTAGATTCCGTCCAATCACAATCAAACTGAAATTCAGTTACACGGTTAAAATATGCTTTCGATAATGAATCTTTTACTATGAGTTCTCTAAAATCAGGCGAGGTTTGATAATAGGGATCTGAACCATCAAAATATCTTCCGGCTCCACTTTCGTTAGATGCTATACTTACAAAATGCGTAAGTATTTTTCTATATACCTTATTACTCAATAATTCAACTTCGTTTTCCTTTATATTTTTTAATGCTTCGTTGGTAATAAATATGGTAGGGATGACTTCGTATTTACGATAGGGTGATGGATTTACATTATAAAAACTTACTTCGCCCATAGGAACTGCTACTTTGTTATATTCATCCCAGCCCACATCAAATAATTTTAAATAAACTACCTGTGTATTTAAAGAATCTAGATGATCATATTGTTTTTGACTAAATTCAGGATTGGTTTTCCAGAAATAAAATCCGTTTTGTTGATCCACATCTTTAGTCTTGTATTTTGGACCACAAGCAAACATTAACAACAGAAAAAAAGATAAAGGAAATAACCTCTTCATAATAGCCCGTGAAACATTCATTTCTTAAAGTTACTATGTAGTTTTTAATAATACAATATTTATGTTTAGCCCCGATTGAAGTAACCAGCCCACAGGAGATAGGCTTAGCATGCCGTGTAGAGAGGAGGCGTACAAAGGAAGCCCCCGCAGCACCGGCAGGCTTAGCCTATATACGAGGACTGGTGCGGAAAGCGGGAATAGCTACAAATTATTACCTTTGTTATCTCAAAAAATACACACCATGTCAAACGCATTTTATACTGTACCAGCCCCTAAAAATGAACCGGTAAAAGAATATCGCCCCGGCTCTGCTGAAAAACTAGCATTAAAAGAAGCATTGAAAGAAGCTCGCAGCAAAGAAATTGATGCACCTATGTACATTGGTGGTAAAAAAATAACTACCGGAAACAAACAACGTATGTTTCCACCTCATGATCATCAACATACTTTAGGATATTTCCATCAGGGAGATGCTACCCATGTACAAATGGCTATTGAAGCGGCCATGAAAGCTAAACATGATTGGGCAAACATGCCGTGGGAACATCGTGCCGCTATATTTTTAAAAGCTGCAGATCTTTTAGCAGGACCTTACCGTGCTAAAATGAATGCAGCTACTATGTTAGCTCAAAGTAAAAATGCATTTCAGGCAGAAATTGATTCAGCTTGTGAATTGATCGACTTCTGGAGATATAATGTTCACTTCATGACGGATATTTATAAATATCAACCGGAATCATCCGCCGGTATTTGGAACAGAAGTGAATGGAGACCACTAGAAGGTTTTGTATTTGCGCTTACTCCTTTCAACTTTACTGCTATTGCGGGAAATTTACCTACTGCTCCTGCGATGATGGGTAATACTGTGGTTTGGAAACCTGCCAATACCCAAATTTATTCAGCACAGGTAATCATGGAAATTTTGATGGAAGCAGGTTTACCTGATGGAGTGATCAATTTAGTTTATGTTAGTGGACCTGTTGCCGGTAAAGAAATTACTGCACATAAAGATTTTGGTGGTTTACATTTTACAGGATCTACAGGTACGTTTAACGACCTTTGGAAAAGCATTGGTGAGAATTTGCCAAAGTACAAAACCTATCCTCGTATCGTAGGGGAAACGGGGGGTAAGGACTTTGTATTTGCCCACTCGTCGGCCAACGCAAAAGCAGTGGCTGTAGGATTAAGCCGTGGGGCTTTTGAATACCAGGGACAAAAATGTAGTGCTGCCAGCCGTGCTTATATTGCGGATAATATTTGGCCCGATGTAAAAAAATATTTATTAGAAGATTTGGCTTCTTTTAAAATGGGAGTTACCGAAGACTTTACCAATTTTATCAATGCGGTTATTGACGAAAAATCATTCGACAAGATTGCCAACTACATTGAAGAAGCGAAAAAAAATAAAAATGTAGAAATTATTGCCGGAGGTAAATACGATAAATCTAAAGGTTGGTTTGTAGAGCCAACTGTAATTGTTACCTCTGATCCAAACTACACTACCATGTGTGAAGAAATTTTTGGTCCGGTACTAACCATTTATGTTTATCCCGCTGATAAGTTTGAAGAGAATCTGCGTTTATGTGATAGCACATCAGAGTATGCCTTAACAGGATCCATTTTTGCTACTGACAGACAAGCCATCGTTACAGCTAGCAAAATGCTGGAAAATGCAGCAGGAAATTTTTACATCAATGATAAACCTACAGGGGCAGTAGTGGGTCAACAACCGTTTGGTGGTGCCCGTGCCAGTGGAACCAATGATAAAGCAGGATCACATATTAACTTAATGCGTTGGGCGAGTCCAAGAAGTATTAAAGAAACTTTTGTGAGTCCAGTAGATTATAGATATCCGTTTTTGGGAGAGGAGTAAGAAGTGGGTTCTAGAGTTACAAAAAGAATCAGGGGTGAAATGTTCCTATACCTATAAATCTGTATTTTCTATTTTGTCAATAAACACTAAATTAGCCTTATTATAAATCCACTATTTATGAAAACGAATCAATTAATATTGGCCACTGCCATTGTATTGCTATCCTTAGTGAACTCTTTTTCTCAATCATTTACCGTTACCAAGAAAAAAATAAACATTACCGGTGAGGCTTATGGTTTAGGCATGGATAATTTTGGGGTATTGGATTCAACAGGGAAAGAAATTCTGGATATAAAAAATATTAAATATGGAGATCAAGCAACTATTGCTTATTATAATATCAGTGGATTTGAAGTGATAGATGGGCTAACTCATTTACGTATGACGATGAGCATCATTAATCTTTCTGACAACACTATTATTATTCCATCAAAAACTTCATGGGATGAGAGTTTGGACCCCAACACGCTAAAAAATGATTATATCTATAGCTATTTAACCATTACTAAAGATTTTGAAAAGGGTAAAAACTATATGCTTAAAGTCCACTTGTATGATGTAAACAATGGGTATTATGCGGATTTAATCTGGAAGTTTAAGGCGAATTTTAAATAAATTAAGTACTTAGCAGATATTAACGTACATATGTTGATTATTGCTCAATAAGCAATTTAAACATATTACCTTCCGTTTTACCTTTACACTATGACGGAAGACAAAGACATTCATCAAATCCCGGAGCCCAAAAAATCTTTGGTAAAAAAACTCAATACCAATGTTTGGTTTCGCATCGGTAAGAATAAATATATTCTTACCGTGATTTTCTTTTTGGCATGGATGATGTTTTTCGATAACAATAACTGGGTATACTTACGTAAACTAACCTCCGAAGCTCAGTTAAAACAAAACGAAAAAAATTGGTATAAAACTCAAATCAAAGAATCCGACAGAAAACTTCATGAACTAACCAGTGATTTAAAAGCTCTCGAAAAATTTGCCCGCGAAGCATATTACATGAAAAGATCGAATGAAGACGTATTCGTATTTTTTCCTAATCAAGAAAAAGCTGAATAAGATTTGTCACTATGGATAAAGAAAAAAGCCACCCGAAAAAGTGGCTTTTTTACATTTGGTAACCTAATTATAATTAAGGTGGTTGTTTGCAAACTAAGTAAAAACATGTGATTTCTTCCGGCAAGAGAAACCACCGTTTTACTTAATTATACAAAATATCTAAGGGCCATTTTTTACCGCCTGATTTAAAATCAAGTTTGGCCTCTACTTTTCCATGTCCTAACATTTGTTGAATCACATCCAAGTCAGCACCTTGTTCCAATAAATGCTCTTCAAAAGATTTACTTAAACCCGGAGTATTGATTTTTTTACGAATACGTGCAGATTGTAAAGATGATTTTAAAGCGTGTTGTATTGAACGAATACTATACGCACCACCATCAGCTCCTTCAAAAAGATATTTCTCAGGTTTAAATTCCTTCATGTATTTAGCTATAGAGGCTGCATCAACTTTCTCGAGGTTAAATACTTTATCCTTTCCAACCGACCCTTTGCGAATAGTGATTTTGTTGCTTTTAAGGTCTAAATCATTTACTCTAATCGTTGAAATATCACTTACACGAATCCCTACTGAATAAGCCAAACTTACAATCGCTTTATATTTAGCATTATCTACTGCTTCAAATATCTTCGACAAATCACTATCTGACAGAGACTTAACTTCAGCCTTATTTCTTGGTCGAGAAAAACCTACGGGTAAAATATCCTTATTTAATACTTCCTGGAAGTAGAATTTAATGGCATTTACTCTTAGGTGCATTTGATGATCTTTTACCCCTAATTCTTTAATACAATATAATAAGTATGAACTTACCTGTTTGGTATTCAGCTTATTAATTGGGTTTTGGCCCAAAATATACATTAACTGTAACAACTCCATTCTGTAGATACGAATGGTATTGTCAGAGTATTTTTTTCTTTTCATTGCCTTCACCATGTCATCCAATGCTTTGTTATTGTTGTCATTAACAAACCATTCTTTTTTCTTTTGGGATACATGTTGAGGTGGTTCGGTCACAGGGAGTCCACATTTTCTGCGATTTTCGGCAGTATCCGGAATGTGCCATCCTTTTAACTGCTTGCTAAACTGGGCTCCTTCTACCAATTTCATATTCTGATCCCATTCATTATTAGCAGGGAATTTAACCATGATTCTGCTTTGACCACGATTATCTATTACCTTAAAACTAATTGCCGCCATACGTTCTTGGTTTAGTTGAATTCTAAAACTTGTTCAAAAGTAGCATAAAAAAGCGATTATTAACAAGTGAATTGTTAAAAACTTTGGATTTAACTAACTAAATAACGTATGTCATATTTAGGTTAGTTAGGCAATTTTAGGAGCTAAATTGCTGATTTTTAGCAATTTAAAAATTAAAATGACTAATAAAAAAAGGCTATCTTTTTTGTGATAGCCTTTTTTTAGCAAGGTGCGTAATTATGTTATTTATTTCTGTTTGGGAGAATCTACCGGAATAGAATCTACTTTCACATTATCTGATGGAACTTCCACAGAATTAGTATTTCCAGCCATTTGAGCCAATAATTGGTTACAAAGGGCCAAAATCTGCTGTGAACGCTGTAAATCCTCCTTAACCATTGACTTATTAGGCACACTTGAATAGAAGGCCACATCAATCTCTGTTCTTAGTTTTAAGGTATTTACAATCGCTTTCGCTTTTTCGGCTTGACCCAGCTTATTATATAGCTCAGCAATCAATAAATTAAAGTAGTTATAGGCGACTACATTATCAGGCATTAACTCTTCGGTCTTATCCAAACATTTTAAAGCCTTCTCTTTTTCACCTTCCTGATACAATGCTGTAGCCAAGCGATAGAAATTGTTACGAAGATTCATGGTCATTCTTAAGTTGGTTTCATCCAGGTAAACTCCTTTACCATTCATATTACCCCACTTAAATTTATTGACCATATTATCATACATCACTTTGGTATTAATCTCACCTAACTGACCATCATGACTCTTTACTTTATAAGGCATTAAACGATACGCTAATCCATCCACTTCGAAATAATCCTGTAATCCAAGGTAATTACTTTCACCCACTGTAATAGCGAAGTAAATAGGTCGTTCCCAATTAAAGTTGGCCAATAAATCAAGAATCATTACATCCGCTTTTAATAAATAACTTCTATTGATGGTTAAAGGTAAGCCCTTCATCATTCTGCTTTTTACATCAGCTTTAAATGTGGTATCATTCGCTACTTTAACACTATCAACCGGAATTACAAAATTGTTGGATCTGAAGAAGTATAACTCATCACCGCTATCCGGAATTTTATAAATGTTTGAACGATCTGTTGCACGTAACATCTTCATTTGTTCCTGTACAGTATAGAAGGTCTTATTGGTTCTGTCAAGTAATACCTGATCACGAACTCCCTGGCGATATTCTGGTTCTATCATTCCAAATGGAACCGGCTTACCATCGTATGCAGCACGTTTCATTTGAGTAATGTACCAATCTGTATTTAATAAACTCAAGTTTACAATACGAACATCCGTTCTGACTCCCTCTACTTCCTGTAAATACCATAAAGGGAAAGTATCATTATCACCATTGGTAAATAAGATAGCGTTGGGGGCACAACTATTGAGATAGTTGTATGCAAAATCCCTTGCAGTATACCTATCTGCTCTTGAGTGATCGTCCCAGTTTTCTTTACCTAAAATTACGGGTACCAAAAGGAACGATAATGGAACTACGGCAAAACCAATAGAATCTTTCAATTTAGCAAACTTCTTCAATCCTTCTATAATACCTAATACTCCTAGTCCAATCCAGATGGCAAATACATAGAAAGATCCGGCAAATACATAATCTCTTTCACGCGGTTGAATGGGTGGTGCATTATTTTGGAATACAATCATTAAACCTGTAAATACAAATAACACCAATACTGCCCAGAAGCTTTTTCTATCAGCATAAAAATGGAAAATCAATCCTATTAACCCAAAAATGAAGGGGAGCATATAATATTTATTGCGTCCTTTATTTTCCGCTACTTCTTTTGGTAAATTATCCTGCGGATACCCTAAACGCATTTGATCCACAAAACCAATACCGGTAATCCAGTTTCCGTTTAAAGGTCCACCATGCCCCTGTATATCACTTTCACGACCTGAGAAGTTCCACATAAAATATCTCCAGTACATCCATCCTATTTGATATCTCCATGCGAAAATAAAGTTATTGGCAGCCGTAGGTTTAGCTCCTTTACGAACATTCCCCCACATTTCGTTTTGCTCAATGTGTTCAGGACTCCATATACGCGGTAAAAAATGTGTTTCGTTATATACCGGTTTCGGTTTATAATCAGCTACAATGTATTTTGTATTGATAGATAAAGAAGCTTTTTCAGGACTATTAGCTATGTATTCATTCGCTTCTCTTTCTATCTGGAATGACATCAATGGTTTTTTAGAACCTTTTTTTACTACTTCATACGCAGGAATATAAATAGGTTCAGTTTTAATATATTCAGTTACTTTTCCATCATAATAAGGTCCGTTAAATAAAGCACGGCTACCATACTGATCACGATTGATATAGGATATCATCGCAAATACATTCTCCGGATTATTTTCATCCATTGGCGTATTTGCTTTTGAACGAATGGCAATTAAACCATATGAAGAGTAACCTATAATCATTACCAATAAGCTCCACGAAGCCAAATGAGAGATGTAATAATTACGCTTAGTTAAAAAGTATCCTCCGGCTGCAACTGCACCAAATACTACCACCTGTGCAACTGCACCAAATTTGCTTACCAATGATGACAATAACAATCCAACTACACCTGAGAATATAATAGCACCAATGTTTTTACCCTTACCGGATTTAAATAAGAATAGAGAAGCTACCAATCCACCAAAGAGAACAATCATAAATACAATTAATCCAGTACCAAATGATGAGCCGAAAGAATTAGTAAATAATAATTCGAATCCTCCCGATAATGAAATAGTCCCGGGAATAATTACATAGTTAATGAAAAGGAAAATGAACATAGAGATAGCGAAAGAAGCTAACCCTCCTTTTACATTACTCTGTTTATACCTTCTGAAATAATAAATTAATCCTATAGCAGGAATAGTTAACAAGTTTAATAAATGGACCCCTATAGACAATCCAATCAAATACATAATTAAAACAATCCATCTGTCAGCATGTGGTTGATCAGCCTCTCTGTCCCAACGCATAATGGCCCAGAATACAATTGCGGTAAACCATGATGAAATAGCGTATACCTCCCCTTCAACTGCCGAAAACCAAAATGTATCAGTAAAAGTATAAGCAATAGCGCCTACAAATCCGGCACCTAAAACACCAACTGCACTTCCGGTATTCCATTCTACAGGTTTATTACCATTTTGAATGGTTTTAATTCTTCGGCCTATAGCTACTATCGTCCAGTATAAAAATCCAATAGTAAATGCTGATGAAGTAACAGATACCAGATTCACCATCATCGCTACTTTGGTAACATCATCTCCGGCCAATAAGGCAAATACTCTGGCAATCATAGCAAACAAAGGGGCTCCGGGGGGGTGACCTACCTGTAATTTATAGGCAGAGGCTATGAACTCTCCACAATCCCAAAAACTGGTGGTGGGTTCCATAGTTAAAGCGTATACAATAAACGAAATGACAATGGCTAACCAGCCCAGGGCAATGTCTGCAATCTTAAACTGTTTCTGATTCATTATGAGTAATATATGTATGGCCGCAAAACGGCTAAATAATTAGCAGTCAAAAATATAAATTTTTACCACAAATACGTCTGAAATGCCTTTATTATATGCTGTTTAAGCTATTTCAGTGCCTAATGGAGTAATAAAGTAATCCTAACAAATACTGTATTACCTTAGTAAAATGCCCAGTTTTACTTAATTTTGCACACTATTTTTTGATTAAAAGACATGGGTTCATACGATTCGGCAGAAAGAGTTTCACAAGAAGTTCAAAATAACTATTTATTTCAACGAAGTATTAAAGCCTATTATGAGGCGGCTACTATCATTAAAGGAAAAGTACTTGAAATTGGTACGGGCAGTGGTTATGGGGTGGAGATTATCTCAGGGGTGGTCAATGAGTTTATTACCGTAGATAAATTTGATACTAAAATTGATTTTAGTAAATATCCGAATGTAAAATTTTTGCAGCAAAACGTTCCTCCTTTAGATTTTGAAGCCAATACCTTTGATTCTGCCATTACATTTCAGGTAGTAGAACATATAAAAGATGACCATGCTTTTGTTAGGGAAATTCATCGTGTTTTAAAACCCGGAGGTAAATTAATTATTACCACTCCCAACATAAAAATGTCGATTACCCGTAACCCGTGGCATGTACGTGAATACACGGTTTTACAGTTTAAAAATCTTTTGTCAAAATATTTTTCGCAAGTAGAAGCGAAGGGAGTATATGGTAATGAAAAGTCAGACGCTTACTACGAAAACAATAAAAAAAGTGTACAAAAAGTATTACGTTGGGATATTTTGAGAATGAACAGATGGCTCCCACGTCAAATATTACAGGTTCCATATGATGTAATGAATAAGCGAAATCGCAAAAAACTCATGGAGCAAGATACCAGCTTGGCTAATTCTTTTACGCATGATGATTTTATGGTTAAGCAGGCTGATGATCAATGTTTCGACTTGTTTTTTATTGCCACTAAGTAATGGAACAAAAAAAGGACATAGTATCCCTTGATAATATTAAACTCCTGGTCAACACTTTTTACCAAAGGGCTCAAAATGATGATTTGCTGGGACCAGTCTTCAATTCAAAAATCAGTGACTGGGATAAACACCTCAACATCATGTACACCTTTTGGGAAACCGTTATTTTAGATGCATATTCGTATAAAGGAACACCGTTTAATAAACATATTGATTTACCCATCAATAATACTCATTTTGAAAGGTGGGTCACCCTCTTTCATTCAGTAATTGATGATTTATTCGAAGGGGATAACGCAAATAATGCCAAACAAAGGGCACAACAATTTGGAACTATTTTCTGGAGCAAGTTGAATTTTTTGCAGAAGGGGTGAGTTTTTCCCGCAGATGACGGAGATTTTCTCAGATTACAACGTCACTACTAATTCCTCTTGAATACTCTTTATTTCGCTGATGTATCGCAGGCTAGGCTATAATAATTGATTAGTAATCAGCTGGCGTATACTATAGGTATCATAGATTTTATATGATAATAATCAATATTAGTTCTATAAGGTATCGAAGATGCCTATCCGCGAAATAGAAAGAAAGCAACATACGTTAGTAGCGACGTTACAAAGCGAAAATCTCCGTCATCTGCGGAAAAAAAAAGAATCTACTTCTTCTCTTTATCCAAATCTATTGATACTGAATTAATACAATACCTCAACCCGGTAGGTTGATCTGGGGCATCATCAAACACATGTCCCAAATGCCCTCCACATTTACCACAAACTACTTCAGTACGAATCATTCCGTGACTAAAATCTTTATTTTCTTTTACCGCATCCTTTGTAATGGGCTCATAAAAGCTGGGCCACCCGCAACCGGCATCAAACTTAGTATCTGATTTGAACAAGGGGTTATGGCATCCTATACAACAATAAATACCTGCTTCATTTTCGTAATAATATTTCCCTGTAAAGGCTCGCTCTGTTCCTTTTTCTCTTAAAATACGGTACTCTTCTTCACTTAATTGAGCTTTCCACTCAGCATCGGTTTTTATCACTTCAAATGTGGGCATAGTATCTTTTTTGTTAGATGAATTGTTTGAGCTTTGTCCGCAAGCGGCGAGGCTTACAGCAAATACGATAATAAAAATGGAGATGGGTTTCATAATTACAATATAAATCTACAAAAAAATGTACGAAGTTCTTAGGGCTACAGATTCAGGTTATATAATAGTAATTGTTATTTTTAACGGAATTTAAATGAATTCAAAATTTAAAGTTTAAAGTTAGACGTTGATTTTCATGTAATTTTACTTCATTTACTTTTTATTTCAAATTTTGAATTTCTAATCTACAACTGTTCTGCCATGAAATTCAATATAGAAAAATACGGTCCCCTCATTGCTTCTATATTAACTCTCATCGTTTACATTATTACGCTGAGCCGTGGAACAATGCCTATTGATGCCGGTGAATTAGCTGCATCACAATATTATTTAGGCATTTCACATCCTTCGGGGTATCCATTGTTTAACCTGATTGGATTTATTTGGAGTAAGATTCCAATTGGATCTGTTATTTTTCGATTAAACCTACTTTGCGCTATTTGGGTAGCACTTGCTAATTTTTTTCTCATTAAAACGACATTTATCGTTATTAGTAAGAGTTTTTTTAAAACGAAACCTATTGAAAAAGAGAACAATAAAAAAGGCGCTCCTGCCAAAACAAAAGAACTTCCCTTATCAACTCTTCTCATAACAATTGCATCCATTACTGGGGTTTTATTGATTGCATTTTGTAAAACCTGGTGGATACAGGCTGCAGGAGTGGAGGTATATTCATTACATGTTGCATTGTTATCTCTGTTTTTTTATTTGTTTTTTAAAACATTGTTTACCCCTTTAGCAAAGCTCACCTCATGGTTATGGGTAGGGGTTTCTTTAGGATTGTGTTTTAGCAATCACCTAACCTCAGTACTTATTATCCCCGGAGTAGCCCTCTTGTTTTTATGGAGCACAAAGTGGAATATGATCCTTCTAAAAAAAGGACTCGTTATAATAGTTGTATCGGTATTTACTGCAGGTATGTTCTACTTGGTTATGATGAATATTGCCGGCAGCTCTCCAAAAGTGAATTATGGGAATCCATCTAACATAGAATACCTTCAACGACATGTTAGCGGATGGCAGTTTCAATCATTTATGAATGACAAAGAAAAAAATGAATCAGTAAGTAATTTTTTTAAAGATTTCGGAAAACAATCAGGCTATATAGGATTGATATTATCTATTATAGGCATGGTTATATTAATGATGAAAAATTACAAACTGGGAATTTTCTGGCTGATAAATATTATTGCTACCCTTATTTATGCTTCACAATATAATATCCATGATATTGAGAATTATTTTTTACTTTCTTATCTATCTGCAGGAATATTTATTAGCTGTGCTTTATATTGGGGAATTCAACAATTAAAAAATGCTTCCACAAATAAAGTAGTATATAGTTTACTCGTTCTTCCCCTTCTAACTTTAGTTATTAATTATTCCGCATCTAACCAAAGTAAATTATCTTATATAGATGATTATACCAAAGAGGCGTTAAATTCTGTGGAAAGAAATGCCATCATTATTTCAAGAGAATGGGATGTTTTTGTGAGTCCTGCTTATTATTACCATTTGGTTGAACATCAACGCCCGGATGTAACCATTTTGGATAAAGAATTATTAAGAAGATCATGGTACCACAACCAAATAAAAGCATGGGACAGGGATTTAGCATTCCGAATTGAAAAAGAAGCAAGTGTATTTAATGAAGAAGTTTTAAAATTTGAAAGGAAAGAGAAATACGATCCACTCATCTTACAACCTGCATTTGAAAACTATATTACAGCTATTTTGGCTCAATATAAAAACAGGCCCGTATACGTTTCTTCTTTAGTTTTAGATGCTGATATTGCCAGAGGAATAGATGTAAAGCTTCCCCCAAATACCGCTCTGATTCCGGAGACTTATTTTTTCAGGGTGGTCCCCATGGATACTGCTATTTATCATCCACTACCCGTTGATCCAGAGTTCAATCTAGTATTTACTGATAAAGAAGGGGATAAATATCAAAAGCAAATACTCAATTATAGTATGAATGTATTGAGTTCAAGAGTACAGTACGAAATGACTTATAACCGTAAAGCGGAAGCAAAAAAACTGGTTGAACTCATGCAAAGTATTGATGCAAGAGTAACTATGCCTCCGGGGTTGTAATAATTAGGAATGATTCACTTTAAATTATCAAGGTAAACACACCAACAACCGATAAGCATTGATATTTGTTAACCCTTTTCAAAGCATTGATTAAGAGCTCACTATTCTTGCAGATTTGAATAATAACAGGTGATTTTAATTCTCTCTAGTAACAATAATACAACTTTTGAAGTATATTCATTGTCATTAAACTAGTATGAAAAGAATTTTACTATCAATACTTATTTTTTTTCCGGTTACATCCTTTGGCCAGATTGTAATAAACAACGGTTTGGATTGGCAACAGCTAATACCACTCATTACAGGAGGAAAAAGTATTGAGGTAAGCAATGTTCAAATACAAGGACCAGATAGTGCCTTTGGGCAATATCAGGCTTTCGGAAATGAACATGATTTATCTTATGGCATTGTAATGACTACAGGGAAAGCCACTGGTATTAATGGCCCTTTAGGGCCAAACAATTCCACAAATGCCGGAATGGACAATGGTTCTTCGGGGCATCCACTAGCCAATTTGATTTCAGGCGGAGTTAATTCATTTAATGCATCAGTTATTGAATTTGATTTTTCCTCTCCAGTTAATGACACGCTTCAACTAAGTTATTTATTTGGGTCTGAAGAATACAAGGAATATGTTGGTTCAGAATTTAATGATGCTTTTGGTTTTTTTGTTACTTCCGGACCGGGTATCACTACCCCTATAAATATTGCTTTGGTGCCCGGCACCACTGTACCTATTGCCATCAATAATGTTAACCATATTACCAATAGCAGCTATTTCACAGATAATGAAATTATTTCAGGATCGCATTTGCAATACGATGGATTTGTTCGTTTAAAAACGGAAAAATTCCCCATTCAGCCTGGGCAAACTTATCACATCTTGTTATTAGTGTCTGATGTTACTGATCCAATTTATGATTCAGGAGTATTTTTAGAACTACAAAATGGTTCACAAAATTTATGTGGTCAAATTTTATATGAAGATTTACCCGCTGGACCCGGTTATGTTGAATTAATTGGATACAAAGTCAACGAAGCTGATGCCTATGTAATAGATACTGCAATTGTTGATGTTAGTGGAAACTTTAATTTTCCTGATATTAACTATGGTGGTTATATTTTGAGAAGTGTACTTGACCCAACCACTTATCCTTTAGCATACCCGGTATACCTTGATAGTGTGGTTGTTTGGAACATGGCCGATATTCAATACTTACCTACCTTAGATACCACTTGTTCCATTTTGAATCATAGAGAGTTGCCATTAGGAACAGGACCCGGAACCATTAATGGTACTATTGTAAACGATAATCTTGTAAAACATATCGGACTTATTACAGGAAAATCGGAAACCTATGTTTTTGCTTACGATGAAAACGATGTGCTACGTGGTGCAAGTAAGATGGATAAGAATGGAGGTTATGAACTCAAAGGATTAGAAGATGGAATCTATACTTTATATGTAGATTATTTAGGGTATTCGATGATGGATACCAATCGTATCACCATTAGTGCCGGCAATTATAACAGAACAGCCAACTATCTTACAAAAAATGAAGAAAGACAGATTGTAAGGTTATTGGAAAATCTCACAACCAATAATCAATTATCGGCCATTCCATACCCTAATCCTTCCAATGGTGATTTTACCTTATTTATCAATGCTCCTGAATTTATGAGAGAATTAAATGTGGAAGTATATGATGTAAGAGGAAGAGTTATCTATCATCAGAATTTGCAAAATGTTAGTGAAGGGCAATCATTTTATCGTTTTGATCTGGCTGAATCTGTTCCTTCAGGAGGAATATATGTGGTCAAACTTCAGAATGAGAAAACAAAATCAATATTCAAGATACTGGTGGGCGAATAATTACGCCAATACTCCTTGTAAAATAGATTCAAATAATTTTTTGCCGTCTATATTTCCTAAATGATTATCAGCAGCTCTTTCGGGATGAGGCATCATACCAAATACATTGCGGTTTGAATTAGTAACTCCTGCAATATTCAATAATGAACCATTGGGGTTCGAATCAGCATTTATATTTCCTGATTCATCACAATACTTAAATAGAACCTGATCGTTGTCAAGTAATGTCTGTATAGTTTTTTCGTCAGCATGGTAACGACCTTCGCCATGGGCAATAGGAATCTTAATTACATCATTTTTTTTGTACGCCGAGGTTACCAAACTTTGAGTAGTTTGTACATTCAAGTATACATTTTTGCAATTAAATTTTTGGTGATCATTATGTAATAATGCTCCTGGTAATAAATGTGATTCACATAAAATTTGGAATCCATTACATATACCCATCACATAGCCTCCTTTATTAGCAAAAGCAATTACCTCCTGCATAATGGGTGAAAAGCGGGCAATGGCCCCCGAACGTAAATAATCCCCATATGAAAACCCTCCAGGTAATACAACAAAATCACATCCTTGCAGATCATGATCCTTATGCCACAAATTAACCACTTCAGAACCCATGATATTTTTTAAAACATAAATCATGTCCTGATCGCAATTAGACCCCGGGAAAGTAATAACACCAAATTTCATATGATACAATTATACCACAAAAGTACATTTATGGAGTAAATTAACCTAAGGGATTCAATTGTTTTATTAAAACATATAAACCGCTAAAACGGCTGATAAAACTCGATTTGCAATACTGCAATGGTGATAAATAACAACAACGTGAATATATCAGCAATCCATTGTCGTTTAAGGGTAAGAAAGTAAAAAGAAAGGTAAACTCCCATAGGTATAGCCAAAAGTACAATCTGCTGTTTGTGTGTTTCCTTAAAAAACAGCGGAATAATAAAGGAAATAACAAAGAATAAAGTAAAAACGTTGTAAATCCTACGTTGAATAACCTTCATGGTAAAACGGGTAGTAATATACTTAAACAGACTCAAGCCAAGGATAATTATTAAAAGACCATATAGCACCAACTCTGCCCAATGAAATGGGAAACTCATGGGAATAAAATGTACCAATTTAGCGTACTGGCGGGTCCAATACCCAGCCAAATCATCAATCCAAAAATAATAGGAAACCACATAAAGGTAGGGTACCAAAAAGCCTATGAGAGAAACCAAGGCACTTCTAAAATTAAGTAGTCCAAACATCGCTAAGGCTATGAGAACAAACGGAAAATAAAAAAGTGCCTGTAAATAAAACAATGAGCCTAACGAAAACAAGATTGAAATGTTGAATATGGTTCTGAGAGGTCGTTTCCCTCCCGGAGACATCATTAAAATATATACTGCAGGAACGATAAATGACGCGGCAACTATACCTGAGTTAAACAATAAATTTCCCGGCAACATACAAGCTGTAAGCAAATAAAAAAATGCCGGCAAATAAGTAGTTCTTCCTAATAAATTTAATTGTATAACCAGATAATTATATATCATGGCCTGAGTGAATATTAAAGAAAAACTTAAAGCTAAATTTAACCACTTAAAATGTGCCCATGACTCAAACAAAGTATTATATAAAATAGTATCATCGGTATTATACCGAAGAGGAACAGAATGTAATGCAGGATTAATAAAAAGCAGGATAAGCATGATTACCAGAAATACGATTCCTGATACCTGATTCGTTTTAAAAAGATTAATAATCATGTGCTTTTACCCCTACAAATAGAACAAAAATGAATGAATAAAAAGGTATTCAACCAGTAAATCTGGAAAAAAATGTATTTTAGCCTGTTAATTGACCTCATCAATGATATTACCTCTTGACACCGAAAGTTCAGCCGTAGTTACTCACCCGAGCAGCGACAACCTAATGACCCTGATTATCATTACTGGGGGATTATTGTTCATTTGCTTGATTTTATTGATGATTGTGATGTTTAGGTCTAAGGCCCGCCGCAAAAAACCTGCCGTGGCAGCCGAGCCTAAGGTGAAGAAAGTGAAAGAGACTAAACCAGTTAAAGAAGAACCTGTTAAAAAAGTGGCTGAAACAAAGGTGGAACCTACCAAACAAGTAGTGGAAGTTACTATCAAAAAAGAGGAAGTAAAACCAATAGTTGAGCCCAAAAAGGAAGAAATAAAACCTGTTGTAGAGGTCAAGAAAGAGATTACACCCCCTATTGTTGAGACCAAAGTTCCGGAAGTAAAAAAAGAGGAACCGAAAGTGGAAATAAAACCTCCAGTTACTGAGACTAAAAAACCTGATGAGGTTGTTATCAAAATTGAGTCCTTCGACAAAACTCAGGATAAGAAAAAAGTAGAAGTAACTCCTCTAAATACAACTCCTCAGGAGAAAAAAGATCACTTTAATAAAGTACTCAACGAAACTCATAGTAAAGAAGATAATCTTAAAATTCTTCAGGAACGTTTAGCAGAATTAGGTAAAGAGAAGAAAACTACGGTTACGTTTAACTCTTCGACAAGCTCAGAAGAGAAAAAGCCCGAAGTACCTGTTAAGGAAGAAAAGAAAGAAGAGCCTAAAAAAGAATTGGAATCCAATACCAAACTGGTAGATCTTACCGCATTAATTAACGAAAAACTTCAATCGAAATCGGAAAAAACAGAAGTAATACCTCCAACTACTGGAGTTAAAGAAGAAAAGAAAGAGGAAGAAAAACCTGTAGTTGAAAATAAAATAGCGGAGGAAGAATCTCACAAGATCATAACTCCATTTATTGAAAAAATAAATTCTACTACTGAAACCCCTGTAGAGGAAACTCCTGAAAAAATCATTGAAAAAATCATTGAAAAAATTGATGAAGAAATAAAAGCGCAAGCTGAAAAATCATCTGATATTTCAGAAGTAAAAAAAGAGGAGAAAGTAATTCCGCCTGCAACCTCTACACCAACCAGCGATACTCCTAAAACATTTACGGAGTGGTTGAGTACGTTGAAGAAATAATTTTTTGTCCCGCAGATTTCGCGGATTTTCACAGAATTCGACGTCGCCACTAATTCGTTTGGACACCATTTTTATTTCGCTGATGCCTCGCAGGCTCGGCTGTAAATTATTTACTTTTCCAGGTACCGAGATATCTATCTGCGAAATAAATATAAAGTGATGTAAGTTAGCAGCGACCTTACAAAGCGAAAATCTGCGGGAAAAAAATCTATATCCACACTTCTGTACCTTCTGTACAATTGGTACAAATATCAATGCTCTTTCTATCAATCAATACTTTTGAACGAAAATCATTGTATGCATCGCTTAACCATACTTGTTTAAAGGGATCCTTTAGTACATCCCCAACCTGATAATGCGCATCCTTATCAAAACAACAGGGAATAATTTTCCCATCCCAGGTAATCACACCACTACTCCACATTCTCCAGCAATGATTCATTAAATTAGCTTTTATGCTATACGAATCTCCCTGTTTTTTATAACGGGAATACTTTTCATCAGAAGCGATGAGATGTGAATGGGAGAAATCATAAATCTGGGCAGATTTGAGTTTTACTTCATCCACCTCTAACTCTTTACCCACTCGTTTTATTTCTTCCTTTTCATGTTCATTATGCCCAAATACAATAAACTGTAAAACGATATGAGGAGTGGAAGAGTTCAGCTTTTTTTTCCATTTCACTAATTTTTGTATTCCCTCTTTTACTTTATCTAATGATCCACCTTTTCGGTATTGTTCGTAGGTTTCCTGAGTTACACCATCCATTGAAATAATTATACGGCTTAAACCGCTTTCAATGGTTTGTTGGGCCGTTTCATCAGTAAAATAATGGGCATTGGTACTTGTCATCGTATAGATGCCTTTATCATGGGCATACTTCACCATTTTTAAAAAATCTTTGTTAAGATATGGCTCTCCCTGAAAATAAAACGTAAGCCAAATGAGGTGATGTTGTACCTGATCAATCATTTTTCTAAAATTATCTTCAATCAGCATACCTATGGGTCGGGTAAATGATCTCATTCCACTGGGGCATTCACTACATCGAAGATTACAGGAAGTGGTGGGCTCAATTGACAATCCCATAGGCATGGCATTTATTGATGCCTTACGAATCATTCTAGAATAATAAAAGCTAATATAAAGACGCGAAACATTAAAAACTTTACGCAGGGTAAGTTTTTTAAGTAATTGAAATTTGTCTTTAGTTATTGAACCCATGTTGGTATTAATAATAGCACCCAGATAAAAAAAGATTGTGTGGATTTATGCTGATAACAACCCGTGAAGCTCAGCAACACCCACATTTTCTGCATTCTATTCAATAAAATTACTGATATTATTTATCCAACCCCTTAATCAGGTCGTCTATCTTCTCAAAATAGGCCGCTGAATCATCAAAATAGAAGATCAATTCAGGAATAATGCGCATTTGTCCGCCGGTTTTTTGCCCTAGCCAATGTCTTATTTTGGGTTTTGCATCATTCAGTTTTTCCAGTACTTCCTTACTTTTTTCGTTGGGGAATATGCTTAAATACACTTTAGCTACCGATAAGTCAGAGCTCATACGAACCACGGTAATGGTAACCATTACTTTGCCATATAAGTTTTGCCCCTCCTTAATAAAAACACTGCTCAATTCTTTCTGAATCAGCCTACCTACCTTTAATTGACGTGTACTTTCCATGGTGTGAATTTAAGAATTATTGGGACCTGTTAATCAGTTAAACAGCCCCCAAATATCCGAAAAATAGCGGTAAATGCCCAATTTTAGGGAGCAATTGGGTATAGGTTATATAAACCCATTTAATTATATTTGTATAAAACATAACAAAATCAAACATGAAGAAAGTTTTATTCTCATTATTTACCGCGGCTTTTTCTTTTACTGCTTTAAGTGCACAGAGCTATACCGTTTATATGGTTGGTAGCCCTGGATACCAATACCAAATGGCTATTGACGAAACCTTAGATCCAACAGATTTACCTTTGGATTTAAGTGTAGTAGGAACAGGACTTGTATGGAATTTCCAAAATTTGGATATGGATTCTCAAGATACTCTATATTTCCATGCACCAACTACTCAGGAACAACTTGATTTCCCATCAGCTAATCTTGTAATGGAATCAAATATTGGTAGAATTGTATTTGAAAAAGACCCAACCAATGGTCTTTATCTACATGGAACATCTATCAACTTTGGTGGGTTTGATTTAAGCTTAAACTATACTCCTGCTCAAAGAACTTTATTAGCAACCAACGTTTTAGGTACTATGGATTCTAGTATCTCAAAAATTGACGAAAGCATATTTGTAGATATTGATACAATGGTTCTAGGTTTTTGTCATATTGACATTGATTCAATAAAAATTAAGCGTACATCAAAGTACAATGTACATTTTGATGCAGCCGGTGAACTGAGATTACCAACCGATACTTTTACAAACACTTTAAGAGCAGTTAACTCTGAACATACTATTGACTCTATTTTCATTTATTGTCCAAATGGTATTGATGGAATGACTTGTTTTGGAATTTCTGCACCAGTTGGTTGGTCTTTAGCACCTGATGCCCTTATTGCATTATCAGGCTTTGGTGATGCAGCAGTAATGCAAGATACTACCAATGCCGCTACTTGGTATGTAGCTGGCGCATCATCACCCATATTAGCTGTTGATTTTGAATATGATTATCCTGGATTTACTGATACCAGTTTCTTTACTGCACGTTATGCAGCAGTAGAAAACGCAGCTATAGGTTTTGAAAATTATAATCCTATCGACTTAAAAGTATATCCAAACCCAACTAGTAGCTTGTTGTTACTTCAAACGGATGTTAACTTAAACAATGCAGTAATGACTATTTATAATGCACAAGGACAAGTGGTAAGAACTGCTAATTTAAATGGCAACAACTCAATGGATGTTTCTAATTTAAATACAGGAATTTATATTTATAGAATAACAGATGGTAACAAATTATTACATCAAGGTAAGTTTGGTGTAAATAATTAATTCAACTATATTTGAAATATTGAAAGCCACTTCATCACGAAGTGGCTTTTTTTATGATGCGAAAATTAACTTCCATATTCTTTTTCATCCTAGCATGTAACATCCATGCTCAACTCAACCTGCATCCTACTACCCCTAAAGAAAAACGGTTACTTAAAAACAGGGTTCTAAATAACACTGATCATGGCTACTTTGGTATAGATGGAGGAATTGCTTTAGACTTCAGCACAATAAGTGCCGTTGAATCAAATGATGAATCTGCTGTTGATAATAATTTTACTGGCAGTTTTAATGAAGAATTCATCTTGTTTCAGAATTTTCGTGTTTTTGGTGGATATAAATGGAGGTCTCATTATTTTGAATTAGCCTATGCAAGTTATCACACTAATGGTAGAATAAAGAATTCCGTAGATGCTGAAAATAATTATTACGGAGCTATACAATTATGTTATTATTATCAACTACCTATAAAATCAACTTTTATTAATCTGCTAATTGGTCCTGAAATCGGTTGGGCATTTAGAGTAAAAGGAGCTGGAGAATCAGGAAGTGGATACTATATCAATGGCTTTTATTATCCTTCCCCATATTTTCGTTCAAAATCTCCACAACTGAATGATAATATAAAGAATATTGTTGGAGGAGTTAGTGTACAATCTGATTTCAAACTTCGCCGAAATTTTACCCTCTTCACAAAAATAAATGTAACCTACATACATATATTCAACGACAAATATATTTATGCTGTTCCTGGTGGACCACCTGGCTCCCAACCACCCTATTTTGATCCAAAAACAAATTGGAACCTCAACCTATCCTTCGGTCTTAAATTCGATTTCTTTTCTAAAAAGAAAAAACAACAAACGTTTGATCAACTCGGGATAGAAGATCCATATAAAAAGTAGGGCTTACACAAAGCATCCACTTAATTTAACATGAATTCGATAAAAAAAAGATTCCTGCCTACGCAGGAATCCCCCAAATACTTATCCCCAACTCAAGATAAATTAACCTATAAAATTCTTTCTATCACCATCTCTTTCCCCTGAAAAACAAATTTTTCTTCTACCTTTTTCCATTTTAATATTTCTCCAATAGGAGAACCAAGTGAAATAGCATAATAAGTATTTTCCTCCAATTCTATTTTACCTAATCCAATAGAAATAAAGTAATTCCCTCCGTTAGTAAATACCAAACTACCGGTTTCAACCTGTTCGTTCTTTTTATTAGCATCAATGGCTTTTAATTCACTTTCTAAAAGAAGCATTTTTCCTAATTGCACTTCTAACTTATCAATCTCCATTTGTGCTAAGGCACGGGAAGTTTCATGTTTATCACCGGCACTACTTTTTGTATCTGCATCTCTTGATTCTTTAGCAGATGTCAATGCTTCATGAATACTCATCAACTTCAGAGAAATGACCTGCAATAATTCGTTGTATATTTTGGTTTTAATTGTCATATACTTTACTAAAGGTAAAATTATCCTTTAGATTTCTCCTTTCAGTCGAAATGACAAATTCAACTGTCATTTCGAGTGGATTCGCCTTAGGCGGAGAAGCCGAGAAATTTATTCATTTCCCATTGCATAGATTTCTCCCTCTGGTCGAAATGACAATGCTGCTATTCTGAGGGGAGAATCGTGATGCG
>CAZUXM010000003.1:95416-100783 GCA_964624635.1 uncultured Candidatus Competibacteraceae bacterium
TGGTCGAAATGACAACTTGGTTGTCATCTCGACTGGAGCGCAGCGGAATGGAGAGATATAGGATGATAAACCCGTAGATTTACCTTACAGTCGAAAATGACAAGAAAATTGTATATTTAATTATCATGAAACCCATAGGTACACACAACTACTTTGTATATATCTTAACCAATTATAACAAAACGGTTGTATATATAGGTGTTACCAATGATATCAAAACAAGAATATATTATCATAAAAATCCGGGACTGGTAACTAAGATTCCATTTACTACTAAATATAAATGTTACTACTTGGTTTATTACGAAAGATTTCAATGGATTGATGAAGCCATTGCAAGGGAGAAACAGCTAAAAAAATGGCGTCGGGAAAAGAAGGATAAGCTTATTACTGACTTTAATCCTGAATGGAAGTTTTTAAATGACCAATTAGATGAATGGTAGATTTCTCCTTTCAGTCGAAATGACAAAAAACATCATCTCGACTAAAACACTAAACTGCTTTTGTCATCTCGACTGGAGCGCAGCGGAACGGAGAGATATATCAATCACATGCCTTAGATTTCTCCCTACCGTCGAAATGACAATGAAACACGATGGAAATGATAAAAAAAATCCCAAACTCCTTCGGAATTTGGGATTTGAATATTCTAGATTTCTCCCTGCGGTTGAAATAACAAAAACAATTATCCTTTCAATGCTTCAGCACCTGCACTAATCTCCAAAATTTCATTCGTAATGGCTGCCTGACGAGCTTTGTTATATGACAATTTCAATGCTTTTAATAATTCACCTGCATTATCTGTTGCTTTATGCATAGCCGTCATACGAGCCCCATGCTCTGATGCATTTGAATCTAACACCACTTTAAAAAACTGTGTCTTTAATGAAAGTGGAATTAAGTTTTGAATGATCTCCTCTTTCGACGGTTCAAAAATGTAATCAACAGCATTAGTTACATTTTTGTCACCCTGAGACTTTGTCGAAGGGTCAGGAGGAAGAACCGGAAGGAATTGTTCTTGTTGTATCAATTGCGTAGCGGCTGATTTAAATTGATTGTAAATAAATTCTACTTTATCCACTTTACCCTCCACAAACAATTTCATTACAGCCTCTGCAACCGGAATTACATTTTCAAAACTAATGGCATTAAAAATTTCGTCGTGAGAACTAATTAAGTTTACTTTTCTTTTCGAGAAAAACTGAGTAGCTTTTTTACCTACAGTAATTACATGTAGGTTACCTTCTTCAGCCAATTGTTTATACTCATTATTCATGGCCCAGTTAGCACGTTTTAATACGTTGGCATTAAAACCACCACACAAACCTCTGTTAGATGTAACCACTACCAACAAAACGTTTTTTACTTCACGTTGGCGGGTGTAAACACCTTCACTTGCATCCATTGATTGACTTAAGTTTTGTAAAATCTCAGTCAATTTATTTGAGTACGGACGCATTTTAGTAATAGCATCCTGCGCCTTTTTCAATTTCGCAGCACTCACCAGCTTCATGGCGCTGGTAATTTGTTTGGTTGAATTAACCGATACTATTCTGTTTCTTACTTCCTTTAAATTCGGCATATGGCCAAGTTTATTTTTTATGGCGGCTAAACCGGGCTATTCGCTTTATCTTTTGTTGCACAAAAGGATATCGCTTCTATCCCTGCCGCGATTCGTTTTTAATATTTACTAGCTACATCTGTTGCTACCTGAGTCAATACTTTTTCAATCTCATCAGTATATTGCCCCTTACGTAAAGCAGCTAAAGTTTCAGGATGTGTAGCTTCTAATACACTGGTAAAATCAGTTTCAAATTCTTTTACCTTATTTACAGGAACATTTCTCAATAAATTTTTTGTTCCGGCATAAATAATCGCAATTTGTTTTTCAACTGATACAGGTGCAAACTGACCTTGTTTTAAGATCTCCACATTACGAGCACCTTTATCTAAAACTGATTTTGTTGAAGCATCTAAGTCAGACCCAAATTTTGAGAAAGCTTCCAACTCACGGTATTGAGCCTGGTCAAGTTTTAATGTGCCCGATACTTTTTTCATTGATTTAATCTGAGCATTACCTCCAACACGTGATACCGAAATACCCACGTTAATAGCAGGACGTACACCTGAGTTAAATAAGTTCGACTCAAGGAATATCTGTCCGTCAGTAATAGAAATTACGTTAGTAGGAATATATGCTGATACGTCACCCGCTTGTGTTTCAATAATAGGTAATGCGGTTAATGATCCACCACCTTTTACTTTACCTTTTAATGAATCAGGCAAATCGTTCATTTGGGCAGCAATGGAATCATTAGCAATAACTTTTGCAGCTCTTTCCAATAAACGGCTATGTAAGAAGAATACATCACCAGGGTAAGCTTCACGTCCCGGTGGTCTTCTTAATAAAAGTGATACCTCACGGTAAGCTACCGCTTGTTTACTTAAGTCATCATAAATAATTAATGCAGGACGACCGGTATCACGGAAAAATTCACCGATAGCAGCACCTGCAAATGGAGCATAAAACTGCATAGGAGCAGGCTCAGCTGCAGATGCAGATACGATAACAGTATAAGGCATTGCACCGTATTTTTCTAATGTATTCGCAATAGCGGCAACAGTTGATGCTTTTTGTCCGATGGCCACATAAATACAAAATACAGGCTCTCCTCTATCGTAAAATTCTTTTTGGTTAATGATAGTGTCAATTGCTACCGCAGTTTTACCTGTTTGGCGGTCACCAATAATCAACTCTCTTTGTCCACGTCCAATAGGAATCATTGCATCAATCGCTTTGATACCTGTTTGTAACGGTTCATTTACCGGTTGACGGAAAATTACCCCCGGAGCTTTTCTCTCCAATGGCATTTCTAATAATTCACCTTGCAACGGACCCTTACCATCAATAGGTTGTCCTAAAGTATCAACTACACGTCCCAACATGCTATCACCTACTTTAATAGAAGCAATTTTGCGGGTACGACGTACAGTGTCACCTTCTTTAATTCCTTTGGCTTCACCTAATAATACTGCACCCACGTGATCTTCTTCAAGGTTCAATACAATAGCTCTTAAGCCATTGCTGAACTCAATAAGTTCACCTGATTCTACATTGTTTAATCCGAAGATACGGGCTACACCATCACCAATTTGTAATACGGTACCTACTTCTTCTAATTCAGCATGTGATTTAAATCCTGAAAGTTGTTCTCTCAAGATTGCTGTTACTTCTGTTGCCTTAATTTCTGCCATAATTTAGCTGTATAAATATTCTTAGTTATTATTAATGATAATTACATTAGGATTTGCCAAACGGTTTCTTTCTGCTGTAAATTTTCTTCCGTACATTTTACAAAAGTTCATTTCACCCTGTTCGCTCGGTTGCCCGTTTACCATGAGGTCATGCTCTAAAATTTGTTTGGCCAAAAACTTTTTACCCATGCCAATAGGAGCAAACTCTGCAATATTACCAGTACCCATAAAAGTAACTTCAATATAGGTTACACTGCCATCTTTATTGGCACTGCTAATTCTATTATTATCATAATATTTTTGGTACATCATTGAGATAATCAAATTACCTGAAAGATCTTTTACCAAATATTGATTACCTAAACTTTTATCTTCCATAATAAAACTCGCTTCACCATTAATTTTTATAGTATCTGCTTTTACTTCCACTTTTGGTTTTTGACCAAAAGCCGCAGCTGTAACAGCAACAAAAAATAATATGGTTAGTAGTTTTTTCATTAAAATTCTTTCACGTAATAGTTTTGACTAAAAGCCATTTTATAATCAGCAATTTTGCGGCTAAAGCTGGCATCCACCTGCTTATCACCAACGCTAATAATAATACCGCCAATAATATTTTTATCAATTCTCTCTTCAATTTCAATAGAAGATGCATTGATAAATTCTTTGTTGTTTTTAATAATGTTGGTTACTTCTGCACGAATTTTTTCATTCATTGGTGCTGCAGTAGTTACAGTAGCAGTAACAATCCCTTTTAATTTTTTATATGCTGCGGTAAAAGCATCTGAAATTTCTGCGATGTACATTTCACGACGAGCATCTACCAATTTTTCGAAAAACAACAATGTAAGTGGTGATACTTTACCTCCAAATGCTTTTTCGATGGCTGCTTTTTTAGTATGTAAATTAATCACCGGGCTTTTTAGGAAGCTACGCAATTCTTCACTTTCATAACAAGCATTTTTTATGTTTGCCAAATCAGCATGCACTGCATCAGTAACTCCCTTTTCCTGAGCTAAAGACAACAAAGAGTGTGCATACCTCGATGATAATACTGAATAACCTGCCATATTATATTTTATGTTTCAGGTTTCAGATTTCGGGTTTCAGATTCTAACTTGCAATCTGAAACCCGAAACCTGAAACTTTTAATTTAATGTTACTTCTTTCAAAATGTTCTCAACCACTTCGGTTTGTTTACCGTTGTCAGACATTTTTTCTTTCAAAATTTTCTCAGCTACTTCAATAGATAAAGCTGCTACCTGATTACGTAATTCTGTAACCGCCTTCATCTTTTCGTTATTGATGTTTTCACGGGCTGATGCAGTAATTCTAGCTGCTTCTTCTTGTGCTGCTGCTTTAGCTTCGCTAATCATTTTTTCTTTATGTTCACGAGCTTCTTTAATGATAGCATCACGTTCTCTTTTAGCTTCAGCTAATAAAGCTTCGTTTTCTGATTTTAAAGCAGTAAGTTTTTTCTCAGCTTCTTTAGCTGAATTTAAAGCATTGGCAATGCTCTCTTCTCTTTTTTTGATGGAACCTAAAATAGGTTTCCATGCAAATTTGCGAAGAACTAACAAAAGGATGAGGAAGGAACACATCATCCAAAACACTAAGCCTATACTGGGATTTAACAAATCCATATTGTAATTATTTTAAATGTTTAAATGAACTCATTTTTTTAAAAGCCCCTTACCAACCAACCGTTGACTGAAGGGGCTTTCGTTTTTTCTTAAGCATTCATTGCAAGGAAACAGATAACCGCACCGAAAAGAGCAACCCCCTCAACGAAAGCTGCCAAGATGATAGCGGTACCACGAATACCATTAAGAGCTTCAGGTTGACGGGCAATACCTTCAGCGGCACGTGCACCAATTAAACCTACTCCTAAACCTGCTCCGATAGCAACAAGCCCTGCTCCGATTCCGGCTCCCAATGGACCCCAAGACTCAAGCAAAACAGTTAACAAATTAGACATATATATGTGTTTAAAAAATTACAAATTAATGATGCTCTGCATGTCCGTGTTCATGTCCATGTGGCTCCTCTACTGCTGCGCCAATCATTTGTGCAGTAAGCAGTGTGAATATATATGCTTGGATAGCTGCTACC
>CAZUXM010000004.1:0-38574 GCA_964624635.1 uncultured Candidatus Competibacteraceae bacterium
CCGAGTCACAGGATGATCGCGGAGCTTACACCAATAAGGCAAAAATAGGGGTTGCTTTTGTCGAGTTCGGACATCGAAACGGTATTTCTACAAGCATGTATTTGGATAGTATTCGAAATGTTGTGCGAGATATTCCCGGAGTAGAAGTTACTGTTGATCAAGAACAAGCAGGCCCGCCAACCGGAAAGCCCATTAGCATTGAAATTAGTGGCGATCGTTTTGAAGATTTAATGGAAGTTTCCATGGAATTAAAAAAATATCTTGATTCTCTTCAAATTGAAGGGGTAGAAGAATTAAAAACCGACCTGGTGGCTAGTAAACCCGAAGTTATTTTTAGTATCGATCGAGAAAGAGCTAACAGAGAGGGTATTTTTACAGGCCAAATTGGGATGGAAATTAGAAATGCCGTTTACGGAAAAGAAATTTCTAAACTAAAAGATGAAAACGATGAATATCCCATCATGCTTCGGTACCAATCCAATCAACGCAAAAACGTCGAAATATTGAATAATACCACCATTACGTATCGCGATATGGGTATGGGAGGCGTTATCCGACAAGTGCCTTTATCGGCCTTTGGAACAGTAAATTACACAACAACCTACGGCGGAATTAAACGCAAAAACCAAAAAAGGGTAGTAACGTTGGGCTCCAATGTGCTTTCAGGATATAATCCAAACGCCGTTGTAGCTAAACTTCAAAGCAAAATTGCGGGCTTTACTAAAACCAAAGAAGGCGTTAAAATAGATATGACCGGCGAGCAGGAAGAACAGGCAGAAGCTGGCGCATTCCTAGGGAGAGCCATGTTAATCTCCATTGGTTTAATTATTCTTATTTTAATGATTCAATTTAACTCCATCAGCAAAATGTTGCTCATTTTGAGTGAAATTATATTTAGTATAACGGGAGTACTCCTTGGCTTAGCCATCTTTAATATGGATATTTCTATCTTCATGACCGGTATTGGAATTGTTGCTTTGGCCGGGATTGTGGTTCGAAACGGAATTTTACTAGTCGAATTTACCGATGAATTAGTGAAATCCGGTAAACCAACCTTTGAAGCCATTGTGGAAGGAGGTAAAATACGGATGACTCCGGTAGTTTTAACCGCTACTGCCACTATTTTAGGTATGTTGCCTTTGGCAGTAGGTTTTAATATCGATTTTGTTAAAATGTTTACCGAATTTAATCCGCATATTTATTTTGGTGGTGATAGCGTAGCCTTCTGGGGGCCATTATCTTGGACTATTATTTTCGGATTATCCTTTGCTACTTTTTTAACCCTGATTATAGTTCCTGTTATGTATTTAATGGCCTATAAAGTGAAAAGAAGAGTCCGTGTTTGGAGAGGTAAACCCGCTGATGATGTGCTAGAAGATTATTCGGCTTACGAGGATATAGAAATTATTTAAGTGCTAAATCTCAAGAATAGTCTTAAATTATCAAAAGTCCTTATATTTGTTAATAGATGGAAGAAAAATGGAATCAAATAAAAACCTTTTTTGAAAAAGATTTTGGAGCGATAGATTTAGAAGGAATCCTTTTTATTATTGGTGTGCAAGAGCTAGGGATGGGGCATAAAAAATTACCCAAAGATCAAAAACTGGATGTTTTACATATTGCCGTTTGTACTTTATTAGAGCCTTACGGATATTACGAATTTGAGGGGAAAGATAAAGATGGATGGCCCCATTGGAAACGCAACGAAAAACTCCCCTTTTTAAAAAGTGATGATCAACAAATTTTAATGAAAGAAGCTATTATTGAGTATGTTGAAAGCAATGAGATAATAAATTTATCTGAAACATAATATTTTATAATTTTAGCGTTTTATATCAAGTGAATGGCTAAATTTATAAAGGTTTTAAAATTGTTTGAAAACAATTTATACTTTTGGCATTATTTTTGACACGTTTGCAAAAACACATCCTATGAAAAAGATTATTGTATGTTCCCTTTTAATTTTGACAGGCCATTTTGCTCAGGCTCAGAAATTTGCTTATGTTGACTCAGACTACATTCTAAAAAACATTCCTAAATATCAAGAAGCACAAAAAACACTGGACGATTTGTCAGTAAAATGGCAAAATCAAGTAGAAGCAAGGTATACAGAAATAGATCAACTTTATAAATCATATCAGGCAGAACAAGTCTTAATGACCGAAGATATGAAACGAAAAAAAGAAGATGAAATTATTCAAAAAGAGAAAGAAGCAAAAGAATTGCAAAAATCATACTTTGGCGTAGATGGTGAGCTCTTTAAAAAACGTCAGGAAATTGTTCAACCTATTCAGGAAGAAATTTACAAAGCCATTAAAGAAGTTGCAAAATTAGAAGCTTTAGCCATTATTTTTGATAAAGCTACCCAATCAAACATCCTTTTTGCTGATGTAAAATATGATAAAAGCGATGAAATCCTAAAGAAATTAGGATATTCTAAATAGCAAAAAGTCACATTCAATTTTTGGTTTATATAATTACAGGTTGGTCTAAAAATCTATAATTTTATCGTTCAAAGTTTGGGTTTTATTAATAATACAATAACTTTGCAAAAAAATATTTATGAAAAAATTAATTCTTAGTCTCGCTATACCTTTGTTGTTTAGTTCGTTTGTATTCTCTCAAGTAAAAAAAATAGGATACATTAACTCAAGCGAGTTACTTTTATTAATGCCAGAAAGAAAAGAAGCAGAAACTAAATTGCAAGCTGATGCAAAAGTTTTAGAGGCACAATTAAAAACAATGTCTTCTGAATATCAAACAAAAGTGGATGAGTATAATGCGCAACAATCGACCATGTCTGAGCTATTGAAACAAACTAAAGCAAAAGAAATTACAGATTTAGAAGAAAGAATTAAAAGTTTTCAAGCTTCTGCACAAGATGAATTACAAAGCACAGAACAAAAACTGTTAGAACCTATTTTAGCAAAAGCTCGTCAAGCAGTTAAAGATGTAGCTGCTGCAAACGGATATTCACACGTTTTTGATTCATCTTCCGGTATTTTAATACACGCCCCTGAGTCAGATGATATCATCCTATTAGTAAAAAAACACTTGAATTTACAATAAGATTATAATTTTATAATAATTTGAAGCCCTATTTGTTTTCGCAAATGGGGCTTTTCTTTTTAAAATAACTTCCTATTAGGGATCGACCTTCAAGTATTTTCTATAACCATTCACCGCAAAAATGTGCGTGGGGGGTCAAGTCCATAGGACTCCTTCGGGGTTAGAATCCCTTTAATCACCTATTGTCCTCTAAAAACTTCCGAAACACTTACTTTATCCAAGCCCTTCACCGGCGGATTTTTTTTCGTGATCTTAATTTCTAAATAGGTAATTGGAAATGCTTTTAATAACCGATCTGCTATGCGTTTCATCACATGTTCAATTAATTGAGAAGATATTTTCATCTCTTCAGCCAATACCCCATAAATAGCTTGATAATTGATTGTATCCGCAATGGAATCACTCACATAAGCCTTTTCAAACGAGGTTTCTATCATTAAATCGATCAAAAAATAAGTGCCCGTTTTTTGCTCCTCTTTAAACACCCCATGATAGGCAAAGAATTCAATATTTTCAAAAATGATTTTACCCATTTTTTTGTACCATCTTGGCCCAGGTATCCTTTAAAGTAACTGTTCTGTTTAATACAAGGCTGCCCGCATGCGAGTTTTTATCCACACAAAAATATCCCAAACGTTCAAACTGATATTTATTTCCCTCTTTAGCATCTTTTAAGATGGGTTCTGCCTTGCAATTACTTAATATTTCTAATGAATTTGGGTTGATAAAATCCTTAAAGGTTTTTTCGGCTCCCGATCCTGTCGAATGCGCTTCCTCCGCACTTGGATCTTCTACATTAAACAATCGATCATACAAATGGGCTTCAATATTTATCGCTTCTTTTGCCGCTACCCAATGTACAATCCCTTTTACCTTTTTTGCTTCCGGCGTTTCACTGAAAGATCGATCCGGGTTATACGTACAACGCAATTCAATAATGTTGTTGTTAGCGTCTTTAATAACTTCCTCACATTTAATATAATAGGCATACCGCAAGCGAACCATTCCGCCCGGAGATAGTCTAAAATAGCCTTTGGGAGGGTTTTCCATAAAATCACTTTCTTCTATGTAAATTTCTTTTCCAAAAGGGACTTCCCGCGTGCCCATGGTTTCGTCTTCCGGGTTATTAATGGCGGTTAAATATTCGGTATTGTCATTGGGGTAATTGGTAATTACTACTTTTAAAGGACGTAAAACAACCATCACTCGTTGTGCAATTTTATTTAAATGTTCGCGGACACTAAATTCCAACTGAGCTAAATCTACCGCATTTTCGCGCTTACCAATGCCAATACGCTCACAAAAGTCACGTATGGCATCAGGAGTATACCCTCTTCTTCTAAAGCCCGAAATAGTTGGCATACGGGGGTCGTCCCATCCATCGACCAATTTTTCTTCTACCAATTGTAAAAGCTTGCGTTTGCTCATTACGGTATAGGTTAAATTCCGCCGGGCAAATTCGTATTGTTGAGATGGGAAAATGTTTAATTGTTGAATAAACCAGTTATAAAGGGGTTTATGCACTTCAAACTCTAAAGTACAAATAGAATGGGTTATTTTTTCGATAGAATCACTTTGTCCGTGAGCCCAGTCATACATAGGGTAAATGCACCATTTATCGCCTGTTCGGTGATGATGGGCAAATTTTATTCGATACATTAAAGGGTCGCGCAATTGCATATTGGGCGATGCCATATCAATTTTTGCTCTTAAAACATGTGAACCTTCTTCAAATTCACCGTTTTTCATTCCTTCAAAAAGGCGCAAATTTTCTTCTACACTTCTATCTCTATATGGGCTTGCTTTTCCGGGTTCGGTTGGAGTGCCTTTCATAGCTGCAATTTCATCAGCGGTTGAGTCGTCAATGTATGCTTTTCCGTCTTTTATTAACTGAACGGCCCAATCGTATAACTGATCAAAATAATCAGAGGCATATAACTCCTTATCCCACTTAAAACCCATCCAGGCAACATCTTTTTTAATGTTGTCTACATATTCTTGGCTTTCTTTGGTTGGATTTGTATCATCAAATCGCAGGTTTGTTTTGCCACCAAATTTTTTCGCTAAGCCAAAGTTTAAACAAATGGCGGTAGCATGCCCCATGTGTAAATATCCATTGGGCTCCGGCGGAAATCGGGTGGTAATACTTTTATGCTTTCCTGATTTTAAATCTTCAGATATAATTTCTTCAATGAAATTATTGCTTTTTTGTTCTTCCATAATACCTTTTACTTCCTAATTTATGATGTATGATAAAATCATACAGAAAGTATGCAAAGGTAATTATTTTATGAAAGAGCTCATATCAATAATTGGTATTCTGATATGAGCTTCTAAGAATTTATCTTAATAAATTAACAGGCCCTATATATTGATGCAATTCGTGGTTGACGATATCTTTAAATTCAGCTCTATAGGTATAAACACCCATTTGTACAAGAACTCCCTGCATTTTTCCATCCCAACCATTAAAATTGTTGGCTTCATAAATAATATCTCCCCATCGAGTGTATATTGTAAATATAATGGTTGATTCATCCACCCCATAATAAACGGGTTTAAAAACATCATTGACACCCTCACTGCTAGAAGGAGTAAAGCTATTAGGAACGAAAAAACTAAAAATAGGTTTTACTTCTACTTCTTTTGTCATTGAATCTAAACATCCATAGTTGTTTTCAACAATTTGTTGAATGGTATATAATCCGTGGGTTGCAAACGTATGTTCGGGCGATGCAATATGATCCGTTCCCCCATCGCTATATTTCCATTGGTATAAAATAGCCTCTTGCGATTCATCAATGAATAAGAATGTGGGGTCAAACATATCTGTTGAACTAGGTCTAGGAGTAAATCCAGCAGTAGGAATAGGGTATGCCTCAATTAAATCTAAATAATGGATGTCTTTCAGACAGCCATCACTGGTAACAATACTATAATGTACGCTGTATAATCCCGGGTATTTATAGGTATGCTGGTAAGTGTCTGATATTCCCGTAAAGCTAGATCCATCCCCAAAACTAATTTTGGCTGAACTCAATGAACTTAATGGAATTTTATTTTCAAATTCTATGTCAAGTTTAACGCATCCATTATATTTATTAGGAGTTAAATCAAAATTTGGCATCGGAAATATATTTATATTAATACTGCCTATGGCGGTTTGGTTACAACCATCGGTAGCGGTAACCGTATATGTGGTATTTAAGATGGGCGATACCACATTTTGAGGGTTATTGCCTACTATATTATCCCATGCATAGGAATATGTTCCATTTCCTCCACTAGCTAAAGCACCCACTAAAGTATAATCACCCGGGCAAATATAATCATCTGCAGAAGTGGTTACCGTAAGAGGGTCAAAAATAGAAACCTGAACATTTGAATTGGGAGTTCTACATCCATTTGCATCAATAGCATAAGCGATATAATTTGTATTTATAACAGGGCTAACATCGTGGGTACTTGCGGATAAAATATTATCCCAATAATATTGATAGGCAGGGCTTCCGCCAGACGCAGTAGCAGTAAGGGTTGTAATTGTATTTGGGCATATAGTAATATCATTAGAAACGGTTAACGTTAAGGGAGTAGGTTGGGTAATAACAATATTTTCTATGTGAGTACACTGATTATCGTCGGTAATGGTTACCGAATAGGTTCCGGCACATAAATTATTATTTAATTGAGTAGTTAAACCGTTTGACCATAAATAGGTATAGTTTCCGTTAGCGGAGGTTCCCCCTGCTGCGGTAACGGTTGAGTTTCCGTTGCAAATACCATTACAGGTAACATTATTATTCACCAAATTACCAATTAATGGAGCAAGAGGTTCTGCTAAAATTACATCCTCGTTTACAATACAGCCGGCTGCGTCTTTTACATAAACATGATGGGTTCCACCAGGTAAATTATTGAAAACATTTGTACTTACATAATTTAGTCCTCCATCAATACTATATTGATACGGGGGAGCGCCATTGATTGGGTTAACGGTAATGGATCCTTCTAACTCACCAAAACAATCAATATCGGTTGATGTGGTAGGATTAAGTGCAAGCTCTAGGCCGCTAGCGAACACGTAATCACTTAATTTAATGTTACAACCATTTTCCATTACTAATTCTACTTCCCAGTTTCCGGTATACGGAATAATTTGGGTATTGCTGGTTGTAGTGCCTATGCTAATTCCATCATCTAAGCAAGTCCAGATGTAGCTTTGAGCTCCAGCCGGTGCTTCTAGTTGAGATCCGGCACATTCCACTGATTTTATCAAGGTAGGTCTTTCGCAGTTTGCATCTAAGTATGCATATCCAAAATGACCGCCTTGTGTACAATCCCCAACTGAAAATTGAACACGGATGGTTTGACCCATATATGGGGTTAATTGTACAATAACGCGTGCCCAATCTTTCCACTTAATGGCATTAGGGCCATTTTGGAAGCCAGGAATAGATCCAGATGCTGAAACCTCATAGGTGGCACAGCTAATTTCATTATTGTAGCCATCCCACATTTTTATATTAAAATAAGGCTGTTCGTCTTGTGAATGACCCCCATCTTGTAAAACAACTGCATAGATGTATGTGAAAAATTCGGTAGCGGGAGTTACTGTAATGCTATGCTCAACGCTTTCGGACCAACCAAATCCTTGCCCACTCACTAATTCATCTCCAAGCCGCAAAGACGTAGTTCCTTCAAAAGGGTTGTTCATACTTAAAGCGGGTACCAACGGATCTGTACCGTTTTGCACAAGTGTATGTCTAGGAGCAATAAATCCACTTGTTACAGAGGTAAGTGTTTTGGTATAACGGAAACAAAAGCAGCCCCAATCCCAAGTAGATTGAACATCAGTTATACCATATTCACCCGTCCAGCAATCAAAATTATTTTGTTCAAAATCTGTATTGTGACAACTGGTACATTGCTGCGAATATGCAGTAAAGCTGGAAAGTAAAAAAATAAAACAAATAGAGTAAATATTTTTCATGATAGTATGCTTTGATATTAAAACGGGAAAAATATATATGGTTGCCTTTTTTAACCTTTCAGTAACTATTAATTTCAAGTTTTAATCAATTTTGAAATAATAAGGCAAACGAGTTTGCATTTTTTCCATTTTAGAAATATTTTCAATGATTTTAAAATATTCGTAGGCAGGGCCTAATTTTTTTTCTAAAATCGCGTCTTCTTTGCCTTCGCCACTTAATTCATCCATAATTGCCTCGAAGGTACTTTTTTTCAAAGGGAGTTCTTCTATTTGATATGCTTCCATTTTAGCTAATTCAGCTGCACGAGCAATAGCTTTGTTGAGGCCACCATATTGATCAATCAGTTTTAAATCTTTAGCGTCGGTTCCACTCCATACTCTTCCTTGTCCTAAACTATCAACATTGGCTTTTGTTATTTTTCTGCCATCGGCCACGCGCTGAATAAATTCGTCATATATTTCTTCAACCCCTTGCTGAATAATTCCTCTTTCATTTTCATTCAAGGGTCTGTATAAAGAGCCTAAATCAGCGTATTGATTAGTTTTAATCCCATCAAACTGAATGCCTAACTTATCTTGGAAAAAGCCTTGCATGTTTGGAATTACGCCAAAAACACCAATAGACCCTGTAATGGTATTTTCGCTTGCAAAAACTTCGTTGGCAGCACAAGAAATATAATATCCACCGCTGGCAGCAACATCTCCCATAGAAACAACTACTGGTTTTACTTGTTTGGTTAATAAAACTTCTCGCCAAATAACGTCTGATGCTAGGGCACTTCCACCAGGTGAGTTAACGCGCAAAACAACTGCTTTTACTTTGTCATCTTCTCGGGCTTTTCTTATTTCTTTGGAAATACTTTCCGATCCAATATTGTCTGCTTTTCCTTTTCCTGAAACAATATCTCCTTGGGTATATATAACGGCAATTTTATCGTTTAAAAGTTTTTTCTTCTCTTTTAGATCTTCAATCGATTTATATTGGCTCAATTTAACTAATCGCAGGTCTTCTTTATCTTCAATTTTACTTAGTTTTTTAAGTTCTGCAATAATTTCATCTTTGTATTTTAATTGATCCACCATTTTTTGTTCAACAGCGTCTTCTGCATTTCTAACTTTTAAGTTTTCGGCTATTAGATTGAGATCTTCCACCGATATTTTACGTGAAGCGGAAATACCTTTTAGCATATGGTTCCACAAATCGCTCACATAATTCATACTTTGCTCTTTGTTTGCCTCACTCATTTTATCTAAAATAAAAGGCTCAACTGCACTTTTAAACTTCCCGTGCCGAATTACCTGAGCTTCTATGCCTACTTTTTCAAGCAATCCTTTTAAAAACATGACGGATTTATTTAAGCCTCGGAACTCCAATATGCCTTCTGGAAACATATATATTTTGTCAGAAACACTGCATAAATAGTAGTCTTTTTGAGTATAAATTTCGCTGTAACTTAAAATGAATTTTCCGGAAGTTTTAAAATCAATGAGGGAGTTTCTTATTTCTTCAATAGTAGCCATACCTGCTTGAATCATACCCGCTTCAATAAAAATACCTTTTATTTTTTCATCATTTTTTGCCTTTTCAATATTTTTTAAAAGATCATTTAATCCAATTTGATCATTGGCAGACATGTTTATAAAATCAAAATTAGCAAATGTATTATCGACACCTCTGTCCACAATAGGGACATCTAACTTTAAGTATAATATAGATTTATCTTTAATAGATAGGCCTTTGTTGCTAACGCTTCCTATAATAATAAGAACAAGTATGCATAAAAAAGAGAAAACGCCAATGGCAACTAAGCAAGCAAAAAAGGTTTTGAAAAATTGTTTCATGATAATTATGGAATGTTATAGTAATATACAATGTTAATGGTTTTTCCTCTATTTTAACCACTTTGTATTTGTTTTTAAAATGTTAATTAATGTTATTTTTTTTCTTTTTAAAAAATAATCCAATATTTTGGTCTCAAATATCTGATTGTCTATCAGATACAATTGTTAACAGCTTTTGTTGGTATCTAGGTATCTAATTAAAGTTGAATAATACCTTATTTTTTTGTATCTTTGTGGAAAGATTCCAAATTTCAATTTCTAACATAAATATGGAAAAAACCAAAGTTCTTTTTATTTCTCAGGAAATCGTTCCTTACACTCCTGAGAATGAAGTATCAGCCATTGTACGCAACCTTCCTTCATATATTCAGGATAGTGGTAATGAAGCTCGGCTTTTTATGCCTCGTTATGGATATGTAAATGAGCGAAGATTTCAATTACATGAAGTTATCCGACTTTCAGGAATGAATGTTGTGATTGATGAAACCGATCACCCGGTTCAGATTAAAGTTGCGTCTTTGCCACAAGCTAAAATGCAAGTTTATTTTATAGATAACGAAGAGTATTTTAAAAGAAAATCATTGTTTCATGAAGAAGAAACCCAAGTTTTTTTCCCAGATAACGATGAAAGAATGATATTCTTTAGTAAAGCAGTGCTAGAGACTATAAAAAAATTAGGCTGGACACCAGATATTATCCATTGCCATGGATGGTTTACCTCTTTAATACCTATGTATATTAAAACCATGTACAATGATGATCCGGTTTTTATGAATAGTAAGGTGGTTTACAGTGTGTATAATGATCAGTTTACTGGTAAAATAAACGAACAATTTTTTCAAAAAGCAGTTACTGACGAAGAAACGAAGAAAATACTTGCTAATTACACTTCTCCTGTGTGGGAAGAGTTTATTGCCTTAGGATCTAAGCATTCTGATGCTGTTTTATTAAATAATATTACAGACGCAAAAGTTAAAAAATTAGTAGAAAAAAATAATAAAACTACTGAAGCTATTCAGGATACAAATTTAGATATTATCGGGTCTTTTTATGATGAGGTGTTAGAATTGGATTCTGTGTCGATATAAAATGCTTTCTAAAAATATAACTTGTTTAATTAATAGTTGGCTACGTGTATACGTGGCCTTTCTACTTTTTATATTTAGCCTCTCTTCTTGTTCAAAAAAGACAGATTTGGGATCTACTATTTTAGTAGATAAAGATAAAATTAATACCTACGTTTCAGATACCAATACCATTTGGTGTAGTACTGTTAAGCAAGATCCAGTAAAGTTATACGGGTCGCAAAACGCTTATTCTTACACTTTATTTGCATTTAAGCCCTATCACATGGCGGGATATTATTATGATCCGTTGATGGGGTATTCCAGCAGTAAATTGAATTTTCAAATTACGCCCAATGTGTATGACCCCAATGAAGATTTTACTGGAGTAACCATTGACTCTGTTGTATTAAATTTAGAATACAAGGGGTATTACGGAAATCAAGGACAAGCAAATTTTCAGATTCGAGAAATTTTTGAAGTTTTGAGTAAAACAGATCCGGCCTATTCTAATAAAAAGGTGTTTGTTTCTAATACAGTCATAGGCAGTGCAAGTTATTCCGTTATAAATAAGGATAGCGCTTATATAGAGGGAATAAAACAACCTGCCACTATTCGAATTCCTTTATATAATTATTATGGATATGATGTTCTTCAACAAATTAAACAAAGCGATTTTTTATCTTTTGTTAAGGGCCTTCAAATTTCTGTAGATACGACTAAGAACCAGTACGCCAATCAAGGTGCAGTTCATTTTTTCGATCTTTTAGGAAATTCTTCCAATGTGAAAATTTTCTATAAATCCCTAACGCATGAGGCTAAATCAATAGCTTTTACCATCTCGGACAGTACCGTGTTTTTTAATACATTTTATCATTCGTATGATAATACGCCTGCCATGGATGCTTTACAATCTAGTTCAGATGCTCCAAATATGTATATTCAATCGATGCAGGGTTTAAATGGAAAATTAACTTTTCCTTATTTAAGTTCCTTAGCACAAGAGAATACGGCATTTACAAAGGCTGAATTAGTTATTCCGGTAGATTATCATATTAGTGATCTTTTTCCTCATTCACAGTTGCTTTTAGTAGAAAAAGAAACCGGAATATATAATCCAATTGAGGATGTGTTTGAAGGAAGTAGTCATTTTGAAGGAACTTTAGATATTGTGAATGGAACCTATACTTTTAATGTAACAAGGTATATGCAAAACGAAATTTCAGCATTGAAAAAGGACCCAGCGAGGGTTTCATCTATATACATCGTCCCAGATAAATTGGGCGTAAATGATGCAAATAGAACTGTTTTGTTTGGAAAAGAGAAAATAAAATTAAAATTATACTATTTAAATTTATAAAAAATGTGTGGTATTGTTGGATATATAGGTCATAGAGAAGTTTATCCTATTTTAATCAAAGGCTTAAAAAGGCTTGAATATAGAGGTTATGACAGTGCAGGGATTGCCCTTTTAAATAAGGATATTGAGTTGTATAAATGTAAGGGGAAAGTAGCAGATCTGGAAGAAATAACCCGTGAAAAACATTTAACCGGAACCATTGGAATGGGCCATACCCGTTGGGCCACTCATGGTTTACCTAATGACGTGAATGCGCACCCGCATTTTTCTGATTCCAATGCTTTAATTATGATTCACAATGGAATCATAGAAAATTATATTACGCTAAGAAAGACCTTAGAATCAAGAGGTTATAAATTTAGGAGTGATACAGATAGCGAGGTATTATTAAATTTAATTGAAGATATTCAAAAGAATGAACATGTGAAATTAAGTGAAGCGGTTCGTATTGCGCTAAATGAAGTAATTGGGGCTTACGCCATTGTTATTTTTTCAAAAAATGAACCTAATCAATTAATTGCAGCTAAAAAGGGAAGTCCATTGGTTATAGGAGTAGGTGAGGGCGAATTTTTCTTGGCTTCTGATGCTACACCCATTGTTGAATATACCCGAAATGTAGTGTATTTAGAGGATGAAGAAATTGCGATTATCGATAGAGAAAATGGCCTAAAGATCATAACGATTAAAAATCAGGGTAAAACGCCTTATATTCAAGAATTGGAAGTACAATTAGAACAACTAGAGAAAGGTGGGTTTGAGCACTTTATGCTGAAAGAAATTTTTGAGCAGCCCCGATCCATCCATGATAGTATGCGCGGCAGAATAAGCCTGGATCATAAAATAGTGGCCTTAGGTGGTATTAAAGATTATGAGCAAAAGTTAGTCAACGCAAGAAGAATTATTATTTTGGGCTGCGGTACTTCATGGCATGCTGGTTTAGTGGGAGAATATTTATTTGAAGACTTAGCTAGAATTCCTGTCGAAGTTGAATATGCATCGGAGTTTAGATACAGAAACCCTATTATTTATGAGGATGATGTAGTGATTGCTATTTCTCAGTCAGGTGAAACTGCTGATACCCTTGCTGCTATTGAGTTAGCAAAAGAAAAAGGAGCCACTATTATTGGTGTTTGCAACGTTATTGGATCTTCTATTGCACGTGCAACCCATGCCGGGTCATATACCCATGCCGGACCAGAGATTGGAGTTGCTTCTACTAAAGCTTTTACTGCGCAGGTAACGGTATTAACGTTAATGGCTATAAGCATTGGACAAAGAAAAGGAACGCTATCTGCACAACGTTGTAACCAATTAATATTTGAGTTAGAACAAATCACTGAAAAAATTGAAAAAACACTAAAATTAGATTCTCAAATAAAATATTTAGCAGATGTTTTCCATAAAGCTAAAAACTTTTTATACTTAGGAAGAGGTTATAACTTCCCGGTAGCATTAGAAGGGGCTTTAAAATTAAAAGAGATTTCATACATTCACGCAGAAGGGTATCCGGCTGCTGAAATGAAGCACGGACCTATTGCTTTAATTGATGAAGAAATGCCTGTGGTAGTAATTGCTCCAAAAGCTTCTTCGTATGAAAAAGTGGTTAGTAATATACAAGAGGTAAAAGCTCGCAAAGGGGTTGTGATTGCAGTGGTTACAGAAGGAGATACGATGGTAAAAGATATGGCAGATTATGTCATTGAAGTGCCCGAAGCTGATGAGATTTTTATGCCGTTGATTTGTTCTGTTCCATTACAGCTTTTATCATACCATATTGCGGTTATGCGTGGTTGTAATGTTGATCAACCAAGGAATTTGGCTAAATCGGTTACGGTAGAATAAACGGTTTTATTTAGTTAATTCACTTACCTCGCTTAGTATCATGGCGGTAGCCCCCCAAATGATGTTTTGGCGAATATTATAACAGGGATATTTATAGGTCAATCCTTCCGAATTTTTAATTCTCATTTGCTGAATATTAGCCTCCATATTAAATTCTTGTAAAGGAATCTCTAAAATATCTTTTACTTCTCTGTAATTTGGAATAAATTTTAATTCCTTATCGGCAAAACATAAATAAGCCTCGACCCAAAAATTACTGGGGGGAATGTATAAGTCAGATAATTTTCCAATTAAGTTAATATCTTGAATATCAATACCAATTTCTTCTTTGGTTTCTCTTATGGCGGTATCTAACAAAGTAATATCCCCCTGGTCCTGTTTCCCCCCCGGAAAGCTAATTTGGTCGCTGTGAACCCCATCATAAGAAGCTCTTTTTATTAAAACTACGTATACTTGATTGTTTTTAGGATATAGAATGACCGTAACAGCGCTTTTTTTGGAATTTACCCTAAATTTTTCATAGTTTGAAAAGTTGGCACGTTCAACAGGACTCATTTTTCTCTGAGCTTCTTCTCCGGGTAAACCTCTTAAAATGTTAATTTTTAACCTGGAAATAAATTTTTCAAAGGGTAAATCAAACATCTAAATCATTTAACCAATCTGTAAATGAAGCCTTCCCTGTTTTGGATGGCTGAGCAGCCTTTTTTTCTTCTACCCATTGGGTTTCAGATTGCGAAGGGGTGTAAGAAACCAATTGAGTTTCAATATATTCCGGTATTTTATATTGAATAAGCGCTTGATTAATTTTTTCGAGTAATAAATTACTTTCTTTATCCCGCTCTAACAGTTCAAAAATTTGTTTATCCTTTTCTGAAATTTGATGGTCTTTTGCAAATAACTGTTGTTCAATACTTTGAATGTACTGTTTTAAAATATCTATCTCCCCATTTCCAGATTCAGCAGCCTTCTTTTCAACGACTGATTTTTTCTTGGGGGCCTCTTCTAAGATTGGGTATTTTTTCTTTAAAATATCAATATGAATAAAGTATTGGTACCCTCCATTTTTTAATTTTTTAATTTTTAGGTACGGCGAATTTTTTTTCGTTTGGGCTATTTTTTTGATAAATCTACGGAGCGTACTTTCACTCTTTCCGGTTTTAATTTTAGCTTCTTCTAATGTTAAAAAACTCATGATAAATATTAAAATATAAAATATTAATGTAAATTTATGTATAATTTAATAGATTTAAAATTCGATTTCGATCCTTTCCTTTTTGTTGAGATTTCCACATAGCGGAATTTCAAAGATTAATAAAAGCTGTACTTATACTTACCGAATGAAAAAAATAATTTTGGGGTTACTTATAACTGGATATGTATATAATATACAAGCTCAGTTTAATTGTGGTCATACAGAGGCTACGCAAAAATTCTTGCAAGCTCATCCTGATTTGGCTGATTCTGTGGCTAAATTGGAGAAAGAAAGTGTCAGATTTGCAAACCAATTTGCCCTTCAAAAATCAACCAATGCAACCATATATACCATTCCGTTAGTGTTTCATATTATACATGAAAATGGAACAGAAAATATTTCAGATGCTCAAATTCATGATGCTGTTCGCTTATTGAATGAAGATTTTCAAAAATTAAATGCAGATGCCGCAGATATTATTCCTGCTTTTCAAGGCATTGCAGCCGATTGCGAAATTCAATTTCAATTGGCACAAAAGGATCCTTCAGGAAATTGTACAAATGGGATAGACCGCATTGAGTCTGACTTAACCAATAATGCAGATGATCATTCTAAATTAAATGGTTGGCCTCGAGAAAAATATTTAAATATTTGGGTTGTGAAAACCATTGGATTGAGTGGAGCTGCCGGGTATGCTTACCGTCCTTCCTCAGCTCAATTTATGCCTAATGAAGATGGAATATTAATGTTATCAACCTATATAGGGTCTATTGGAACTAGTTCTTTGGTAAGAAGTCATTCACTTACACATGAAGTTGGTCATTGTTTAGATTTGCCTCATACATGGGGAAATAGCAATACTCCAGGACTTGCATCGAATTGTTCGGATGATGATGGTATTATGGATACTCCCAATACTATTGGATGGACTACTTGTAATTTAAATGGTGCCACTTGTGGCTCAGCAATTGATAATGTTCAAAATTTTATGGATTATGCATATTGTTCAAACATGTATACTACAGGTCAAAAAAACCGAATGCGTGCTGCTTTAAATCAATCAATTGCACAACGAAGTAGTCTTTGGCAATCATCTAATTTAGCCAATACTGGAACCAATGGAGTGAATACCCTTTGTGCCGCTAACTTTAATGCCAATTCTCGTTCGGTTTGTAAAGGGGATTCCCTTCAGTTTTATGATGCCTCTTATCATGGCGCAACAGCATGGGATTGGTCTTTTAGCAATGGTAACCCAGTTGCTTCAAATACGCAAGATCCTAAAATATTGTTTACTACGGAAGGCTTCGGAAGTGTTTCATTAACTGCTCAAAATGCAAATGGTACAAAATCAATTTTAAAGAATAATGTAGTTCGTATTTTGCCTTCTGTAGGGGGGCATTATACGCCTTTTTTGGAGAGTTTTGAGGGTGGCTCATATCCAAATGTTGAATGGGATGTTTATAATGTAAATAATGATGCATATACTTGGAGCCAAGTGTCAAATGCAGCTTATTCTGGTAATAAATGCATGAAAATGAATAATTTTAATAGCGGATCGGGAAAAACGGATGAGTTAATAAGTCCTCTATATGATTTAAGTAATTTAACATCAGCACTTATTACATATAAAATCGCTTTTGTTAAAAAATCGACCACTACCAATGATTTTTTAAGAATTTCTGTTTCCAATGACTGTGGTCAAACTTGGACTATCCGATCTATGAAAGGAGCTTCCTTATTGCAGTATACAAACATTGCTCAAACGGCTAGTTTTACGCCTACCGCTATTAATCAATGGAAAGAGCTTAATTTTTCATTAAGTTCTTCTTACCTTACAGAAAGAACGCTTTTTAAATTTGAGTTTGTTTCGGGTGAAGGAAATAACCTTTATTTAGATGATATAAACATTACAGGAACCTTTAACCCCGTGCCCATTCAGGTTTTTCCTTTAAATCAATCTGTGGTTAATGGAAACGCTATTACCATTGATTGGAAAGCCGTGCGACGTAGATCAATATGAGTTTGAAATTGATACTGTTCCAACGTTTGATTCTCCTGCGTATATTTCCGGTTCAAATGCTTATTTGGGATATTCCAATACTGATGTTGATACCAGATACGATTTAACCAATGTAATATACCAAAAAACATATTACTGGCGTGTTCGAGCCGTTACATCCGGTGCTTCATCTAGTTGGAGTAATACTTGGTCTTTTAAAGTACAAGATAATACCGGAATTAATTTATCGCAAAAAGACAGAATAGGTCTTAAAATATACCCAAGTCCGATGCAAAAAGCAGGAAATATTGAAATGAATGTTTCTGAGCAAGATCGTTATTCAATAACCGTTTTTGATATTACCGGCAAAAAAGTGGATGTTATTTTAAATGATCGAATGTTAAATCCGGGAAAATATACACTCACGTATGAGAATAAAAACTTAACCCCCGGAACTTATTTTATTAAGTTATTTAACTCTACAACAAATGTTTTAGAAAAATTTGTTGTAGTAGAATAATTACAGTAAGTTTTTTAAAGCAATTTGATAAGCGCTATCCGTAATTTTTGTTTTGGATGGATTTATGGCATGCACTTTCTCTAAAAACTGAAGGATGGTTTTTGATGTGTCTTTAAAAATAGCTGCATCCGAAATTTCTACATTGTTTTCACTCATAAGATAAGCAAAAACTCTTGCCATACCGCAGTTTGCAGCAAAATCAGGAATAACACTTATTTTCTGATCGGCGTATTGAGCAACAGGTCCATAAAATATTTCTTTATCTGCAAAAGGCACATTTGCTCCACAAGAAATAATTTGTAAACCATGTTGAATCATTTTTTCAAGATTTTCTGTAGTAACTAAGCGAGATGCGGCACAGGGAAGAAATATTTCCGCTCCTAAAGTCCATATTTTATGGTTGATTTCATCAAAAGGAATCATTTTTTCGGAAACTAGTTCATTCCCCTTTTTTGAAATGAAAAGTTTTTCTATTTCGGCAAAGGAAAATCCTTCTTGATTTATGACTCCTCCCGTTCTATCAATAATACCGACAATTTTAGCGCCTTGTTTACTCAAATAATATGCGGCCGCAGAACCAACATTTCCCCATCCCTGAATAATAACTTTTTTGCCTGCAAGGTTATCATTTTTTAGATGTAAAAAATGCCCTACCGATTCCGCAACGCCATATCCGGTAATCATATCTGCCACTCTATATCTCATTTTAACATCGGGTGAATATTCGGTGTCTTCAATAATTTTAGATACCCCAAAACGCAATTGCCCAATTCGTTTTATTTTATCGCTCTCTTTTTTCCCAAAATGACCGTTTACAATTCCTTCTTGTGGGTGCCATAAACCATAATTTTCTGTAATTGGAATTACTTCATGAATTTCATCAATATTTAAGTCGCCCCCGGTTCCATAATATGTTTTTAAAATGGGCATTAATGCCTTATACCAGCGGTCTAAAACCTCTCCTTTTCTTGGGTCAAAGGGATCAAAATTAATTCCTGATTTAGCTCCACCAATGGCAGGGCCTGATACGGCAAATTTCACTTCCATGGTTTTTGCTAAAGAAACAACCTCTAATTTATCTAACCCTTTTCTCATACGGGTACCACCGCCGGCGGCACCTCCGCGCAATGAGTTTATCACTAACCACCCTTCGGCTCCGGTAGCATTATCTTTCCATTCAAAAATAATTTCGCAGGGTTTTTCTTCAAATTTTTTTATTAGGGTTTGGGTACTTTCCATTTCAAAATAATATTATGGTAAATAAATTGATCCGCTTATAGAGTCTTGATAAGCACCGGTTACAGAAGAAAGTGTGTTTGTTTTATTTTTAAATCTTAAAAAACCTAAAAAAGCAAAAATTAAGGCTTCTTTAAATTTAATAATCTGATCTTCCGGAAGAATAATGTCGGCGGTGGTTTCTTGTTTTAATTTTTCAATTAAATATTTATTATATGCTCCACCACCTGTAATAAAAAGGCTTTTTAATTCATATTGTTTCACAATTTGTTTAATTTGGCAAACAACATGTTCTGTGAAAGTGCTTAATATATCCGGGATGGATTCAAGTTCATCTAAATGCACTAAAATGTTTTCTTCAACCCACTCTCGGCCCAAAGATTTGGGGTAATGTATTGAATAAAAAGATAAATTATTTAAATAATTTAAAGTGGGTTCATCAATCTTTCCGGCTTTGGCATTTTCACCATTTTTATCGTATTCCAAGCCTAATTTATTAGCATAAAAATTTAGAACAAAATTTACCGGACAAATATCAAAAGCAACTCTTTTTTGAGCCCTATCCTTAAAAGAAATATTGGCAAATCCTCCCAAGTTAAGGCAGGCATCATATTCAGAAAACAAAAGAGCATCGCCAATAGGTACTAACGGAGCTCCTTGGCCGCCTTTGGCAATATCTAACGACCTAAAATCAGAAACGGTGGTTAGTCTTGATTTTGCTGCAATATAGGCTCCCTTGCCTATTTGATAGGTAAAGCCCAATTTAGGCTGATGAAATATAGTATGCCCATGCGAGGCAACCAAAGAAATTGTTTTTATATCAATATTGTTACGTTCGCAAAACTGACTGACCTGTGTTCCGATATAACTACCATATTCAGCGTCTAGCTGGGCTAATTCGTAGGCCGTTTCGCCATATATTTTTTCAATTCGGGTTTTCCAATAAGGTAAATATTCGATGACTTCTGTTTTTAAAAGTTTCCATTTTAAAGGATCTTCAGAAAATTCACACAAAGCTATATCTAACCCATCTAAAGAGGTGCCAGACATTACTCCAATTACTTTCCAGGTTTCCAATAGGCTTCGATTTTTGCAAATATATCAAAGTTACTAAGGTTTTCGACCGTATATTTCGAAAAACTTTACTGTACGTTTTTAAAACTAAATGTAAGTGTCAATAAACTTTTATGTCTCGTTTCAATATAATACATTTGCCAAAATATTTTTCTAATGATATTTCAATTAACCGAAGAACAGCTAGCTGTTAGAGATGCTGCAAGGAATTTTGCTCAAACAGTTTTAAAACCTGGAGTAATAGAACGAGATGAAAAGCAACAATTTCCAACAGAGGAAATGAAGCAATTGGCGGAGTTAGGTTTTTTAGGCATGATGGTTGATCCAAAATATGGTGGAAGTGGGATGGATGCTATTTCCTATGTATTGGCTATGGAAGAAATATCTAAGGTTGATGCTTCTACTTCGGTGGTTATGTCGGTAAATAATTCTTTAGTTTGCTGGGGGTTAGAAAAATTTGGAAATGAAGAACAAAAACAAAAATATTTAGTGCCTCTTGCAAAAGGAGAAAAAATTGGAGCATTTTGTTTGTCGGAGCCCGAAGCAGGTTCTGATGCGACTTCGCAAAGAACAACAGCTATTGATTGTGGAGATCATTATCTTTTAAATGGGACTAAAAACTGGATTACGAATGGAAGCAGTGCTTCTGTTTATTTAGTAATGGCTCAAACCAATGTTCAGGCGGGTCACCATGGTATAAATTGCTTAATTGTTGAACGAGGAATGGATGGGTTTATTGTGGGAGCTAAAGAAAATAAAATGGGAATTCGTGCTTCGGATACCCATTCTTTACTTTTTCAGGATGTTAAAGTGCCTAAAGCGAATAGAATTGGAGAAGAAGGGTTTGGCTTTAAATTTGCTATGAAAACCTTAGAAGGCGGTAGAATAGGGATTGCCAGCCAGGCTTTAGGAATAGCTTCCGGGGCATATGAATTGGCTTTGGCTTATTCTAAAGAGCGAAAAGCATTTAATAAATTGATTTCGCAACACCAAGCTATACAATTTAAATTAGCGGATATGGCTACCGAAATTGAAGCGGCTCGGTTGCTTTGTTTTAAAGCCGCATGGTTAAAAGATCAGGGACTTCCCATTGGAGATGCTTCGGCTAAAGCAAAATTGTTTGCATCAACGGCCGCAATGAGAATAACAACCGAAGCTGTACAGGTTCATGGTGGATATGGATATGTTAAAGAATATCATGTGGAAAGATTGATGAGAGATGCAAAAATTACTCAAATTTATGAAGGTACTTCAGAGGTTCAGAAAATTGTTATTTCACGAGGAGTTTTGAAATAAATAGCCTATTTTGTCTTTCGATATGAAACTTTTAACGCTTCATTTGTCATAATTTATAATTTAAAAAAATGTCTTCAAAACATCATTTAGATAAACTCTCGTTAGCGGGAGTGTTAATTACTCTGGGTATCGTTTTTGGAGATATAGGTACTTCTCCTCTTTATGTGATAAAAGCAATTGTAGGGACCGATGAAATCTCAAAAATTTTAATATACGGAGCCGTATCTTGCGTTTTTTGGACTTTAACCATTATTACAACTTTTAAATATGTTTATCATGCGATGAATGCTGATAACAAGGGTGAAGGAGGTATTTTTGCATTGTATGCCTTAATTCGGAAAAGTAAAGTGAAATGGGTAATTATTCCGGCTTTATTGGGTTGTGCCTCTTTAATTGCCGATGGATTTTTAACACCTTCTATTTCTATTTCTTCGGCGGTTGAAGGTTTGCAATTATTGTATCCGTCACTCGAAAGTGGAAATACCATTGTTGGAATTGTTATTGGTATATTAATTCTGCTTTTTACTTTCCAACAAGTTGGTACACAGGTAGTTGGAAAAACGTTTGCGCCTATTATGGTTGTTTGGTTTTCCATGTTAGCTATTTTAGGGGTAAAAGAAATAGCACAATTCCCTGAAATTTTTCATGCTTTAAATCCATATTATGCAATTTCATTATTGATTAAATATCCGGGGGGCTTTTGGCTACTTGGAGCGGTTTTTTTATGCAGTACAGGGGCTGAGGCTTTGTATTCAGACTTAGGTCATTGTGGCAAACAAAACATACGGGCAAGTTGGACCTTTGTTTTTATTTGTTTAATTATAAATTATATGGGGCAGGGCGCATACCTCTTACATAATTTTGAAGGCCAAGTTTTTCCTGCAAGCAGTTCCTTTTATGCGCTTATGCCAGGTTGGTTTTTGCCCTATGGCATTATGATTGCTACTTTATCTACCGTTATTGCCAGTCAGGCTTTAATTACCGGAACATTTACTTTGGTAAACGAAGCTATGAAATTAAAATTATGGATTAATATGAAGGTGAATTACCCAACGCAAATGCGAGGACAAATTTACATACCGGGGATTAATTGGATGCTTTTAATTGGATGTATTATGGTTGTTCTTATTTTTAAAAGATCAACCAATATGGAGGCGGCCTATGGAGTTGCTATTATAGTTAATATGTTGATGACAACCGCACTTCTATTATTTTATAAAAAAATTAAAGGAGAAGCTATGTGGAAAATTGTTCTTTTGGGAATTGTGTTTTTATCTGTTGAATTAGCTTTTTTTGCTTCCAGTATGATGAAATTTACCCATGGTGGATGGTTTAGTTTGTTGATTGCTGCTGTTATTTTCATCTTAGCTTATTCTTTTTTTCTGGCCAAACAAATCCGACAAAATCATACCGAATTTGTACCATTGGAAGATTATGTAGATGTTTTGGAAGATCTTCAAAAAGATGAGAGCATTGCTAAAGAATCTACCAATTTGGTATACTTAACCATATCACCTAATAGAAAAAGAATTGATTCCAATATTATTTATTCTATTCTCCGAAAAAAACCAAAACGGGCTGATATTTATTGGTTTGTACATGTCGATATTTTGGATGATCCATTTGCATCGAGGTATTCGGTAGATACGATTTCGCCCGGAAAAATATTTTTTGTTCGCTTGCAATTTGGATTTAAAATAGATCACAAGGTGAATTTAATGTTTTATAAGGTTGTGGAAGAAATGGTAGCCAGTGGAGAAGTAGATGAAATGAGCCATTATCCTTCTTTAAGAAAACATAACTTACCGGCTGATTTTAAATTTATTTTATTAAATTCTCGCATTTCGGTAGATAATGAAATTAGCCCCATTAATCAGTGGATTATTCGCGTATATCGAATTCTGAAAAAAATGAGTTTGCCCACCGAAAATGACTTTGGTCTTGAAATTTCAAACGTTGAGGTGGAAACCGTTCCCATTAATATTGGACCTCGAAAATTGATTAAATTAAAGCGAGAAGATTGATGCCAAACGTCCATCCCATCATCATTTTATTAAAAGATAAAGAGCGATCGCTTCAGCGATTTCATCCATGGATTTTTTCAGGAGCTATTCAAAAATTACCACCCAATATTCAACCAGGAGATATCGTTGATGTGTATAGTTCTAAAAATACATGGTTAGCTACCGGGTTTTATGAAGGTGGTTCTATAGCTATTAAAGTATTGAGTTTTGAAAACACGCCCATCGATCATCATTTTTGGAAATCAAAACTTTTAAAAGCCTTTGAATTAAGACAAAAATTGGGCTTAATTGATGATTCAAAAACCAATACATATCGCTTGGTACATGGCGAAGGTGATTTTTTACCCGGATTAATTATTGATATTTATGGCCATGCAGCTGTTATACAAAGTCATTCAAACGGAGTAAGTAAAAGCATGCCTGAAATTGTTTCTGCTTTAAAAGATCTTTATCAATCGGCTTTAACGGTTATTTGCGAGAAGCAGACCTCACATAAACAAGAGGGAAGGGCTGGGTATCATTTTCATTTAGGAGATGCCACAGAGCCTGTTTGGGTGCGAGAAAACGATGTGGAGTTTGCCGTGGACTTAAAAGATGGCCAAAAAACAGGTTTTTTTATTGATCAACGCGAGAATCGCTTGTTATTGAATGATTTTGTAAAGAATAAAAGTGTTTTAAATACGTTCTGTTATACCGGTGGCTTTAGCTGTTATGCATTAAATGCAGGTGCAAAAAAAGTAACCTCAATCGATTCATCAGAACCGGCGTTGAAGATATTAGAAATGAATGTTTCTAAAACCCATAAAGAAAAAGACCACAGCACGTTAAAATTAGATGTGTTTGATTATTTTAAAACATCAGAAGAAAAATGGGATGTAGTTATTTTAGATCCTCCTGCTTTTGCAAAACATTTAAGTGCCCGGCATCAAGCCATCCAGGCCTATAAACGACTGAATTTGGCCGGAATAAAAAATTTAAATCCCGGCGGTATTTTGTTTACCTTCTCTTGCTCGCAAGTGGTTACACCCGATTTATTTGAAGGGGCTATTTCTGCAGCAGCCATAGAAAGTGGAAAAAGAATACGAATTTTACATCGTTTATTTCAGTCTTCGGATCATCCGTGGAACATTTATCATCCCGAAGGACTTTATTTAAAGGGTTTGGTTTTACATGTGGAATAGAATAATCTATTCTTCTGATTTTATTACTTCTTCTTCTTCTTTCGGCATCCATTTCTTTTGAAATAATAGAAATAGGGCAATACCGCAGCTTATAGAGGCATCGGCGACATTAAAAACGGGTCTGAAAAACAAAAAATGCTCACCACCCCAAAAAGGAAACCAACTGGGAAAATGGGTATCTATAACAGGAAAATAAAGCATATCTACTACATGACCTTGTAAAAATCCAGCATATCCCGTGCCAAAAGGAACTTGTTGTGAAATTTGGAAAAGACTATCTGTAAAAATTAAACCGTAAACAGCGCTATCAATCACGTTTCCAACAGCTCCTGCTAAAACTAGGGAACCCGAAATAATGATTCCTTTATGAACTCCTTGTTTTGAAAACTTATACAAATAAACAAAACCTACAATAGAAAAAATAATTCGGAAAACACTTAAAAAATATTTTCCAATATTTCCTCCAAACTCAAAACCAAAGGCCATGCCCGGGTTTTCGGTAAAATGCAGGTAAAACCAATCAAAAATTTTGTAATCTTCGCCCAGTAAAAAATGTGTTTTAATCCAAATTTTTAAAAACTGGTCTAAGATTAAGACGGAAGATATGATAATAAGGGATAAACGCATCAGAGTTTCGAGTTTAAGGTTTTGAGTTTAAGGTTGTTTTCAATCTATCGCTACTTATAAACCCTATATGCCGAGAGGCAAGGCATAACTCACAACTTGAAACCCGAGACTCAAAACTGTTTCTACTGGTTGTTTTTTGCTTCAATACTTAGGGTAGCATGCGGAACAACTCGTAATCTATCTTTCGAAATTAGCTTGTTAGTAACTCGACAAATTCCGTATGTTTTATTTTCAATTCTTATCAAAGCATCTTCCAAATGTTTGATGAATTTTTGTTGTCTGCTAGCTAATTGTGCAGTTTCTTCACGCGTTAATACATCGGTACCATCTTCTAATAATTTAAAAGTAGGAGAGGTGTCATTGGTGCCATGATCATCGCTATGAGAAATAGCTGCTTTTAAAAGCTCTAAATCTTTTTGAGCTTCATCTAATTTATGTAACAAGATTTGTTTAAACTCTTGAAGTTCTTCATCAGAGTACCTTGATTTTTCTTTATCACTCATAAAATTAGTTTTTAAATATGGCAATTTTTGTTTTAATATCCTCGTCAATTTCAACATCTAAAAGCGACTCACCTTGTATTTTATCTACAATTTGAAGAGAAGATGTTAACGTTTCGGAGCAAATATAATCCAAATTATGTTGAATTGCTTCATTTAATTTTTGATCACTTTGAACATGTAACGTAATTCTATCCGTAACATCTAAACCAATATCCTTTCTAAAATTTTGAATTCGGTTGATTAATTCTCTGGCTAATCCTTCTTCAATTAAGGTATCACTCAAGGTAATATCCAAAGCCACGGTAACTCCATTTTCAGTCATTACTTGCCAACCGGGAATATCCTGAGAGGTAATTTCAACATCTTCCAATTCAATAACAGCAGGACCTTCCGAAGAAGAGACTTCCAATTTACCATTTTTCTCAATTTCGCTAATTTTAGCCTGATCAAACTCGGTAATAATGGAGGCTATTTCTTTCATTAATTTTCCAAATTTCGGGCCTAATTTTTTGAAATCGGGTTTTATTTTTTTGGTTAAAATTCCATTGGTCTCCGTAATAATTTCAAGCTCTTTTACATTTACTTCCGTTAATATCAAATCCTGAATGGCCTGTAATTGATTAGAAAATTTTTCATTTAAAGAAGGAACTATAATTTTTTGAAGCGGTTGACGAACCTTCAATTTTTCCTTTTTACGAATAGAAAGAATCATAGAAGAAATGCGCTGCGCCAGTTCCATCCTATTCTCTAATTCAAGATCAATCATGCTTGCATCTGAAGTAGGGAAAATAGCTAAATGCACCGATTCGTTCACATTTCGTGAAGTGCTTTTATTTAAATCCTGGAACAATTTTTCTGCGTAAAATGGAGCAATAGGAGCCACTAAGGGAGCAACCACTTCTAAACAACGATATAAGGTTTGATAGGCCGATATTTTATCTTGACCATAATCGCCTCTCCAAAAACGTTTACGGCATAAACGCACATACCAATTGCTTAATTCATCGACCACAAAATTTTGAATTTCGCGACCTGCTTTAGTAGGCTCATAATCAGCATAATACCCATCAACTTTTTGAATTAACGAGTTTAAGCGAGATAAAATCCAACGATCAATTTCTGGGCGATCTTCTAATTTTATATCCACTTCTTTGTACGTAAACTGATCCACATTGGCATATAAAGCAAAAAACGCATAGGTATTATGTAAGGCTCTGAAAAACTTGCGCTGAACCTCTACAATGCCCTCTAAATCGAACTTTAAATTATCCCAGGGTTGTGCATTGGTAATCATATAAAACCGGGTCGCATCGGGCCCGTAGGTTTCTAAGGTTTTAAACGGATCGATGGCGTTACCTAAACGTTTCGACATTTTTTGCCCGTTTTTATCCAATACCAAACCATTCGAAACCACATTTTTATACGCAACACTATCAAAACAAGCGGTAGCAATGGCATGTAAGGTATAAAACCAACCGCGGGTTTGATCTACGCCTTCGGCAATAAAATCAGCCGGGAAGAATTTATTTTGATCAATTAATTCCTTGTTTTCAAAAGGGTAATGTACCTGCGCATAGGGCATGGCGCCTGAATCGAACCAAACATCAATTAAGTCTGTTTCGCGTTTCATGGGTTTGCCTGTTGCTGAAACCAATAGAATATCATCAACATACGGACGGTGTAAATCGAAAATGGAATAATTTTTTGCGGAAAAATCTGCTGCATTAAAATTCGCCAGCGGATTATTTTTCATAACTCCGGCTTTCGTAGCTTTTTCGCACTCTTCTTTCAGTTCCGATATAGATCCGATGCATTTTTCTTCTCCATCTTCAGCACGCCAAATGGGTAAAGGAATCCCCCAATAACGCGAACGGGAAAGATTCCAGTCATTTGCATTTTCGAGCCAGTTACCAAAACGGCCGGTTCCGGTGCTTTCTGGTTTCCAATTGATGGTTTTATTTAAAGCTACCAGGCGATCACGCACTTTTGGAATGTTGATAAACCAGGAATCTAAAGGATAATACAAAATAGGCTTATCAGTACGCCAGCAATGCGGGTAGGTGTGCTCATATTTTTCTATTTTAAAGGCTTTTCCTTCGGTTTTTAGCTTTAAAGCGATGCGTTCATCCACACTTAAATATTTATCCAGTTTTGGGATGATATTTTTTAATCGCTCTTGCTGTTTTTTTAATTCTTCTTGTTTTTCCTGATCTGAAAGGTATTCTTCTTTTACAAATTCACCTCCAAAGCCAAAAATGGCATCGTGCATTTCGGCTCTGTATCGGCCTCTTAAATCAACTAAAGGAACGCCTTTGCCGGTTTCATCTACCACTAACATAGGTGGAACACCGGCATCTTTGGCTACTTTCATGTCATCGGCCCCAAAGGTTGGAGCAGTATGTACAATTCCCGTACCATCTTCAGTGGTAACAAAATCTCCCCCAATAATTACAAATGCTTTTTCGGGATTCTCGTTAGGCAAAGCATAGGGTAATAATTGCTCATAAGATAGTCCCAATAAATCTTTTCCTTTAAAGGTTTGAATTACTTGATAAGGAATTAATTTATCGCCTGGTTTATAATCAGTTAACGCAATTTCTTGTGCTTTTTCGTTGAAGTGTTTACCTACTAAGTTTTTAGCCAAAATTACCTGCATCGGCTTAAAATCGTATGTATTGAAGCTTTTTACGAGTACATAATCTATATTAGGGCCTACTGTTAAAGCGGTGTTGGATGATAAAGTCCAGGGAGTAGTGGTCCAGGCCAAAGTGTGCACTTCCGAAGCTCCAAAAAGTTTCGTTTTTTGCTCCGTTTCTTTCAGCTTAAACATCGCTACAATGGTATTATCCTTCACGGGTTTGTAGCAACCGGGCTGGTTAATTTCGTGCGAGCTAAGTCCGGTACCTGCTGCAGGGGAATAAGGCTGTATGGTGTAGCCTTTATACATCAACCCTTTATCATACATATTTCGCAATAACCACCACACGGATTCAATGTATTTGTTATCGTAGGTAATGTATGGATCGTTCATATCCACCCAATAGCCCATTTTTTGGGTTAAATCATTCCATACATCGGTGTATTTCAATACCGCATTTCTACAGGCTTGGTTATACTCGTCGATGGTAATTTTTGTGCCAATATCTTCTTTGGTAATGCCTAATTCTTTTTCTACTCCCAACTCAATAGGTAAGCCATGGGTATCCCAACCGGCTTTTCGTTTTACCTGGAATCCTTTTTGGGTTTTATACCGGCAAAAAATATCCTTAATGGTTCTTCCCATTACATGGTGAATACCGGGCATTCCGTTTGCGGATGGCGGTCCTTCATAAAAAACAAAGGGGGTTTTACCTTCTCGGGTATCTACACTTTTTTGGAAGATATCTTCCTTTTTCCACCACTTTTCAATTTCAGAAGCGAGTTTAGGTAAATCTAAATTTTCGTATTCGGGATATTTGTTTTGCATGATTTGAATTGAAATGAGTGCAAAATTAAGGATTATGAATTAGAAATGAAGAATTATGAATGAAAAAAGCTCCGAAAGAAAACCTTCAGAGCTTTTTAGTAAGATTATTTACAGTAATTTACTCAGTATAGCCAACCACTACACCTATACAACCTTCTTTGTTATCAGATTCGTCTTCCATTTGAACATCAATAATTAAATTACGAGTTGAAGTAACTGAAAAATCCCAGAAATCTGATTCTTTTCCTTTGCTTGAGTATAAAACCTTATCAGAGGTTGTTTTTACTTCAAAATAAGTGTTTTTAGAACCATCGTTACAAGAAACAATGCGGTACTTATGGCCGGAATAAAAAGATACAACGGTAGATACTTTTTCGCCCGGAAACACAGACATGGAGTTTAATTGGCCATTGTGAATGTAAGGCGTTAATTCTTTAATACATTTATTCCGTAATGCAGTATTGCAATTAGTGGGTGTAAATGAATAATATAAGAAAGAAAAAAGCACAAGAATAGGAAGCAGGAGTAAACGTTTATTTTTCATAAATTAGATTTTAAATTTCAGTGTATTTGCTGCGTATTTCATTCACCTTATCAAACATTTTTGTAAGGTCTTGTTTGCTTGCAATAATTTTTGATTCGCCGGTAATATTAGTTACACCTGATTTATCTTGCACTAAATCGGAAGCAGTATCTTCTTCAATTCTTAATAAATCATATACTTCTTTTAAAGCAAGCAAATCTTTTTTAAGTTCTTGTAAATCAGGGTCTTTTGTGTCAGACATAACTAAATTATGTAGATTTTCGAGTGAATATTTTTGTTCAACAATTCGTTTTTTTAGTTCTTCATTATTTGGGCTTTTTTGATACACTCCCGAAGCTATATGTAAAGCCTCGATCCAACCTCCAAAAATGATCATGGTCGAAAGGGCCACACTTTCATTTTCTTTCAAGTAGGTATCGGCAATCCAATAAACTTCTGAAACAATCATTTTCATTGAATCTTTGTTTTCTATATTGTCTTCAATACGCTGTACAGTAGTTTCATCAAATGCTTTCATGACACCTAAAGATTCGGCCAGTTTTTTTGCAGAAGAAACATAAAACATAGTTTCCTGCGTTTGGTCGAATAAGGTCGCATAACTTAAATCGGCCCCATACACACCCAAATTAACTGCCTTTTTTAATTTGGTGTCGTATTTACCGGATTTAGAAGGTTCGTTTAATAATTTATTTTCATAGGTAGCTCCTGCTTTTTTAAGTACAATGGCGGTTTCCATTGGAGAAGGGATCATATAAAAAATATTTTTTAAATCATCCGCTTTTTTCTCTAGTTCTTCAACTGATATTTCATCTAAATCACTGTGATTTGAATTATCACAGGAAAAAGTGAACGCTAATAAAACAATGAAAAGATATTTTTTGTTCATGTACTACTTTTTTACAAATTTATAATTTAAGTTTATGTCTTTATATTATTTAACTAAGTAAAGAATTTCCGTTCATCTCGGCAGGTTTTTCAATATCTAATAAATCCAATATGGTTGGCGCAATATCTGCTAAAATACCATTTTTTATTGAAGTATAATCTTTGTCGATTAAAATACATGGCACAGGATTTGTAGTATGGGCTGTATTGGGGCTTCCATCATCATTAATAGCAAAATCTGCATTTCCATGATCGGCAATAATAATTAATGAATAATCGTTTTTAACTGCCAATTGAACAATTCTCCCGATCGATTCGTCTACTTTTTCAACCGCTTCTATAATAGCGCTATAAACCCCTGTATGGCCTACCATATCTGCATTGGGATAATTAATACAAATAAAATCATGTTCTTTTAAAGCAATATCATGCAATACTTTTTCAGTTAATTCATCTGCACTCATACTTGGCTGTAAGTCATAAGTAGCAACTTTTGGCGAATTTACCAAAATACGTTTTTCGCCCTCAAATAAAGTTTCTTTTCCGCCTGAAAAAAAGAAGGTAACATGTGGGTATTTCTCTGTTTCTGAGGTTCTTAATTGTGTTTTTCCATGTTTGGCAAGCACTTCCCCAAGCGTGTTATGTAAATGTTCTTTATCAAAAACAACCTTTACGTTTTTATATTCATCATCATAATTGGTCATGGTAACATAATACAAGGGCAATTTATGCATGTGTTGTTCAGGAATGTCTTTTTGGGTAAGTACTTCGGTAATTTGCCGACAGCGATCTGTTCTGAAATTGAAACAAATAACAACATCGTTTGGTTTGATGACCCCATTTTGAGCTTCTTGATTTACAATGGGTTCTAAAAACTCATCAGTAACCCCTTTTTCGTATGATTCTTTTATGCTTTTTAAAAGGTCATTGGATGGAGTTCCCTTTTTTATAGTCAGTAAATCATACGCTTTTTTGATTCGTTCCCACCGATGGTCACGATCCATGGCAAAATATCGCCCAATGCAGGTTGAAATTTGTATGTTGGTATTTTTTATGTGCTCTAAAAGATCTTGAATATATTTATAACCCGCCTTTGGATCTGTATCTCTTCCATCCATAAAGGCATGAATAAAAACACCGGGCAATGAAAATGTTTTACTCATATCACACAAAGCTTTTAAATGGTTGATGTGAGAATGGACACCCCCATCTGATGCAAGTCCAATGAAATGAACAGAAACCTGATGTTCTTCAGCATGTTTAAAAGCATCTAACAATACTTGGTTTTTAAAAAATTGTTGAGAGGTAATTTCTTTATTTATTTTCTCCAAATCTTGGTATACAATTCGGCCTGCACCAATATTTAAGTGACCCACTTCCGAATTGCCCATTTGCCCTTCCGGTAAACCAACTTTTGTTCCTGAGGTTTCTAATTGAGAATGCGGGTAATCTTTCATTAACCGATCTATATTCGGAGTATTAGCCTGAAAAATTGCGTCGGATTTTGAATGATTTCCAAGTCCCCAGCCATCCATAATAGCCAAAATTACTTTTTTATGATTCATACTTTAAAGTTATGATAAATTGTGTTCCATTGGGGATATTATCTTCTACTCTAATTTCGCCATTCAGCGATTCTACCAATCTTTTCACAATGTAAAGTCCCAGTCCGGTGCCTTTTGCATTTCGGGTGTTTTCATCGCCAATGCGATAAAATTTATTAAAAATCATTGCTTTTTCTTTTTTATTGATCCCTTTTCCTAAGTCGCTGATTATGAATGAGATGCTCTTTTTTTCTTGTCGGGCATTTACCCTGATTTCCGTGTTTTCCGGAGCATATTTCATGGCATTTTCAAGCAGATTATAAAATACAGAATACAAGGCAATTTTGTCGCTTTTTATGACCAAATCATCCGAAATATCAATGACTAAAATATGTTTCCGTTGATAAATGGAAAATAGATGCTGCGAAATTTCGGATATAAATGATTTTATTGGAATATTTTCTTGATTGGTTGAATAGGTACCTCCTTCTATTTGTGAAGCCATTAATATGTTTTCAACCAACTTACTTAAACGGTCGGTTTGTTGAATGGAGGTTTGAATTAATTTTGCCTTTTTTTCATTAGGAATATTATCTTTTTCGAGGGTTTGTAAAATTAATTTATTGGATGCTAAAGGGGTTTTTAGCTCATGCGTAACCGATAATAAGAAATTGGTTTGTTGTTGGGCCAATTTCTTTTCTTTTTCTAAACTTTTTAAAATTTGTTTAAACGCTAAAATAATCAATACAAAAAAAATAGTTCCTTCGCCTAAAACCATCCATATTTTTCGGGTACCAATACTCAAATCTTCAAAGCTGGCTCGCAAATCTTGAATTTCGTAGGTTTGTTTTAGAATGAGGTATGCCCACCATAAAAACTGAGCCACAACATAAAATGCTGTTAAGTAAATAACAAAATAAGGATTGTGAAAACTTATTTTTTTTGAACTCATTCTTGATGCGAAGTTTCTGCCCAAATATTTCTTTTTTCTAACTTAATTTTTTGTCCAAAAAAGTTAGCAGCACTTTCGGCAAAAGATTTAGTGTAATCAGAAACATAAAAGTGATGACTAGGGCTGGTTTTGGGTTTTGGTAATGTTCCCATTTTTTTCTGAATATAAGCAGCTATTATTTTTGCCGAATCAATAATATCTACCTTTCCTTTATAAAATTGTTCAACTGAGTCTTTGATTAGGGGATAATGGGTGCATCCTAAAATAATGCCATCAATGTTTTTTAACTCTTTTTTGCTTAAATAACTATGGATGATTGTTTTGCTGATTTTATTATCATAAAAACCTTCTTCAATCATAGGAGCTAAAAGGGGTGTAGCTAACGATGATACTTTAATATTTTTCTTTTTTGCATTAATTTTTCGAGGATAAACGCGGGAAGTTATTGTGCCTTTAGTCCCAATAACCCCAATATTTTTAGATTCGTAATGTTCACAAACAAAATCGACTATCGGATCAATCACACTATACACAAAAGCTTTCCCGTATAAATGTTTTTTTAATTCTTCATAAGCAAAGGAAGAAGCAGTGTTGCAAGCAATCACAATATGCTGACAGCCTTGTTGTAATAAAAAATCGCCGATTCCTTTTGAGTATTCTATGATTAGTTCTTTGGATTTATCTCCGTATGGTAAATGGGCTGTATCGCCAAAATAGATAATTTGGGCCCCCGGTATATGGTGTTGTATTTCTTTGGCAATGGTTAGGCCTCCTATGCCAGAATCAAACACTCCAATTTTATTTGTCATATCAACAAATTTAAGATCTAATTAAAACAAAGCGAAAAAAGAATCGATTATTTTTTGCGATTTAAAATCATGACCCCTGCTAAAATTAAAGCCATGGATAATATTTGTATAAAAGAAATATATTCATGATCGGCTACTCCCCATAAAACAGCAACAATGGGAATAATATAGGTAGATGAAGAAGCAAAAACAGGGGAAGTGTTCTTTAAAAGGTTATTAAAAATAATAGTTGCTAGGGCAGTGCCAAAAATCCCTAATACACTAATATACCCAAGGTTAATGAGGGCTTTAGGGGAATTTAGCTTAGAGAAAAAATCGGTTTGAAAAAGTAAAAGGGCAGCTAAAGGGCCAAGTAAAGTAAAAATCATGGTAGCGGTTTCAATGCCATTAAATTCTTTTAAATATTTGTTTAAAATATTTACATTTAAGGCATAACAAATGGTGGCTACAATAATAAACAGCGCATAAGAATTAATCCCAAATAAGCCTTTTTCAAAAAAACCAAGCAAGCCAAATACTCCCACAATACTAATAATAGCCCCAATAATTTGAGCTCTAATAACATTTTGCTTAAAAAAGAAATATCCCATTATCATGGCTAAAACAGGTACAAAAGCATTTAGCATTCCGGCTAAAGAGCTGTTAATTCTGGTTTGAGCGGTTGTGAAAAGGATGGCAGGTATAAAACTCCCCAATAAACCGGAGGAAAGCAATAAAAGTGCTTTTTTAAAAGTGAATTTAGGCCAATTTTTAAAACCAAAAGGAATAAGCACAAAAGAAGCTATAAACATTCTGTAAAAGGCTACTTCATAGTTTGTAAAGCTTTCTAAGCCTTTTTTCATAAACATAAAAGAGCTTCCCCAAATAATGGCAACTAATAATAAAATCCAATATTGGTTAATTTTTTTACTATAATCGATGCGAATCATAAAATATGTGGGCAAGATAAACCATTTTTGTTAGAAATTTGTTGGGTAAATAAGAACACATGAAAATATATACAAAAAAGGGAGATTTAGGGGAAACATCCTTATTTGGGGGAGAACGCGTTTTAAAGAATCACATACGCATTGATGCTTATGGGACAATCGATGAACTTAACTCTTACATTGGTTTAATAAGAGATCAGGATATACATATTTCAATAAAAGCTTTTCTCACGCATACGCAAGAAGTTTTATTTACCGTAGGTTCTCATTTAGCAGCATCTAAAGCATCGGCGCTGAAGCATTTGCCCAAATTAAACCCAGATGAAATTAAAAATTTAGAAATGAATATTGATGCCATGGAAACGGAACTTGCGCCCTTAACCTCGTTTATATTACCAGGCGGCCATACCATTGTTTCATACTGTCACATTGCGCGTTGCGTATGCCGTAGAGCAGAGCGGTATGCTGTTACTTTAAATGAGCACGAATCTATCGAAACATTTATTATCCAGTATTTAAATCGATTATCCGACTATCTTTTTGTGCTTTCGCGCAAAGTGGCTAAAGATTTACAGGTCGAAGAAATAAAATGGATACCAAAGAAGGGATGAAAGATTTTAGCGAAAAACTGATTCATTGGTACGAATTAAATAAGCGGGATCTGCCCTGGAGAAACACCAAAGATCCTTATTATATATGGCTGTCAGAAATAATTTTGCAACAAACTAGGGTGTTGCAAGGTTTGCCATATTATGAAAAATTTACATCCAATTTTCCTACTATTCAGCATTTGGCTTCCGCCTCCGAAGATCATGTATTAAGTTTATGGGAGGGATTGGGATATTACAGCCGGGCTCGAAATTTGCATCATACTGCAAAAAATATTCATTTAAATTTAAAGGGAGAATTTCCCATTACGTATGATGAAATTATTAAACTAAAGGGTATTGGACCTTATACTGCAGCAGCTATTGCCTCCTTTGCCTTTAATGAGGTTAAACCTGTGTTAGACGGCAATGTAGCGCGGGTTATTTCAAGGATTTTTGGCGTTTTTGGTCCCGGTGACACCAATGATTTTAAAAAGCAGATTGAAAAATACACGAATGAATTAATTGATCCAAACAGACCCGCCTCTTTTAACCAGGCCATTATGGAATTTGGCGCCACTTTTTGCACCCCGGCAAATCCGCCTTGTGAAGAATGCATTTTTAAGACACGATGTTTTGCCTATCAAAAAGGAATGGTGACTGAATTACCAGAAAAAAAGAAAAAACTCAAAAGGCGCGAACGTTTTTTGGAATATTTTATATTAGAATTTGATAAGAAAATTTTTCTCAAAAAAAGGAACCAAAATGAGATTTGGGAAGGATTGTATGAACCAGTATTGATTGAAGCAGACAAAAAACAGGTAGAAAAAGTATTTATGAAAGAGGTGGTTTTAAAAAAAATCATCGGGCATAAATCGGCCATTCAAAATATGTCAATCACTGAGTATCAAAAGCATGTGCTTAGTCATCAGGATTTGTACGTCCGTTTCTGGCATCTTGCATTAAGCACCTTACCCGAACAAGAATATATTAAAGAATATAAATTAATTGAGGTTTCTCAACTTACACAATATGGAATGCCCATTGTAATAAAAAAGCATTTATCCAGTATTTTTTAGAAACAAAAAAGGCCACTAAAAGTGGCCTTCATTATATAATTTCGATTAAGAATTAGCTAACATTTACAAAATGAAATCCGTCTGCAGATTTTCTCCAAACAATTGCTATTAGCCTTGTGTTAGCCATAACCCAGGTTGGATCTATAGTGATAGATCCTTGAAAAGATTTTAAATCATTTTTGTGTAAATTAGAACCAATTAATACTCCTTCAGGTTTTCCTTCCATAGCTTCTCTTAAAACACGGTTGTGAATTCTATTTGGATCAGAACCGCCATTGTCTAATGTTTGTTGCTTAACAATTCCATCTTCTAAAATATAAACAGCAACATAAAATTCATCTGTGCCACCATCTTCAAACATCATCATATTACCTTTTATTTTAATTTTACCAGCCTCTATAGTAGATGAAATTGCAGCATTTGCAATTGGAGCGGCACCATTGGTTGCGCTAATGATATTTGCAGCCGCATAATAGTTTGTTTCAACAGCAGAATCTCCGACTACGAAATTAGGAGTTCCTCCATAAGGCCAATATTGATCTAACCATGCTCTGTATGGATCTGTAGTGCCTGTTAAATCATCATTAGTTTGAACAGTAAAACATTTAATAGCCGGCTCTTGAGTAAGAAATGTTTCAAATGCAGGATCTCCCCAACTTCCGCAAGAGTGACACCAGGTTGCCGTATACATATAAAGTATAGTTTTTTGTTCTTGTTTAGGAAAACCTAATGATCCACCGCCGCCAGAACCATTTCCGCCATTTCCTGGGCTAGCACTACCTGGCACATAACCAGCAGGGTAGGTACAAGTACCATTATCATGGTCAGCAAATGCATCATAGTTAAGAGCATTTACATCAGTACATCCTAATTTCGCATATTTACAAGTTCCATCATCTACTTCTGCTTTTGCATTAAAATTTACAGCTGTTGAATCTGTACAACCTTTGTTTTTCTTACATCCTGTTAAATAAAAAGAAGAAATTGCAAGCGTTGAAAAAAGTAAAATCTTATTTATCGATTTCATAGAATTAATATTACGGTTTTATAAATTGTGGGTAAAGTTAACAAAAAAATGAAGTCAAACAAAAATTAATGAAAAGACTAAAGCAAGACCACTTACAACAATAACCCAAAGGAGAATGTTGACAAGGAGTTTGTGGTCAAGTATTTTAATTAATTTAGCCATTTTTTAGGATGATTCTTTAAATACATAACGATATAAACGAAATAAGTTGCCGTATTATGAAAAGAATATCTTAAAAATTAACAATTTTAACAATTGCGAGATGCTTTGTTTGGGAAATAAAAACCAATTCTTCAAACTTTATCTTAATTTTGCATTCCCTTATTTAATTCAAAAAAATGATCAAAATATCCTTTCCAGATGGAGCTGTTCGAGAATATCCAAAAGGAATTACACCCTTACAAATTGCATTAAGCATTAGCGAAGGGTTAGCCAGAAACATTATTGCTGCTCAATTAAATGGTAAAACAATTGATGCAACGTTACCAATCAACGAAGATTCAAACCTTCGATTATTAAAATGGGAAGATGATGACGGAAAAGCAGTTATGTGGCATTCATCGGCGCACTTAATGGCGGAAGCTTTGGAAATATATTATCCGGGAATTAAATTTGGTATTGGTCCTCCTATTGAAGCAGGCTATTATTATGATGTTGATTTTGGCGATCAATCATTTTCTGAAAATGATTTCAAAAAGATTGAAGATAAAATGCTCGAATTAGCTAATCAAAAAAGTAAATATATACGGGAAGAAAAATCAAAAAAAGAAGCGATCGAGTTCTTTAAAGCAAAAGGAGATGAATATAAATTAGAGTTATTAGAAGAATTAACGGACGGAGAAATAACTTTTTATTCGCAGGGAAACTTTACTGACTTATGCCGGGGTCCACATATCCCTGACACCAGCTTTATTAAAGCTATAAAATTAACCA
>CAZUXM010000004.1:38584-44071 GCA_964624635.1 uncultured Candidatus Competibacteraceae bacterium
GGGTGCATATTGGAGAGGAGATGAAACCCGCAAGCAATTAACCCGAATTTATGGAATAACCTTTCCTAAACAAAAGGAACTGGCCGATTATTTGGTTTTGTTGGAAGAAGCAAAAAAGCGAGATCACCGAAAATTAGGAAAAGAATTAGAGTTGTTTGCTTTTTCAGACAATGTTGGCCAAGGGCTTCCTTTATGGTTGCCTAAAGGAGCTGCGTTGCGAGATAAATTAGAGAATTTTTTGAAGAAACAACAAATAAAAACAGGATATAGCCCTGTAATCACCCCTCATATTGGAAATAAAAAGCTGTACGTTACTTCTGGCCACTACGAAAAATATGGTGCTGATTCTTTTCAGCCCATTAAAACACCTGTTGAAAACGAAGAATTTTATCTAAAACCCATGAATTGCCCTCACCATTGTGAGATTTATAAAACCAAACCGCGTTCATACAAAGATTTGCCTTTGCGATTAGCCGAATTTGGAACTGTTTATAGATATGAACAAAGCGGGGAGCTGCATGGATTAACAAGGGTGCGTGGGTTTACCCAAGACGATGCCCATATTTTTTGCCGTCAAGATCAGGTTAAAGAAGAGTTTAAAAAAGTAATTGACCTTGTGTTATATGTTTTTAAAGCCTTAGATTTTAAAGAGTTTACTGCTCAAATCTCTTTGCGCGATAAATTGGACCGAACTAAATACATAGGAACCGATGAAAACTGGACCAAGGCAGAGCAAGCCATTATTGAAGCCGCCGCTGAAAAAGAGTTAAAAACCTTTGTAGAATATGGCGAAGCTGCATTTTATGGGCCAAAATTAGATTTTATGGTAAAAGATGCCATTGGAAGAAAATGGCAGTTGGGGACTATTCAGGTCGATTATAATTTACCTGAGCGCTTCGAATTAGAGTATACCGGTGCTGATAACCTAAAACACCGACCCGTTATGATTCATCGTGCACCATTTGGCTCTATGGAGCGATTTGTTGCGGTTTTAATTGAACATTGTGCCGGAAAATTTCCATTATGGCTATCTCCGGAGCAAATTGTGATATTACCAATTAGTGAAAAATTTAATGATTTCGCAGAAAATTTTTCAGAATTGCTAAAAAATTCCGATATTCGCGCTCTTGTTGATACGAGAAACGAAAAGATTGGTAAAAAAATAAGGGACAATGAGTTACTTAAAATCCCTTACATGGTTATCATAGGCGAGAAAGAGGAGCAAGAGAAAAACGTTTCAGTAAGAAAACAAGGACATGGAGATTTAGGTACTTTTAGTTATCAAGACTTCATAAAAATGATGCAGGATGAAATTGAAGCCTCTATCATTCAATAAAAATATTTTTTAACAAATAAAGTAGGAGGGTATATTAACAAGCCGAGTAACAATTTTTACGGAAACAGACGATTTGTACGTAACAAAGAACCTGAACATAAAATAAACGGATTAATCCGAGCTAAAGAAGTACGTGTTGTTGGAGATGGAATTGAACAAGGTGTTTTTTCGATAGAAAAAGCATTAAAAATTTCTGAAGAGGCTGGATTAGACTTAGTAGAGATTTCTGCAAGTGCGGTACCTCCTGTATGTAGGGTAATAGACTACAAAAAGTTTTTATACGAGCAAAAAAAGAAACAAAAAGAAATAAAGTCTAAAACTTTAAAAGTTGTTATAAAAGAAATACGTTTTGGACCAAATACAGATGATCATGATTTTAATTTTAAATTAAAACACGCCGAAAGATTTTTAGGAGAAGGCTCAAAAGTAAAAGCCTACGTGTTTTTTAAAGGAAGATCAATTATGTTCCAAGAACAAGGAAAAGTAATATTATTAAAACTGGCTCAGGCTCTAGAAGATATAGGTACTGTGGAAGCTATGCCCCAAATGGAAGGCAAAAAAATGCACATGCTTATAACGCCGAAGAAGAAAAAATAAATTTAATTTAACACTGAAGTACTATGCCGAAAATGAAAAGTAACTCTAGTGCAAAAAAACGGTTTAAACTAACCGGCACTGGAAAAATAAAAAGAAAGCACGCTTTCAAAAATCACATTTTAACCAAAAAATCAAACAAACGTAAAAGAGCCTTAGGCCATTTTGCTGTTGTAAATAAAGCTGACGAAAAAAATATTCGTCAATTATTAAATTTTTAAAACCAATGTTTAACCGATATGTAGCACCAAAGAGTTTTTTAAACAAAACCGCTCATATCTAACACTTAACGTATGCCAAGATCAGTAAATTCAGTAGCTTCAAGAGCTCGAAGAAAAGGAATCCTTAAATTAGCGAAAGGCTATTGGGGAAGAAGAAAAAATGTATGGACCGTTGCTAAAAACGCGGTAGAAAAAGGTTTAGTATATGCATACCGCGATCGTCGTCAAAAGAAAAGACACTTCCGCGCTTTATGGATTGCTCGTATTAATGCAGGAGTTCGTCCTTTAGGAATGTCTTATTCTGAGTTTATCGGAAAAGTTCACAAAAAAGGAGTAAAATTGAACAGAAAAGTATTAGCTGATTTAGCTATGAATCACCCAGACGCTTTTAAAGCTGTGGTGAATGCAGTGAAATAATAATCTTAAATCATATATAAAAGCCAATAAGAACTTCTTATTGGCTTTTTTTATGCCCTTATTTAATTAACTTAATTTTTCATTGCCCAAGTGCCTTTCTGAATCGCGGTTGGTTTTTTTAGATATATTTTTAAGAAAAGCTTTATCTAAGTCTATACCACTCTGGTTTGCAATACAAATCAACACAAATAGAACATCCGCAAGTTCATCTTCTAAGTTTTTTCCCTTGTCTGATTCTTTAAAGCTCTGTTCTCCATGGGTGCGTGCCACAATGCGTGCTACTTCACCAACTTCTTCCGTTAAAAGTAGCGTATTGGTAAGGATATCAAAATACCTAACTCCATATTCGCTAATCCATGCATCTACTTTTTTTTGTGCCTCATCAATGGTCATCTTGTTAAAATAAAAAAGCCCCTACGAAATTTCCGAAGGGGCTTGGTATGGTTTAAAAATTATTAGAATCCTCTTGGGCTTCCTAGCCTGTCCATTACACATCTAAACCCTAAATAAGAGGTAGATTGTTTTTCATCTAAGAATCTTCTTGTTCCTGGGTTCATATAGAACGCTCGGTCTTTCCAAGAAGCACCTTTATATACTCTGGCTTTATCATTTAACATAGATGTGATGGTGTAATCATACATCTGGTTTGATTCAGGTTCAGCAGATAATAGGTCACGTTTATCTTTGCTGTGAAGTTTAAATGCTTTTTGTTCAGGTTCTGGTTCTTCTGTCCAGTTTCCTTTAATGTTTGATTCCCAATCACCATCTAAGAAATTGATGTTATCAGCACGTCTATAATTTCTTCTTTCGATGTTTTCATCTTCCGTAACATTTCTGTATTGTAAGTGACCTAAACTATCTTTTTCTGCCACTAAATCATCCTGATCTTTTACTACAGTTTTAAAAACGTTTCCTCTAAATGGTCTAAAATCAGCACGGTCTTCGTTAGAAAGAGGTCGGTAAACGTCCATAACCCATTCGCTAACATTACCAGCCATATTATAAAGACCATAATCATTTGGCCAATAAGAATAAACAGGAGAGGTAATATCTGCATTATCGTTTAATTTACCTGCAATACCCATATTATCTCCATTGCCTCTTTTAAAGTTGGCTAACATCATCCCTAAAAACTTTTCTTCCGGATTTCTTACAGCGTGACCACTCCATGGCCAAAATCTTCTTTCAACTACCCGTTCACCTACACTGTTACCAATTAAACCATAAGAAGCATATTCCCATTCAGCCTCTGTTGGGAGTCTGTATTTTGGCAATAACATACCATCCTCCATTCTGACATTTCTGAAATCTTTATTTGGGTGAAGATCCGGAATCCCTTCCACTTTTTTACCACTTTCATACTGACCAGAGTAATAAGCATCTGTATTAAAGTTATCCTCATTTACTTGGTTAATATAGTGCTCAAAAAGACCTTCTCTGATTAAAATTAATTCGTTTACACGATCTGTCCTCCAAGAACAAAAGTCAGTTGCTTGTAGCCAGTTAACTCCAACAACAGGGTAGTCTCTGTATGCAGGGTGTCTTAAATAATATTCTACATAAGGTTCGTTGAATGCAGCTTTATCTCTCCAAACTAAAGTATCCGGTAATGCTTTTTTATATACTTGAGGATAATCGACTCCAAAAACTCGACCTAACCAATAAAGGTATTCTAGCCATTGAAAATTAGAAATTTCTGTTTCATCCATATAAAATGAAGAAACAGTTACTCTTCTTGGAACATTATTCCAATCGTACATAACATCATCCACCATTCTGCCCATGGTAAAGCTACCGCCTTCAATCAGTACCAAGTTAGGGCCTGTTTCCTGATCTTCATAATAAGCTTTTTCAAAACCTCCGTTTTCAGGATTGTTGTATTCCCAAGCAGTGGTGGAAGATCGTTGTTTTGTGCAAGATGATCCTAACGCTGTTAAGAGCACCAAGGTTATTACAAAATTTTTTTTCATCATGACGGGGTTATTTATATATAACTTAATTTTTTGAAAAATATTGTGTTACCGGATTAAAAAGATGGGCAACTTACTGTTCTCCATTTTGGTTTTTTAGACCTACATGGGAAAATATATGCTAAAGAAACTTCATGAGATCCTTTGGGAGCAGATAATCCAAGTTTTGATACGGTAACATCATAACTATATCCCATTTTAAACTTAGGACCATTCTTCGCTTTTGTTTGTTCAAATCCAATTAACACTATAAAGGCATCTTCAACTCTATACCACAAACCACCTACAAAAGGTCCTTTTGTAAAATACATACCCATATTTACCTGAGTAAAATTGGCTTGCTTTTTAAATAAAATATTGGGAGAAATAGAAGCATCTTTAAAATCTCTGCTTAAAGGGATTAGGGCACCTAAGTGCGCTGTAATTTTCATGGGTAACTTAGAGTTAGGCCCGATAATACCTTCTTCCGGCTGTGTAATGTGTGCTACGGCAACTCCACCATAAAACTTTTTAGAGTAAGCTAATAAACCGGCAGAAAAGTCAATTCCTCTTTTAACGTTTGCGCCTCTTTGTTCTTGAGACTCATATATAAAACCATATCTGGCATCAATTTGATCGCCAAATGTAAGTTTAGACCAATCTAATTTCTTTTCAAAATAACTCGCTTGCAAGGCAGCACGAACAGAAAAATTTCTGTTTACTTCATACTGATAAGAATACGTCAAATTGATATTGGTTGTGTTTAAAGTTCCCTCTCCGGCACGATCATTAAATACCGAAACACCAATACCTCCACTTAAGGCATCAACGTGCTGATCATAAGAAGCCGCATACGTTACATAAGTACCTGAAAGTCCAGGCCATTGATTCCTGTAATTCATAATAAATCGAGGACACATGGCTGTACCAGCGAACGCAGGATTTAAATATAAAGGGTTTGCATAAAATT
>CAZUXM010000004.1:44081-72953 GCA_964624635.1 uncultured Candidatus Competibacteraceae bacterium
ATGTGGATCTTGCGACTTCACATCTACCAAAAAATATCCTAATAAACAAACAATTAGACTAAGTTTTCTTAAAATTCTCATAAATTTATCCAAAGAAAGAACAATATTACAATTTAATTGTTCAATTTTATAATTTATTTTTGATTTTTACGTTCTTTCAACGACTTTGTATAATGCAAGGTTACAAAAAAAAGTATAAAGTGATGAAAATAGCTCAAAAAAAATTAATTGGTTTAATAATTTTTCTGTTGTGTTTAAACGTAAAATTGAATGCACAAATGGTGTTTCAAAAAGAATCTTTTTCTATTCAATGGGATTCTTTAATTAGAAATACTGAAATTGACGGGCGTGTTCTCCCTTTTTTATATTTTGACGGGGTACACAATACTACCGAAAATGGCGTTTTTATCCCGGTCTTTACAAAATTGACTAAACTTAAAAAGGACTATCAAGATACATACGTTAAGCTAGAAAATTTAAAGTATGAACTTTGTACTGCAAAAGAACTAGAAGTAATAAATTTGTTTAAAGGGCATATAGGAGAAGAAATAAACATTAAATCGGCCATTACTAAAAACAGAAAAATTAGTTACTTAAGCTATCATTTTACTCCCATTTTTTTAAAGAATGGCTCTTATTATAAACTGACTCAATTTGATGTAATTTTTGTTTCTAATACCTCGCAGGTAGTAGCTACTCCAAAAGGAGCCCGAACATTTTCATCGCAATCCGTGTTAACAAACGGAAAATGGTATAAAATAGCTGTTTCAAGTAAAGGAATTTATAAGTTAGATAAAGCATTTTTTAAAGAGATAGGGGTTGATATAGGAACTGTTAACCCAAAAAGTATACGCGTATATGGTAATGGAGGCGGAATGTCTCCTTTTAAAAATAGCCAATACCGGCATGATGATTTAAAAGAAAATCCAATTTATGTAGAAGGGGAGAGTGATGGCGTTTTTAACGATGAAGATTATGTTTTATTTTATGGACAAGAACAAACCAAGTGGAATTGGAGTTCTTCAAAAAAGCTTTTTGAACACCAAATTAATTACTATTGTGATACAACATATTATTTCCTAAACTTTGATTTAGGTCAGGGAAAAAGGATTATCGCAGCACCTACCTATTCGGGTATTGATACGGTTATAAATAGTTTTCAAGATTACATTGCCTATGAAAACGATTTATATAACCTGTTAAGATCAGGAAGAGAATGGTATGGAGAGTCTTTTAGTACCAAAACATCGTATGATTTTAGTTTTACTTTTCCCAACATACTAAATACTAATGCAACCATTGTAACACGTTTGGCATCACACAGTGTTACAACGGGTGCTTCTTTTGATGTATTGTTTGAAGGTAATAAGATTTTAACGGCAAATTTAAATCCCATCACAGGTTCATACCTAAACGCGTATGCGGCAGATAATACGTTTAAGTCGATTGTGTCACCAAATTCTCCCACATTTAAACTCACTTTTAATTATAACAAGGCAAATAACACTTCGGTTGGCTGGCTAAATTACATTGAAATAAATTGTTTTAGAGATTTAAAATTAACTGACGACCCCTTATTTTTTAGGCATACATCTAAAAATAATGTAAAGGCACAAATGATTTTAAAAAATTCAAATGCCTTAAAAATGATTTGGGATATTACAGATCCTTTAGATATAAGAAACGTATCTTTTAGTAACACTTCCACCGATGCAGACTTTATTACTTTATGTGATACGCTACGAGAATTTGTCGCCTTTAAAGATCAAAATTTTTCGACCCCAAAATTTTTAGGCGAGGTTAGTAATCAAAATTTACATAGTTTATCGAATATTAATTATGTAGTGGTTACTCACCCTCGTTTTTTGAGCGAAGCTCAGGATATTGCTAGTTTCCATGCCGAAAAAGACGGCCTTAAACCTATTGTAGTTACAACCGAACAAATTTATAACGAGTTTTCTTCGGGCGCTATTGATATTACTGCCATTAAAGATTTCTTAAAAATGTTATATGACAGAGCAGGGGCCGATATTGAAAAAATGCCCCGATATTTACTTTTATTAGGAGATGGCTCTTATGATAATAAAGGAAAATTGAGTGTTAAAAGTAATTTAGTGCCAACTTACCAATCTTTAAATTCATTGGATCCAGCAAATGGATCTTATGTTTCTGATGATTATATTGGTTTATTAGATGATACTGAATCTGAATTAACCACAGATATTGTGGATGTTGCCATTGGTCGTTGGCCTGTTAATACTAGGCTAGAGGCTCAGCAAATGGTTGCCAAAGTAAAGTATTATTATGAACATAAAACTCAAAAAAATTGGCGAAATACCATCACTTTTATTGGAGATGATGAGGATTCAAATGAGCATGTAAGAAATTCTGAAACATTAGCTAAAATTGTTCGGGCCCAAGCTCCCGAATATAACATTGACAAAATATACCTAGATGCGTATGAAGAAGAGGTTTCTTCAGGAGGGCAAAGATACCCTGCTGTAAACGAAGCCATTTCTAAACGGATGGAAAAAGGATGTATTTTGTTGGGATATATTGGGCATGGCGGAGAGCTGGGATGGGCGCATGAAAGAGTTTTATCAATTTCTGAGGTTAATGGATGGACCAATAAAGATAATATGCCTGCTATGGTTACTGCTACCTGTGAATTTAGTAGGTTTGATGATCCTCTTCGTACCGCCGCTGGTGAATTGGTTCTATTAAACCCGGATGGAGGAGCTATAGGGTTATTAACCACAACCCGATTAGTATATTCAAGTTCGAATGCTGATTTGACCGAAAATTTTTATAGTCATGCATTTGATAAAGATAATGCAGGCAATTACCCACGCTTAGGGGATTTAGCCCGTTTAACTAAAAGTTATCCGCCTTTTTCCATTAATTCAAGAAATTTTTGTTTGTTAGGAGATCCCGCTGTTCAATTAGTTTATCCGACACATAAAGTATATACAACCATTTGTACCGATACTATGAAAGCCCTATCAAAAATTACTGTGAAAGGGTATGTAGGAGATGATAGTGGTGTAAAATTAAGTTCATATAATGGTATTGTTTACCCAACCGTTTTTGACAAACCGCAACTTATTCAAACATTAAATAATAACGGGGATGGAGTATTTAAATTTAAAAGTCAAAAAAATGTTGTTTTTAATGGAAGAGCAAGTATTAAGAATGGAGATTTTGAGTTTTCTTTTGTTGTACCAAAGGATATTGTTTCAACCATGGATACCGGAAGGATTAGTTATTACATTTCAGATCAAAATAAAGATGGAAATGGATATTATGAAAAGTTTAATATTGGAGGGCTTGATTCCAACGCTGCAAAAGATGATGCCGGGCCTAAAGTTGATTTATTTATGAATGACGAAACCTTTGTTTTTGGAGGAATTACCAATCAAGACCCATACATATATGCTGTTTTAAATGATGAAAGTGGAATTAATACTACCGGCAATGGCATTGGACATGATATTGTAGCTATATTAGATGATAATATTTCTCAAAAAATAACATTAAATGATTTTTATGAAGCCGAATTAGATTCTTATCAAAAGGGAAAAGTAAAATACCCACTTAAAAATCTTACTCCGGGTAAACATACCCTAAGGTTTAAAGCTTTTGATGTGCAAAATAATTCGGGAGAAGCATATACCGAGTTTTTGGTATCGAAAACCTCCGATTTACAAATTGATCATGTTTTAAATTATCCAAATCCCTTTACAACGCATACTGGATTTTATTTTGAGCACAACATGCCCGGTTCAGAGTTGCAAGTGATCCTTCAAATATTTTCTGTGTCTGGAAAACTGGTTAAATCTTTCAATACAAAAATTAATACTACAGGTTATCGGGTAGGCCCCATTGAATGGGACGGAAAAGATGAATATGGCGATTGGATAGGAAAAGGAGTGTATATTTACAAGCTGAAAGTCGTTGCTCCTAATGGAAAAAAGATAGAAAAAATAGAAAAACTTGTTATTTTGAAGTAACAAACAATAAATTTGCACTTAAATCGTTTCCTTAAAAATTATAATATAAAACGAATAAAAAAATCTCATGTATAAAAAAATATTAACAATTATAAGCATATATTCTGTGGCAAGTTCTCAGGGTATTTTGGCACAGGGAACAGTGAATATAAATGAAATAACGGGACAAAGAGCAATTAATACAATAACTACAGCGGTTCCGTTTTTGATGATTTCTCCAGATACCCGAGCCGGTGGAATGGGAGATGTGGGGGTAGCAACTTCGCCAGATGTTAATTCTATTCATTGGAATGCTGCTAAGTTGGCATTTGCAACCGATGAGCTTGGGTTGGGGCTTTCATACACTCCTTGGCTTCGTCAATTGGTTAATGATATTAATTTATCGTATGCTTCTTTTTACAAGAAAGTTGGGAATGACGCAGCTTTTGGTGCGGCTCTCCGATATTTTACCTTAGGAAATATTCAATTTACCAATGAGTTTGGCGAAAATACGATACAATTCAGACCCAATGAATTTTCTTTAGATGTAACGTATAGCCAAAAATTAACGGATAAGTTTTCTATGGCTGTTTCATCTCGTTTTATTAATTCAAACTTAACCGGCGGAATTAACGTTCAGGGTTCAGCAACTAAAGCAGGAAAAGGGGTTGGAGTAGATATTTCAACCTATTATCAAGATAATATAAAAGTAGGTGGACGCGAAGATGAAATAGCTTTTGGTTTAGCTATTACCAATATTGGTAACAAAATGTCTTATAGCAGCAGCTCTAAAAGAGATTATATTCCTATTAATCTTCGAGTTGGTCCACGTTATACCTTTAAGTTTGATGAGTATAATCAACTTTCGTTTTCTGCCGATTTTAATAAGTTATTGGTACCAACACCCCCTATTTATTCTAGAGATTCGACAGGGAATTATGTATATGATAGTGAGGGTAATTTAGTTATTTTATCAGGAAAAGATCCTAATAGAGCAGTTGCAGCAGGTATGTTTGGTTCGTTTTCAGATGCCCCGGGAAGAATAATTACGGATGATAAAGGGCAACCTGTTTATAATACAGATGGCACTCCTAAAGTAGATCCAGGCAGCAAATTTAGAGAAGAACTATCAGAATTTACGGTGGGTTTGGGAGCAGAATATTTATATAGCCAGCAATTTGCTATGCGAGCAGGTTATTTCTGGGAAAACCAATATAAAGGGAATAGAAAATATTTTACTCTGGGTGCAGGCGTAAAATATAATGTATTTAAACTCGATTTTTCGTATTTAGTTCCCGCATATTTTGGAGAAAATGTTCAAAGAAGTCCGCTGCAAAATACCATTCGTTTTTCTTTATCTTTTATGTTTAATCAGGTTAAGAAAACAAATGACGCTGTTCCTGAACAACCTCAAAATTAAAGTCGTTGAATATACGCGTTGGTTTTGGGTTTGATGTGCATCCGCTGGATGAAAAGTATCCCTTATTTATTGGTGGAGTAAAAATTGATCATCATAAAGGATTAGTAGGACATTCAGATGCAGATGTTCTCATTCATGCCATATGTGATGCCTTGTTAGGTGCTGCAGGTTTAAGAGATATAGGTCATTATTTCCCAAATACAGATCCCAAATACAGAGGTATTGACAGCAAAGAACTTTTAAAAGAAGTAATGATTCTTTTGGAAGAAAGAAATTTTCAGGTAGGTAATTTAGATTGTACCCTATGCGCTGAAGAACCTAAAATTAATCCACATATTGATCGGATGAAATTAGCCTTATCACCCCTTTTAAAAATAGCAGAATCAGATATTTCTATAAAAGCCACCACGAACGAAAAGTTGGGTTATGTGGGTAGGGAAGAAGGTATTTGTGCCTATGCGGTTGTGTTAATAGAGAAGGTAAAATAGATTTTAAATTTTTAATAATATGATTGAAAGGTGTTTCAATTGTTTTCTTTGTATCATTTATTCTTAAAAGGGTTTAGCGTTTTTTACCAACTATTTTTGACCACATTGTCGATTTTAAACAACTTCATTATAAATGTTGTTAAATAATTCTTAGTTTTTCTTTAAATGCATTTTTTTATTCATTTATATATGAAAGATATCGCCCTAAGCATTTATACTAAAAGATTTCGGTGATATTTCTGACCTTAAAATAAGGAATGATACCTATTGTTTTGCAAAAAAATTAACAATGGAACTGTAACAAAAAATTAAAAAAATAGGTATAATTTGCGTATTATGATATATATTTGGTATGATTGGATAATTTTACCTGTTCTAAAGCATCTTCTATTTTATGGAAAAATTAAATAATAATATATTTAAAGCCAATTTAAATAATACCGGGTTTAAGATATTTCTATTTATTGTGTTTTTAATGCAATCTTTTGCATTTCAGGCAGCTACTTATTATTCTCAAGGGACAAACACTTTTAGTACCTTAGCTAATTGGAATACCAATCCTGGTGGTGGTGGCTCTAGCCCTATTGCGGGAGATTTAACCAGTGGGCTGAATGGTTTTGTTATACAAGATGTTCATGTTGTAACCTTAGATCAGGATATTTCTATTTCATCCTTAACCATAGGTGGCGGTGCATCTGGTCGTTTAACCATCGGAAACTCTGTGGTAGCTAGAACTATTGCAATTTCAGGAAACCTCTCCGTTTTAGCAGGAGCTCGATTTGATGTAGGTAATTTTGATGCCGTGCATACACTTACTATTGGAGGAAGTATTTCCAATGCCAGTACTTTATTTGATTTGGAAAATGTAGCTGTTACCAGAGTGTGTAATGTAGTAATGAATGGAACAACTTACCCAACTATTTCCGGGTCTCAAACCCCTGTTTTTTACGGTCTAACCCTTAGTGGTGGTGCTGCCGGAACCGGAATTGATAGAATTATTACTGTTGCGGGCAACTTCCTAATTACCAATAGTACTCCGGTTACAACTGCTTTTGGGCATACTATAACAGGTTCTTTTACTGTAGCAGCAGGCAGTTCTTTTACACCTTCTGCAGGTACCATGACTTTTAATGGGGCGTCTACTCAAGCAATTGATGTAAGTAACGCAACTTTTACAGGAATGACCTTCAGTACTGGTAATAAAACTATCACAGGTAATATTACGTGCGTAGGTAATGTTCGTATTAATACCGGAGTAATATTGAGTGATGCCGCCCCTACCAATGCGCATACTATAACAGGTACTTTTGATATTTATAGTACAGGGGCATGTAATTTTTTGGGTACTGTTGCTTATGCAGGTACTTTAAGATCATCGCATAACTTTGATACCGGCACATTAGCTAATCCAACCAGTATGGGAACCGCTACCTGGACTTTCACAGGTAACGTTACAACAGGTCTATTAGCCCCCGCTACCAATGCTCGTTTCGATTTTAATGGAGACTTAACCATTAATGCAGGTACAACCAACATAATAAATAACACCCATTTTTACAGTACCTCCAACAGCTCTTTAACTTTAAATAATGCTGCTATATTACAAATATCCGGTTTAATTGGTGCCAATACCAATTTTCCTGAAAACTTTTTAGTCTATGATTTTTCCTCTACATCTACTGTTAGGTACAACGGAGCTGGAGCACAGATTGTTAAAGGAGGCGCTTCTCTTGTAAATGGCTATGGTATACTCGATGTTAGAAATAATACAAAAACTTGTGATGGTAATTTAGTAATCTTCTCCAATCTTCTTTTAAATGTAGTTACAGCCGATTTTTCTGGGTTTGATGTGAATTTAGGTGGTTCAACTACCATAACAGGAGCTTGTGTTTTAACCAATGACCAAACGTTTACCTTAGATGCTCCTGATGCCGCACAGACTTTAGCCACAGGTTGTACCTATACTTTTAATAATTTAGTTTTTACACAAACAGCACCCACAGCTACAAGAATCAAGACTATTGGTGCTAACTTGACAATTAATGGTGATTTTACAGTTACTAATGCAGGTGGTAGTAATGCCATTTATAATGAAGTTAATCTGCAAGCTTTCACCATTTCCGATGGTGTTCCATCAGGCACCTGGACTTTAGGATCGAATGTACGGTTGTATGTTTCCGGTACAGGAGCTGAATTCCAAAATTCATTGGATGCTTTTACTACCATAGATTTTGATGACACCTATGATAATTATAGTGTGGTTCGTTTTAATAACACTACAGTCGGTTCAAATCAGAATATCCCCTATCAAAATACTACAGGACCATTTAGCTATGGAACCATTGAGTTTAATGGTAGTGGGGGAGCAGGGAATAATAAAATTGCAACCGGCTCATTAGATATAAACGGAAATATATTATCTGTAGGAAATACACCCCACTTTGATGATGGCAATTTTAGCCATACAGTCGCTGGAAACTGGTTTCTTTATTCAGCATATTATCCAACTCCTGGCGCAGCTGCCACAATTACCCTGGACGGAACAAATACACAGAATATTGGATCGAGTGTGTATTCCAGTGCTTTTTACTTTCCTAACTTAGTTATTGCCAATACCAGCGATATTGTAAGTATTGAGTATACCTTAGCTGGAGGAAGGTTTGTTCAGATGTATGGAGATTTAACTATTAACACAGGGGCACATCTTGATGCAAATACTAGAAGTGTTTACATACAAGGTGATTGGATTCAATTAGGAACAGGTATTTACACACAAACATCGGGCACAACCCTTTTTAACAGCACTGCTGTGAATCAAAGCATTGATATTGCTACTCCGGCCACCAGTTATTTCGGTAATTTAACCATAACCAAAAATGCTGGTGGAGCACCTCAGACCCTTACTGCTAATACAGATTTTACGGTTTCAGGAGCATTTACCTTTACTACTAACCAAGCCACTTTTGATGCCAATGGCAGAACCATAAGTATAGGTGGAAACTGGAATTTTGCAGCCAATACCTTTTTTACCTCTACAGGAAGTACTATACTTTTTAACGGAACCTCTACACAGACTATTACCAATAGCGCTACCACCAAAGTTTTTAATAATATTTCGTTCTCTGGAGGTGGGGCAAAAAACTTTAATAACAGTGCTATCACAGTGGAAGGAGATTTTAATTTTACGGGTGCAAATGTTTCCTGGGGAGGAGCAACAACCCTTACTTTGGAAGGAAACTGGATAAACACAGGTGGAACAGGAACTTTTACTCCATCCACGGGCACTGTGTTGTTAAACGGTGGTGCACAAAATGTGGGAGCTTCGAGCTTTTATAATTTAACCTGTGCTGGCACAGCCTTGAGTACCAAGACTTTAACCGGTAACATTGTGTTAAATAACGCTATGACCATTAATGTGAATATTACATTAGATGTGTCTGCTTCTAATTATAGCATAGGCGTTTCGGGTGCTTGGGTAAACAATGGTACTTTCACACCTCATAACGGAACCGTTACCTTAACAAATAATACAGCTGCCATTACTACGGGCACAGGAGCGGGACCAACCGCAGGAAAAAACTTTTACAACTTAACATTGGCAAAAACCGCAGGGCAATCGGCCACTTTTGCTGCTGGTAGCGATTTAGTGGTAACCAACGATCTTACTATTACCTCAGGTACTTTAAGTTTTGCTACTTCCAGCGATTGTTATGTGGGAGGAGATTTTAGTAACGCAGGTATTTATACTTCTAATAACAACAACTGTGTCTTGACTTTAAATAATGCCTTAAGTGCTGTGCTTGAATTTGATCCCGGAACCAGTGGGAGTAATATTTACAGAGATATTATTGTTTCAGCAACAGGAGCAACGTACACCTTAGAAAATAACTTAACCATTGGAAACGGTCGTTCTTTAACCATTAATGGAGGAACATTTATTTTAAATGGAAATACACTCAGTATGACTGGGGGAGCGGCTATCACAGTAATTACTGTTGGTGCAGGTACCTTAGATGTAGATACGGGATCTATTCTTCAATTGGCCAATACCAACATTATTACCATTAATAATGCCAGTTCTGTATTTAAGGTAGTTGGGAGCGCCTCATCTTATGCAACAGTTACTACTAACGGTTCTGCCGCCAACGGATATAATATCAACCAATCAGCTGGAGTATTTCATGCTAAGTATTTTACATTCTCTAACTTACGTACAACGGGTATAGTATTAAGTGGAACCGCTACCATTGATGCTACCAATAATATTAGCAATGGATCGTTTACAGCCCCCGCTACTACTGGATGTACACAGTATCTGGATGTTTCAGGCATAGATTTAACAAGTGTAAACTCAGTAGATAATTGTCAATTTGTTTCCTTTGCTACGGGAGCTACCAATAATATTAAATGTACTTCTGCCCCAATTGGAGGTACTATGACTTTTCAATATGCTTCTGGAGCTCTTGCGGGAGAATCAAATGATAATGATGCCGCTGCTTATATTGACTGGACCAATACACCAGGCGTTTTTTGGACAGGGGGTGCTGCAACTACTAATTGGTATGATGATGCCAATTGGTCTAGTGGATTAGTTCCTTTAAGTACAGAATATGTGTTTTTGGATCATTCAACTGTTGGTGGAGCATATCAGGTAGATATAGCTACGCCTGGAGCTATTTGCGCTCAATTAAATATAGATGCAGGTGGTGGTGCTGCTATTACTTTGGCCATGTCAGGAACAGGTGATTTAACGGTAGAGGGAAACGTAAATATTTATACAGGAACTACCCTAAGTACTGCAACTGTTGATAATATCATATATGTAACAGGTGGATGGTCAAACACAGGTACTTTAACCGCAACCAACGGAACAGTTGATTTTAATGGTACTTCTGGAACTAGCACCATTACCACTGGAGCTTCTGCTTTTAATAATTTAAGTTTTACTGGTGCGGGTGGTGCTACATATCAGCTAGGGTCTAATATTACTATTAATGGAGATTTCTCCATGACTAATAATACGCTGGATGTAAGCAATTATGATATAGTGGCCAATGGCGATTGGTCTATTACAGGCAGTGGCTCATTTAATCCACAAACAAGAACAGTTACTCTGTCTAAAGCTGGAGCTAGTAACCAAGATATCACCGGCGGTTATTTTTATAACCTTTCTACCAGCAATGCTACTGGAGCAACTACCTCTACAAAAACTTTATTGTCGGCTACAAACATATTGGGATCACTTACTATTGGCAGTGCAGGTGCAGGAACTACCCAAATAATTGGAGGAACCTTTTCTCATTTTGTATACGGTAACTGGACTAATAACCATGCCGCCGGGTATGATGCAGGTACAAGTACGGTATATTTTTCAAGAACCACAACCACTCAAACCATTGGAGGAACTCAACCAACCACCTTTAATAACGTTACTATGGAAGGAGCCGGAGCAAAAACATTGGCTGTAAATGCCACTGCTATAGATGGCAACTGGCAGGTTTCTTCTGGTTCTGGTCAGGTAAATATAAATGCAGGTGTCAATATTACCAATGCAGGAGGCAGTGGTATTTTTACTATTGCTGGTGCTACTACCCTGATGGTAATGGGTTCATTTCCTACAACCTTTGAAACAGTAAATTTAAATAGCACCAGTACCGTTCATTACGAACAAAATGGCGCAGCTAATGTGTATAATACTACTTATGGCGTCCTAACCCTGAGTTCATTAAATAATGGAACTCCTACTACTAAAACCGCCTTGGGAGACATTTCAGCTGTAACGGTAAACCAGGGTACAGCCGGAGCAGATAATGCAGTAACTTTTGATATGGCCGGTTATACCTTAACCTTAACCGGGATTACGCTTACCCAGCAAACAGGTGCCCCTCAAATAATATGGGGTGCAACAGGAAGTTTGATACAAAACGGGGCTGGCTGGAATATTGATGCAGATATTACCGGGTTTAATAATTTGACATTGGCAGGAACAGGAAGTAAAACCATGAACTCTAATTTTGCGATAACCGGTGATGTGATTATACAAAACGGAGCTACTTTGGTTATGGGAGTACGTACAATGACAGGTGCTGGCACAGAAAGTTTTACCATGCAAGCCGGGTCGGCTTTAAACTGCGCCATTACGGCAACAGTAGCTTTTCCTACTGGTTTTGGTAGTTATACATTAGATCCTACCAGTACCGTAACATTAAATGGTGCTGCGGACCAAACTATTCAATGTAAAGAGGCTGCTATTACTATTACCTATGGTAATTTAACCCTTAGCCCTTCTGTAGCAGCAACGAATGAAAACTTAAACGAAGACTTATATGTGGCAGGTAATTTTACCAACGGAACTAATGCTGTTATTGTAGATAATAACTTTGATATGTATTTTTCGGGGACTAATACAGATATACGAAATTATACGCAATCTGCAGCTACAACTATTAATTTAATTGGAGGCACCCAAAGTTTGTATGATGGGGTAAATAATGCTACTTTGGCATTAGCTAATATTACCTTCGGAGGAACAGCTGGTACAACCAAAACTTTAGGGACTGCAGCAGGTGTAGGTAATACTGTAAATTTGACGGGAACCATAATTATTAATGCAAATATCACCTTAACATCGGCTAGAAACATTAATTATTCAGGAACCTCTTGGACTAATAGCGGTACATTTACTCATACTAATAATACCTTTACATTTAATGGTGTTACAACACAAAATATAATAGCGGGAACGAATACTTATAGAGCACTATCCTTTACAAATACCTTTAATCCAGGAGTAGTTTTTGCGACAGATGGAATTAATGTGACTACCACTACTGCTATTGGGGCGAATGCAAGAGTAGACATGGGAGGAGCTGCTGCGCCTGCTGCTACCTTAACCCACACTTTTGGTGGAGCTATTACCAATTTAGGATACTGGATAACTACCAATGCTCATTTGGTATTAAATGGAGGGAACTATGCTGTTCCTGTGAATGATGCAGTTACAGCAGGAACTACTTTTACAGCTAGAAATATAACTATAGGTGCTGGTACAAAAAGCATGGCGGCAACCACTACTTGGGATATAGAAGATTTAAATCTTATCGGCAACTTAAATCCTGGAGCTGCCGCAAATACCTTAAATATAAGAGGAAACTGGAACAACACTGCAGGAACCTTTACTCATAATAATAATACCGTTAATTTTAATGGAAATAATACTATAGATGGAACGGTTTCTATTACGGTGAATGCCTCTACATTTTATGTGGTTAATTTTTCCCCTAGCAATGCTGTATCTTATACTATGCAGTCCGCTACGGCTACAATTCAGTCGGATATGACTATTGGATCAAACGCGACTTTAAATTTGAATTCAACTACATTAACCTTAGGTAGAAGTGCTGCAGTAGTTAAAACATATACTGTAAATGGTATCCTGTATGTAAATGAAAATTCTTCTTTACGTTTTGATAACAGAGGAAGTGCGGTAGCAGGAGTTTCTCAATGTCAAATGACCGTGACAGGCGCGGGGGCTTCATTGCGGGTGGTTGGTAGCTCTTCTGCACAGGTTGCTGCGGTTACTGCAGTAACCGGAGGTACACAAGCTGCTGGTTATTACACATCTATAACAGTAACTGCCGGGGCTGAAATACAAGCCAAATACTACACGTTTGAGTATTTAGCAGATGCAGGCTTAGTGGTTACAAGTACAGCCGCGGCTATGCATGCAGTAAACAATTTCTCTGAAGGGACCTGGCAGTATATGAATACTGCAGTTGCAGGGGCAGCTACACGTTATTATTTGGATTGCGATGCTCCGTCTTCCGGGGTTGATATAGTAAATGTTACCTTTAACTGGAGTGGGGCAATACCCGTTCCTGCAAATCGCTTTAATGTTAAAAGAACGGGGGCTGCCACAGGTGTAATGGCTTTTAATAATACCATAGCTGGAACATTAGGTAGTTTCCAGTTTGAAGATGATGATTTATCTGCCACTACAGGTCAAATTACCTGGCCGGATATTATTACTGCTACTTGGGTGGGAAGTATAAGTTCTGATTTTAATGATGCCAACAATTGGAGTACCTTATTGGCTCCAGATTTAACCACTAATTGTATTATACCTGCTGTTATAGCGCCCAATTATACTCCTATTATTGACGCTACTAGCGGAGCAGCAGTTATTCGTGATTTAACCATAACCAATGGTCGTTTAGATTGTAATGGAGGCATTATTGGAGTAGATTTAGAAATTAAAGGTTCTATAACCATCGGTTCAACAGGTGCTGGAATCTTAGCGGTAGGGAATTCAGATTGTACTATTGAAGTAGATGGTGCCTGGACCAGAGGAGCAACTGCGGGGACTTCATTTATTCATGGTTCTGGAACAGTCTCATTCAACGCTATTTCAGGAGCTTATACCATTGATCCAAAAACTACTGGTAATTACGCTTTTGGAAATGTAGAATTTAATGGAGCTATTAGTGCATATAATATTACTGGAGGTTTAACCGCAACGGGAGATTTAACTATTAATAATGCTACAGTAAATCCTGCGAATACCATTACCATCAATATTGCTGGGGATTATACAAATAACGGAGGTACTTTTACTGCCTCTCCTGCTGTTACTTCTACGGTAGTATTAAACGGTACTAATCAAACGGTTAGTGAAGCCACATTTTATAACTTAACCGTTTCTAATTCAGGAACGAAAACCATGCTTGGAACAAATACTGTATACAACAATACCATTATAAATACCGGATGTACTTTAGAGGCGCCAGGAGGAGCAGATGTTCTTACCTTAGGCTCTGGAAATGCAGGAACCATGACTATTAACGGGACAGGCGTTTTTTCGGATGGTGGAGGATCACATTTTTTTAATGGAACAACTTGGACAGCAAGCACTTCATCTGGAACTGGGTCTTCAGGAACGATTACTTTTAATCGAACTGCGGCTCAAACTGTAGCTGGAGGTAATTTTAATAATCTTTCTTTTACAAGTGGAGGGAATATTACCATTTCTGCCGATGTTTTAGTAACAGGAAGCGCCTCTGTTAATTTAACGGGGGGTAATAATCTTACTTTAAATAATAACTATTCTATTAATGGAAACAATACCTTTGGTGTATTTACTTTAGGAGCCAATCATACCATGAATGTGAATGGAACGGATAATTGCCCAAGTGGATTTGCAGCCTATGCTTTAGATGCTACCACTACAACCAATTACACGCAGGCATTTGATCAAACAATTGGAGCCATTACTTACGGTACTTTAACCTTAAACACCTCTTCAGTTAAAACTTTAGAAGGAGATATTATTGTGCAGGGCAATTTGAATATTCAAACATCTTCCTTAGATGTAAGTGCCTCTAACTATCAAATAACAGTTGGGGGTAATTTTAATAACAATAGCACAGGATCCTTATTAAGTAATGGAGGTAACCATGCTGGTACAATAGTGTTGAATGGTGCTGGTGCTCAAAATGTAAATATTGGAAGCATAGGATCTAAAGGGATTTATAATTTAGAGGTTAGTAAATCAGGTGGTACAGCTACATTACAAACCAATGATCTTACCGTATTTAATGATTTCATTGTTACTTCAGGAACATTTACACTCAATACTCGAATTGGGTATGTTGGAGGTGATTTTATGATCAGTGGGACAGGTGCTGTTGCATCCAGCGGAACCTTTAATTTGAATGCCACCGGTGGTAGTCCGCTTATACAGATGAATGGCTCTGGGCTTAATATTTTGGTAATTGACGCAGCAGGTATTACCTATACTGCTCAAGATGCGCTTAGAGTAAACGGTAATTTTACCTTAACAGCCGGAACATTAGATGGCGATGGACAATACATTTATTTGGGAAACACTGCCGGAAGAACCATTAATATTGCGGCTGCCGGAACTTATATAATAGGTGAAGGCGGTACAATGGGTTTAGGGCCTACCGCCGCAGTTACGGTTGATGGAACATTAGAAGCAGTTGGCTCTAGTGGATCAAGTGTTGCTACTATTACGAAAAATACTGCTGGCTCCACCTATTCTTTCACAGTTAACGGAACTATTAAGGCACAATATTATTTATTTGAGTATATGGGAGCAACAGGGTTTCAGTTAACCGCTTCTGCAATCATTGATCCTGTAAATAATTTTAGTGATGGAACCTTTACCAATGGGGGGGCTAACTGTAAATATTTAACCGTAGGTAATACGGAAACACATACTATAAATAATGTTTCTTTTCCTGTAGTACCCACAGGTACCGTAAACAATGTGGTAAAATCAACTGCCGGAGTTCTCACCTTTTATAATGCCACAGGTACTTTTTCTGGTGCTTCCTATGAAAGTGATGATGGTTCTGCTACCACAGGTGCTATTCGCTGGACTGGTCCTACGACATACACATGGATTGGCGCAACTAGTATAGATTGGTTTACTGCCACTAACTGGAGTTCTAGTTTGGGTGGTAATGGAGTACCTACTGCCGCAGATAATGCCATTATTGCTACGAATGCTTTTCTTCGACAACCTACTATTAATGCCAGCGGGGCCGTTTGCAAAAACCTGACCATTAATACAAGTACGATACTCACATTGGCAACAGGTGCTGGAGTGAGTGATTTGGTGGTGGATGGAGATGTTTCCATAGATGGTTCATTGGTTACTAGCAGCGATAATGATTATATGGAGGTTTCTGGAAATTGGACAAAAGCAGTGGCTGCTACAGTGAATTTAACTGCTGGTACTATTACATTTAATGGAACTTCTTCTAAAACTATTAATAACGGAACGGGTCAATTTCAACATTTAACTATCAATGCCCCTACCGGAACCTATTTATTGGGTTCTAATACAACTATAAATGGAGATATGACCATTACTGCTGGTACACTGGATGTTTCTGGTACGTTTTATAATGTTACCGTGAAAGGAGCATGGATTAATTCAGGAACTTTTAATGCTAGATTGACTAGTACAGCTACGGTTACATTAAATTCAGCGACTGTTGGGGCAGTTGTTTTGAATCCGGGCTCATCTTCTTTTAATCGCTTGACTATAAATGGTGCAGCAACAACAGTTTATACACTTACTTCGAATGATTTATCAGTAGCAGGTAACCTAAACATTACAACAAGTGAATTATTTTTAAACGGATTAACATTAAACATGGGAGATAATGTTGGAACAGATATTTTAACCGTATCATCAACAGCTATTCTTAATATAGATGCTAATGCTTTCTTGAAAATGGGTACTGGATCGTCTGTTGCTGTAAATTCTGGAGGAACTGTTCGTATAGTTGGAACTGATGCATCGAATGTTGCTACCGTTACCAAACAGGTTTCTGGAACTGTTTATGCTTTTGCTGTCAATTCCGGAGCTACTATACATGCCCAGTACTATTTATTTGAATATATGAACACAGCAGGTATTGTTGTAAACGCGGGAGCAAGTATTGATGCGACCAATGATTTTAGAAACGGAACTTTCTCTAATGGAGCTGCTACGGGTAAGTTTTTAGTATTGCTGAACGATTTCGCTGATTATACCGTGGATGGGGTTGCCTTTAACACCGGGCCTGCTTATTCTGTTAGCAGAACATCTGGTACAGGAAATATTACTTTTCATGACCCAACTGGTTCTACTGCTAGTTATTTGTACGAAGAAGATGATGCGGCTTATGCTACGGGGCTTGTAAGATGGACCTATACAAACCCCCAATTAACTTGGACGGGTGCGGTGAATACTGATTGGGAAGAAACAGGCAACTGGGCTACCACAGGCCCCCCTGGCCCCCCAGATAATACAATGGATGTTACTATTCCTAATACAGTCAATGATCCTGTTTTAACAGCCAATGCATTTGTACGAGATATTAATATTGGTACTGGAGCAACTTTAACTATGGGTGCCTTTTCAATGGATGTGAATGGTTCCTTTACCAATAATGCAGGAACATTTACTTCTACTGGAACTGTAAATATGATTGGAGCAACTGCTAGTCCAACTATTAATACGGGCGGAAGTTCGTTTTATAATTTAGTAGTGAATGGTGGGGTAAATTATAACTCTGCCTCTAGTATTACAGTAGCGAATAACTTCACTATAAGTCCTGGGGCTTCTTTTACCATTGCCAATTCAGCTCATGCACTTACAATTACTGGTAACTGGACAAGTACCGGAGGAACCTTTACTCATGGAAGCGGAACTGTTACAATGAATGAAAATTCAGGAGCTAGTTCTATAACAACAGGCGCTTCTGGAGGAGGTGGGTGTACCTTCTATAACTTAAGTATTACGCAACCTGTAGTTACTGTTGCTAAAACAAATACACTTACGGGTAACTTAACGGTTAATAATACTTTAACCATTAGTGGTACGAGCTGTACATTTTCATGCGGAACAGGAAATACAGTTGATTTGCTAGGGACCTTGACTATTGGAACCGCCTCAACCTTTGCTGGGGGAAGCTCAACCATTAATATAACTGGAGGTAATTGGTTAAATAGCATAGGTTTACCCTTTAGTTACGGAACAAGTACCGTTGTATTAAATAAAACAACTGCGGCACAAAGCATTACCAGAGCTTCGGGTGAAACGTTTTACAATTTAACACTTAATAATACTTCTGGTACTTCTCCTCAAATAACAATTGCAAAACCTGTTACTGTTTTAGGAGCCTTAACCATGACCTCGGGAATAGTATCTACGACCTCCACAAATGTTTTAACGATGGGGGCAGGATCCATTACAACCATAGGGTCGGCGACAGCATATATTGATGGTCCAATGATTTACAATGTGGCAGCTGCAGGGGTAAGTACTATACATTTTCCTATCGGTAAATCAACTTCTTATAGGCCATTTACATTAAATGTTAATCATACTAACGTTACTTCTGTTGCTTATACTGGAGAGCTTATTAATACGAGTGCAGTTAATTTAGGATATACTGTGCCCGGAACCTTAACCCACGTTTCTTTAGTACGTTACTGGCAAATTGATAGAGCGGCAGTTGCAAACTTTACTGATGCAACAGTCACATTATATTACAATACTACTGGGCTGAATGATTTTGTGAATGACTTTGCAAATTTAGCGGTTGCTAAAACAGTTGGGGCAGGGGTTGCATGGTTTGATTTTGGCGGTGTAGCAACGGGCAATAATTCCGGAAGCATTACTTCGGATCCATTTACTTCGTTTAGTAAATTTACTTTGGCTAATAAATCAGGCGGATCTAACAGTCTTCCTATTGAGTTAATTTCTTTTACAGGTAAGTTGAATGAAAATGGAGCAACGGAGCTAAAATGGACCACTGCAACAGAACAAAATTCAGACTATTTTATGGTTCAAAAATCTAAAAACGCAAAAGATTTTGGAGATGTTGTAAAAGTAAAAGCTGCCGGAAACAGCAATGTGTTTGTAGATTATAAAGCCATAGATACAAAACCATTTGAAGGAACTTCTTTTTATCGCTTAAAACAAGTGGATCAAGATGGGATAACGGATTATTCAGATTTAATTACCATTGAAAACAACAAAGAATTAAAGTTCTCTTTGTATCCTAATCCAATGAATGGAAATAATCTTCGAATTGATTTTGAAAATGAGTTAAGTAATGAAGATATTCAGGTTGCATTATATGATAATTTAGGTAAACTTATCTTTTTTAATAATTATCAGATGGGAGAAGAAAGTCAAAAATTAATGATTGATTTTCCAGCTAAGTTAACTTCCGGAGTTTATTTCATAACCATTGTTAATAGCGAGAAATCGTATAAACAAAAAATTATTGTTCAATAAATGATCTTTATTTAGTAGAAAGGGTAATGATACAATCACATCATTACCCTTTTTTTATGAATTAATTATTTTTTCAAAATGCTTCCCTATATTTATAATTAATTTCTTAATATTTTGAATAATAAATTTTTCACCCTTGTTCTTCTTTTGATGTTCGGATCATCAAAACTCTTTTGTGCCGATACATTAAGGATTTATACATACGGTGATGTGTATGAAAATTTCTCTAAAGATATTATTCATACCCAAGATGGAGGTTATTTGATTGTGGGCTCAACCTATGCCAACAATGATCGAAAATCAGATGTTTATGTGTTAAAATTAGACTCTAACTTTAAAGAAGTATGGTCTTATGCATATGGGAAGAACAATATAGAGTGGGGTACCGGGGTAGTTGAAACATTGACCCGAAATTTTTTAATATGTGGTTATACCAATAGCTTTGGAAATGGAGGTTACGATGCATATGTTTTATGCTTAGACTCGTTAGGGCATTTTTTATGGGAAAAAAGTTATGGAGGAGCTAATTGGGATTTTTTTAATGATATTATCAGTCTAAAAGATGGAAATTATATGTTAGCGGGCGAAACGTATTCTTTTTCAAACGGCCAAAGCGACATTTATTATGTGAAAATTGATGAGGCAGGAGATACCCTATGGACTCAGCATTACGGCTTTGCCGGAAAAGAAATAGCGCATGAATTAATACAAGCGCATGATTCGTCTATTTATATAACAGGTGAAATAGATCTTTTAAACACAGATTCAATCAATGCTTTTTTATTGCGATTAGATAACAATGAACAATTTTCATGGTTTAACACCTATGGTGGAAATAGAACAGACATAGCTTACGATTTAATAGAATCGGATGATAGTACCGGACTTTTTTTAGCTGGCGCCACAAGCTCTGCCTTACCGCCTTTTAATACCATAGGGAATGATTTAAACCAGTATCTGTTTAAAACAGACCTAACGGGTCAATTATTGTGGCAATACGCTTACGGCACTTCTTTTGATGTGAATATTTTACCCAATAAAGAGGATATTTATATGTCTTTAATTCAAAAGCCAAATTCTTATGTCGCTTTTGCAGGTTATACGAAAACTTATGGGGGAGGCGAAAAGGATTTAACCATTACATATACAGATAAAGATGGTTATTTTAAAGGAGGGCCAACCAGGGGGGCTTTAAGGGATGAGTGGTTTGAAAAAGCTATTTATGCCAATAACAGATATGTTTTTTTAGGAAATACAACTTCTTGGGGGCAAGGAAATACTGATATTCTCATTTTTACACAAGTGAATATAGATGATACAGCCAGTAAATTTAGCTTTCACCAAGATACCGTAACATTGCCCGTTCATGAATTAGTAAGTAAAACCAGTGAATTCTTAGTTTATCCTATTCCAACCAATAAATATTTGAATATTGTAAATAATACACACCAAAATAAAGTTGAAATTGCTATTTATGATATTATGGGGCAATTAGTTTATTCAAATTTTATTTTTAATGAATCAAATATAATCTCTTTAGATCATTTTAAATCAGGCTTGTATGTTCTTAAAATGATAACTCCGGAAAGTTCATTTCAAAAGACCTTTATTATTCAGAAATAAGATAGTTTGACCTATTTAAAGAGGTAAATCCTGCCTGTGTAAAAGTGTTCGTTGCCAAATATATCGGTAACAAATATTTGGTAAGAATAAATATCTGATTTCATAGTTTCTCCATTAGGAAATTTTCCATCCCAACCGGTTTGGTAATCATATGATTCGTATATTACAATGCCTTCCCGATCGTAAATAACCATTTTTGAAGATCGAACACCCACTCCCTCTCCTCTAAATAGCTCATTGTTGCCATCCTTATTTGGGGTAAAGGTATTGGGAACAAAAAACTTAAATTCGGGTTTTACATGAACCATTTTTGTAATTGCACTTTCGCACCCAAAGTCATTAACAACTATTTGTTTAATTGTATGCATACCGGTATCTTCAAATGCATACATGGTTTCTGATCCAAGCAGAGAATCTTTGCTATCAATAATCCAAGCTAAATAGTTTGCTCCACTTGATAAATCATACAGCTGAATTTCAGGTGTGATAATACTAGGCTCAAAAGGTAGCCAGTCAAAATCTGCCAAAGGTCCGGGATGAATAAGAATAGGGTATTTTAGCGTATCCGAAAATTTACAACCATCCGATGAGGTCAAGTGTAATGTTACAGTATATTCACCATCTGTTTTATATTTATGATGTGGATTTTGATCGAAAGAAAAGCTTCCGTCTCCAAAATCCCATCTCCAATTGCTAATAGAGATATTGTTGTTTAATGGGGTTGAATTATCTCTAAAAGTGGCATTAAATGGCGCGCATCCTTCGGCATTGGTAGCTCTAAAGTCGAAATTAACCTTCGAGAAAAATGAAACATATTTTTGAACAGTATCAACACAACCAAAACTAGATTCAGAAACTAAAGTTACCAATATGCTATCGCCTGATTCATTATATAAGTGAGTGGGGGCTTGAATATTAGAAGAATCTCCATCTCCAAAATACCAATGCCAAGAAGAAATGGTTCCTGAAGAAATGGAGGATGTTCCTGAAAAGGATGTGTTTTCATTGGCACATGCTTCTGTATATGTAAAATCAGATACCGGAGATGGTAAAACGGCCAGCGTTTTTGTAACGCTATCTTTGCACCCCAAATCTGAGGTTACAGTTAGTTGCACATCATAAGAACCGTTATTTTGAAAAATATGATTTGGATGTTGGTTTATATCTATGCTATTATCATCAAAATCCCAATTCCATTGTGCAATATTTCCTGCGCCAATAGAAGATTGATCGTTAAACGATGAAGTATTATTTTCGCATAAGGAGGTCTGTGTGTAAGTAAAATCAGCAATTGGAAGATCATTGATGTACAAAGTTTGGAAAGCGGTGTCTTTACACCCTCCTAAAGTACTCACAGCCAAATAAATATAATATGTTCCTGATAATGTATATGCATGACTTGGATTTGGCATTGAACTGTTCATGTTATCTCCAAAATCCCAATAAATACTAGCAGGAGCAGTGTTTCCATAAGTACTCGAATCTCTAAAATTAATAGGATCTCCAAAGCATAATACGGAGTCGCTAATATAAATTTCGGCGTTTACATCTGATTTTACATAAACGGCTTTGTATTTAGTGGTTCCGCAGTTATTAGAGACACTTTCTAGCGAGACTAAGTAGTTTCCTCCGGAAGCGTAATGATGCGTTGTGGTTGATGTATTTACCGTATCAACAGGTGTCCCATCTCCAAAGTTCCATACCCATTGGCCGCCTCCTGTTAAAACAGTAAATGAAGTGGGTAATCCCACACAAACTGTATCAAAAGTAAAATCGGTCGGGGGACTAAAATTTATAGGGACTTGTTTTTGTATAGTAGTATCACATCCTTTGTCATTAATAACTAAAAGAGTAACAGTAAATAATCCCGAATCCTGATAAATGTAGGTGGGCGAAGTCGAATAAGAATTGTTCCCATCTCCAAAGTCCCATTCGTTCCAAACAATGGGGTAAATATCATTGGATAAATTGGTGAAATGAGTAATGGTGCCTTGGCAAGCAGTGTCGAAAGTAAAGTTAGGTGTTGGAGTAGTATATGCTGTTACAGTGGTATGTAGTGTGTCGTAACAACCATTCGCATTTGCAACAATTAAAGTAACATTATTAGCGCCACCGGCAGTATATATATGTTGCGGATTTTGAGTGTATTCTATCGGGCTACCATCTCCAAAATCCCAGCTCCAATAGGTAGGGTTGTTCAATGTTGTATCATTAAAGTTAGTCGTATCTCTGGCACATACGGCATTTAAATCGAAACCTGCTATTGGTTTTTGTAATACGAATACATTTTTAATGATTGAATCTTTACAGCCAAATAAATTTTCAACCACCTCTTTTACAAAAAACAGACCGGGAGAAGGGTAGGTAAATGTAGGGTTTTGAAGATTACTTGTACTTCCATTTATATCACCAAAATACCAATTCCATTGGGTGGCTTGTGATGATGTATTTACAAAAGTTGTTAAAGTTTGATTACATACAGTATCTGTATTAAAATCAGCAATGGGTTTGGCCAAAACTTTTACATTTTTAAATACTGTATCGGTACATCCAATTCCATTATATGCAATTAATTCAACGGAATATATCAGCGAATCTGCATAGGTATGAGAGAAATTAGTTTGATTATAAATGGTGGTATTATCTCCCAAATGCCATGTTAAGTTAGTGTAATTGATGGATGTATTAGTAAAAGTTGTGGCTAATCCTAAACAAACAGAATCTACTGTAAAATTTGCGACTGGAACATCACTAACTAAAACATTCTTAGTAACTGAATCTATGCAAGCATTTGAAGATATGGTTGTTAGTGTTACAGCGTAAGTTCCGGGGGGCGCATAAATATAAGTAGGGTTTTGAATTGCAGTTATGCTATTTCCATCTCCAAAATTATATGTCCAATTCACAGGTGTATTTTGGGTTAAATCTGTAAAATGGGTTGGAAGCCCTGAACAAACAGTGTCTGCTTTAAAATTTGGGATGGTTCTTAAATAAGCATCTACCGATTTACTAATTGTATCCGAACAGCCATTGGAAGTATATCCGGCAATTAAAGAAACCGAATAGGTTCCTCCCACAGAATAAGCATGAGCAGGATTTATAAGATGGCTTAAAGCACTTGCATCTCCAAAACTCCAAGTAAAGGTATCCGCATTTAATATGCTTGTGTTGGTAAAATGTGTGCTATCGTTTGCGCAAACTAAGGTAAAATTAAAGTCGGCAGTGGGTACGCTATCAATTTCAATTGCCTTTATTAAAGTGTCTGAACAATAGGCATTATAGGCAATTAATGTTACATTGTACATTCCATCCAAAGAGTATAAATGATCCGGATTTAAAGCGTTACTAGTGGGTGACGCATCTCCAAAATCCCATAAATAAGTAGCGGCGCTTAACGATGTGTTGTTAAAACTCATGGTTTTACCTAAACATACATTGTTAGCAGTAAAATTTGCATCTGCTCTGGGCAATATAGTTACTGTATTTGATGTTAAAGAGGCGCATCCTGAAGAGTTGTAGACGGCTAAACTAACACTAAAAGTACCACTGGTAGCATATAAGTGCTTAGGATATAACGTATTGCTGGAAGGAGTTCCATCTCCAAAATTCCAAACTACTGAATCCATCTGTGTTGAGTTATTGGTAAAAGCAACACTGTCGCCTAAACATGCATTTGTAACAGTAAAATTAGCTACCGGAGATGTTTCTACCACTATATTATTCATCGCCGTATCCTTACAGTTATGAACGGTTGTTACAATTAATTGAATTTGATACGAACCAATAATGGTGTAGGTTTTTGAGGGATTACTAGCAGAGCTGGTAGTTCCATCGCCAAAATTCCAATTATTTGAAGCCAAGTTTCCAATGGATGTGTTGGTGAACTGAACTGGCTGAAAAGCACATACCGTATCAAAATTCTCAGTAAAATCTGCCAACGGTTTAGCGTAAGAGGTTATATTTCTAATTACACTGTCTTTACAACCTTCTAAGCTAGTAGTAACTAATTTTACGGCATAAACTGAGTCTGTTGCATTTGAATTGTTTATAAAAATTTGAGCAGGAGGAGATTGTAAGGTAGAAGTACTGCCGTTTGCAAAGTCCCAATAATATGTATTTCCGGCAGTATTAGGGGTTAAGTTTATAAATCCTATGGGAGCTGGAGCACAGTTTCCAAAAGTACTCATATTAAAAAATGAAGCCGGGTATGCATTTACAGACACAAAAACATTGTTGCTGGTTATGGAACACCCATTTAGGGTAGTTACTAACTGAACTTGCTGAGTTCCTACAGTATTAAATACAATAGCACCAGGGTTAAATGCATTACTTGTAGAAGGAGTCCCGTTTTGAAAAGTCCAAGCATAGGTAGCGCCAGGCGTTGAAAGATTATTAAAAGTAACTTCTCCGCCTTTACAAATACTTAAACTACTTGAGGGAATAAAGGAAGAAGTAGGGCTTTGAATTACGCTTATTGATTTAGTAATAGTACTGTCGCCACAGGTTCCCTGCACCGTTAAAGTAATGGTGTAATTTCCTGCGGTATTATAGGTTTGGGTATGAGGTCCGGAAGTAGTAGCTGTATTTGTATTTCCAAAATCCCAAGAATAGGTTAAATTGGTGCCGGAAGAATTATTGGTGAAGGTTGCGCTTGACCCACTACAAATAGAAGTATTTGAAATGGTAAAATCAGCAATGCTTCTGGGGCTAAATGTGTAGGTAATAGTTGTGTCATCAGAGCCGCACGCATTGGTGGCGACTAATCTTATTACGTAAACAAAGGTGCCCGCAGTAAAGAAGTTGGCAATGGGCGTATTGGCAACGCTTAATAAATTACCATTTACATACCACTCGTATGTATTGTTTTGACCCAGGCTATTGTTAGTAAATGTTGCGGTATTTGGAACACAGCCTGTACTAGGATTCATGCTAAAGCTGGCAAAAGGAAGATTATATACATTAATGTTTGAATAGGCAGTGTCATTTCCGCATGCATTTTTTGCAATCAATCTCACTGTATAGGCTCCTTGAGTAGCGTAGGTTTGATCAGGCGGAGTAATAGTATTATTTAAAACTACCCCATTTCCAAAATCCCAACTAAAATTATTAGTGGGCGAAGCATCGTTAGATGTATTTGTAAAACTTACCGTTAATGGGGTACATCCGGTATTGGGAGTAGCTGTAAAAATAGCTTCAGGTAAAGGAGCTATAATAACGGGCGAAAAACTTTTTTGATCGGTATCACAAAAATTAATGACTTGCAAAGTAATAATATTACCACCACCCAATGTATAAGTATGAGGAGGGGCTGCAAAATTAGTTGTGCTAATGGGTAAGGTATCTCCAAAATCCCAAATATAGATTTCCCCATTTTGTGAAAGATTAGTTTCGGTAACAGTTAAAGGAGCGCAACCAGCGGTGGGAGAAGTCATTATAAAATCTGCTTTTGGATTTCGTCCAAATTTTACAATTAATGTATCGGTTAATTGACATACTCCGTTTGAAGCGGTCATAACAACTGTAAATTTCCCATAAGTAGAAAAAGTATGTGTAAAGGGAGTAAGTAAATTTGTATTAAAAATGGGAGAACCATCGCCAAAATTCCACGAGTAGGAAGTAGCTCCAATGCTGTTGTTATTAAAAGTGACTATTTCGCTGTTTATTCCCGAATTAAAGGGCAAACAATTTGTTAAATCTCCTGTGCCATCATCTCCGGAAATATCTAAAGTCATAGTGTTAAAAACACGAATGGTGTCTTTTACTGTATCTGGGCCACATGTAGGGCTGTTTGTATATAACTTAACAATATAAGTTCCTGTGTTTGCGTATGCATGTGATGGGCTTGTTGCTGTTGAGGTATCTCCATCTCCAAACTCCCAATTAAAGCTGCTAACTCCCACTGAGGTGTTGGTGAAAGTAATGGGTACATTTTTACAAACGCTATCATTAGAAGATGAAAAAGATAGAATGGCTCCTGAATTAACAGTTAATGTTTTAGTGATTGAATTGCTGCCGCCACAAACTCCGATTATCGTTAATTGAATGTTTGTTGTCCCTAAAGTATTATAAGTTTCTGTATGTGGTCCAACCGTATTTGCTGTATTGCCATTTCCAAAATCCCACACATAACCGGATATGGTTCCGGTAGAAGTGCTTGTGAAAGTAACATTTTGACCAACGCATATGGGATTATTTGAAATAGTAAAGTCAGCTACAACGGCTCCTGTTGAGTATGTTACTATTACAGTAGAAGTGTCGCTACAAACTCCATCATCAAAAATTAATTTATAAGTATATACGCCAAACCCTGCTATATTATTAACAATAGGTGCATCACCCACATCAAAAGCCCCTAATGAAGCTCCATTTCTGAATAAAGTTAAACAGCCACTGGGGCAAGTTGCAGAAGCGCTATTATTAGTCAGTGTAACATTAATAGGCGATCCATTTCCGCACGAATCTGTGAAGGACGCTTGTAGTGCTAGATTTGTTCCAGGACAAGCCCCAAAGCTTTTGATAGACAAAAGTGCTAATAAGAACGTGAATGTTATCAGGAAAATATGTTTGCTTATAAAATTCACTGTTTATTTTCGTATATAACGCTTTATGTGATGAATGGTTGCCTGTTATTTTAGAAATTATAAAGATCCTAATTTTATAGTTAATTCTGCTAATCTATTAGAATATCCTGTTTCGTTGTCGTACCAGGCCGAAACCCTTACTAAACTTCCAATAACTAGCGTTAATTCTGCATCAAAAATGGAAGAGTATTTATTTCCAACAATATCAGAAGATACCAAAGGTTCTTCAGTGTATTCCAAAATATTTTTTAAATTAGATAATGCTTGGGCTTTAAAAATAGCATTTACTTCTTCTTTTGAGGTTAGTTTTTGAACCGTGCATGTAAGCTCTGTGATGGAACCACAAGCAACTGGCACCCTTAAAGAAGCCCCTGCCAATTTTCCTTTTAAATGTGGAAAAATATATTCTACTGCTTTTGAAGCGCCTGTGGAAGTAGGAATAATATTATTAGATGCTGCTCTGGCTCTTCTTAAATCGTTATGTGGAGCATCGTGTAAACGTTGATCGCTTGTAAAAGCATGTACGGTTGATACAACTGCTTCCTTAATCGTAAAATGTTCATCAATAATTTTAACCAAAGGGGCGGTACAATTAGTTGTACATGAGGCATTTGAAATAATAACATCTTCTTTCGTTAAAATAGAATCGTTGATGCCTACTACAATTTGTTTAATGTCTTTTTCTTTTGGAGGGGCCGAAATTATTACTTTTCTTGCCCCCGCAGTAATATGTTTTTCAGCGTCAATTTTTGAGGTAAATTTTCCTGTACTTTCAACCACTACATCAATATTCAAATCTTTCCAAGGCAAAGCCAAAGGGTCTGTACATTTGTATAAATAAATAACCTGTTCGTTAATGGTGAGTGAATTTGTTCCAACCTCTATATCTCTATTATAAATTCCGTGTACACTATCATATTTAAATAAATGAGCCATGGTTTTGGCATCCGTT
>CAZUXM010000004.1:72967-95940 GCA_964624635.1 uncultured Candidatus Competibacteraceae bacterium
AAATCATTAATAGCTACAATTTCTACCAACTTGTTTTCCAACAATATTTTAGTAGTTAATCGACCAATTCTCCCAAAGCCATTAATAGCGACACGTATCTTTTTGCTCATTTAGCTTATTTTTAATAAATATAATACCCTTTAATTATTTTTACTAATCAATTTTTATCAATTAACAATTAATACACTAAAATAAAGCTTATTTTTATCATAATTTACTAGATGGAGATAAAAGAAAATATTTCGTTAAAAAACTACAATACATTTGGAATGGATTGTAAATCCAAATATTTTGTAGAAATACCCAATTTTACTATACTTTCTGAGGTTTTAGAGTCGAAAATTTTTCTACAAAATAAAGCATTAATATTAGGTGGAGGGAGTAATATTTTATTTACCCATGATTTTGAGGGAATTGTATTAAAAATAGATTTTAAAGGAATTCAATTAATTCAGGAGGATGAAAATCATGTCTATATACGTGCCGAGGCCGGTGAAGTATGGCATCATTTGGTAGAATATTGTGTGTTAAGTAACTATGCGGGCATTGAAAATTTATCATTAATACCCGGTTCATGCGGGGCTGCGCCTATTCAAAATATTGGCGCTTATGGGGTAGAATTAAAAGATGTTTTGCATGAAGTAGAAGTGTTTGATGTACAGGAAAAAACAAAGAAAATCTTTAAAAACAAGGAATGTGAGTTTGGTTATCGGGATAGTATTTTTAAACGAGTCGGAAAGGGCAAATATGTGGTTTTAGGAATTGTTTTAAAATTGAATAAAAAGCCGATTTTTCATGTTGCGTATGGTACTATTGAGCAAGAATTGGAAAAAATGGGACATCCTAACTTAACCATTAAAGCTATTAGTGAGGCGGTTTGCAATATTCGACGAAGTAAATTGCCTGATCCGGCTAAAATTGGAAATGCCGGAAGTTTTTTTAAAAATCCAGTTATTTCAAAACAACACTATCAATTATTAAAAGAAAAATATGCGGATATCCCTTGCTATGAAAGCGGAAACGATGTTAAAGTTCCTGCCGGTTGGTTAATTGAAAAAGCAGGCTGGAAAGGCAAAAATAAAGGAACCTACGGTGTTCACGAAAAACAAGCTTTGGTGCTTGTTAATTACGGAAATGCAAAAGGACAAGATATTTATGCTCTTTCAGAAGAAATGATTTTAGATATCCAGCACAAATACAACATTACATTAGAACGTGAAGTGAATATCTATTAATCGTTCAAATCCAATGAATGCCCCATTTTTTCCTTTTTAGTTTTGAGGTATAATTTATTGTGTTTATTTGATTTTATCTCCAAACTAACATTTTCAACAATTTCTAATCCGTAACCGATTAATCCTGTTCTTTTTTTAGGATTATTGGTCATCAGTTTCATCTTTTTTACGCCTAAGTCTCTTAAAATTTGAGCACCAATGCCGTAATCACGCTCATCCATTTTAAAACCTAATTGTAAATTGGCTTCCACAGTATCCAATCCTTCTTCTTGTAATTTATATGCTTTCAATTTGTTGATGAGTCCTATGCCTCGACCCTCTTGTTGCATATATAAAATTACTCCTTTTCCTTCTTTTTCAATCATTTCCATCGCTTTATGCAATTGTGGGCCACAATCGCAGCGGCATGAGCCAAAAATATCTCCGGTAGCACAGGAAGAGTGCACACGCACTAAAACAGGTTCATCTTTTTTCCAGGTTCCTTTTATTAAAGCCAAGTGATCTTCATTAGTGGTCGTTTGTTTATAGGCGACTAATTCAAAATTTCCAAACTTAGTAGGAAGCTTTATTTCTACTTGTCTTTTTATTAAAGATTCATTGGCTATTCGATACGCAATTAAATCTTCGATAGATATTATTTTTAAATCGAATTTTTTGGCAATTTTTAGCAAATCAGGCATGCGTGCCATAGTGCCATCATCATTCATTATTTCTACTAATACACCTGCAGGCTCAAACCCAGCCAATCGAGCCAGGTCAATCACCGCTTCGGTATGCCCCGCACGTCGTAAAACCCCACCTTGTTTAGCTCTAAGCGGAAAAATATGTCCGGGTCGGCCTAATTCTTCAGGTTTAGTGTTTGGATTAATTAATGCTTGAATAGTTTTAGCGCGGTCACTGGCCGATATACCTGTGGTACAACCATGCCCAATTAAATCTACAGAGACAGTAAAAGGAGTTTCGTGCAAAGAGGTATTCTCAGGCACCATTAGGTTTAGCTTTAATTCATGACATCGATCTTCCACAATGGGCGCGCAAATAAGTCCGCGGCCATGTTTTGCCATGAAATTGATAATTTCTGGGGTAATGGTTTTGGCCGCAGCAACAAAATCTCCTTCGTTTTCACGATCCTCATCATCAACAACAATAATAATTTTGCCTTTTTGTATATCCTCAATGGCTTCTTCTATCTTATTTAACTTCGACATATATAGAAAATAAAATGCAAAGTTAGCTTAATTTACCTTTCTGAACTAATAAAACCATTCATCCTCTGTTTTTAACCACTCATGTTGTTTTTTATACCGTTTATTAAATGATAGAGCAACTTTTTCATTTTTATTTCGACTAGTGAGTAGGTTTAATTAAAAAACACTAATTTCACATTTTTTATAAAAAAAACATGAATAAGATTCAAAAGAATTTAGCCCTCCTTTTTCTTTCGCTCAATTGTAGTCAGGTATTTTCTCAGCTTTCGGTAGCTAACACTCCGGCTGCTACCAATGGATCTCCCTCTTGGTTAGTGAATAATATATTAGCAGGGTCAGGAGTAAATATTAGCAATGTTAGTTTTACAGGAGATTCTGCTGTACAAATCGGGTATTTTAATAGTATTCTTTCTAATGTAGGTATCAATGAAGGTATTATCATGACTACAGGTGATATATCCCTTGCTCCAGGAGGTCCTGGTAATTCTTCAAATGCTGCCGGTGATGCATTAGGGGTTACTATTTTTGATCAAGATTTGTCAGATTTAAACGGAGCAACTGATATTAACGATATAGCCATTTTAGAGTTTGATTTTATACCCATTGGTGATAGTATTGGGTTTAAATATGTTTTTGCCTCTGAAGAATATAACGAATATGTTGGGAGCAATTTTAATGATGTTTTTGGCTTTTTTTTAAGCGGCCCCGGTATTAATGGAGCTTTTACCAATAACGCTGTTAATATGGCAGTAATACCCGGTACAAATATTCCCGTAGCTATTAATAATGTGAATAACGGATATGCACCACAGGGAGCAACCCCCCCTTCTGGCCCCTGTACAAACTGTGCTTATTATAACAGCAATACAACCAATCCGCCTGCTAATTCAATGGAATATGATGGCTTTACAAATGTATTGGTTGCCTATCACACAGGTTTACAATGTGGCCAAACGTATCATATTAAAATAGCTATTGCTGATATTAATGATGGTTGGTATGATTCTGGAGTATTTTTAGAAAGAGGAAGTTTTAGTGCTCCCGGATCTATAGATGTGCAAGTGTTTACAACCGGTGGCACCGATACCATTGTAGAAGGTTGTACCAATGCAGATTTCCTTTTTATACGACATGATACCAGTGGGTTTGATACTATTAATTATACCATTGGTGGATCTGCCATTAATGGAACAGATTATACTGCTATAAACGGAACTCAATTACTTTTTAATCCAGGAGATGATACATTAATCGTCTCTATTCATCCACTTTTAGATGGTTTAACAGAAGGAATAGACTCCCTTAGTGTTAATATTACAACCATTACTCCCTGCGGAGATACATTGATTGATTCTACTAAAATTTATATTTTAGATCCATATCAATTAGGGGTTTCGGCCAGCGGTACGGTCATTTGCCAGGGAGATACTACCCGTATAGTATCTAATATTACAGGAGGGGTTGGTCCGTTTACTTATATATGGAGCAATGGAAGTACCAATGATTCTCTCATATTTACCCCCGATACATCTGGTAATTATATGATTACGGTGCAGGATCATTATGGTTGCTCCGAAACAAACACCGTCCATATTCACGTTCATCCCCAACCTAATATAGTTGCTTTTGGAGGTGATACGGTTTGCCCGGGAGATACACTTCTTTTTACTGCTTCAGGTGGTATTAATTATAATTGGTATCCATCTACCTATATAAGTGATCCAACAAATGATACTACATTCCTATATGCATATACAGCGGGTAATTATGTGGTGGTAGGTTCAAGTATACATGGTTGTTACGGACGCGATACCTTACCTGTTTTATTTAAACCCATACCTGCCTTAGCGGTCATGCCAGATCCCAATGTTTGTAAAGGGGATGATGTTCTTCTTCAGGCTTCTGGAACAGGGACTTTTTTATGGGGCCCCGAAGAGGGCTTAGATAACCCAAATATTTCTAATCCAACGGCCTTAAATGTACAAGAAGATAGAACCTATATGGTTTCTCTTGCAAATGGTGGGTTTTCGTGCAGAAATGTTAAACAAATTCATATTAAAGTATTTAAAGCAACGGCAACAGATTTAGATACTTCTATTTGTAGAAGAGGTACTGTTGTGCCTTTGTCTTCCGGTGCGGTGGATGGTATTGCTCCAATAACGTATGATTGGCAACCTGCTAATTTATTTAATAATAATACTATTTCAAACCCGGAGGTTACTATTCAAGATGCCACCAATTTAACCTTGATCATAAAAGATGGAAAAGGATGTACAGATACAGTAAATTTTTATGTAGGCTTGTTGCCTGTACCCAATTTGTCATTTGAAAAAGAAGTAAATGTAAATTGTGATTCTGCCGTTGTTTTATATAAAAACACTTCAAAAAATGCGGATTCGTATACCTGGTCAATCAATGATAATTTTGTTAGTTCAGGCAAAGATTTACTTCAAACCATTTCTTATGATCAATCGTATGCCCTTAAATTAGAGGGGAGCAATACTTTTGGGTGCAAAAGTACCCTAGTAATAGACGATACGGTAAGTGCTTTTTTAAGTTATTATCAATTATTAGTCCCCAATGTGTTTTCGCCTAATAATGATTTATTAAATGAAAAATTTGGAATACCCTCTTCTTCTCAATTAATCAATTGTACGGAGATGGTCATTTTCGATCGATGGGGTAAAAAAACCTTTGAATCAAGCAATACAATTCCGTATTGGGATGGAAAAAATACAAAAGGAGAATTGGCTGCAGAAGGGACGTATTTTTATATTATTACCTTTAAAAAGAAACAATATACCGGAACGGTTCAATTAATTAGATAAACTTCAATCTACTCAACATAAAAAAAGAGATATACGTATTTAATAACATATATCTCTTTTTAATTTAGGTTCAGTCTTTTAAATAAAAAGATAAGCACTTTCTAGTACTCATCTTCATCAAAGAAGAAATCTTCTTTGGAAGGATAATCTGGCCAAATCTCTTCTATGCTTTCAAAAACCTCTTCGTCATCTTCAATTTCCTGAAGATTTTCAATCACCTCTAAAGGCGCGCCGGTCCTCATGGCAAAGTCGATCAATTCCTCTTTCGTAGCAGGCCAGGGAGCATCTTCTAAATAGGAAGCAAGTTCTAATGTCCAGTACATAATTTTAAGTGTTTAGTTCTGCAAAACTAATTTTTTTATGATGAAAATCAAGTTTAAGCTAAAAAATATTTAGTAAATAATTTTATTTGTGCCTTCCTTGGATATTTAGATTGTTTTGAATCGAAAAAAAATCATTAGTTTAGTTTAAATGTATAAACATACCCTTGATACATCTATTGAATATTTAAAAGGAGTAGGCCCTGACAGGTCTGCGCTTCTTAAAACTGAATTGAATATTCATACTTTTCGAGATTTGTTGTATCATTTTCCTTTTCGGTACATCGATCGAACAAAAATTATAAAAATTAAGGATCTGCGAGCCGATCAGGGATTTGTTCAAATAAAAGGAAAAATTGATTTTATTGAAACCAATGGAGAAAAATTTAATTCCAGGTTAACCGTTCATTTTTCAGATGATTCCGGTAGAATTATACTTGCCTGGTTTAAAGGCGTAAAATGGATGAAAAGCATTTTAAAAGAAAAAACAAGCTACTTAGTTTTTGGACGAATATCTGATTATAAAGGAAAACCATACCTGGCACACCCCGAAATGGAAGAGATTACCTCTTTTAATGAAATTAATAAGGCTCTTCAGCCCGTATATAGCACCACCGAAAAACTTACCTATAAAAACTTACCTAGTAAGGGAATTTATAAACTGGTTCAAACTTTGCTAGGCTCAATCGAAAATAACATCGAAGAAACCCTTTCAAAGGACTTGTTACACCATTGGAAACTAATGGATAAGGCGCATGCCATTCATCAAATTCATAATCCCACAAATTACGAAGATTTAAAAAAGGCACAGTTTCGGTTAAAATTTGAAGAGTTATTATTTCTTCAATTGCAATTACTGCAAACCAAACAGAGCCGAGAAAAAAAAACCATTGGCTTTAGTTTTTCGAAGGTGGGCGATTATTTAAATACCTTTTACAAAGAATTTTTGCCTTTTGAATTAACAGGAGCTCAAAAAAGAGTGATTAAAGAAATAAGAAAAGATTTAGGTTCGGGCATTCAAATGAACCGACTTTTACAAGGAGATGTGGGCAGCGGTAAAACCATGGTTGCCTTAATGGCCATGTTAATTGCGTTAGATAATGGGTTTCAGGCTGTTATTATGGCTCCCACCGAAATATTGGCCCAGCAACATTATGCAACGTTTAAAGAATATTTTTCAAAATTAGGCGTCGAAGTTGCTTTATTAACGGGCTCCACCAAAGCCGTGGATCGAAAAAAAAATCTTCCCATGTTAGCATCCGGAGAGTTAAAAATAGCCATCGGAACGCATGCTTTAATTGAGGATAAGGTGGTATTTAATAATTTGGGCCTGGTGGTTATTGATGAACAACATAAGTTTGGCGTGGCCCAACGAGCTAAATTATGGGAAAAAAACAAAGCCGGAGCACCCCATATTCTGGTTATGACGGCAACCCCTATTCCACGAACCCTGGCTTTAACTTTTTATGGCGATTTGGATACCTCTGTTATTGATGAGCTACCACCCGGCAGAAAACCCATTAAAACCATCCATCAGTTTGAAAAAAACCGTTTAAAAGTGTGGGGTTTTTTAAAAGAAGAAATAGGCAAAGGAAGACAAGTTTATATCGTTTTTCCTTTAATAAAAGAGTCGGAAACCCTTGATTATCAAAACTTAATGAGTGGTTATGAGGCATTGCTACGCTATTTTCCCTTACCGACTTATAAAATAGGGGTTATTCACGGACAAATGAAACCAGCGGATAAAGATTTAGAAATGCAAAAGTTTGCCAAGGGCCAAACCCATATTTTAATATCAACCACTGTAATAGAAGTAGGGGTGAATGTTCCGAATGCATGTATTATGGTTATTGAAAGTGCCGAAAAATTCGGATTATCTCAACTGCATCAATTGCGCGGCAGAGTAGGCAGGGGAGCGGATCAGTCGTTTTGTTTTTTAATGACCAGCTACAAACTATCGGCCGATGCTAAAGTTCGTTTAGATACCATGGTTAAAACAAACGATGGTTTTGAAATTGCCGAAACCGATTTAAAATTAAGAGGTCCGGGCGATATCATGGGTACCCAGCAAAGCGGAGTGGTTGATTTAAAAATAGCTAACCTAGCGCAGGATGGTCAAATTGTAGCAATGACCCGGGATGCCGCAAAAAGTATTTTGCAAGCAGATCCAGCTCTTATTCAGCCTGATCATCAGGTTTTAAAACAAGAATTATTAAGAATCATTTTAGCACATAAAAACTGGATGAAAATATCTTAAATTTTTAACAATGCTTACATTTGTAAAAGTTTGGTTTAAATATTATGAGCACTTTTAAAGATCGAGTCTTAGCCATGGCGGAGGTTATTTTACCACCCGTGCATGAAAATCCAGCACTAAAACAACTCTTTTGGGATAGTTTTAATGGCTATTATAGTGATTTAGATCGTGATTCAGCATCTAAGCTCGACTTATTATCCAAAGTCATTAATATTCTTTGTTTTTTAAATCATTTTAAGTCCCTTGAAAAGTTAGAAGTAGAAAAAAGAGAAGCTTTTTTAAAAAAAATATACTTTTCTCCCATTAAGTTAGTTTCAGCGGGTTTTACGGGTTTGCGGTCCCTTATTTTGGTGTCATATTACGGCATGCCGCAATCTTGGCAAGAAATTGGATATACAGGCCCATTGGTTAACAGACCGGCATAATATGAAATCAAAATCAAAATGAAAAACTAAAAATGAAAAGTGAAAAAGTCTAACCTCTAAAAATCTAATATCTAAAGTCTAACAAGTGAAAAGTTAATTTTCTAAAAATCTAATATCTAAAGTCTAATGTCTAAAAATCTAAAGATCTAATGTCTAACAAATACGATATAGTTATTATAGGTTCGGGAGCCGGAGGCGGAACAGCGGCTGAGTATTTAAGCCGATTTCCGGATAAAAATTTGAAAATTTTAATTCTCGAATCCGGCCCGTATCGTACAAAAGATCATTTTAATCAAAAAGAAAAAGACATGACCGCTATTTATTTTAAACGCGGAGCTTTTTTTTCTAAAAACTTAAATATTGGAGTCGCTGCTGGCAATACAGTCGGCGGAAGCACTGCTGTTTACACAGGCGTGTCTTTTCGTCCCCCGGCTTCTATTTTAGAAAAATGGCGAAATCATTTTGGGTTGTCTTTTTTAACCGACGATTATGTTTCAAAAATCTTAGATGAAATTGAGCAACAAGTGAATGTTCATGAACTTCCTTTGGATTGGGACAATGATAATAACCGCCTGTTTAAAGAGGGGGCCGATATATTAGGCATTCCCGCTAAACGATTAAAAATTAATGTAAATGGTTGCCAACAGCAGGGTTTTTGTAATTTGGGATGCACCTCTGGCGGTAAACAAAGCACCTTAGAAGTTCAAATTCCCAAAGCCATGCAAAATGGGGTTGAATTAATATACAATGCCGAAGTAAGCCATATTTCTAAAAATAGTGTTCATTTTAAAGTAAAAACAGCGCCTGCCAATACGGTTCAAAACGTAGAGCAGGAAGGAGAGTATAACATAGAAGCAAATGTGATTGTTTTGGCGGCTGGGGTATTGTTTACCCCCACCCTTTTATTAAAATCTTTGCCTCATTTGGGCATACAAAATGAGAATATTGGTAAATACATCACTTTGCATCCGGCCTTGAATATCAATGGAATATATAAGGAAAACATCAGAAACTACCGGGGCTTTCCAAAAACCTGGTACATCGATCATTTTTCAGATTCGGAAGGATATTTTTTAGAAACTTCTTTTTATTATCCGGGCATTACAGCTAAAAATAATCCTGGATTTGGAGCTGAACATCAGGCTTTAATGAAGGATTATCAAAAAATGATGTCGATTTTAATTTTATCGCACGATATGGCCGAAGAACATAATAAAATCACCCTCGATAAAAACCAAAATCCCATTCTGCATTATACCGTTCATCCAGAAGTTAAAACATCTCTCATAAAAGCTTTGCGAAAATCAGCCGAAATATTATTTGCGGCAGGCTGCGAAAAGGTTGTTTTACCCGGATCTTCAAAAAATCCTTTGCTTAAAAGCGATTTAGAAAATATTTCAACATATGTAAATGAAAATACCCTGGTATTTGAAAGATCGCCCCTTTCAAGTGCTCACCCGCAAGGGGGCTCAAGGATGGGAACATCACCAGAAAACTCAGTAACAGATTTATCCGGCAAGGTATGGGGAACAAAAAATGTTTATATTGCAGATGCCTCTTTGTTTCCAACTTCGGTTAAGGTAAATCCTTATGAAACCGTGATGTTGCTAAGTAGGTATGTTAGTGAACAAATAATAAATGCGCATTTTGTATGATGGTAGAAAAATCTTTGTTAAACCTAAAGGGAATTAAAAATATAATTTTTGATTTAGGAGGAGTAATATTAAATATTGATTATCAAAAAACGATTGATGCCTTTAAAATATTGGGGATAGAGGATTTTGAAAAACGTTATTCTCAGGCTCAGCAAACTAAAATTTTTGATGATATTGAAACCGGAAGAATCACTCCTAAAGAATTTATTGAGGGTTTAAGATCATTATTGGGTACCAATGTTACCGATGAGCAAATTATAAATGCCTGGAATGCCATGTTATTAGATTTTCCGGAGAAAAGATTAAAAATTCTGACCGATTTAAAAGATCATTATCGCGTTTTTTTACTCAGCAATACCAACGAAATTCATTATCGCGCTTATTGTAAGCAATTGCAGGACAAATTTAAGGTGCCTAATTTAAGCTCCTATTTTGAAAAAGAATATTATTCGCATGAAATTGGCCTAAGAAAGCCTGATTTAGAACTTTTTCAATTAGTGCTTTCAGAAAATAATTTGAACAGAACCGAAACTATATTTATTGATGATTCTATTCAACATGTTATTGCAGCAGATAAATTGGGCATTCGTGCGCGACTTCTTAAAAAAGAAGAGGATTTGATGGGGTTATTTGAAGTGGAAACGTATGATTATTATTAGCGAAACCCAAATTTTGGATAAAAAGAGCATCTATATATAAAGTTGCAAGTCGCATTCATTTTTATTACTTTTAACAATAATTTTAGTATTTATTACTAGTTGCCTATGAAAAAACTTATTCTATTTTTAACAGTTACTCTATTCGTTGCCTCTTGTGTTCCGGCCAGAAAATTTCAAGAAATAAGTGCAAAAGCAGAAGCCAGCGAAAAGCAAAGAGCCGAATTTGAAGAACAAAACAAAGAATATAAATCTAAGTTAGATGCTCAACAAATAGAAATAGATGGAATTAAATCAGAAATTTCAGGTTTAAAAAGAGATACTTTGGTAAACGGTACTTCGCTTCGTAAAATGACCAATCAATATGATAAAATTAATTCCTTAAATGATGAGTTAATTGATAAAGTACGCCAATTACAACAAAATAATGCCAACGAAAGCACCAAACTAGTTATAGAATTAGAAAACACAAAAAAAATACTGCAAGAAAAAGAAGATGATTTGCGCGATATGGAAAAAGCCCTCAACGCAAAGGAGAAAAATTTAGGCGAATTAAGTGGCGAATTAAAACAACGTGAACAAAGGGTAAAAGAATTAGAAAGCTTAATTGCACAGAAAGAAGAGGCAAGTAATGCCTTGAAGAAAAAAATATCCGATGCTTTGCTTGGATTTAAAGATAAAGGATTAACCGTTGTTCAAAAAAATGGCAATATTTATGTTTCCATGGATGCTAAATTACTTTTTTCTAAAGGAAGTACAGTAGTTGATCAGGAAGGAAAAAAAGCATTGCAAGAATTGGCAAACGTCCTAAAAGATCAAACAGACATTTCTATTTTAGTAGAAGGTCATACCGACACCGATAAAATAAATGGTGGTCTCATGAAAGATAATTGGGATTTAAGTGTTTTGCGCTCCACTTCCGTTGTGCGAATTTTAACAGAAAACAAAGGAGTTGATCCAAAAAGGGTAACGCCGGCCGGAAGAGGAGAGTATGTGCCTGTGGATGAAGGTACTACAGAGCTTTCAAAGTCAAAAAATAGAAGAATTGAAATAGTGATTACTCCTAATTTGGATGAGCTATTTGAATTAATTGATAAATAATTTTTATAACAAACCTTTTAAAAATGCACCTTTATAAGAAAATATTGAAAGATTATAAGAAATTCATAAGAATAATTTCTTTGTTTTTCTTAAATTTTTATATTTGCTTTTCATAAAAGATAAAGAATACGTATTATGATTAAAAAACTTTCGGCTGTTTTCTTATTAGCGCTCAGTTTGATAGTGTCTATGCCTTCGTTTGCAGGAACTATTATTCTGGAAGGAAACTATCAAGGTAAAAACCTATATGTTCAAAATCCATTTTCGGGAACAGGTGTCGGTTTTTGTACATTTGAAGTAAAAGTAAACGGCAATGTAACTACTGATGAGATTAACTCAAGTGCATTTGAAATTGATTTAGCTAATTTTCAGTTACAAATTGGCGATAAAGTAACCATTATCATTAACCATAAAGATGACTGTCGTCCAAAAGTGTTAAATCCCGAAGTGTTAAAACCAAAAAGTACTTTTGAATTAATTAATATAAAAGTAGTTGATTGTGGTTTGTTAGAGTGGGAAACCAAAGGTGAATCAGGCAAACTGCCTTATGTTGTAGAGCAATACCGTTGGAATAAATGGATTAAAGTTGGTGAAGTAGAAGGAAAAGGAACGGGTGAAGCCAACAAATATTCTTTCAAAGTAGTACCTCATTCTGGCGAAAACATGGTTCGGGTTAAACAAATTGATTACACCAATGAGCCTAATATTTCTAAAACATCTAAATTTAAATGTATTGATGCAGAAGTAAAAATTAAAAATGCAAATGGAAAAATTTCAAAAACACTTGATTTTACAAGCGAAACTATGTATGAAATATATGATAGCTTCGGTAATATTGTTAAAAAAGGATTCGCATTATCTGTTGATTGCGAAAATCTAAAAAAAGGAACTTATTATATTAATTATGACAATAAAACTGAACAATTCAGCAAAAGATAATTAATTTTAAAATATCGTAAATAAAAAAGCCTCCGTAAGGGGGCTTTTTTATTTACTCATAATTCATAAATTTCAAATAATACTTCTAAATTTACAGTTAGATAGAATAATAAATATTATGCCTGAAAAGGAACATTTTGATTTATGTGTATTAGGTGGTGGGCCGGCTGGCTATGCTGCTGCTATGCGTGCAATTGACTACGGTAAAAAAGTAATTCTTATTGAAAAAAATAAAATCGGAGGTGCCGCTATTTATGACGGGGCATTAACTTCTAAAACCATGTGGGAACTTTCTGAACGGGTTGCTACTATTAATGAAATATTTCATGAATATGATGTGAGCTGGCAAGAAGTTCAGAAAACGATTAATGAGGCCATTTTTGAAAAAAAATCTCAGTACTCTATTCATCTCAAGCTTTTACAAACAGAAACAACACCCAAACTTTTTACATATACTCGAGGTTTTGGCACTATGCTAGATGCTAATACTGTACAAATAACCCGAGATGATGATGAAAAAAAACTCATTCATGCAGATTATATCATTCTTGCAACCGGAAGCCATCCGCGAAAACTTCCTGAAATTCCTTGCGATGAAAAAATTATCATGACCAGTGATGGAATTCATCATATGACCGATTTTCCAAAAAGCTTGGTAATACTAGGAGCCGGAGTAATTGGTTGCGAATACGCCACTATTTTTGCGAATTTTGGTAAAACAAAAGTTTATTTAATTGATCGGGCTGATAGAATTTTACCCGCCGAAGATGAAGATATTGCACAAATGGTTGCCGGAAACCTTCAAAAAAGAGGGGTAAGCATACATCAACATGCCAATTTAGTAAGAATGGAAATTGTGGACGGCCAGGTAGAATATGAAATTAAATATGATCAGGGGTTTTCAGAAACAATACGTGTTGAAAAAGCATTATTGTCGGTAGGAAGAAATCCGAATATAGAAAACATTGGCATAGAAAATGCAGGAGTTAAAATGAGTAAACGTGGAGTGCATATTGGAGATGATGATACCCAAACCAATATTCCAAATATTTACACTGCAGGGGATGTAAAAGGCCGTATCTCGTTAGTAAATATGGGCGAGATAGAAGGCAGGCATGCAGTCGAACGAATTTTTGGCGGAAAAACAACCCGATTGAGTTATGACAACATCTCAACCATTATGTTTTTAAAGCCCGAGGTTGCAGCTGTAGGTATGAATGAAAAATATTGCATAGACCATAAAATTCCCGTAAAAGTGGCTAAACTCGATTATTCATGCATTACCCGGGCTATTGCTATGCGAAGCACTCAGGGTTTTTTCAAAATTATTGTAACCGATGATGATGAAATGCGCGTTTTAGGTATGCGAGCTATTGGGGCACATGCATCTAGCGCCATACAAGGCGTTTCTTTACTCATTCAAATGAATAAGGGAATCCGAGAGCTGGCAGAAATGATTCATCCGCACCCATCCATTACCGAAGGGATACAGGAATGTGTTCGAATGTTATTAAATACATCTCTTTTAAAACCCATTGTTTTTAAAGATAAATTGAGTTGCTATCACTTAAAAGATGGGGTAAAAACACCTCTATATCTTGAAAATGATTAAAAAGGGAATAAATATATCACTTTTATTCCTACTTATAGGATTTTATTCCTTTTCGCAAACAGCGAAACAATGGGCCGATCGGGGCGAAAAATTTCTATTAGAAAAAGATTATTTAGGAGCGCTAGAATATTTTGGAAATGCCTTCAAATTAGACCCTACATCGCCTTTATATGCGCATAAATACGCCGAATCCTTGCGGTTTTATAACGATTACGCTAAAGCCGAAGAAATTTATGCAGCAGCTATTCAAAACGATCGTGAAAAAGCATATCCTTTAAATGCATACTGGATTGGGGCTATGCAAATGCAACAAGCCAAATATAAAGAAGCCGCAAAATCGTTCCGCATATTTCAAAAAGAATATAAAACAGCCCCTACGTTCTATTTGCGAAAAGCAAAAAATGATTTAAAGGCATCGGAACATGCTGAAAAAATTCTGTTAGATTCCCTCAAAATAGTCGTTAAAAACTTGGGAGAAAGCCTTAATTCAAGCAATTCCGAATTTGGGACGACTGTTTTAAATGAACATGAAATTTATTTTTCTTCCCTGGTACCAAAAAAAATAAAATCAGAAAAAGAGATAGAAGATAAAGACTATCATGTTAAAATATACCGAGCCGTAGAACGGGAGCACGAATGGCAAAATGAAGGTGAAATAAGTAAAATTATTAATAATAGCTCCTATAACCAGGCAAATCCAAGCTTTAGCATCGATAAAAAACGCATGTATTTCAGTCGCTGCGATGATTTAGGCATGTGTGCCATTTACATGAGTGAAAAAAAGGGCAACGATTGGCAAATTCCGATTTTGTTGGAATCCCCCATTAATATAGAAGGAATCAGCAATACACAACCATCTATTGCCCTGGTCGAAAATAAAGAAATCCTTTTTTTTGTTTCAAATCGGGAGGGGGGGAAAGGAAATTTTGATATCTGGTATTCTACCGTGTCAGATTTAGGAAAAACCTATTCACCACCCAAAAATGCAGGAAAAAAAGTGAATTCGGCCGATCAGGAAATTACTCCCTTTTATAATACATTTGATCAATGCCTTTACTTTAGCTCTAATTGGCACTTAGGAATTGGTGGGTACGATATTTTTAAAAGCTGCGGAAGCCTAAAATCGCTTTCTCTTCCGGAAAATGTGGGAGTTCCCTTAAATAGCCCCGCCAACGATTATTACCCAAGTTTTTTATCCAAAAATAAAGGATTTTTTACTTCAAACCGAAAAGGGTCTTTTTCTGAAATTTCAGAAACCTGTTGCAACGATATTTATTCGTTCGAAACCATTCCAGAGCCCGAAAAACCAAAAGATTCCATCATCAATATATATGAAAGTTTAGAAATTTTGAACAAGTATTTGCCCGTAACACTCTATTTTCATAATGATGAACCTAATCCAAAAACAACCGATACCCTCACCAAATTCAATTATTTGACCACGTATGATAAATACTATGATTTGTTAGATACGTATCAGGACGAGTACTCTAAAGGCCTTGAATTGGCAGATAAACAAACAGCCCGAGATGAAATTGAAGACTTTTTTACGCAATATGTCGATAAAGGAGTCAATGATTTGGCCATGTTTAGTAAACTGCTTTTGAAAGAACTTCAAAAGGGAGCGCGTTTAAATATCATTGTAAAAGGCTACGCAAGCCCTTTGGCTAAAACTGATTATAATGTAAATCTTACTTTGCGACGAACCTCTAGTTTGGTCAATTATTTAAAAGAATATGAGAAAGGATTGTTTTTGCCCTATTTTGATGGGAAATCTCCTGATGGAGGGGCTCTACAAGTGTTAAAAGTGCCTTTTGGCGAGTATAAAGCAGATACAACGGTGAGTGATAATATAAACGATCAGCGGAATTCGGTGTATAGCAAAAAAGCGGCTTTAGAGCGTAAAATTGAAATTTTATCTGTGCAATTGCTTTCGGAAAAAGAACAAAATGTGAATGATGTAAATGCAGGAACCCCCTTATTAGAAATAGCGGATAGCATTATTGATTTGGGCAAGGTTTTTGCAGGTAAAACATATATGCGCGATTTGATGATAAAAAATACAGGCACCGGAAACTTATTGGTGGACGCCGTTACGCCTGATTGTTCCTGTACAAATGTTCAATGGAGTAAAGACCCCGTAAAACCTAACCAGGAACTGAATTTGCATATTGAATATAAAGCTCCGCCAAAACCCGGAAAATATTTGCAAAAAATTGAGATTTTAACAAAAAATAAGAAACTAAGCAAATATTTGTACGTTAAAGCTACTGTTATTAAAAAGTAAAATTGTAATTTTAGATCACTAAACTATTTTAACTATGAAAAATTTAATGAAAATTGGAGTTATGGCTTTGGCCATGTTATTTATCGGAAATGTATCGTTAAAAGCTCAATCAAAAACAGAAGAGATTAAAGTTAACAAAACAGAAGTTTCTAAAGATGAAGTAAAACAAGTAGATCCCACTCATCCTGCAGCAGCTGAACACAAATGTAAACACGAAGGAAAAGATGGTAAAAAATGTGTTGCTGGCGAAGGAAAAGCTTGTTGCAAAAAAGATGGTGCAGCAGGTCATTCTGACATGAAAAAATGTGAGAAAAAAGATTGTAAAAAAGCATGTTGTGCTAAAAAAGAAGATAGTCATGATGGACATAATCATAACTAACTTTTTTAGTTAATTAATAAAGAGAAGGCCAACTAGAATTTTTTAGTTGGCCTTTTTTATGAATCTATGTGGTTAAAAAGCAAAAATTTATAAATTATTGTAGAATGAGTCATAAATTAAAACTTTTTCTTTTTTGCCTAAGCTTATTTTTATTTGTGGGTTGCGATCGGGTAACCAAACAATTAGCCAAAGACCATCTCATGAATCGTGAGCCTATTTCGTATTTTTATGATACCTGTATTTTTGTATACGCCGAAAACACAGGCGCCGCATTAAGTATGGGCGATGGCCTTTCTAAAGCAGCCGGTTTCTGGCTTTTAAGTATGTTGCCTTTATTATTTTTAATCAGCGCCTTAGTGTATTCCATTTATCATTCAAAAGAGTTTCGTTGGTTAAAAATGTTTTCTCTCGCCTTGGTTATTGGCGGCGGACTTGGCAACGTTATCGACCGTATTATGTACGACCGGCATGTCACCGATTTTATGATTTTAGGAATTGGGAGTTTAAAAACCGGTATTTTTAATGTCGCCGATGTATGTGTAACCTTTGGTATTATTGGTTTGTTCTTCTTTTTTAATGAATCAAAAACAACTGAAAAAAGTGCTGATGAACAGCTGCTCCAATAAAGGGCGATGTTTTAATTATAATAATCCCCCGACCTTCAAGTATTTTCTTTAACCTGTTCACCGCAAAAATGCGCGCTGGCCTTAGTAAGAAGTCCTTGAAGCACTAGCGCTTCGCAAAGTGACTATAACAGTATCTTCTTTGCATTTAAATAGAGATACTAAACTTCCAGAGCTTGGACTTCGTGAGAATTTTGAGGATGAAAACAGGTAAGAAAATACTTGGAAGTCTCGTTTTTTTGGTCCTTTTTTAACAGGAAAAAAGGACGAAAAGCCCTTTTTATCTTAATTTCTTATTTTTAAGAATCATTTAAAAAATACTTTACCCAATCTTCACCGAAGTCATATTTAAAGACCCCATCAGCAATTTATCATTAAAAAAATGGATATTTTCCGACTCCTTTTTTAAACCCAACATATATAAAAGCGGAATATAATGTTCGGGTGTAGGAATGGCTAAATCAAAGGCTTTGCCTAAGGTTTTATAGTTTATTAATTCTTTGTGATTATTTTCTGAAATATACTTTTTCATTTGCTCATGGGCTTCAATGGCCCAATCAAACCCAAAATTGGGTACATTCATTTTATCCCAGGCTACTAAACGTAAGTTATGTACCATATTCCCACTTCCTATAATCAACACCCCCTTTTTTCTTAAAAAAGCAAGCTCTTTTGCCAAATTATAATGATATTCAGGACCCTTCGTATAATCAATGCTAAACTCCATCACGGGCACATCTGCCTCAGGATATAAATGCTTTAAAACACTCCAACAGCCATGGTCCAAACCCCATGTATAATCTAAACCCACTTCTGTGCCCACAATATGTTTTTGTGTTTCCTCCGCCAAAGCTGGATCGCCCGGAGCTGCATACTGAACATCAAACAACGATTGTGGAAATCCGCCAAAATCGTGAATAGTCGGTGGTTTTGGCATGGCCGTAACAAAAGTACCCTTCGTTTCCCAATGGGCCGAAATACATAAAATTGCGGTAGGCTTGGGCAACGTTTTACCTAATTCTTGCCAGGTTTTTGAAAACTCATTTTCTTCAATAGCATTCATCGGATTTCCATGGCCTATAAATAAAATGGGCATTTCCTCTGAAGACCCAAAAGATTGAGTCATATCACTAAATTTAGATAATTTCATATGCGTGCCTAGTATAGGAAGTAAAGATAGTTTTAAAAACAATTTCCGATTCACTATTTTTCTTTCATTAAAAATTACACTTTTTAGTGTTAAAAAACACTAGTTTTGGGTAAATGTATTTATGTTTTTCTCCATCTTTTAGGTTTAATAGCACTACCCAGGCTTATCTTTTTCATGGGGGTAAAGCAATGCAAACAGTGGTGTTTTTGTTTACTCATATTTTTTGCTTAAATTTAAAATATCCTGATAGATTTCTATCTGGACGGTAAACTAAAGCAAATGAAAAGAAAGGACAATACTTTGCATAGGTTAGCTTAATATTACGTTTATTGGACAAACTAGATAAATACATGATTATTAACCATTTAAAGAGAAAGATTATGATCAAAATTAGCATTTCAATTTCGATGATGTTACTGCTCGCAACAAGTTTTAATTTATATGCTCAAAATGTAGGCATCAACACAGATGGAAGCGCCCCCGATTCAACGGCGATGTTAGATATAAAAGCAAGCGATAAAGGGATTTTATTACCTAGAATTGCCTTAACAGGAAAAGATGACAGTACAACCATTAGTTCTCCAACAACATCGTTATTGATATATAATACGGCAACAGCAGGTGCGGGTGCAAATGCAGTTACTCCCGGTTTTTATTATTACAATGGCACAGAATGGACTGGGGTAGGAAGTTCTTCAGACGGTGCGCACTATATTGGCGAAGAATATGGCGGAGGGGTTATTTTTCATCTTTGGAAAGATTCCTCAGGTGTTGAACACGGACTAGTGGTAGCGCTCACCGATCAAAGTAACGCACAAGCTTGGAGTAATGTAACTGGTACTGAAATTGGTGCAAGTGCTCAAAGCAAATGGGACGGCTTAAGCAATAGCAATGCCATTGTAGGTCAAGGTGGTCATACTGCCAGTGCTGCCAAGCTGTGTTTAGATTTGGAGAGTGGGGGTCAAAGCGATTGGTATTTGCCTTCTATTGATGAATTAAACCTTTTGTGGAATAATCGTTTTGATGTAAATAAAACGTTGAGCGAAATAGGAGGCGCTACCGTGCTTCCATCGTCATCGACCGCCTACTGGAGTAGTACGGAGCACAATGTAAATTCCGCCTGGAGCCTCACCTACTACACCTCGACCGCTGGTCTACTCAACTACTTCTACTACTACTCGAAGGTTAACACCTACGATGTGCGTGCGATTCGGGCTTTTTAATCTTAAAACATTCATAGAAACGTATTGAAAAGCGACTAACATGCCTAAATAATGCAAACATTGTGTTTTTGTTTACTCATATTTTTTGCTTAAATTTAAAATATCCCGATAGATTTCTATCTAGACGGTAAAGGTTAGCTTAATACCTACGTTTATTGAATAAACCAGATAAAGACATGATTATTAACCATTTAAAGAGAGGAATTATGACCAAAATTAGCATTTCAATTTCAATGATATTACTGCTAATAACAAGTTTTAATTTGCATGCGCAGAATGTAGGTATTAACTCAGATGGAAGCTCCCCCGATTCAAAGGCGATGTTAGATGTAAAATCAAGCGATAAAGGGGTATTATTACCTAGAATTGCCTTAACAGGAAAAAACGACAATACAACCATTATTTCTCCAACCACCTCGTTATTGATATATAATACGGCAACAGCAGGTGTAGGCGCAAATGCAGTTACTCCCGGTTTTTATTATTACAATGGCACAGAATGGGCTTGGATAGGGAGTTCTTCAAGCGATACCCACTATGTTGGAGAACTGTACGGGGGTGGCGTGGTATTTTGGGTTGACCACACCGGCGAACATGGGCTTATTTGCAGTATGATTAACCTTAGCACTTCTCAAGCGTGGAGTAATATCGCGAGTACACTTATAGGCGCTTCAGCACAAAGCGATTGGAATGGTTCAAGCAATACCGCTGCCGTTATAGCACAAGCAGGGCATACGGCCAGTGCCGCAAAATTGTGTGATGACTATACCAATGCCAATTATGGCACAGGAACATACAGCGATTGGTATTTGCCAACCCAAGGCGAATTAAGCGATTTATGGAATAATTTTAAAGCAGTACAAAAAGCCTTAGAAAGTGATGGTGATGGAGCGACTATCGTACTTACAAGAGCCAGCTATTGGAGTAGTGCAGAGCACTCTGCAAGTGCTGCTCGGACATTTAACTTTGCGGATGGAAGCCTCGTACACGAAAATAAAAGCTGGTTAAGGTATGTGCGTGCGATTCGAGCTTTTTAATAATTTTATTTCCCCTAGAAACTTTATAAAGTCTAAAAAAGATAAACGATGAGCGATTATTTTTTAAGTAATCGCTCTATTTTTTCTACTTCATCTAAAGAATCATCAATATAGAAGTGAATATCAGGTATTTTTCTTAATTGATGACGAAGTTTATTACCCAAAGAAAAACGAATTTCTGAAACCGTTTCGTTTAATAAATCAAGAATTTCTTTTTTGTTTTTGGCGCCATAAATACTTACATACCCCTTAGCAACAGATAAATCTGGCGAAACACGAACCAGTGTTAAGGTTAGTAAACTACCTTTATATAAATGAGAAAATTCCCTTTGTAAAATATCGCCTAATTCTTTTTGAACCAATTTAGATACTTTATTCAAACGTATTGAATCCATGATGCAAAGGTAAATATATTCATATAAGCAACCCGATTTTAGAAAAAAGAAACCTAATTTTTAAAACTTTTCTCCAAAAAAAACGTATCAAGCTTTGATGAGTCATATATATTCTTTATTTACTTTAGTCCAAAAAAAGCAAAAAGCAGGCATTTTTTATGCTCTTTTTATGCTCTTTTCTTTCAATTTTTTTGCGCAAAAAGTACCACAAGGGTTTAATTACCAGGCTATTGCGAGAGACTTGCAAGGAAACGAACTCACCGATTCCCTTTTACATCTGCGGGTATCTTTATTAAAAGGAAACACCCTTGTTTATTCCGAAAACCATACACAAACCACCAATGCCTTTGGCTTATTTACCTTAGTTATTGGTCAAGGCACACCCAACTCAGTAGATTCTTTTGCCTCCGTGCCTTGGGTAGATGGAAACATTTTCTTAAAAATAGAAGTTGAAAACAAAACAGGCGGTTTTGAACAGGTAGGCGTTCCCACGCAATTATTTTCAGTTCCTTATGCATTGTATGCCGGAAGCGGCTTGCCGGGGGCTGATGGTAGGGGAATTACCCAAATTGTTAAATCAAATAATAATTTAATTGTTCATTATTCCGATGGCACGTTTGATACTGTTTTTCAAATAGCTTCCCAAGATAGCAGCAATACCAACGAGTTAATAGATAGTTTGCATTTTAATGTCAACAACCGCTATTTAAGTGTGTATGAAGGGGGTATAAAACGAGATAGCGTTTTTATTCCTGCCAACGCCACTGTTAATCATCCTAATTTATCTCTCTTTTTTGATTCGCTTAAAATTACCAATGGCATTGGTGTTAATTTAGGACAAATATTAAACCCCTTGCGTGCCCAAATTTATAATGATTCAGTGGCTTTAGCGCAATATAAAATGCAAGATCATGATACCAGTGCTACCAATGAAAAAATTTCTTCGGTTAGTTTAAATCCAAATTCAAATATTTTAACCATTACCGAACCCAATAATTCAAAAACCGTGGATTTAAGCCAGTTAAAGGACAATCTTGGCAATCACTTGGCTGCCACTCATTTAAGAATGAATGATAAAAATATAGTCGATTTCGATTCCTTAAAAAGTATAGCAGGCAATATGGATATAAGACCCATAAGCCCAAGCGTTGAAGGAGGCGATCTTTTTGCAGATTCTATTTTTGCCCGAAAAATAATACAAAGCTGTCCTGTGGGTATGAGCAGTGTTGGATTTGGGAGTACTTTGCAAAATTTCTGTGTCGACCAAGCATTATTTCCATCTGTGAATGGAGCGAGTTATTGGGACGCGAACAGGGCGTGTATGGCTGTAGGTAAAAGATTGTGTGATGCTAATGAATTAGGATATGTTATTTCTGCCGGAACCAATCAAGTTTTAGATCCGATAATACCCAACTTGGGATTAAATGTTGAATGGACCGGCACAATAGTAGATAGCTCCAAAGCCATAGCTATTTCTGCTACTTCAATAACACCTAACTTACATTCAACAGACCTAAGTGTTATTAAATTCTTTAGATGTTGTTATACAAGATAAGTTATTTATTTGCCAAAAAAGCTAGGCTTTTACAAAAATAAATACCAAAAGTAAAAAGATAATGATTCCCAAAATCATCTTATAACTT
>CAZUXM010000005.1:0-244 GCA_964624635.1 uncultured Candidatus Competibacteraceae bacterium
GGATGTAGAGAGCCGCGTAAGAAGTTCAGAACTGTTAAATGTCCGTCATTCTAAAAAATTAAATTTAGTTCGTGTTAAGGTTAAGGAGAAAGAGAGTTGTTTGTTCAAACAGCTCTCTTTTATTTATGCATTTTTCTAAAGGCATCATATAATGCTATATGACTCATGCTTCCATGGTCTTCGTCTTTAAAGTATTGAAACATAACTTTGACTGTTGGGCTAGTTTTTTTAATGTTTATATACA
>CAZUXM010000005.1:254-12990 GCA_964624635.1 uncultured Candidatus Competibacteraceae bacterium
TTTTTTGCACCGTTTACCATTATTTTACCTTCTTTACCTACTCCTATGTATACGGTATGACTTTCCATGAACATATTTTTTTGCATCAGCAAGGAAGATTCTTTTAATAATGATTCATTATTCCACCATAAACTTGGACTTAAAATAATATAGTTGTTAAAGAGGTTGGGATACTTTAATAATATTTCAGTGGCTAACAATCCTCCTAATGATTGACCAATAATGGTAGTAGTGCCATTGGATTTATAGGTTTTATTTATAAATGGTTGTAATTCTTCATAAAGAAATGTGATGAATTTTTCCGAACCTCCATAGGCATTTGCGGTGGTATCAAATCCTATTTTATGCAAAAATTGCAAGTTAGATGTTTTGAAGGTAAAATCTCTTTTTCTATCTACATTGGCGATACCTACCATAATACTTTTAGGCATCCGATTAATCCATGGGAAGTTGCAAAACTGTAAAAGTCCTGCAGTATGTATAAAATCTTCATCAGCTGATCCATCTAATAAATAAATAACAGGATAAGTATAAACAGAATCAGGATGATATCCTTCGGGTAAATAAATATTCAATACTCTTTTTTCTCCGAGAATAGATGATTCAATGGTGTCAACAACTCCTAATACAAATTGATTTTGTGCACTCAATAATTGTATGGATAGTACAATTGTAATGATGACTGCTATTTTTTTCATAGTTATTTAATCAGTGGGTGGAATTGTATTCACAGTAATATCATAGAGCTCTACTACATTTGCCTGATATATCATGAGAGTTCTGGGGGGATTTGAGCTAACATTTACCTCTTTTCTCTTTAAATATATTTTTGCTTTGATGATGATTTCGGGACGTCCTTTCCAGCTGCCGGGAAGTTTTTCTTTCACCTTCTCTGAATAAGCCGGGTCAAAATAAATATCCATATCATTCAATTTTTTGGGACGCCATTTGGATAAGTTAAGTATGGGCATACCCCCACTGCTTATTCCTGTCCAAAAAACATCAATATAGAAAGTGGCTGTTTGGGTATCCGTAGTAAACTCAAACACTTCTATTTCCGGTCTGAATCTTTTAATTGAATCTGTTTGGGTAAAACCTAGAGTTGCCCAACAAATAATGAAAATAGAGAGGAGTATTTTTTTCACCGAATGATTTTAATACAAGATCGTAAAAAAATCAATGGATTACAATTGGTCCATGACCATCATTAGCCTTTCGTGTACCTGGGTGCTACGAAGGGTATTCAGTTTTGCAAACCTTGTAATGATGATGTTTTTTTTAGGATATACTATTACATATTGCCCCCACAATCCGGCGGCATAGTAGTACCCATGATCCTTTGGTCCCATCCACCATCCATATTCGTTATCCCAGGCGGAGTTTTCTTTCAGATCCCATTTAATCATTTCATCGTACCAGGTTTCCGGAAAGATGGTTTCCCCATTGTATTTTCCTTTGTTGAGCATAAGTCTTCCCAACTTAGCAAAATCCCTGTTCAATCCAATCATACAACAAAATGATTTTACTGTTTGAGTTTTTTTTCCATCAGTACTCCATTTCATTTCATATTCGGCCCCAATTTTATTCCAGATTCTTTCTGCAAAATAATCCTGAAACTTTTTACCGGTTGCTCTTTCAATAATGATGGATACTAATTGAGTGTTTCCGTTATTATAAGAAAATCGTGTACCGGGAGCCTCTTTTGCATATACATAATCACCTACATTATCCAATTTTCTTTTATAATACATAAATGACATGGTACCAAACTTCAATCCTGAAATATGATTGATACAGTGACGAATTTTTATTGAATCCATTCCTTTTTTCCCTTTTAATTCAGGCAAATAGTTCACAATAGGATCTTCTGCACTTTTGATATATCCATCTTGTATAGCACAGCCTAAAGCAATACCCACAAATGCTTTGCTCACTGAAAAAGAAGACACGATACTTGATTCATTGTAATCCTCCGCATAATATTCATACAATACACTGTCGTTACGAATAATAGAAAAAGCAACCGTTGGTCCTTCCAATAAGTAATCTGTTAAACTCATAGGATTACCATTGTTTTGATTGGTACGCACCATCAGTTGGTTGCCTAAATTTATTCTATCCTCTGCTTCATAAAAGCAAAACTGATTAGCTGACCGAGGCATCTCATGATATGAAAACGACTTCCATGAATTAATGCTTGGAGCTCCCATTTGTAAATGTCCATGGTAGGCAGCACAGCCGGATAGAATGGTTGCTGCAAATAAAATGAATGAAATATGGATCAGTTTTTTCAAGATGGGCAAATATACAAAGTGATGATTTGGTTTTTATAAAGAAATAGGGACATGGTGTAAATTTTTTATTTAGGGGGATTCCTACCTTCGCAGGAATCCCCTCAAATACTCACAATTACTCTTCAAAACTCAATGTCAAATAATAAATAAAAGTTTTTTGAAACTGTCCGTTTACCCAGGTAATATCAGGTTCACTCAAGTCGTTGGTGTAGTTGAGAACATAATATCTATGTTCATCAATTGGAACAATGGCCGGGAAGGCATTATCTCCACAACCGGGCAGATCCATTACCCAATCAAAATCTTTTAAGCTAGTGTTAAGTTTATATAAAGCAGTAGTTTTAGGGGTAAACGAATACCGTGCTAAATTGATTCCACGTTTAATTCCATCCGGCAACCATTTAGGTGCTTTGTCGGCATCACCATCTTTATTTCTTCTTGCAATCAGGTAAATGTCTTTTCCATGACGAAACATACATGAACTATCGTACTTTTTTTTGGTATGATACATTTTCCATTCGTGTAATGAATCTTTATCAGCATAACACAACATGGCACCTTCTCCTTCTAATCGAACAATACACCACATATTTCCTTTTTCATCAAATTCAAATTCGCCTTCTTCTGATCCTGTAATATCAATTTGCGGTTTTTCGCTAATTGGTTTCCAATTCACTGCATCTTCCGAAGTAAACAAACGTAATTGTGCCTGGTGACTACTGTATAAATGTTTACCCCAATACGCTGATAAAAGAGGTTTTCCATCTTTTATTTTTAATCTCCATGGAACATAACCATCCATTCCCGGAAGAATTTGATCAGTCCATTTTCCATTTTCTATGGTGCTCATCCAAACATGTTTTGGATTAAATGAATACAATGCCTTGGCTCCTTCAAAACAATAGAAGTATAGTTTTTCTTTATATACCAAAAATCTGGGTTCACGTAAATCAGCTCCGGTTTTAAAACTATGTTCAAATTTCCATTGCACAAAGTCTTTTGAGCTAATGATGTACATAATAGCTTTTGCATCCGGAAAATGAACACGGGCACTGCGCCATGCTACATAATAGGTATCGTTGAATTTTACAATATCCAAATTATTGTTGGCTCGTAAGCATGTTATTTCTGGAGGTAATTGAGGGGAGGGAATGAGTATAACCGGTTCACTAATGGTGGGGGTATTTACCGCCATTAAACATGTACAGCAGACATAAAATAATAATGCAGGGAAAAAATACCTCATTGGGTGAATGGTTGGTGGTTAACAAAGGTATTAAATAAAATTATTCAACTGATCTTACTGCCCCCACCAAAGTGGCGATAAAAGTCCCAAAAGCCAATACACGTATAAACTTGGCACTTATAAAATTACGGATAAACTCTTTAGGGAAATTCATCGCTTTTAAACCACGGATATAGGTAGAAGCTACCACGAAAAAAATAGAAAGATACAGGGTAACATACCCAGTGATGAGAATATACTGATTAATATCAGTAGTAAATAAAATGGCGAGATAAACTAAAGCCAATATTAAATTAGCCAATGAATTATTTTTTCGGAGCTTAATGAACCGTTCTTGTAAAAGTTGTGTTTGTTCAGTCGTAAGCATTTGAAAACCTTTCGCATCAATTTTTCTTTCCAAAAAAATGCCTGCAATATAAAATGCAATGCCGGTGATGAATAAATAATTCATGTTGAGTAGTACGTTTCAGATTTCAGGTTCACTACCATTTAAATTTAAAACCTGAAATCTGAAACCAGATATATTATACATTTTCAATAACCAATGCTGATGCGCCGCCACCTCCATTACATATTCCGGCAGCACCATACTTGGCATTGTTTTGTTTAAGTACATTAATTAATGTAACAATGATGCGGGCACCTGAAGCCCCTAGTGGATGTCCTAATGAAACAGCACCACCATTTACGTTTACTTTGTCACTCTTTAAGTTCATCAATTTACAATTAGCTAAACCAACTACTGAGAAGGCTTCATTTAATTCATAATAATTGATGTCATCCATTTTTAAGCCTGCTTTAGATACTGCCAAAGGAACTGCTTTTGCAGGTGATGTGGTGAACCATTCCGGAGCTTGTTCGGCATCTGCAAACCCTTTAATAACAGCCAAAGGTTTAATGCCTAATTGATCGGCTTTTTCTTTGCTCATTAAAACAACTGCAGCAGCCCCATCATTCATGGTACTTGCATTGGCAGCAGTTACTGTTCCATCTTTTACGAATACAGGTTTTAATCCAGGAATTTTATCGAACATTACATTTTTATATTCTTCATCTTCTGCAAATTCAACATCTCCTTTTTTAGTGGCGATGGTTACAGGAACTACTTCTTCTTTAAATTTACCGGCAGCCCATGCAGCAGCTGATCTTTTATAACTTTCAATTGCAAAAGCATCTTGTTCTTCACGAGTAATTTTATATTCGCTGGCACAAAGCTCCGCAGCATTACCCATTGCGTAGTTGTGATAGACATCTGTTAATCCATCTTTAGCCAAACCATCCACCAATGTTACATTTCCATATTTGCTTCCCCAACGATTATTTTCAGCATAGTAGGGAACCGAACTCATATTTTCCATACCACCGGCCACTACTACATCTGCATCACCCAATATAATAGATTGAGCCCCCAACATAATAGATTTCATTCCGCTGGCACAAACTTTATTAATCGTAGTACAATTTACATTATCTGGCAGTCCTGCAAATTTAGCAGCTTGGCGGGCAGGGGCCTGACCTAGGTTAGCCTGCAAAACCGAACCCATATATACTTCCTGTACTTCTTTAGGATCAAGCTTAATTTTATCTAATGCACCTTTAATGGCAACAGCCCCTAATTTTGTGGCTGATGTTCCTGCCAATGTTCCACCAAATGAACCCATAGGTGTACGTACAGCTGATACGATATATACTACTTTACTCATAAACGATTTTTAAAATGTTGATGCGAATGTAATAAATAAGCCCATAAAATTGACTCCTTTTCACAATTATTGCATGGAGTAGAGTCTATGGTTTTGGGCACCTACGCTATGTTTCGGGGTCGCCGTTTGCTCCGTACCTCGTACCTCGGTACCAGGCCCTTCACAGCGCTGGTGCATTACGTTGCAAAAAAAAACCTGCAAAAAACAATGCAGGTTTCAATGTATACCGGTTAAAATTGTTTTTATTCCTTTATTAATCGAATATTCTGAATGCCAAGATTCGTTTTGACCTGAATAATATATATTCCTGAAGAAAGGTTTTGAATGGAGAATACATTTTTATTTTCAAATTGAACCATTGAGCCGGTAAGGTTATATATGGTTACAGATTCAAACAATGCATCTGTTTGTATATTTACCATGTTGGAAGATGGATTAGGATAAACAACTGTTTTAAATTCGTTATTTTCTTGCTGCAATGAAGATGTTCCCGGAGCACTCATTTTATGGATGAACACATCGTGTATTCCTGCGGATGTTAAACTAGTTGATCCTGTTCCGGGTTCAAAATCAACCGTTGATTGGAAGCGTCCTGTAGTATATATATTATTTGCGTTGTCAATGTGCAGAGCGGCGGAATAATCGTCAAGTATACTCCCCATAGTGTAAGAAAAAACAGAAATACCACTTGAATTTAACTTTAATACAAAAATATCTCTTGCTCCATTGGTGGTGTAGTTGGAGTTTAGGTTAACGGTTCCTCTGTAAATTCCATAAACGTAAATATTATCATCGCTATCAATACCTATATCACTTGATTCCGTATAATGTGTTCCTCCAATATTTACAGCCCAATTATAACTACCATCTGTATTGAGGCTTAATACGAATGAGTTCCCAAAACCAGGCGTGGGAACGAGTTCTGCTACCGCAGCTCCAGGATTTACATCACAGGTATCAAAAAATAATCCAGTAACCAAAACATGACCCATCGAATTAAGTGCTATGCCTGTTGGATATTCCTGATCGTTACCACCTATGCTTTTGGCCCATACTAATAGTTGGGTGGCGTCATATTTACAAATAAATGCATCTGATGATCCCTCAGATGTTAATTGCACAGGCACTCCATTAGGATTAAAATCAACGGTAAAACTATAATCACCGGTAATAAATAAATTGTTTTGGTTGTCAATAATAAGACCTGATAAATAATCACTGGTGCCCGATCCTATATTGAAGGCAGAAAGATAATCGCCCGATGAGTTGAGTTTAAGAATAAAAATATCATGGCTACCGTTTGATGAAAGATTATTAATGGCAACTCCCGGATCTACATCAACCAATCCAAAAAATGCACCACCAACAATAACATTTCCTGTAGTATCAAGTGCTATTTCACTTCCCGAATCATAGCTTGAACCTCCAAAACTTTTAGCCCAAACAAAATTACCTGACGCATCCAGTTTACTGATGTATACATCATCAGCTCCGTTGGAAGTTAAATTAGAAGCACCTGCACCCGGATCGAAATCAGCGGTTCCTTCAAAAGCACCCGTTGTATAAACATTACCGGCATTATCTACTGCAATGTCACTACTACCTAAAGATCCAACACCTCCTAATTGTTTTACCCAAATAAGGCCACCGCTTGAGGTTAGCTTAGCAATAAATACATCGAAAATACCTAGTGAAGTTAAATTGGATGTTCCTGGTCCCGGATCAAAGTCAGCGGTACCTCCAAATTTTCCTGTAATATATACATTACCCGTTGCATCGGTAGTTATTGCATTCGATTCGTCATTATCAGTTCCTCCCATTTGTTTTACCCAATCAAATGTTTGAGAATGGATAAAAAACATGGTACATAGATAAACTGATAGAAAGGTTAATGAGTTTTTCATGATGATAATATGATTTTACTGATTTATTTTTTCAAACATAAGATCTGTACAAGTGAAATTAAAATAGGTTTTATAACAAGCCTTTTTTGTTCATTAAAAAAAATCCACCCATTGGGTGGATTTTTCTGTGTATAAAATATAAGAACGATTATTTTCCTTCTTTAACCGCTTTTACCTGATCATAAAATTTTAATACAGCTTTTCCATCTGTAAATTTCCCGGTGATGGTGCCTGTTCTCATTACGTTTTTAAAGAAGTTTGGGGAAGTGTCTCCTCTTTTAATACACATATCCATTACATACAAGCCTGTTTCTTTTCCACCCATTAATGTTCCTCCAAAAGTAAGCTCAACGTAACTGCCATTAGCATCAGTTTTATCTTCTGTTTTGCTTTTTGATGACCATTGGTCATTCATGGTTATGCAAATATCTTTAATTGGGAATGCTGAAACATTTATTTGTGATAGTACTCCATCTTTATCATATTTTAAAACGCAAAACTGTACATTATTGTCTATCATTCCGGCATAATGATCTTCTTTGGCTTTTCCTTCACCTTTTACACTGTATACAATTTCTCCTGATACTTTATAGTCGTTTTCGTAACATTTACAATCTTGTTGTGAGAATAATGCAGTAGTTGTAAAAAACAAACTAATAACGAATAGTGATTTGATTTTTTTCATGTTTCTGTATTGATTTTTTTTCAAATCAACGAAACATTACCCGACGGTTAAAATGGCTTTTAGCAACAACCCGTTAAGTTCAGGAACGGACAATTGTTTCAAATTCGGCTATTTTGTTTTTTGACAACTTAGCCTCAATATTATTTTTCATTTTTATCTCCAGTTTTGATTTGGAGTAGTTAACCATATGATCAAGGTGAATTAACCAGGATTTATGTGTTCTGATAAATTTTTTACAACTTTCTAATAAACCCTCGTAATGTTTTAAATTCCTGCTCACCAGATATTGCTCATTAGATGCAGTATATATACAACAATAAGATTCTTGTGCTTCAATGGCAACAATATCATCAACCAGTATCGCCATTCTTGATCCCTGATGTGTAATAACCAGTTTTTTTACCTGAGGTGTTTGTAAACTTTCTACCAGTACTTTGTAACTTTCAAACTGGTTTTTAATTCTTACTTTTTCAGATAACTTATCTATGGCTGCTTTTAATCGTGTAGTGTCAACGGGTTTAAGTAAATAATCAACTGCCGAAAGTTCAAATGCTTTTATGGCATAAGAGTCGTAAGCTGTAACAAATATGATATCAAAATTTACTTCGTCAAAAAATGATACAATTTCATATCCGGCATATTCCGGCATTTCAATATCTAGAAAAATTGCATCCGGTTGGTGGAGCTTGATGGATACTACCGCTTCTTTAACGTTAGTGCACATATCCACAATTTCTACTTCGGGAAACAAACGTGACAATAAACCAGAAAGTACATTTCTGGCACTTTGCTCATCATCAACTAATATTACCCGTATTTTATTTTCCATGTATCAAAAGTATCAACTAACCTTATATATATGTATTGATTTTTACCAACGTCGTATTTATTTTATAAAACGTTTAATATTTAGGTTTAAATGGTAACCGTAAAATTACTTTAGTTCCTGTTGAGGTATCATTCTCATACATGTCTTCATACTCAACTCCCAGGGCCGATTTATATAGGTCTTGCATAATTTCAAAGCGGCTTTTAATGGCTTGCACTGAAAATGATTCATGGGCTTTGTTTTGGCGTTCTTTTATTTCCCTTGCCTTATTTCGTCCAACTCCATTATCAATAATTGTGCAAGTAAGTACATCAGTTTGCTCAAAAACAATCGTGAGTTCTTTTTGTCCGGATTTATGTAACAACCCATGTTTAATAGCATTTTCAACAAATGGTTGAACTAACATAGGAGGAACTTCAATTTCTTCAATATTTATTTTTTCGATTCGATATTTAAACTCATCCTGAAAACGAAGTTTTTCCAATTCAAGATATACACTTAATAGTTTAATTTCATCTTCAAAATCAATAAAATCTTTATCTGAATAGTTGAGTGTTTGCCTAACAAGATCAGAAAATTTTACGATATAATCATACGATTTTTCGGTTTCCTGTCGCAATACCAAATCCTGAATTGAATTTAAAGAGTTGAAAATAAAATGAGGATTCATTTGTGATTTAAGAGCCGTTAGCCTCGAACTTATTAACTCATTTTTTTGTTTATTCTTGCGTTCTATTCGGGTTAGTTGCCATTTATATATAAAGAACACTATAACGAGAATCACTATTACAATTAATATATAGAACCACCATCTTTGCCAAACCGGAGGTATAACCGTATATTCAAAGCTAATTACTTCGCTGCTTATATTATTTTCATTAAGAGCTCTTAACTCAAATGTATATTTACCCGGACTTAGTGATTTGTATCGTACATGATTTTGTTCATACGATGTGGTGTCCCAATCATCCGACCTGCCTTTTAAACGATATACATATTGCAGTTTTCCTTTATGCTGATAAGCACCGGAGCTAAAAAATACTTCGAAAGGTTGGTAGTATTTTCCTGAATGTATAAACTGAGAAGGTGTATATATTTCGTTTTCTATTTTAATGGCTGTTATATTTACAGTGGGTACTGTTGAATTATTATTTACATCTGACAATAAAAATTGTTGCAATCCTTTTTGGGTAACAATACTGATTAATTCATTTTTATACTCCAAATCAATAATATAATTGGAATGCAAGCCATGGGATATATTTATTGATTGAATGGTACCTTTATGTATGTCATATATTTGTAATCCTTGCTCATGTGTTATAAATAAATAAGGCTCTCTAATAAGTATTCTTCTTATTTGTTTTCCGGTGAGCCCATTAGTTGTTGTAAGGTATTTGGTAATTTTTTGATTTTCAATTTCAATAATACCATTTTCTGCGGTAGCAATCCAAATTCGCTTATCATAGCCGTCAATATCAATGGGAAATGTACCATAAGTGGTGAGTTTTTCAGATATTCCCTGATGGTTAATTCTGTATAAACCAATGGGGCTAATAATCCATGAACTAGAATCTGCCAAATGGTAGTATAATCTGCTAATTCTTCGGTTAAATGTTAACTTATTGTTTAATGAGGTAGAATTTATAATACCAATAGAAGATCCAAGTGTGTAGTTATTATTCCCTGTATGAAAAATTTCTTTTACTGAACCTGTATTTTTTATTTCCTTATATACTTGTTGTGTTGTAATGTTATAAAATCCTAATCCGTTATTATATTCAAATACCAAGGCATTTTCATTGCTAAAGTATTTAAGGACGTTTATTTTTTTGCCTAAATCAGTTATCAGGTATCTAAATTCTCCCTTAGTGTTTTTTTCAATTATACATCCTGATTCGCATCCTATATATAGATTCCCTATATCGTCCGTTGTTATTTCGGTTAATATCTCATTTTTTAAAATGTTATTATTTTGGTAGCTGTAAATGTTTGGGTTGGGTATATATATCAATCCTTTTCCAAGGGTAGAGAACCAGTAGTTTCCTTCTCTGTCTTCAAGAAATCCAGAAATAAAAAAGGAGGAAAATATTTTATTCCCATTAAACATTTGTTTTCCCCATGGATAAAAGACATATATCCCTCCAGCTCTTGTTGGAAACCATAATAAACCGTTTTCAGATACATAAATGTTGCGGGCAATTACATTTTGTGGAATTTTGCTTAAATCAAGTGGAATTTTGGAGTATGACTTATTGCTGTTTATATAAAGTATAAATTCATTGTATGGTTGCAGGTAAATATTTTTGCCATTACTATATGGTAAAAACCCTTTGTTGATTTTCGAATCAACTACATAATTTTCAAGTTTACCATTTGAAAGATATTGAATAAAATTTCCATACGAATTGCCTATTAAGTTTTTGCCGTCCGGTGTTGTTATTCCTGCTGAAGAAGATGCAGGTGCATTTTTTGAATTATATATTAAATTGATTTGTAATGACGAATTAATTTGAAAAAAGTGCTTACCACAAACGGTCAGCCGATTTTGTTCATCAAAAAATATACTTTGCTCAATATTATGTAATGAATCCGGAATGGTAAAGTAGAGAATAAGTGAATCGTTTCGAATAGTAAATATTTCCCCACCCAAACTAAAACAAAAAATATTGCCTAAATTATCTTTAGTTAATCCAAACAGAGATTTTGTTCCGGTTCCGGTATTGGAGATATGGCGGAAGGTGTACCCATCATATTTAACTAGGTCGCGGTTAGTTGAAAGCCAAATATATCCTTGTTTATCTTGGATAATACTGTAAATATCCATATCAGCCAATTCTTCTTCACCAATACGAGAATAGGAGGGTTCCTGAGAAAACAGAGGAGTATATATAAGTGTACTAAAACCTATTACCACCAGAAACTTAACCAAAATTGAATATGTTGCTTTTATACTCAAAACATGGCAATTTATGATTATTCTTGTTTATACACTAGCGGCCCCGGGTGAAGCGGCATCCTTTTTTTAGTAGCGGTTGTAAATTGCTTTACGTTAGCTTCACCCACGACTTAAGTTGTGGGACAAGCTAACAACTCATATTTATACTAGCAACTAAAAAAAGATACAGCGAAACACGGGGAAAGCCGCCCAAAATATACTCTTATCAGCAGTTATTAACATGAACGCTAAATCAGCCACCAATTATTAACTTTGTATCCTGAAATTTTGATAAACCACGTTCGATGCAATTTCAGATAAAAGCACCGGCTTTATTAGTACTTGAAGACGGAACAGTATTTACAGGCCGTGCCTGCGGCAAAACAGGAACCACCACCGGTGAGATAGCTTTTAATACAAGTATGACCGGTTACCAGGAAATTTTTTCGGACCCCTCCTATTACGGACAGATTATTGTGATGTGTACTTCGCATATTGGTAATTATGGGGTGAAAAAAAATGAAGTGGAATCCAATTCACTCAAAATTAACGGCATGGTTTGTAAATCATTCGCCGAATTTCCTTCACGTAAAGGAGGAGATGGTTCATTACAGCAGGATTTTGAAAATAATAATATGGTTGGTATTTCAGATGTAGATACCCGTGCTTTGGTTCGCCATATTCGCCATAAAGGTGCTATGAATGCTATTATCTCCAGCGAAATTTTGGATGTAGATCAATTAAAAGCTCAGCTTAAAAAAGTTCCAAGTATGAAGGGGCTTGAGCTAAGTTCAAAAGTTTGTACCAAAGAGCCTTATTTTTATGGGAATGAAAATGCAAAATATAAAGTAGCAGTACTTGATTTAGGTACCAAACAAAATATTTTACGTTGTTTAGCTGAACGTGATTGTTATTGTCAGGTTTTTCCTATGGATACTTCTGTGGAAGAGATGGAAAAATGGAAACCAGATGGGTATATGATTACCAACGGACCCGGTGATCCTGAAACTATGACAGGAGTAATTGCTACCGTAAAAAAATTAGTGGATACCAATAAAAAAGTTTTTGGTATTTGTTTAGGTCATCAGGTATTAAGCTGGGCGATGGGGGTTCCTACTTATAAAATGTTTAACGGAC
>CAZUXM010000005.1:13009-24865 GCA_964624635.1 uncultured Candidatus Competibacteraceae bacterium
TCCTGTAAAAAACTTATTGACGGGAAAAGGGGAGATTACTCCACAAAACCATGGTTTCGTATCAGACGAAAAAGCCATTAGCAAAAATGATTTGGTAGAGGTAACTCATCAACATTTAAATGATAAAACAGTTGCAGGTATTCGAGTAAAAGGGAAACCTGTATTTTCTGTTCAATACCATCCTGAAGCATCCGCAGGCCCACATGACAGCAGGTACTTGTTTGATGATTTTGTGAAGATGCTGGGATAGTATGAAGGATTTTAATAGTGATCAGCTTACTGAATCCTTTAAAGAGATTTTAAGTGAAAACTATTCTAAAGAATCTATTCCTGCTCCTAATATTTTTCAATTGTCTGGATTTTCTCATTATGAGGATGTATGTAGTAACATGTATGCATTTTATCTTGACCCTGATAATTCTCATGGATTTAAAGATTTATTTTTAGTTTCATTATTGGAAGTAATAAGCTCCAAAGGTGTTATTGATTTTGTTATTGATACCTGTAAAGTACAGAGGGAGCACATGACCGAAAAAGGTGGATTTATCGACTTGTTAGTTTACGAAAAAAGTGGTTTGTCCGATACAATTCAAGCAGCAATAATTATTGAAAATAAGTTAAGGGCGCCATTAAACAATGATTTGGATGATTATTACGATAGCATTCATATTGATCCTGATACAAACAAAATAGGAATATTACTTACATTAAATCCAGATAATCCTAAAAAATATACAAAGAAAAATTTTATAAACATTACACATAAAGAATGGATAACATCAATAAAATCGAACTTGGGAGATTATTTAATTTTTGCCAATGAAAAATCTCTTATTTATTTAAAGGATTTTATACAAAACATAGAAAGTATGTCCGAATCAAAAGAAATGCCTGAAAGTGTTAAGTTTTATTTTGAAAATGGTCCCCAAATTAAAGAACTGTTAGAACTTAAATCAAACTTAGAATATAGACTAATAGATTATGTTTCAACAGCTCTTGTAGGAAGTGATTGGACTAAAACCAGGAGTAATCCCGGATCAATTACAATTACATACAAAAAGGAATACTTAGTAGGATACGTTTTTTATAATGAGATATTTGATAAGAAACTGTTTAAAATTGACATTTGGATACAAGGGAAAAACGAAATTTCTAATTGGAGGATGACAGATTTAGATAGTCTACGTAAAAAATATCCAACTATACACTTCTATGATCATACTAAAACCAATGTTACCTGGTTTAAGATTGCATCAAGCCAATATGATAATCTTACTTTAAATGAAGTGAAGATTTTTGGAGACTTAGTCTTAGATAAACTAAAAAATGATTACTCGGCTTTTGCGGAAGAGGTAAACAATATTCTTGAACAAGCTTAATCCGTTCCGTCTGCTTGAAACATAAACCCCATGCGTTTACCAGTAGTTTGTTTGAGCAATTCACTATTGTAATATAGCTCACCAATACTTACTTGTTTTACCTGATCGTATTGTGGAGTAAGCAGGTCGAAATCAATGGCGTATAAAATAGATGATTCGATAATGGCTTTAGAAGCTCCCTTATCCATTTTTTTAATGCCAAAATCATTGTACAGAAATCCCAGCTGGCGTTTGCCTTCTACAAAAAAGTCTTGTTCTTTATTAATGAAAATTCTGGCAATTAAATATCCATAATCGTTTTCACGGTTGTAGCGGAATGAGTCAGTAAGGAAATTATATACATTAATAACAGAACAATAGGCTCTGTCTTCATCTTGCTTTATATAAGGCATATTCCATATATAATGGCTCTTATCAAAAAGGAAAATGTTACTATGATGGTGGAAAATAAGCGTATCACCTGCAAATGATAGAGATGCTTCATGATCCCCTTTTTCTTCATAATTAAAATGAAGTTTGGTATCAGTTTTATTTACATTTTCTTTTAGATCGTGATTAATCTCTTGTAAGTTTTCTTTAAATATTTTAAAAATTTCTTTTCCCTGTTTGTATATATTCAGTTTCATGACTGATTTATCAGACAGGGTTTTGATGATTAGATCACGGGCATTAGAAGGTGTACTCATACTTTAGACTTTTTATAAATGGGAACAGTACTACATGGCTCGCCATACATTAAACTTTTTACAACAGGTAATAAAAGGTTAGATATTTCCATATATATTCTTTCGGAAATTTCTTTATCACTACACCCTTTAATTACCACTCTTTTATCATTATATTCCTGAGGAAGAATTTTTGATTTTATTTCACTCAATAAAGTTTCTTCAATGGCATGTTCCTTGCTGCCAAAAAATATGTTGGGTGTATATGGACGTGCATGCATGGATACCAGCATATAAGCCCATTTAGGTATGATTGCATCCTCAGAGCAGAACACTGCAATGATTTTGTCTTTGTATGTTGCCCAGTTGATTTTTTCTAAAGACTGACGAAAATCTTTTTCTTTTAGAATGATTCCTTCATACAAATAATCTTTAATGTCAATTTCAATCACTTCTTGATTGGGATACATATCTTCCAAATCAACAGTAATCAATCCACTACCGGCTACTTTATTGATTATTTCCTCTGCCATTGTCAGAATTCAAAATTTGATATTCAAGGTTCAAAGTATTCGCAACTTCTAATATTGAGTTTTGAACTTTGAATTTAATTATGATAATAACTTTTTAATCATCTCACTAATTCTTTTGTTGTCCGCTTTACCTGCTAAACTTTTGGTTGCAACCCCCATTACTTTTCCCATTTCAGCAGGGGAGGAGGCTCCCACCTGAGCAATAGCTGCTTTTACTTCTTTTTCTAAATCCTCATCACTCATTTGTGCAGGTAAATACACAGCGATGGCGTCCATTTGAGCTTTTTCTACTTCGGCAAGATCTGTACGATTGTTTTGAATATATAAATCGTATGATTCCTTACGTGTTTTTACCAGTTTATTTAATAAAGCTATTTCAGCTTCTTTACTCATTTCTTCAGTACCTCCTTTTTCAGTTTTTGCTAAAAGAATGGCTGATTTAACGGCACGTAATGCTTCCAGTTTTATTTTATCACCACTTTTCATGGCTGATTTGATGTCCTCATTAATGGTTACTTCTAAGCTCATGTGTTTTATATTAATATTCAAAAATACTGTTTATGTATGGTAATTCTAAGTTTTTATCATTTTTTATCTCTGTTGAAGTCTTTATTTGTACCTACTAGAAGATCATTTCTCTCCAGGTTTGAGTAAAATGCTCATTCTCTTCATCTTTAAACACACTCCACCGTAAAAACCTTCCATCTTTTATTTGAATATTCTTCATATCAGCATAGGCCGATATTGTAATAATACCTATGATGGGCCATTTTTGAAAAAAACGGGTTCCTTGTAACTTCGGTTTTATAAGAAAATGAGTAGGATGTGCATTTTCTATACTAAAATTTTGTCCGGCTAATTCACATAAATAATATAACTCTTTTTTCTTTCCTAAAAATACTTTGTCAAGTATCCAACAGTGATAAACAAAGTTATCGTTGAATTGTGGATTTTTAAAAGGAACCAGCATGGTTAATTTATTGATTCGTGTAGTAAAAGGATATTCATTAAATTCATCTCCCCTAATCATCCATCCTCCACCTGTAGTGAAACTATCTGTTGATCTGGGATGAGTGGTGCTAAATGTTTGTGAACTTCTGCGTGTATAAGGTAAACGTGGATATATCTTTTCCCAATGACCCGGCTTAACTGTGTGTCGTGTTAATCTTGCTACCAGAATAAATGTTAATGTTACTTCAAAGATGAGAAGATATAGGTGATGTGATAACCCGCTTTTTACGCCATCGTCCAGCACCAAACCTGCAAATTGCACCAATGAAGCCAAAACAAATGCTGAAATGAGAAATTTTTGTAAAGTACTTCTATCAATGGCAACATTGTTTTTATAGTGGTGTGATCTATTAAGGAAATTATTACAAAACTGTGCCCATAATTCTATTTCAAATAAAAATACGAATGCTGAACCCAAGAACCCCAAAAATCCTCCTCCCAAATGTAAAAACGCATCATATAGCCCGTGTAAAATTGCTGCTATCACTAACCCAAGCAGAGGATATAATAAAACAAAAATATTACCTTTTCTTTTTCCTAAGCATAACATCGAAGCAATAAGTGATGTACCGGCCATATGACCAAATACACACATCAGTCCTCTTAAATACACCAAATAAATACCATGTGTGTTGAAGTATAAACAATTTTCAACTGTAGCAAATCCAATTCCGGCGAGTGATCCATATATGATAAAGTTGACATCCTCATCAAACCATTTTTTAAAAATGATATAGAAAAGTAAGAAAGAAAAAAACTTGGCAGCTTCTTCGACTACTCCAACATTCAATGTAAAAAAGGTAAGGGTTTGTAGTATATCGTTTTCAAAGTAAATAATGTGCCACCATTCAGACATGTATCTGTGAAGTCCCGTAACAATTAAAGGGCTCATACATCCGAAAGCAAATGCTATAGCAATTTTTCCCCATTTTTCAGGTTTAAAAATATCCACCTTGCGTAAAAATGCTGCCCAAATAAATGCCATAAATACAGCGGCAATAATTTGAAGGGTTATGGCAAAAATAGAATTCATTAAGTACTGTTTAACGACTATGAATATAAAAAGGTTTTGGTGTTTTTTGATATAATATAGAGAATAGTTACCTTTATTCGCCAATGAAGAAGTTAGTATTTTTTATTGTATTGTTAAGTATAAGCAAAGCCTTTGCTCAACAAGACCCGCAATATTCTGTTCCCTATATTAATCAAATGGTATTTAATCCCGCTTCTATGGGAGCAAGGCATTGTATTGGTGTTAGTATGCAAGGTCGTTTTCAGTATGTTGGCATGCAGGATGCTCCTATTGGTTGGCATTTAGGATTAGATGTTCCATTTTATTTGGGTAAAAAAAGACTTAACTCTATAGGCTTTGGAGTAGTTGGGTATGGTGATTACGTAGGCTATTCAGTAAACGGTGGACTTCGGTTCGCGGTTAATTATAGAAGAGTAAAGTTAGGTCCGGGCGATCTATCCATCGGTATCGATATGGGATTAGCTACCCGTAGGTTTGTAAATGCAGTTTGGGTTACTCCTGGTCCACCTGAGCCAGGGTTACCTGACCCTAATGCAGCAGGTGAAACTTTTGATATGGGGATAGGTGTATTTTATTCAGGGGATAATTTTTATGCAGGCATTAGTACTACTCACTTAAATGGTGGAAGAATTGAACCCGTTAAATATACGTTTGCACAAAACCTATATGTAAATGGAGGTGGATTTATAGGACTGGGAGCTAATAAAAACTGGAGATTAAATCCTCATGGTATCGTTAGAACAGATTTTGCTACCATGAATTTTGATGTTGGGTTAAATGCTTTATGTTTTATCAGAGAAAATCATGCTATTATATTTGGAAGTACCTACAGATATATTGATGCTGTTGGTTTTAATATAGGATATGGGTTTCAGTTCACAAAAGGGAACTTCGGTAAAAAAGGGATGTTCGCTATCATTTATAATGTTGATTTGGTTACATCACATTTAAGTAGTTTCGGAGCTACTTCTCATGAAGTAGGAATTAGGTTTTGTTTCCCAGCCAAAGATGTACAATTTCAAAGGGTGTTTTATTAATTCTTCAATGGCTTTAGGGGAATATCTGCTTTTGCAGACATAAGCTAAATATATAATGATGGGACCCTTGCTTTCGCAAGGGTTAGTTAGCCTAGCATTTTTTGCTTGCAAAAAATAAAGTCTAACTAAAAATAAAGCCCCGGTTTTTACACCGAGGCTCCCGACAAACATTCACCAATAAAACTATGATTATGGAGAATTTATTTTAAAATCACGTTAGTCTACACTATCGTGTAAGAATGAATTATTTTCTCTTAGTTTATAACCTTCTTCTTTATCTTCTGATAACGAAAGATTACTAGCTATGCTTTGTTTCGAAGAATCTTCTTCTTCTAACTTTACGCCGTATCTTTCGTAGGCAGGTTTGTTCTCCATTTCTTTTAGTCCGGATGGAGTTTTTAGCTTACGGCTAATTTCCTGTAATCTTTTGATACGGTCATTCTGTTTGAATAAGATACCTTTTTCTTCATTTAAGTTATCTAATGATTGAGGAGCTTCTTTAGCAACGTCCATATCATTAAATAAATCAAAAGAATCTGAAGGAGCTTCGTTTTTTATTTCATCAAATAAATTGATACGCTCAATTTGTTCTTCAGGAATAGAACTACTAACTTCTGAAGAAGAAAAATTATCTACTTTAAATTCAATTTCATTGCTGTCTTTTTCTCCACTGAAGTCAACCGCATCAGGACTAACAAAAAAGTCTTCCGTATCATTTTCAACTACAGTGTTAAATTTTTCGTTGTTAATAGCTTCAACAATCTCATCCATATTTTTGTTGGCAACATCCAATACAACATTGGTGTTTTTATCCAAATCAATATGGAAATTGTCATCAGCAATTGATTTAAATCCCGTAGCAATTAAGGTTACACCAATTTTATTTCCTAAGCTGCTATCTTTACCGGTACCAAAAATAACGTGTTCATTCTGGCCTGAAATATCGCTGATATAATCGGTGATTTCACCTACTTCATCCATGGTTAATTCTTCATCACCATAGGTCATGTATAATAAAATATGTTTAGCACCACGTATATCATTGTCATTTAACAATGGTGAATTTAAAGCACCTTCAATTGCTTTTAATGCACGGTTTTCACCATCAGCATAAGCAGAACCCATGATAGCAGCACCACCATTGGTCATTACTGTTTTTACGTCTTCAAAGTCAACATTAATATAACCAGTTACAGTAATAATTTCAGAAATTCCTTTTGCTGCAGTGGTCAATACATCATCAGCTTTACCAAATGCATTGGTTAATGACATATTGCTATATATTTCACGAAGTTTATCATTTGAAATGATTAATAAAGTATCCACATGTTTTTTCAATTCGTTGATACCATTCTCTGCTTGTTCTCTTCTTCTTCTTCCTTCAAAACCAAATGGGATAGTACAAATACCTACAGTAAGTATTCCCATTTCTTTGGCAAGTTTTGCAATAACAGGAGCAGCACCTGTGCCGGTACCACCACCCATACCAGCGGTAATAAACACCATCTTGGTATTTTTTGCTAACAGTTCACGAACTTCTTCAATACTTTCCAAAGCTGATTTTAGTCCTATTTCAGGTTTGGCACCTGCACCACGTCCTTCAGTTAAACTTTTACCTAACTGAACTTTGTTAGGGACAGGGCTTAATTCTAATGATTGATTATCAGTATTACAAATGATAAAATCAACGCCTTTAATCCCCATGTTATACATGTGATTTACCGCGTTGCTTCCGCCACCACCTACTCCAATCACCTTGATAATAGATGATTGGTCCTTCGGTAGTTCGAATTTGATCGGATCGTTATACAAATTTTCCATTTTTGTGCCGTTTTAATTTATAGAGTTAATGTTTGTTGCGTTATTATAATTTAGTTTCATCATCTTCAAAGAAGTCTCTTCCTTTGTTGATTAGTTTATCCCAAAAACTTCCTTTGGTTTTTTTACTGTGTTGTTTCACTTTTGGTTCTTCCAATACTACTTCTCTGGTATGGTCATCAAATCCCATCATCATCAAACCAATAGAAGTACTATATATAGGAGAAGTTACTTTATCAGCTTTACCTCCGGTAATATGTTCATTAGGATAACCAATTCGTGATTCATGTCCCGTGATAAATTCAGTTAATTGTTTAATGAATTTTAATTGAGACCCCCCACCGGTAATTACAATTCCTGCAGCCAACTTATCCTTATAACCTGAGTTTACTATTTCATAATTTACCATCTCTAAAATTTCACTCATACGAGCATTGATGATGTTGGTTAAATTACGAAGCGTAATTTCTTTTGGCGGACGTCCTTTTAAACCAGGAACCGTAATTCTTGTATTTTCAAATTTTTCTAGAGGAAGCGCATAACCATGTTTTACCTTTAAAAGTTCAGCATAGTTTTTAATAATTCCACATCCATTTTTAATATCTTCAGTAAGTATGTTACCTCCGAATGGAATTACTGCTGTATGGCGAATAATCCCTTCCTGAAAGATCGCAATATCTGTAGTTCCACCGCCGATATCAATCAATGCAACACCTGCTTCTTTTTCTTCAATACCTAAGGCAGCCTCAGCAGATGCTAGTGGTTCAAGAATTAAATCATCAATAGTTAATCCGGCTTGTTGGCAACAACGAGAAATGTTCTGAGCAGCCGAAATCTGCCCGGTAATGATATGGAAGTTAGCTTCTAATCTTGCTCCCATCATTCCCAACGGATCTTTGATATCCGGGATATTGTCAACTATATATTCCTGAGGGATAACATGTAAAATCTGTTCTCCGGGAGGAATTGACAATTTGTACATATCTTCAATAAGGTTATCTACATCTTTTTGTTCGATTACCTCATCAATGTTTTTACGGGTATAGATACCTCTGTGCTGGTAGCTTTTTATATGCTGACCTGCAATACCTACTACAACTCTTTTAATTTCTACACCTGAAGAAAGCTCAGCTTCAGCCACTGCTTTTTTAATAGAATCGATAGTTTGAATAATATTGGTAACTACCCCTCTTTGTACTCCTAATGACTCCGCTTTTCCCTCTCCAAGTATCTCTATTTTTCCATTTTCGTTTTTACGACCTACCATCGCCACAATTTTTGTGGTACCAATGTCAAGTCCAACGATGATTTCTGATTGTGCCATGATCTTATTGTTGTTCTGTTTGTCCGTTATTTATATCAGCTACTTCTATCATATTCGTATCAGCCTCCACAGGAATGATAGCTGCATCCTGTCCTATTCCTACTATTTGTCCTTTGTATTGTATGTCTATCATACTGTATTTCTCCCAACCAACACGATCAATTCCCGATTGATAGAACAATTCCAACTTTTTAAATTTCCCTTCAATATGCTCAGCCTTTCCAAACATAATTTCATGCATACCTACTTTAGGAATTAGAATAAATTTTTTTTCATCTGTTACATACATCTGTTCAATCTGAGCTTTCCAGAATTCATTTTTATGAATAAACTGTAACATTCTGTTTACATCGTCTAATACTGATACTTCAGCCAGGCTGTCATCTTGTAGGTAATATGTTTTTTCGTTGTATTCTTCCAATATTTCACCGTTAATGATGCATACTCTGGCCGGTCTATCGTCAACAATCGGCATCATTGCTCCTTCAGTGTCTATGTAAAATGAATTACCTGATTTATTGATTACTCTACCAATCACTGTTTTTAATTCTACTTCAATGCTAATAGCTCCGTTTACATTTTTAAAAATGTTGGCGTTTTTTACTGAAGGTATTTGCAATATGTTTTTTTCAATTTCTTTTAAATTCAAATTCTCCTGATCATTTCTGTCAGTACAAAAAGTTTCAAACCTGTCAAGAATCTCTTGTTCAGAAACAAACAATGCCTCAGGATCACCTTTGATTTTTACCTGAACATTGTAACAACTGATTTCATTTGGTTGAGCACTAACAAAGGCCAATAAGCTACCGGTAGCAATTACCAGCAACAGACCTAATGTTATTTTCAACCATTTTTTCATTTTAATTGTTGTGCAATTGTATTAGATTTTTGATTGGTTTGATGAGCCCGTCAATGTCTCCAGCACCCATAGTTATTAAGACTTCGATATTAGGCAATATATCATTGAGGTGAGATAGTACCTCATCTTTACTTATCAATAACTTATTGTTAATATTCACATTGCTTAATATCAACTCTGAGTTAATTCCTTCAATTGGAAGTTCACGTGCAGGGTATATAGGCAGTAAAATAAGGGTATCCAGCGCTCCAAGGCTCTGCGCAAATTCATTAGCAAAATCTCTGGTTCTTGAAAAAAGATGTGGCTGAAAAATTCCGGTAAGCTTCTTTCCGGGAAATAATTCCCTGGCTGCAGCTACGCAAGCGCTTATTTCTGTAGGATGATGAGCATAATCATCCACATACGTGGTAGTGTTAGTTGATATAATAGTCTCGAACCTGCGTTTGACCCCTTTAAACGTTTTCAGGGCTGATTTTATAACCTTCATATCAACGCCAAGGCTTATTCCTACTGCGGTTGCGGCTAAGGAGTTCTCAATATTATGTCGGCCAGGTACTCCAAGTTCAAAGGTACCTAGGGATTGGTTTTTATGGCTAACCTCGTAAACAAATTTGCCATTTTCAACTCTGATATTTTCTGCAGATAAACCCTCAACCTCAATCCCATATTGATATTCAGGAGCAATAACAGGATTTAGATTAATACCTTTACGCATGATGAGTTTTCCGCCCGGTTTAATCTTTCTGGTAAAGTCCTCAAAGCTCTGTTTTACTGATTCTGGAGTATTGTAAATGTCTAAATGGTCCGGTTCAGCCGAAGTGATAATAGCAATATCCGGGTTTAACTGAAGAAAAGACCTGTCATACTCATCAGCCTCTACTACGGTGATGGTTGAATTAGGAGTTTCTATATAGTTGGTTCCATAGTTACCTGTAATACCTCCTAAAAATGCGGAAACAGCCAATCCGGATTCTTTACAAATATGAGCTACCATACTTGAGGTGGTAGTTTTACCATGGGTTCCTGCAATAGCAATACAAAAGCTTCCACGAGAAATAATACCCAATGCTTCGGCTCTTTTCATTACCGTATAGCCATTGGTTTTAAAATATACCAACTCACTATGATCAGCCGGTACGGCGGGAGTATAAATAACCAGAGTATTTTCTTTGTCAAATATTCTTTTGGGGATGAGTTGAACATCATCAGTATAATGCACATCTATCCATTCACTTTGAAGATTTCTGGTTAGTTCTGTTTCTGTTTTATCATAGCCGGCGCAATAAATATCCTTACTGTTAAAGTATCTGGCTAAAGCACTCATGCCTATCCCTCCGATGCCAACAAAATATACCTGCTTTATATCTTCAATTTTCATTTTACCAGTTTTAAAATTTCTGATGCTATCACTGCTGCAGCATCATATGTTGCAAATTTTTGAATGTTGGCAGTGAGTTGTACCAGTTTATTTTCGTCGTTTAATGTCGCAATGGAAAGTTTTCCCAATTGATCCGATGTTTCTGAGTTTTTCACCATCAAAGCAGCCCCCTTGTTTACTAATGACATGGCATTTTTTGTTTGATGGTCCTCAGCAGCTGTTGGAAGTGGCACAAAAATACTTGGCTTACCACCAATGCATAACTCAGATACTGACATGGCGCCTGCTCGTGAAATCACCAGGTCAGCTGCTGAATAAGCGAAGTTCATTTTTTCAATAAACTCCATTGGGTAAATATTGGTTAGTTGTTCGTTTTCTACCAACAATTTTGCTTCCGGATAAAAACTTTTTCCCGTTTGCCAGATTACCTGAATATTGTTTTCATTAAACAAAGTCGCATTGGATTTTATTCCAACATTAATTCCTAATGCTCCCTGACTGCCACCAATTACCAGAATGGTTTTTTTGGCAGGGTCTAATCCAAAATGATTGATGCCTTGCTCCCTTGTAAATTTATTTTGTTCAATATTTTTTCTGATAGGATTACCGGTATAAACAATTTTATTTTTGTCAAATTGTTTATCCATATCCGGATACGATACACAAATGGCATTGGCATATTTTGCCAACCACCGGTTTGTTTTTCCTGCATGTGAATTGGCTTCGTGAATTAATACAGGAATTTTCTTTTTACCTGCGGCATATACCACCGCAGCACTTGCATAACCACCTACGCCTATTACTACCTGAGGCCGAAAT
>CAZUXM010000005.1:24875-54417 GCA_964624635.1 uncultured Candidatus Competibacteraceae bacterium
GAGGATGCTTTCATTACAGCACCTAGAACCTTGAACGGTAAAATGATATTTTTAGGATCTAACTTCTTTTGAATACCTGAAATGTTTAATCCCTCGATTTTATATCCTGCCGCCGGAACTTTTTCCATTTCCATTTTGCCGTTGGCCCCTACAAATAAAATTTCTATCGAAGGATTAGACTCCTTCAATGCATCGGCAATGGCAATGGCGGGGAATATATGTCCACCTGTTCCACCTCCGCTAATGATCACTCTCTGCAACTGCACTTTCGTCGTTTTTATTTAATGTTCGGCTTACACTTAAAATAATTCCTAAAGTCAATCCGGTGAAAAGGGTAGAAGTTCCCCCCATACTTACCATGGGTAAGGGTTGTCCTGTTACCGGAAATATGTTTACTGCTACACACATATTTACTAACGCTTGTAGTACAAGACTAAAACAAAGCCCTAAGGCTAAAAATGTAGCAAAAGCAAACTCACTTTTTTGTGCTATTCTTATCGCTCGATATATCAATATAAGGTATGCTAATATGAGTATGAGCCCTCCGAATATAAATCCATATTCCCCAATAATCATGGCGAAAATAAAATCGGAATAACTCTGTGGTAATCTGTATTTATTTAAGTTGTTAGCCGGACCTGTTCCTAATAATCCACCTTCGGCAATAGCCATTTTTGCGTAAGAAACCTGGTATTGATCTTCGTCAACAGCATTGGCTTGTACTGTAGTTTCATTCGCCTTTTCGTTTAACCCTGCGAATTTTTCAATACGAGCTTTCCATGTGTTTGCTCTTGGCATTAGTCGTGGAAATGCAAATGATAAGAGAATAAGTAAGGCAAATCCCCCAATGGCAATTCCAACGAGTGCACCCATGTGTTTAAGCGAACAACGCCCAATGAACATCAATACCAGGCAGTTTACAAATAATAATGCCGCGGTACTAAAGTTGGCAGGTAATATTAACCCACAAACAACTATTACCGGAATTACTATGGGTAAAAACCCTTCTTTAAAATCTTTAATCACCTCTTGTTTTTTGGCTAATGTTCTGGCTACATAAATCAATAAAACAATTTTGGCTAAGTCAGAAGTTTGAAATGAAATGGGAACACCGGGTATGGTTAACCATCTGCTGGCATCATTAATGTTTGATCCCATGATTAACGTAATCAATAAAAGCGGAATAGATACCAATAACCCAATCACTGAAATTTTTGAGAATACTGTGTATTTTACTCTATGAGCTCCATACATTAACAACATTCCTAAACCTAACATAATGAAACGTTGTATCAGATAATACTCAGTATTTCCACCTTTGTATCTAAAAGCTAACTGCCCTGCTGAACTATATACAGCTAATAATGAATATACAGAAATGATAATGGCAATAATCCATATCACTCTGTCGCCTTTCATGTATTTCTGTATAAATGTCATATCATTTTTTTATTTGGGCACCTACGCTATGCTGTGGGGTCGCTGTTCGCTCCGCCCCGTATTGTTCCGCTGTGCTTCTCAATACGTGGGCCAAGCCCTCCGCAGCGCTGGCGCTTTCGTTTAATAATTGTTGTCTTGTTTTAATTGAAGCTGATTTTATTTCATTCAACTGGTCAATATCAGGTTGTGCCCTGAAAAAATATTCCGAATAAAATCTTAAATCATACATAAGCATAAATTTTAAAGTTCACGTACAGCAGTTTTAAATGCTTTTCCTCTTTCTTCATAGTTTTCAAAAAGGTCAAAACTTGCACAAGCCGGTGATAATAAAACCACATCGCCTTTTTTACCCATTTGGTAACCAAGTTTTACTGCTTGTTGCATTGATTGTGTTTCTTCAATTACAGGAACAATGTCTTTAAAGGCAGCAACGATTTTCGAATTATCTACACCCAAGCAAATAATGGCTTTTACTTTTTGTCCTACAACTTCTTTTAGTTCGTCGTAATCGTTTCCTTTATCAACCCCTCCTACAATCCAAATAACGGGTTCACTCATACACTCCAATGCATACCATGTTGAGTTTACATTGGTAGCTTTTGAATCATTGATGTATTCTACACCACGTACTTTGGTAACTTTTTCAAGTCGGTGTTCAATACCTTCAAAATCAGTAAGTGATTCTTTAATCACTTCATCAGAGATGTCAACAAGCCTTGCAGCAATTCCTGCGGCCATTGAGTTGTAGAGGTTGTGTTTTCCTTTTAGTGCCAGATCGTTCATAAACATGTGAGTTATGGTATTATTTAGGTTTATAATTAATTGCTCGTTTTGTACATAAGAAGTCATTCCTTCATTTTTTTGAATGGAAAACCCCAACTTGTTTGATTGTATTTTTTGATTATTTATATTCTCCATTGTTAAGTGATCATCTGCACAATAGATAAAATAATCAGCATTGGTTTGTTCTTTGGTAATTAAAAATTTTGAATTGATATAGTTTTGTAATTGATATTCGTAACGGTCTAAATGATCAGGAGTAATATTTGTAAGTATAGCCGTATGGATTCTGAATTTATCCAGACCATCTAATTGAAAACTACTCAGCTCTAAAACATAGTAATCGCAATCTGTTTTATTTTCTGCTACACTAAATGCAAATCCTTTTCCTACGTTGCCTGCCACCCTTACATTTAATCCTGCTTTTTTAAGAATATGATGAGTAAGTAGAGTGGTGGTGGTTTTTCCGTTAGTACCGGTAATGCCAATAATTTTAGCAGAAGTATATCTTCCTGCAAATTCTATTTCAGAAATGACAGGTATTCCTTTTGCTTTTATTTTTTTGATCATTTCCACTTTATCAGGTACTCCCGGACTTTTAATTACTTCTGTTGCATTAAGTATTTTTTCTTCAGTATGATTCCCCTCTTCAAATTCAATATTCTCTTTAGCTAATACATCTTTATATTTTGTTTTTAAACCTCCTTTGTCAGACAAGAACACGTCATAGCCTTTGTGCTTTGCCAATACAGCTGCACCTACGCCACTTTCACCCCCTCCTATGACAACTAATCTTTTTTGCATTTTATCGCATTTTTAAAGTAAGAATGGTTATTACAGCTAACTTTAATCCTACAATCCAAAATCTGGTAACAATTTTTGTTTCGTGCATATTTTTCTTTTGGTAGTGATGGTGCAGTGGAGCCATCCTAAATAACCGATGTGCCTGAGCAAACTCTAATCCTTTTCTTTTTTTCTGATATTTAAAGTAGCCTACTTGTAAAACCACCGATAGATTTTCGATTAAGAATACTCCACATAGAATAGGAAGTAATAATTCTTTACGAACCATAATTGCCATTACGGCAATAATTCCTCCTAATGATAAACTCCCGGTATCCCCCATAAAAACTTGTGCCGGATATGCATTGTACCAAAGAAACCCAACTGTTGCTCCAACAAATGCTGCCCCAAAAATTACCAACTCACCTATGTTAGGTATAAACATAATGTTGAGATAGTCTGCAAAAATGGCGTTACCACTTACATAGGCAAAAATGGCTAATACAACTCCAATAATTGCAGATGTACCTGTAGCTAATCCATCTAGCCCATCCGTCATGTTTGCACCATTCGATACTGCGGTAATGATGAAAATAACGGCCGGAATAAATATTGCCCAGGCATATTTGGCTGCCCATTTTGGACTTGCACCAAAAATTTTCCATACTGATTCATAATTAAACTCATGTGTTTTGATAAAAGGCACAGTAGTCATCATTGATTTTTTATCACGGAATTCAATAACTCCTGCCTGTGGAGTGCCTTCTGCCATTTGAGTATATTGAGAATATAATTGTGCAGTTTGGTTAGCTCCCGGTTCTGTAACCATCGTAAATTCTCTCACCTTTACATCATCATGGAAATAAAGTGTGCATCCAACGATTAATCCAATACCTACCTGACCAACAATTTTAAATTTACCTGCTAATCCTGCTTTATTTTTTTTGAATACTTTGATATAGTCATCAAGAAAACCAATGGTGCCTAACCAAACGGTAGAAATTAAAATTAGAATGGTGTAAATGTTATCTAGTTTCGCAAATAGTAGAGTAGGAATAATAATGGCAGAAAGAATAATCAATCCTCCCATAGTTGGTGTTCCTTTTTTCTGAATTTGTCCTTCTAAACCAAGGTCACGAACAATTTCCCCAATTTGTTTTAACTGGAGTTTCCGAATGATACTTTTACCTATCACCGCAGAAATAATCAGAGAAACAATCATCGCAAATGCAGCTCTAAAAGAGATGTACTGCAATAAGCCAACACCGGGGATGTTGATCTCCGCTGCGTTTAAATATTCGTATAGATGATAAAACATAGTCTATATATTTTTGAATGCATTGGTTAATTCTTCTACATCGTCAAAATGATGTTTTACTCCTTGTACCTCTTGATAAGTTTCATGTCCTTTTCCTGCAAGTAGAATCACATCATTATTCCCTGCCAACTTGCAAGCAGCTGCAATAGCCTCTCTCCTGTCAGTAATCGTAATTGTTTTAATTAAATCATCAAGGTCAAGACCATCTTTCATTTCCTTAATGATTTGTTCCGGGTCTTCATTTCGTGGATTATCAGAAGTAATAATTACTTTATCAGATAATCCCGCAGCTACTTTAGCCATTACTGGTCGTTTGGTCTTATCTCTGTTTCCACCACAACCTACAATGGTTATTACTTTTTGTTCTTTTTTTACAATATCTCTTATTGTGTTCAATACATTTTGTAATGCATCAGGGGTATGTGCATAATCAACAATACCTGTAATTTCTTTTGGACCTTTTACAATTTCAAATCTCCCATCTACGGGTTCCAATGTACTTAGGGTTGTAAGTGCATTCATTTTATCAATGCCTAATAACACTGCAGTACCATAAATTGCTGTTAGGTTATATGCGTTAAACTCACCTACAAATTGAGCCCATACTTCGGTATGGTCAACACTCAATTGTAAACCTGCAATATTGTTTTCAATAATGCGTGTTTTAAAATCGGCAATATTTCTTAAAGCATAATAATGTTTATTGGCTTTGCAGTTTTGCAACATTATTTTCCCGTTTTTGTCATCAGCATTGGATAGGGCAAATGCGGAATCCTTTAATCCATCGAACAATAATTTTTTGGATTTGAGATAATGATCAAAAGTTTGATGATAATCTAAATGATCATGAGTAAGGTTGGTAAACACGGCACCCTTAAATTCAATTCCTTCCACCCGGCCCTGATCCAATGCATGTGAACTTACTTCCATAAAACACATCTTGCATTTTTTATCTACCATTTCGCGTAAAGTCTTATTTAAACTTATTGCATCAGGGGTAGTATGGGTTGCCGGAAGTATAGTTTTATCAATAACAATTTTTACGGTGCTTATTAAACCGCATTTTACATCCAGTTTTGTAAATAGGTTGTACAAACCTGTAGCAACACTGGTTTTTCCGTTCGTTCCGGTAATGCCAATAAGTTTAATTTCTTTTGAGGGGTGATCATAAAAGTTGGCAGCGATGTTCCCTAATGCTTTTTTAGTATCACTTACTTTTACATAGGAAATTCCTTCTTTAAGTTGTGCAGGTAAATTTTCGCAAATAACAGCTACTGCTCCTTTGGCAATTACATCATCAATAAATGCATGTCCATCACTTTGTGTGCCTCTTATTGCTATAAAGCAAGAGAGTTTAGTAACTTGTCTTGAGTCAAAACAAATATTCTCAATGGCTGTATTGTTATTACCATGGATTTCTATTAACCCTGATTTATATAATATGTCTTTTAATAATTTCATTTACTCAGTATCAGGGTAATATTTTTTTGTCCGTTAATATTTGTGCCGGGTAGAATGGATTGTTCTTTTACTAATCCTCTGCCTATTACAATTACTTTTAGTCCAAGTTGTTCCATAATGTATATGGCATCTCTGGCTCCCATACCTTTTACATTAGGAATGGTGTTTTTATCAAATACAATTTCATCAGCACTTATGGTATTTGACGTTTTATTGGTAGTAGCAAAAGTTCCATTGGTTTTGCCTGATACAGTAATATCCATTTTTACTGGCAGGAATTTGCTTTTTGGTATTTCTTACTTCTGTTTTGTAGAATGCCTGATTGATATCAAACGAAGAAGCATAAATTTTATCGGATACTGCTTTAAATATCGGACCGGCTACTACATTACCATAGTACACTCCTTCTGAAGGAGCATTTACCACTACGATGCAAGTGTATTTAGGGTTATCTGCAGGGAAGTATCCACAGAAAGATGCACGGTATAATCTATTACCGGGTTTACCATATCCGTTCCCGTCATTGGCAATTTGTGCAGTACCTGTTTTACCCGCAATTTGGTATACAGAGCCATTTAGGTTTTTTGCTGTACCGTTTTGCACCACCCCTTCCATCATTTTTTTCAAAGCTGCAACCGTTCCCGGTTTACATACTGATTCTTCTAGCACTTCCGTGTCAAAAGTTTTTACAATACGGGTTCTGTCACGTATTTCTTTTACAAATTTTGGCTTAACCATTTTACCATTGTTGGCAACCGCATTATATACCGTTAAAATTTGTAACGGAGTAATGTTGATTTCATAACCAAAAGCCATCTGTGCTAAACTTAATCCGCTCCATTCTTTATCGCCGGGTTCGTGAATAATTGGAGTAGCTTCTCCGGGTAGTCCGGTATTTAGTTTTCTGTCTAAGTGTAATTTTTTTAAATGATCCACAAATTTTTGTGGATTGTTGTTATAGTGTTGTAATACAGCTTTTATAAAAAATACGTTGGAGGATTGTTCAAACCCTTTTTGCATTGGTATCGTTCCATTTTTATGTGAATCATGTACAGTGTGCCCATAATACGTAATGCTTCCGTCGTTGGTTGATAGTATTGATTCAGGAGTCATGTATCCATCATCTAATAATGCCATTGCTGTCATTAATTTAAATGTTGATCCAGGGTCAGTGGCTTCACCTATAGCATAATTAAAACTTTCATTGTAGTTACCATCTTCATCGCGTTTTAAATTGGCAATGGCGGCAATATCACCGGTTTTGGTTTCCATCACAATAACACAACCATGACTAGAACCATGCATTTTCAATTGTCTGTCTAATTCGCTGGTAGCTACATCCTGTAATTGTGGATCGATAGTGGTAACCACATCAAAACCATCAATCGGTTCAATGGTATTTTCGTGATCTACCGGTCTCCACATTCCTCCTGCTAATTTTTCCATGAGTCGTAAACCTTCTTCACCACGCAGGTAACTATCAAATGCCTCCTCAATCCCTAATCCCTGATTATTTTCGGTAGAATCTTTTCCAATAGTTCGTGCAGCTAAATTTCCATATGGTTTAACCCTTTTATATTTTTCTTCTTCAATTAATCCGCCTTTATACCTTCCTAAATTAAAAATGGGAAATTCACGTACCAATTGAACTTCTCTTCTTGTAACATTGCGTTTTACTAATAAGTATTGATTCTTTTCTCTTCTTCCTTTATTTAATAGATCACGATACTGATTCCATGTTTTGTCTTTAAATAAATAAGCCAGTTGTATGCTTAATGAATCAATATTTTTATTCCAGGTTTCATCAGTTAATTTATCTGCCTGGGTATCCATACGCAAATCGTACATAGGAACAGATATTGCCATGTAACTGGTATCTTTGGCAAGAATATTTCCACGGGTAGGTTTTACCAAAAACGTATCCTGGCTCATCATTTCAGCCATTGATCTCCACTTGTCACCTTCAATAAATTGGATTTGAAAAATTTTCCAAATCACAGCGACACCCATCAACACTACAAAAATGTAGAGGATGTACATGCGCCATAATATGTCTTTTTTCTTATCCATTAATATATTTTGTTATAATCTGCGGTGCTTACATTAATAACCCTTGGCGGAATGCTATCAGAAATTTGCATTCCGGTGGGTACTAATGTTTTTGCTACCTGGTATTCTTTTCTTTTTTCAGTGAGCTCTGCCTGAATAGAGATGAACTCTGCATGTAGTTCTTTTATCTCTTCTTCGGTTTTGGTGATCTCACGAATCTTATTCTCGGCATAATATGCATTGGCGATATATATTGCCAGTATTACAGCAATAAATAAAAAGAAAGGCAGATTTTTAAGGAAGTAATCTCTTTGTAGAAATTCTCCGTTCAGCAAAAACAAAATAGAAAACCTTCTTTTTTTCTTAGGTTTTACTTTAGTCGTTGTTTCTGTGCTGCTGCTTTCTGTTTCTTTTATTATGTTTTTATTTTCGCTCATTGTGCCGGATAGAGCTTTGTTTGTTTTAAAGTTTTTTTGTTTGTCATTTCCGTAGTCTTGATAGTTTCTCGTTTGTATTTCCAATGACTTAAGTCATGGTTGGTCTGACGTAAACAAACAAGCCAACGGATTATATTTTGATCCCGATTCGAAGTTTTGCGCTTCGGCTTCGGGGGTTTTTTTCTATCTCTTCATCATCTGGTATTATGGGTTTTGTGGTGAGTGATTTGATGGGAGCTTGTACATTTCCGTAAATGTCTTTTTCTATTTTCCCTTCCAAGTTTCCACTCTTAAAAAAGTTTTTCACCAATCTGTCTTCCAAGCTATGGTAACTCATAATGGCTATTCTTCCTCCCGGTTTTAAAACTCTTAAACTACCTTCCAATAAAACTTTCAATACTTCTAGTTCGTCATTTACTTCAATTCGTATGGCTTGAAATAGTTGTACCAGTTGGTCTTTTTCTAATTGAGGTTTAGTTGAACCTGCAATTGCTTTTTTTAAATCAGAAGGAGTAATAATGGTTTCCAGTTTTCTTGCTTTTACAATTTTCGAAGCAAGGAGTCTTGAGTTTCGTAATTCACCATAGTAATAAAATACATCCGCCAACTGTTTTTCGTCATACTCGTTTAAAATTATTTGAGCATTTAATTTGGCTGATGTATCCATTCGCATATCCATAGGTTCATCAAATCGAATGGAGAAGCCTCTGTTGCCAGTGTCAAACTGGTGACTCGATACTCCAATATCAGCCAGGATTCCATCAATTGGAATTATTCCGTCTTGTACCAGATAATTTTCAAAGAACCTATAATTACTTTTTATCAATGTCAACCTTTCATCAGGGAGTTTGTTTGCTATTGCATCATCGTCCTGATCAAATGCGTATAGTTTGCCTTTTTGTGTTAGTCTATTCAGTATTTCTGCTGAATGACCACCGCCACCGTAGGTTACATCCACATACACTCCTCCCGGGTCGGTTATTAAGCCGTCCACGGTTTGTTTCAGGAGAACAGGAATGTGATAACCATGATCCGTTTCTCCTTTTCCTCTCATCATTCTTGTTCCAGATTCAGGTCAATATCACCCATTACTTTTTCGGCCAGTTGAGCAAAGTCGTCTGCACTAATTCTCATGGTGCTTTCGTAACCTTGTTTGCTCCACAACTCAATCTTTCTACCATTGGCAGTAAAGTAGCAGTCGGTTTCAATGGCTGCATACTTTTGTAGTTCTTTCGGAACTAATAATCTGCCAGCGGCATCAAGCGTAATTAGCGTGGCACCGTTGTTAAAGAGCCTTATAAATTGCCGGTTTTCGGCTTTAAAGGGGTTGAGTGCATTAATTTTTTTGCTGATGGCATCCCATTCTTTTTTGGGATAAAGAACTAAGCATTCCTCAAAACCTCTGTTGATTACAAACTCTTCTTGGCCAGCTTCACCCAACTGTTTTCTAAAGGGCGCAGGAAACATTACCCGTCCTTTAGCATCCAGTTTTGCTGTGAATTCTCCAATAAAGTTTGCCATCATGAAAATTTTCGATTCAAAAATACCTAAGTTTTACCACTTTGCAACACTATTTCCCACTATCTACCACTTTGTTTAAAAGTATAACTTATGAACAGGCTGAATATTGCATTTTTAAGGGCATTTTAACCTGTAGTACTTGGTAATACTAGAAAAATTAGGATATTGGGAATTAACAATTTATATAGTATTGAATATCAATAGTATATGTATTTTTAATTCTTTATTTTAATTTAGTATAGCTTAATTGTTTATAAATCAAATATATATGATTTTAATGATCACACTAGCTGGTTTGAGTTCCTGCAATAAAATCCAAGCCAGCATGGGTTTTCCAGATGTTTTTTTATCTACTCGACAAACCCATGCAGGGTGAAAATTAAATGTCAGCTAGCTATCGCTGCCTATATAAATTCAATATAGTTTTAAAGTATTTCGGTGAATTTTTGAAGAGAGTGGAAGAAAGTGGGAATTAGGTTTCTGGTTTAAAGTTGGAGAGGTTTCAGGTTGAAGGTTTTAGATTTCAAGTTTAAAGTTGAAGAGAATGGAAATTTGAGAAGTTGAATAGGCTTATAATCAGTATATTTCTCTACCATCATGCTGAAACAAGTTCAGCATGACGAAGAATCTTAGTCATTGAAGCAGATTCCTAATCGGACAATTTAAAATCTACCATCTGCAAGTTGAAATCTGAAATTACCTCAAGGTATACTTCAATATCTCTTCTTTATGGTGCGGAAATAAATCAATGAGTTCGTTACGATCAATCATTTCGAACCCCGAAAATTCGAATCCCGGACTTACGACACAGCTCACTAAACTATATGATTCAGGCGAAATGACCCTTGCCCCAAACCAATGATTTTTTGGAATAACCACGGTTAAATTTTCTCCTTCGTTAGGACCACAAATTTGTACACTCCATTTCCCCTCTGCATCTATCATATACAAAGCCACACTTGATCCGTAATGATAATACCAAAGCTCATCACTTTTTAAGCGATGACAAAATGATTTTGCATCTGATTCTATTAAGTAATAAATGGAAGTAGCGGTAGATTTTTCCATTCCTTCATGGTTCACTTTCTCATCACAACGATAAATTTCATGGTAATAGCCACCTTCGGGATGGTGTTGTAAGTTAAGGCGGTTGATCCAGTAATTTCTATCCAAAAGGTGTTGGGTTTAAGTAGAGTAAAGTTAACAATTCAATTGAATGAGAGTGCTTTTTGTGAGTTAATAAATGATTTGTTATTCCGGAGTTATAGAAGTGCATTGCTGTGAATATATTGATATCTGTGTTATTTTTCATTTCCCGCAGAATTCGCAGATTTTCACAGATGTTATTTTGTCTCTACTTTTTTCGATTAAGCGCCGCTTTTATTCCGCAGAAGCCTCGCAGGCTCGGCTGACATATAATTTATAGTAAAGTATAAAACAAGATTGCTTCCTTATGCTGTGGGAATTTTTCAATTAATTCATTTCTGTCTACTGATTGAAAATCAGCATATTCAAATCCTGGTGATACATTGCAGCTCACCAAGGCATACGAATCAGGATCAAAAACACGGGCTCCAAACCAGGTGTTTTTAGGAACCAATACAGCAAAATCTTCTTCGTCACCAGAGCCACAAATTTTTACTGAAAAATTTCCTTCTTCGTCAATCATGTAAATGGTAATGGACGATCCATAGTGAAAATACCACATTTCATCAGCACTGAGTTTATGACAAAAGGATTTGGTTTCGGAATCATATAAATGATAAATAGAAGTGGATGCATTGTGATTGACCATTATATTAGTTTTGCCGTCAACCATATCAATACTTCTGTAGTTTTCTGTAAAATGTCCTCCGTCCGGATGTGGACGTAGGTGTAGTTTATTAATCCAAAAAGATTTGTCTTTGTCTTGGGATTCGGCAAACATAGTCAATTCGGTTAGGCAGTATAAATATATAAAAAAAGCCGACAGATTTCTGTCGGCTTTTCAAATAATATAGTTTGAATAATTTATTTACGTACAATGATCTTTTTAGTAATCAAAGAACCATTCCAGCTAAGTTTAACTAAGTAAATACCATTGTTATAATCGGTAAGGTCAATCGCTTGATTATTGCTTAATCCTACTTTATTCACTACTGTTTTTCCGGTAAGATCTAACACCTGAAGGTCATATCCTGTAGCCTCAGAAGTGATGTGTAACACCCCTGTAGTTGGATTAGGATACATACTGATGTTCGCAATGATCTCATCATTAATAGAGGCTGTTGAACATGGAGCCATGGTATGCGACCCAAAATGACTGAAATCGTTTTGACCATATACTAGCCATTGGTTAACACCTGTAGTCCAACTTGTAGTACCAACAAATACATCAGGTTTACGTACAAGTGTATTTTCTTTGGTTGATCCTGTATCTACATTCCATTCAGTTCCTGGATCAGGGCCTCCTATATTTCCTACAATATCAATCATTGTAGTGCCGTTAAAGAGAGCCAATGCATCATCACCGTTAAAAAAAGTAACAGTATGTAAAGTGTCTGCTATTGAAAGTAATGCCGAATTTGGAGGACTTACTGTATCAGGATTTACGATATGATAAGTGTCTCCTGAATTTAAAGTACCGGCTAAAAACAATGTATCATTTACAGTTGTACCTCCGTTAAGATACCTGTATATTTTATAGTTACTCAAATTTACAGGATTTGAGGTAGGATTATATATTTCTATCGCTTTATTCTGACTGCTACCCTCAACGTATTCAGAAATGAAAAGATCACTGCAGGGTGCTTGTGAAAATCCAAAGCTAGCTGCACAAAAAACAGAAATACTAAGTAAAAATTTTTTCATGAGAATCAATTTGAAATTTAAAATCCCTGCAATTTACATTGGATATGTGAATTGCAGAAGAAAAGTGAATGAATTGTTGATTTCTTAATGCTAAAATGACTTAAAATGACCAGTCAATCAGCTATTTATTAATCTTTTTAAGATAATAGGTCAATACCGGGAAGTGGTCACTATACCCTCCGGTATACTCGTTTCCAACATAACATCTGAAAGGGTATCCTTTAAAATTACCCGTTTTTTGGGTGAGGAATGATTTATTGAATACTTCAGCTTTATTAAAGAACCAGCCTTTTTGAGTTTCATCCATCCAGGGTTTGCTAATAATTACCTGGTCAAATAAATTCCATGCATCCTGCCATGCCAATGTGCCAATACCTTCCAGATAAAAATCAGCAAAAGGGTTATATAGTTCAGTATTGTTTAGCACTTCCAATTCCTTAGTAGAACGAAGATGTTTTCTTATTGACGGACTCATAGGGTCATCATTAAAATCACCCATCACTAAAATCTTAGCATCTATGTTGGCATCTTGTATAGAATCAATTACTTCTCTACAAATGCTGGCAGCTTTGGCTCTTAAAGGGGCTGATGCATCTTCACCACCTCTTCGGCTTGGCCAGTGATTCACAAATATATGTACCATCTCATTAAGAAGAAGTCCTTTTACGTATAAAATATCTCTGGTATAAGAGGTGTCTCCATCACGCATAATGGGTACAAATAAGCTGGTGATTTTTACGGGAGTAAAATATTTTGGATTATATAAAAGGGCAGGGTCATTGCCACGAGCATCCGGACCATCAATCAGAATAGGTTGATACCCTCTGTTAGCGATGGCAGGTTGTTTACATAAGTCTTTGAGGACCTCAATGTTTTCAATTTCAGCAGTTCCAATAATAGCTGGACCATCAGGCGTTTTATCAATGCCTAATTGAGAGATTACATATGCCAGTTTTGATAACTTATCAGCATATACTTTACCATTGTAGTTTTTTGCTCCGTTGGGTAAAAACTCTTCATCGTCCTTATCAGGATTATTGATGGTGTCATATAAATTTTCAAAATTGTAAAAGGCAACTGAAATGATTTGATAATCAGATTCTTTACGAAATTGTCCAAAAGCATTTTGAGAGATAATTCCTACTAAAAAAAGTAAGGTAAGGTTATAATTGCGCATAGTTTATAATCAATTGGCAAAGATATTACAAGAATCAAGCCGTTTGTTTTTTGTTATTAAGTTTTGAATAACTGTGTATTAAATCATAGTCCTATAATATTAAACTGGCAAAATTGGAGTAATTTTACCTCCCCAAAAATGGGCAGTAAATTACCTTATCAGATGATGAAGAAATCGATACTTTTTCTAGGATTTTTTTTAGTTCTTTTTTCAATACAAACCTATAGTCAGTATTCAGTGTCAGGGAAACTGAGTGATGATATTACAAAAGACGGAGTGCCCAAAACCCTTGTTATATTAATGCCGGCCGGTATTGATATTATGACTGATGATGCAGGTAATTTTAAATTCGACAATGTACCTAATGGTACTTATACTATTAAAGTAGTTTCAAGTAACTACACGATAGAAGATCAAACGGTTGAAGTAAATGGTGGTAATGTTGAAGTAGGGGATCTTAAAATGAAAGTGGATCCGAGTAAAGATGTTGCTAATAACGATGCTTTGATTCCCGTAGTAAGTTTAAATGATGATGATGCACAGGAAGGTGGAGCAGGAGATAACAATGTGGCCGGAGTTCTTACCGCTTCAAGAGATGTGTTTGTAGGAGCAGCAAGTTTTACTTTTAGTGCAGCTCGCTGGAGAGCCAGAGGTTATAATGCCGGAGAATATCAAGTATATATCAATGGTACACCTGTAAATGAATTGGATAATAACAGAGTACAATGGAGTCAGTGGGGAGGATTAAATGATATGTTCCGTTTTAATGATCAAAGTTATGGTTTAGAGCCAACTACTTTTTCATTTGGTGAAATTGGAGGTGCTAATAATATTGATGCTGTAGCTGCAAGACAAAGAAAACAGTTGAGAATATCTTATGGTGGATCTAACAGACAGTATACTCACCGTTTAATGGCTACCTATTCATCAGGAATGTTAAAAGGTGGTTGGGCGTTTTCGGTTTCAGGTTCTTATAGAATGGCTTTGAGAAGTTATTATCCCGGAACTTTTATGAATACGGGAGCCTACTTCTTTTCTCTCTCTAAAAAATTTGCTGAAAAACATATTCTTAGTTTCACCACATTTGGGGTACCGGGAAGAAGAGGGAAAAACTCACCAAGTATTAGAGAAGTAATGGATCTTACAGGCGATAAATTTTACAACTCAAATTGGGGATACCAAAATGGTGAAATAAGAAATGCCAATGTAAATGAAAGTTTTCAGCCGTATTTTATTTTATCTCATGAATGGAAAATTAATAATCATTCAAGTTTAAATACTTCTGCAGCCTATCAAACAGGAACAACTGCCGATAGTTATTTTAACTGGTTTAATGGTTCAAATCCTGATCCTGATTATTATAAATATTTACCCAGCTATCAACAGGATAGTACATTAAGAGCTGAAGTGACGGAAAATATTATGGCTAATCCTAATTTATTACAAATTAATTGGGATGATATGTACAATCAGAACTATGCTAATCTTGACTCAGTAGAAAATGCCAATGGTATTAATGGAAATACTGTAATTGGCAAAAGATCTATTCATATTATTGAGAAAAGAATGAAGGCTTTGAATGAATTTTCGTTCAATACCTATTATAACAATACAGTAAGTGATCATGTAGCGATCTCAGCAGGTGCCATGTATCAAATGCAAAAAAACAGATACTATAAAACTGTAGGTGATTTATTAGGAGGAGATTTTTTTGTAGACCTTAACCAGTTTGCACAATTTACCTTTCCCGGTAATGATTCTGTAGCACAAAATAATTATGATACTCCAAATCGTATTGTTAAAGAAGGTGATGAATACGGATATAATTATGAATTACATTTACACAAAGCATCTGTTTGGGCTCAAGGAAGAATGAGCTTTAAAAAAGTTGATTTTTTTGTGGCTGGGAAATTGGATGTAAATGTTTTCTGGAGAAACGGATTATGGAGAACAGGCTTATTTCCTAATTCATCACAAGGAGAATCTGAATCTTTTGTTTTTGTATCTCCATTTGTAAAAGCGGGAATGACCTATAAAATAAATGGACGTAATTATGTATTTGTAAATGGAGCTTATGGATTAAGAGCTCCTATGGTAACGGATGTGTTTTTATCACCACGTACTCGTAATCAGGCATTGATTAATCCGGTACAACAAACCGTAATTACTGCTGAAGGAGGATATATTCACAACTCACCTAAATTTAAATTCAGAGCAGTTGGATATATTACTTATGCATTGGATGGAATTAGAAACATAAGTTTTTATCACGACTTATATAATAACAACGTAAATCTTACTTTGCAAAATGTAGATATTCGTTCATATGGGGGAGAGTTTGGATTAGATTGGAAAATATGGAAAGGAATTGCATTAAATGCTGCAGTAGGTATTGGAAGATCTCAGTATGTGGATCGCCCATTGGCTACCGTTACATTAGACAACTCACAGGAGACTTTAGCAAAAGAGGAGGTGGTGTACTTTAATAATGTAAATGTTGCCAATGGTCCTCAGTGGGCCAATACAATAGGGATAGGATATAACTCTCCACAGTATTGGTTTGTAAAACTGAACTTCAATTATTTTGATTGGATGTGGGTTGACGCAAGTCCGATACGTAGAACTGCAACAGCGGTAGAAGGATTAGATCCGGGTAGTGAACAATATAGGAACATTGTTACCCAGGAAAGACTTCCGGGTGCATTTACCATGGATTTCTTCGGCGGGTATTCTTGGAAGTTAGATAGAACTTTCAAAAAAATGAAAAAGAGCCATTATCTTAATTTCACAGCGAGTGTAAGTAACCTTACCAATAATGTTTTCTTTAATGGAGGATTTGAACAATTACGTTATGATGATGAGAATAAAAATCCTGGTAAGTTCCCTAACAAATATTATGTAGCTTACGGAATCAACTTCTTTATTAATGTAACTTACAGAATGTAATTTGATTATTCAATAAGAATTATGAAAAACAAACTATTTATATTATTACTGATAGCCGGGCTGGTTACCTCTTGTATTCCTGAAGATCATGATCTTCCTCCTACAACAGGATCCGATCCCAATATTGAAGTAACTACTACTATTGCTCAATTAAAAGCAATGTATAGTGGAACTGCAATGGAATTAGATGATAGTATAGTCATTTCAGGATTAGTGGTGGCTGATGATAGAACCGGAAATTTCTATAAGTCTATCGTTATTCAAGATGAAACAGCAGGAATTCTAATCAGATTAAATGGAAGTGATTTGTACCAAACCTATCCGGTAGGAAGAAGATTATTTATTAAGTGTGGCGGGTTATGGATAGGAGAATACAGTGGATTGGTGCAATTAGGTGGTGCCAAAACTGTTGGAACCATTAATGAAGTGGATCAAATGCCTTCTTCATTGTATGAAAAAGTAATTTTAAAAGGAACATTGAACAACGATATAACACCCGTTAATGTAGATATCACTACATTAAATACTTCTCATCAGAATATGTTGATTCGTTTGCAAAATGTTCAATTTACGGTATCTGATACAGGATTACAATATGCACCAGGTATGACAACTAATAGAACATTGGAAGATTGTGACGGAAATCCAATCATCATTAGAACAAGTTCCTTCTCTACATTTGCGTACGACATTCTACCCGGCGGTAATGGAGAGCTTTTAGCTATCTATAGTGAATTTGGAACCACTCCACAACTAGTTTTACGTGGACCTGAAGATCTTAAGTTAACAGGTAATCGTTGTGGTCCATATGCAAAAAAAGATTTTGAAGATGCATCTATGTTTTCAGGTGGGTGGACTATTCAACAAGTAACTGATCCTGGAACTACTTGGAATACCGGAACCATTGGTGTTTATGTAGGTGGTGGTACTACATACGGTAAATGCAGTAATTTTTATTCAAGTGCAAACCATATTGCAGAGACATGGTATATTTCACCATCAATGGATTTTACAGCAGCAGTAACTCCTAAATTAAGTTTCGTTAATGCATGTAATTATTCAGGCGCCAATATTCAGGTAAAAGTGTCTTCTGATTATGTGAGTGGAAATCCGAATTCTGCAACATGGACCACTTTGACACCAACCCTTTCTACTGGTTCATGGAGTTGGGTATTATCAGGTGATTTAAGTTTATCTGCTTTTAACGGACAATCAAATGTTCACGTAGCATTTCAGTATACAGGTTCAGCCAGTGACGGAAAAACCTGGGAGATCGATAATATTTTAGTTCAGGAATAAGATGAAGATGATGAAAAGAAAAATAATTTTAATAGTAACATTCGTAGGATTATTTACTTCCTGTATTCAGGATAACTATACTGATCCGGCTAATAATGGAGTTGATCCTAATTTAACGGCAAATATTTCAATTGCCGATTTAAAAGCGCAGTATTTAGGTACAGCCATTGAATTACCTGATACAATGATTATCTCAGGAGTGGTAGTTGCAGATGATAAATCAGGGAACTTGTATAAATCCATTATTATTGATGATGGTACAGCAGGTATTTTAATCAGAGTAGATAATAATGGTTTATTTGGAACTTATCCTGTTGGTAGAAGAGTATTTGTAAAATGTGGCGGATTATGGATGGGTGATTATGGAGGACTCATTCAGTTAGGTGGTCAGCTTACTGCAGGATCAACCAATGAAGTAGATGTGATTCCTGCATTGTTAACGGGAAATTATCTTTTTCCAGGAACTTATAATAACCCGGTTACTCCAATTACTGTTGACATTCCATCATTGAATGATAGTTATCAAAACAGATTGATTCGTTTACAAAACGTTCAATTTATATATGCCGATACTGGGAGAACCTTTTCTGATGCACAATTGCAACAGACCGTCAATTTAAATATTACGGATTGTAACGGTAATACTGTTATAGTTCGTACAAGTGGTTATGCTGATTTTGCAGGGCAAATGGTACCAGGTGGTAACGGTGATTTTATTGCTGTGTACGGAATATTTGGTTCTGATATGCAATTAACAGTTCGTCATCCTAACGATTTACAATTAACAGGTGCACGTTGTGGTGATCCTATCATCTACAAAGATTTTGAAGATGGTTCGGTTACTTCAGGTGGATGGAGTGTACAACAAGTTACCGGTCCTTCTATTACATGGACAGTGAATACAGCGGGTTCTATGTTTGGGGATGTATACGGACAATGTAGAAATTATTTACCACCCAACATCGCTTGTGAAACATGGTTGATTTCTCCAAGCATGGACCTTTCTCCGTTTGCCGCAAGTTCTACTAATCCAATATTTAGCATGCAAACAGCTTGTAATTACACAGGAGCTAATTTAGAAGTATACTATTCAACGGATTATGTATCAGGACTACCGGCTACCGGAACATGGACATTGTTACCTGTTGCGCTTTCATCAGGTAGTTGGGCTTGGGTAAGTTCAGGTAATATTGATTTATCTACTTACACAACCGGAACTAATGTACATATTGGTATCAAATATACAGGTTCAGCGTCTGATGGAAAAACCTGGGAGATTGATGAGATTAAAGTGATGGAAATGTAGTTTCTCTATTTAAAATTTAATAAGTGATGGGAAAAATGCTATGCATTTTTCCCATCACAAGTTTTAGGTCATTCCTGCGTACCGATAAGTTGGGAGCAGGAATCTCATCAATTTTGTAAAAAACGTACAGTTTTCTCCAAATATTCCATTGGTTTTTCTGCATGTAACCAATGCCCTGCATCTTCAATGGTAGTTAATTCACTATTAGGAAAATGTTCCAATATATTATCAATATCCGAATCGTGAATATAATTGCTGTTTCCTCCGCGTAAGAATAGGGTAGGGCCTTCATATTTTACATCATCAAATAATTCTTCACCTACTTTTTCAATTTGTTGAGTGATGATTGGTAAATTAAATCTCCATGCTAACTGCTCGTTGTTCCAATATAAATTTTTGAGCAGAAATTGGCGTGTGCCGAAATCAGGAATTTGTAATTCCATGTAAGTTTCCGCTTCTTTTCGGGTTTTGGTATTTACTAAATCCAAACCATTGAGTGCTGTTAAAATTTCAGTGTGATGTGGTCTGTAATATTTAGGTGCAATATCTGCAATAATGAGTTTGTTGATTTTTTCCGGAATCATTCCTGCCATTACCATCGCTACTTTCCCTCCCATACTATGACCCATTAGATTGATTTTTTCCAATCCTTCAGCCTCCATCAATTCAATTACATCTTGTGCCATAACGGTATACCCCCATTCATCACTATGTGGTGATTGACCATGATTGCGAAGATCAACAGTATAAGTGGAGAAGAGTTCCCCATATTTTTTTGCTAAGGTATTCCAGTTATCTGCAGTACCGAAAAGACCATGTAAAATAATAAGTGGTTCACCCGAACCTGTTTTCCTAAAAAATAGTTTCATATGTTTTTTTACCACAGAGGTCTCAGAGTTTTTCACTGAAGACACAGAGCTAAGTCTCTGTGTCCTCTGAGTTCTTTCATTGTTAACTCTGTGTTTTAAATTTTATCAGGTATTATATTAATTGTCTTCTGTACATTTGTATTGTATTCTCTAATCCAAAATATAAAGCATCAGAAATTAAGGCATGACCAATACTTACTTCCAATAGCTGAGGGATAGCTTTTGCAAAATAAGAGAGGTTATCTAAATTCAAATCATGTCCGGCATTGATACCCAATCCTACTTCATTTGCTTTAATGGCTGCTTTTAAATAAGGTTCAATGGCTTTTTCTTTTCCGTTGTGAAATTGTTTTGCGTATTCTTCAGTATATAATTCAATTCTATCTGTACCTGTATCAACAGCATGTACAATTCTGTCTTCAATAGGATCAATAAATACAGATGTTCTAATTTGATGTTTTTTGAATTCGGCAATAATTTCTTTTAAAAAATCTTTGTACTTGATGGTATCCCATCCGGCATTACTGGTAATAGCGTCAGGGGCGTCGGGGACCAATGTAACTTGTGCCGGTTTAATTTTGCATACCATTTCAATGAACTGTACGCTGGGATATCCCTCAATATTAAATTCAGTTGTTAATTGAGGCTTTAAATCGAATACATCCTGGTTTTTGATATGTCTTTCATCGGGGCGGGGATGTACCGTAATGCCTTCGGCTCCGAACCTTTCGCAATCCAAAGCTACTTTTAAAACGTCGGGCATATTAACACCTCTGGAGTTACGTAAAGTGGCTACTTTATTAATATTTACGGATAGTTTAGTCATGTATATGTTTTATATTTTAGGTTTCACATTTCAGGTTCTGTTTCATAATTTTAAACCTCAAACCTCAAACTTGAAACCCTAATTAACCAATATTTAAGTAATAATTAGAACTTTTCGGAGTTTTAAGTGTATAATTTACTTAGTTTAGCTACTACAAAAAGTACGTTCTATAACGGAGGTAAAATTAATAAAAACCAACCAATAGAAAATGATAGCAGAAGAGTTAATAAGTAATGAGATTCCACCTTTAAAAACTTCGGATACAGGTTTAAAGGCGTTGGGTTGGATGGAAGAATTTAAAATATCTCATCTGCCTATTGTGAATCATACCGATTTTTTAGGGATGATATCCGAAGAAGATATCATCAATCTTAATGCACCTGATGAACCATTGGGGAGTTATCGGTTGTCATTGTCTCAACCTTTTGTACGTAATACCCAACATATTTATGAGGTAATCAAGTTAGTGTCTGATTTACATTTAACAGTGATTCCGGTGTTGGATGCTAATCAAAAATATTTAGGACTTATTACTATTCGTGATCTCATCCAGCATATGGCCTCCAGATCTTCAATTAAAGATCCAGGAGGGATTATTGTATTGGAGGTAAACGAAAGAGATTATAGCTTAACACAAATAGCACAAATTGTAGAAAGTAATGATTGTAAAGTGTTAAGCAGTTATGTAAATACAGTCCCCGATAGTACAAAAATGAATGTAGTGCTTAAAGTAAACCGTACTGATTTACGTGCCGTGTTGGCAACCTTTACAAGGTACAACTATGTTATTGTAGGCTCATATATGGAAACTGGCTCATCAGATGATATGCGTGATCGTTTTGATATGCTGATGAATTATCTTGATATGTAGTTACACAAACTAAAATAATAATCAAAAAAAATCCCGACTCTATATAATCGGGATTTTTAGTTTAAAGATGTATTGTATTTTATTTGATGATTTTGAACTCTACACGTCTGTTCAACTGCATGTTTTCTTCAGTATCGTTTTCAGCTATCGGCTGATCAAATCCATATCCTTTGCTCACTAATCTTGCGGCATCAACCCCATTGGCTACCAGCCATTCAAGCACCGAAGCAGCTCTTGAATCAGATAATGCATAATTGTAAGTTTTAGAACCGCGATTATCAGTATGCGCTGAAACTTCTACACGTACATCAGGATTTTCATGTAAAAATTCTTTTAAGATGTTCAACTCTGTAATAGATTCAGAACGTAAATTGGATTTGTTATAATCAAAGTATACATTCTTTAATACAAATTTGTCACCTACTTCTAATTCATCTAATTCAAAATTTCCCAAGTAGATTGTTTTTTGCAGATCGTCCTTAGTGAATCGAATATTTTGTTTCACCATTTTATAGCCTTTAGCAATTACAATAACTTCATAGTCCACGTCTATTTCCAATCGATATTCACATTTCCCATCAACCGTTTGTAATTTGGCTACTACATTTTCACCGGCATTGATTTCCACCTCCCCATTTACTATATTCAGTGTTTTCTTATCTTTTAGTTCACACTTCATAACTATTGGTGCAAAAAGAGGTTTCAGATAAATTTGTTTTCTTATAACGGTAGTGTCAAAATCCGGAATTTTTTCAAACTTGGTATTGAATTTTATTTTTTTGGTTTCGTATCCTTCAGCTCTTGCATCAGCAGTATAATATTTGGATACACCTATAATAGAAGAATATTTTCCGATTGACTCATTTTTCATATCTACTTCTACCGGAATGTAGGCAGTTTCAATTACACTTAAGTCAGATGAAATTAATTGATTTGTTCTTTCGTCATATACTTCAACGATTAATGGTAACTTAATAGCATCAAGGATATACATTTCGTACACATCTTTTTCTCCTTGTCCACCTTTTCTGTCTGAATCGAAGAAAGCTTTTTTGCCATCTTCGGTAAAGAAAATGAATACATCGTTAGAAGTTGAGTTGATAGGGAAACCAACATTTTGGGGAGTGGTAAATTTACCATTATCTACTTCACATTTAAAAATATCAAATCCACCAATGGAAGTATGCCCTTGTGAGCTGAAGTAAAAAGTTTTTCCATCTGATTTGATGAATGGGCTTTCTTCATTATAAATAGTATTAATATCATCTAGCTCTTGAGGTTCACTCCATTTTCCATTTGCATCTTTGGTAACCATACAAATATCGAGTCCCCCTTTGGTAGCATATTTTGGATTTTCGGTAGTAAAGTAAATAGTATTTCCATCAGGAGAATAGCAGGCATGAGTTTCGCGGTACTTCGAATTAATAGCTTTTATTGGTTGCGGAGTGGTCCAACTTCCATTTTTATTTTCTGATTCATACAAATCACCATTATCGTTTTTTTGATATCTATAGATGATAAGCTTGTCTCCTTTTGGAGATAACCAAACCACAGCATCATGATCGGCAGAGTTTACATCTCCTTTTAGTTTTTCGGCTCTTGTCCATGTACCATCTTGATTTTTTGTTGAAATATAAATATCCTCAAATTCAAAAGGGGACTCTGGGTCAACCATTCCTCCGGTACTACCTGCACGACGACTAGTAAACACAATCATGTCCTCTGTTGAGTTGACTGCAGCAGTATAGTCCGGATATTTGCTGTTAATCATTGAACCCATGTTAAGCATGATGATTGGAATTGAATCACGAACATTTTTTTTTCCACTATTACATTGAGCTATTCTCATTCCAACATATTTTTTCTCCACTTCCATTGAACCTGCCATGTTCATCAATTCTACTTTGTTCCCTTCTTTTGAATTAAGTAAAGTATTGTATTCTGAGTACATGTCTATGGCTTTGTCCCATTGCCCATCTAAATGTAATTCTTCGGCAAGAGGTAATAATGCTCTGTTTCTATATTCCTTATCTAAAGCAATTGCTTTTTCATAGAAATCAGCAGCAGTATGTGTATTGTTGAATTGTTTGTAGATAGTAGCTATTTGAAAATTTAATCGGGCATTGTTCGGATTAAACTCATTGGCTTTTAAATAATAACCTAAAGCAGTCTCCCATGATCTTGGACCATAATAAAAATACTCATCTCCTTTTTCAAAATTAGCCTGAGCACTTTTTAATCCTGATTTATTATCAGGGAAGTTTTTCTCTGTAAATTCAACGTTGTTTTGTGCATACAATATTCCGCTAAGGAACATGAAGCATATAACAATAAACTGTTTCATATGGGTATTAGGGTTTAGTTAGGTACTATTGATCTTCAAGAATTTTGATCTCTGATCTTCTGTTCAGAGCTCTGCCTTCAGGAGTATCGTTGGTGGCTATAGGCTGGTCAGGTCCATAACCTTTGTAAGTGATTCTTTCTTTAGCAATACCATTTTTGGTTAACCAATCATAAATAGATTTTGCACGTGCAACAGAAAGTTTCATATTCATTGAATGTGAACCTACAATATCAGTATGTGCAGATACTTCTACTTTAATGTACGGGTTTTCAGTCATGAATTCTTTTAATATAGTAAGTTCAGTAATTGACTCTTTTTTAAGTGTAGCTTTACCACTTTCGTACTGTACATTTCTCATAGCAAATCTATCACCCACTTTAATTCTATCCAGATAAAGATCTTTTTTATTGTTCTTTGCCGTTAATTTGAAAGTTTCTCTATATGGCATGTGCCCTTTAGCCAAAGCAGTAATGGTATATTCTTTATTTCTTGGAAGATCAATAGTATACATAGTATTTACTGTTTGTACCTGACCCACTTTATCATTGCTGTTTGCTTTTGTTATTTCAATGATACCATCAACAGGTTTTCCTGATACCTTATCAAAAAGCTGACCATTTAAAGCTATAGGAGAGTAATCTTTCTTTAATCTGAAAGTTCTGTTTATTTCAATTGTGTCAAAGTTCACCAGTTGATCATACTTGGTACTGAAATTAAACTCTTCATCATTATAACCATCAGACGTAACCGTAACTTCAAAATTTTTCATGATGCCTACTTCTGTGTTATGAATACCATTAGTATTGGTCAATTTCCATGTTGAGTCATTAGATACTTTTTTAATTGTAACCAACCCTTCTCTAATGGTATCATTGGTTTCATCATCAATCATTACAACATTAACTGGGAATGATATAGCAGTTAAGATAAATCCTTCGTAAATATCCTGAGACCCAAATCCACCATCGCGGTTTGAATTGAAATAAACTCTTTTACCATCATCAGAGAAATAAATAAATGCATCATCAAACGGAGTGTTTAATGGAATGCCCATATTTATTGGTTCAGAGAAAGTTCCATTATCACTTAGCTCACATCTGAAAAAGTCAAAACCTCCAACAGAAGTATGCCCTTGAGAACTGAAATAAAACGTTTTTCCATCAGGTTTGATGAAAGGACTTTCTTCATCCCATTCAGTATTGATTTTACTTCCGATATCTACAGGTTCACTCCATTTACCTTCTGTATCACTGTAAGTTGATTTAACAATATCCAAACCACCATGTTTTGCCCATTTAGGATTGTTAGTTGTAAAATAAATAGTTTTTCCGTCAGCACTCATAGAAGCATGGGTTTCCCTCCATGTAGAATTGATACCTTTTACCGGGGTAGGGTCTGTCCACTTTCCATCTACGAAATCACTTTCATAAATATCACCTTGTTTTTTGGGATCTTTAGATTTGGATTTATTGAAGTATAATAATAAACGATTACCATCTCCACTTAACCATACCGGAGCCTCATGCGCTTGTGAATTTACATCACCATGCAAGTGTTCGGCTTTCGACCATCCATTGGCATCCCTTCGTGATACATATACGTCTTCAAACTCAAATGCAGAACCATGGTTATCTCTGTTACCTGTATTTCCTGGACGACGAGATACAAAAACCAGTAAGTCTTCATTATGGTTTACTACTGCAGAGTATTCAGGATATTTAGAGTTGATTGCTGGTGAAATATTTTCAAATATGATAGGTACAGTATCATGAGAGATTACTTTACCGGTTTCGCATTGTTTGATACAAAGATCAACCCACTTTAACTCATGAGCTACATCTTTTGAGTGCATATTCAAATGTTTATGACCACCCTCTTTTAAAAAGGTTTTATATTCTTTGTAATGAGAAATAGCGCCATCCCAATCACCATCCTGGTGGTATGAAGTTGCCAGCTCATATAAAATTTGATCCCTTAATTCAGAATTAAGAGAAATTGCTTTTTCATAGTATTTCTCGGCATCATGTGGGTGATGCAAAGCATAATAAATATGACCTAGGTGAAAATTAAGATAATCGTTATCAGGATTAAAGTTATAAGCATCTAAATATTTTGCCAATGCAGCTTCATAAAGAGGGGGACCTCCTTCATAATACATTTTATTTCCTTCTTCATAAGTTTTAAAAGCTTTTTCAAATTCTGTTTCGCGACCTGGAAAGTTTTCCTTTTTCCAGTCAACATTTTTTTGTGCTTGTAAACTAATAGTGATAAATAAGAAAGCCAGTGTAATGATAAGGTTGTTAGATCTCATGATACTCGCGATTGGGTGTTTTAATAAGTTTGCTAAAGTACGCTAAAAATCTGAGAAATCAGTCGTTTTTTAATATTTTTTTAACCCCCTGAGAACTTGTCTTTCAGCATGTTAAGTTTAATCCTTTGGACTACTTTTTTGGTATAGCCTGAAAAATCACCATCTAATATCCAATTGTAGTAAGATGGCTCATTTTCAAATACTTGTGTAACTTTTTTGCCTTTATGTTTGCCGAAATTAAAGACTTCCTCCCCTTTCTCATTTTTAACAATTCTTCCTTCAAGATCAACCCGATTACTGTTGCCAATGAAACCGATAATACCCGGTATATCTTTGCTTAATTGATCATATCTCTCTAATTGAGCATTGAATACTTCCCATGTAGCTTTAGTATCAGCTTCTGCATCATGTGCATTGGATAGGTCTTTACTGCAGTAAAATTTATAGGCGGCGGAAAGTGTACGTTGTTCCATTTTGTGAAATATACTTTGTACATCTACAATATGTCTTTTGTCTATATCAAAATCCATCCCGGCTCTTATAAATTCTTCTAACAGCATAGGGACGTCAAATTTTAAAAGATTAAACCCACCTAAGTCACAATCTTTTAAAAATTGATCAATTTCTTTTGCCTTGTCTTTAAAAATAGGTTGTCCTTTTACATCTTCATCTTTAATACCATGTATTGCAACCACCTCATCAGGGATATGGATTTCAGGATTAAAGAGAAAATTTTTAATTTCTTCTTTGCCGTCAGGAAATATTTTAAGTAATGATATTTGAACTATTCTGTCATTAATGATACTTAATCCGGTGGCTTCGATATCAAAAAATACAATAGGTTTACTAAGCTGGATCATAGGTGGTATTTTAAAAAAATAAGATCCGGGAATTCCGGACCTTATTCATGTACATTCATTACAATTAAATAGCTCTGTTTATATCAAAACCTTCAAGAAGGTCAGCTACACGACGAACAAACATTCCTCCTAAAGCACCATCAACAACACGGTGATCGTATGAATGAGAAAGGAACATCATGCTTCTGATACCGATTACATCACCTTCTTCCGTTTCAATAACAGCTGGCCTTTTTCTAATGGCTCCTAAAGCTAAAATAGCTACCTGAGGTTGGTTGATAATTGGTGTTCCCATTACGTTTCCAAACGAACCTACATTGGTAACGGTATAAGTTCCGTCTGCAATTTCATCAGGTAAAAGTTTATTATTACGAGCTCGGTTAGCTAAATCATTTACTGATTTGGTTAACCCAAATAAATTCATCTGATCGGCATTTTTGATGACTGGTACAATTAAATTTCCTGAAGGTAATGCAGTAGCCATTCCGATGTTGATTCTACCCTTGATGATGATATTGTCTCCATCAACAGACGCATTTACTCCCGGAAATTCTTTGATGGCCTGTACTACTGCCTCAATAAGCATAGGGGTGAAGGTTAGTTTTTCACCATATTTCTTTTCAAAATCTCTTTTTACTTTTTCTCTCCACTTTACCAGATTGGTAACATCTGCTTCAACGAATGAAGTAACGTGTGGTGAGGTATGTTTACTCATTACCATGTGATTGGCAATCAGTTTTCGCATTCTATCCATTTCAATAATCTGGTCATTCCCTGAAATTGAAATCGCAGGTTTTTGATGTACCTGTGTAGTTTGTTTTACTTCTTTTACAGGTGTTTTTTCTACCACTTGCTGAACTGAAACAGTGGTATTTTTATTTCCGGACTTGCCGGTTTGTATATAAGATAAAATATCCTGTTTAGTAACTCTACCATCTAACCCGGTTCCTGATATGGTTTCCAACTCTTCCATGGTAATATTTTCGGAAGTTGCGATGGTTTTTACCAATGGAGAATAAAATCTGTTACTATCTGATTTTGTAAGTATAGGTGTTTTTACTGTAGTTGTATTAACTACTTCTTTATGTTGTACACTGCCATTGGCTCCATTTGTTTTTACCTCAGGAGTATTTACAATGGGTTCACTGGTTATTTTAGCGCCTGCTTCAGATTCAATGATGGCAAATGCTTCACCAATTTTTACAACATCACCTTTAGCAAACATTTTTTTTACAAGCACTCCGCTAAATGGTGAAGGTACTTCTGAATCTACCTTATCTGTTGCTATTTCTACAATAGGTTGATCCATTTCAATTGTATCACCTTCTTCTACTAACCAATTAGTAATAGTTGCTTCCATTACACTTTCGCCCAACTTAGTCATGGTCACTTCTGTTCTTGCCATTTTCTCTTAATTCAAAATTTGATATTTAAAATTCAAAGTTGTTGATTCAGATTTTTTTGAATTTTTTTGAACTATGAATTTAAAACACAAATGTACATTTTTATTGCTTATCTTATGACGTTAAATTCAGAATAATTTTTAGGGAGAGATTCTTCTATCTCAATATGGCTAACTGCTGCATTTTTAGGCCCTTGCCAGCACCAATCAATCATTTTTTGTATATCTGTTTGATGCCCCTGAATAAATATTTCTACCGTGCCGTTAGTATTATTTTTTACCCAACCAACCAAGTTGAATTCCTTCGCTTTTTGTTGGGTGTTTTTTCTATAAAATACTCCTTGCACTTTTCCGGTTACAATAAGTTTCAAGGATTTTATGTTTTCACTCATTGGTTAGGCCAAAGAATTTTTGGTCCATTTTTCAAACAATTCTGCTTGTTCTTTGGTAGTTTTATTTAATACTTTCATTTTATGTACGGCGTAATAATTATTGTCATAACGAGGTACAATAATAGTTCTGATTCTACTATCAATGGTTCTTACACGAATATATATCTCATCATCTTTGAAATAGTTGAACCAATGTTTTAAATTACTACCTGTTACAGTAAAATTATTGATAGATGCAATTTGTTCACCTACCATGATGCCATGTTTTTCAGCAGGTGAGCCCGGTGCATTATGAGTGAA
>CAZUXM010000005.1:54427-55444 GCA_964624635.1 uncultured Candidatus Competibacteraceae bacterium
AATTTTAAACTTTCTTCACTTACCTTACATCCTAAGTTTTTTTCATAAGGTTGAGGATTGGGTTCAGCTACAAAATCAAGACCTACCATTTCGAATGCTTTACGAAGTTCTGGCTCAAAGTCAGTAACACCATTTATGTATTTATCAAAAAACGAAGTAAAATCTCTGCCAAGGTATTTTTCAATCAATCCCTTATAAATTTCTTCAGTATATCCTTTCCCCTTTTTTGCATATTCGTGATATAAATCATACATCACATTATCTAATGAATATTTGAATCCTGATTCTTTAATGATGTAAATATCTGTCATTAATGCTGCCAAAGCACCTTCAGTATAGATAGATGTTTTTCTATGTGGAACTCCGGGCTCGTATCCATCTATCCAGGTATCAAATGAAGCTTCGGTAACCGGCATGAACAAACGACCATAATTATGGAAGTGCTTATCCAATAAATCTTCTAATGCAACAAAAAAATGTTCTTGAGTAAATGCCTTACTACGATAGCACATATAGTCGCCATAATAAGTGGTAACCCCTTCGGCTACATATCCTAATCTTGAGTAATTTTCTTTGGTAAAATCGTATGGTAGCATCTCTACCGGACGAATTTTTTTGATGTTCCAGCTATGATAAAATTCATGAGATGATAAACTTAAAAATTCATCGTAACTGGTACTAAATAATAAGTAAGTGGGTCCTATCATACACACGGTTGAATTTTCATGTTCAACTCCGTGGTGTGTTTTATGAGGAGTTATTTGATATAAAAAATGGTATTCTTTTTCAGGAAATTCTCCATATGCTTCAATTTGCTCTTCAATAAAACGTGAAAAATCATTGATGATACGATTTTTTTCAAGCTTACATTCTCCCTGAAACCAAAGGTTTACATCCAGGTTACATACATTGAATTGGATATGTTTTACCGTAGGACTTGCAATTAAAGGTCTATCAGCCAATTGATCAAAGTTTGGGGCAGACACTATTTTTTTATTAGATGTGTTTTTTTCTAAC
>CAZUXM010000005.1:55454-81492 GCA_964624635.1 uncultured Candidatus Competibacteraceae bacterium
CCGGTTGCTATGATATAATTGTCGGGGACCTCCAATAACATTTCACATTTTTCATTTTCACGACCAACCGCATAACAGCAACAGTTAACGGGGTTCATGTACAATTGATGTTCATCTAAATAGGTGGAGCCTGCATTGAGTATCCCTGCATATACTTCGTATTTTACTACAATGGTTGAACAGTTTTTAGTATCTACTTCCCAGCATTCTCTATCAATTTTTTTATAGTTAAGCAAATGACCGTTTTCGTCATACACTTTCCAGTTACGGATGTTTTTGGCAAAATTACCTAGTTCATAACGACCCGGGCGCCAGGCAGGAATTCTGATATGGGTTATTTCATTATCAATTTTATCTACGGTAAGTTCGAAATAAATAAATTGAGTAGAGGTACTTTTATAATAGACCCTGTATTGCATGATAGAGTTATTTAGGAGGCTAAAGGTAAACAAGGATTTTAGATTTTTAGGGTAGGAATTGACTTTGTAGTAATAATTGCAGCTTTAGCTGCACTGCCAGGGATAGGAGCGGTATCCTTAGTTGGCAGTGAGCAGTAGCAAATTTGTACCAGTTTTATTTTTTTATTACTCCTAGCTGCTGCTGCGAACTGCTACTGCCAACTAAGATTTAGCGGATAGCCCGACCCTTTTGTAAAAAGGGGGGCAGCCAACTTATTTTTTGCTAAATTCGCTGCCTAATTATATTTAAAGAACATGAGCTACGATCTAATAGTTATAGGCAGCGGACCAGGTGGATACGTTGCAGCCATAAGAGCATCACAATTAGGTTTAAAAACCGCAGTGATTGAAAAAGAATCATTGGGTGGAATTTGTTTGAACTGGGGATGTATACCAACCAAAGCTTTATTGAAAAGTGCTCAGGTGTATGATTATATTAAACATGCCGGGGACTATGGCTTGAAAGTAAAAGAATGTGAAGTAGAATTTGAAAAAATAATTAGCCGAAGCAGAGGTGTAGCTGATGGCATGAGCAAAGGCATTCAGTTCTTAATGAAAAAGAACAACATAGATGTTGTAATGGGCACAGGTAAAATTGTAGCCAAAGGGAAAGTAGAAGTAACTTCTGCTGACGGTTCTAAAAAAACAGTAGATGGTAAAAATATTATCATAGCTACCGGAGGAAGATCAAGAGTATTACCTAATGTACCACAGGACGGTAAAAAAGTAATTGGATATAGAGAAGCAATGACCTTACCTTCTCAACCAAAGTCAATGGTAGTGATTGGATCAGGTGCCATTGGTACTGAGTTCTCTTATTTTTATAACTCCATGGGAACCAAAGTTACTATGGTGGAATTTTTACCTAATATTTTACCATTGGAAGATGAAGAGGTATCAAAAACCATGGAAAAACTGTTGAAAAAACAAGGTATTGAGATATTGGTTCAATCATCAGTAGAAAAAGTGGATACCTCAGGTAATGGTTGTAAAGTGTTGATTAAAACCACTAAAGGGGAACAAACCATAGAATGTGATGTAGTATTATCAGCTGCAGGTGTGGTTGCTAATATTGAAAACCTGGGTTTAGAAACTATGGGTATTAAAACCGATAAAGGAAAAGTATTAGTAAACGAATTTTTCCAAACAAATGTACCCGGAATTTTTGCTATTGGTGATGTAATTCCTGGTCCGGCATTGGCACACTTAGCTTCGCATGAAGGAATTGTTTGTGTTGAGAAAATTGCGGGGAAAAATCCACATCCTATTGATTACACTAATATTCCTGGTTGTACTTATTGTTGGCCGGAAGTAGCTTCAGTGGGTTATACCGAAAAATCAGCTAAAGAAGCCGGTTATGAGATTAAAGTGGGTAAGTTCCCATTTTCAGCGTCAGGTAAAGCAAGCGCCGCCGGAGCAAAGGATGGTTTTGTTAAATTGATATTTGATGCTAAATATGGGGAGCTTTTAGGTGCTCATATGGTGGGTGCCAACGTAACTGAAATGATTGCAGAAGTGGTTGCTGCCCGTAAACTGGAAACTACAGGTCATGAAATCATTACAGCTATACATCCACATCCAACGATGAGTGAAGCGGTGATGGAAGCTGCAGCTGCCGCCTATGGTGAAGTGATTCACCTATAGGGCATTAAGTTTAATATAAATTTAAGTATTAGGGTAAACTCTTATTTAATAGGTTGTTTGAAAAAACTAAACTGTTTAAATCGAATTTTTCAGTATATTTGAATTATTGAGCAGTGGAGCCCATGCAACTGTAGAATAGAGGGATTCGTCTGTTTATTAAGTAGTGATTTTAAACCTAACCTTACCTACTTTAATATAGATGATTAGAGTATTACGTATCCTTAACCGTTTTAATCTGGGAGGTCCTACCTATAATGCGGCCTACCTTACCAAACATTTATCGCCTGATTTTAAGACTTTATTAGTTGGTGGTTCTATTGATAAAACAGAGAATTCATCCTTACATATATTAGATGATTTGAACATCAAGCCGATTATAGTGCCTGAAATGAAAAGATCCATCAACTATAATAATGACCTGGTTGCTTATTATAAACTAAAAGAGATTATTCATAGGTTTAAACCGGACATTATTCATACCCATGCATCGAAGGCAGGTAGTTTGGGTCGTTGGGCTGCGTATCGTTGTAATGTTCCTATCGTTGTTCATACCTTCCATGGTCATGTTTTTCACTCCTATTTTGGAGCTGCTAAAACATCCATAGTAAAATCAGTTGAACGTTCACTGGCAAAAATATCCAGTTCTATTGTAGCCATTAGCAATAAACAAAAAACTGAGTTATGTGATGAACATAAGATTACTACAGAAGATAAAATAAAAGTAGTTCCGTTAGGGTTTGATTTAGCCAGATTTCAGGAAGATAAAGACAATAAAAGAATTGATTTTAGACAGGAATATAACATTGCAGATGATGAAATTGCCGTAGGTATTATTGGCAGGTTGGTACCTATAAAAAATCACCCATTCTTTATTGATGTGATAGAACAAATTAAGAGAAATTCAGCTCTTAAATTTCGATTTTTTATTGTAGGTGATGGAGAGTCACGAAAAGATATTGAAGACTATGCTCGGATAAAAAATATTGAATTTACCTCTAAGAAAGGGGATAGAGCATTGCTTACTTTTACTTCATGGATTAAGGATATTGATAGAGTTAACGCCGGATTGGATATCATCACGTTATGTTCGTTTAATGAAGGGACCCCGGTAAGTTTAATTGAAGCACAGGCTTCGGGAACTCCTATAGTAGCCACCAATGTTGGAGGAATTGAAGATGTTGTCATTCCCGGTCAAACGGCATTGTTAACCAATGAAGGGGCTGATGATTTTGCTCAAAAGCTCATCTCTTTAGTTTCTGATAAGAGTTTGATGCAGAGAATGCAGTCAAAAGGTTGGGTACATGTTCAGGATAAATTTCATTATAATCGACTAGTTTCGGACATGGAGCACCATTATTGGAATTTACTTACAGCGGTTAGTTCTAAAAAACAGGTATTTGCAACTGCCTGATACCCCATCTGATACTCTGTAAGTCTGCACATTTGTATTAGAATTTTTTTATCTTTGTTAAAACCGTAAAAAATTGAAGAAGCCCCATCTTTTTATTATTGGGTTTTTACTTGTTTTTGTCTCATGTAAAACTTTTAACCCTAGCATAATGTTTAGGGAGACGGCTAATTTCCAATATGATAAGTTTATTGATGGGCCAGATTCATTATACAGACTTGCCCCCAACGATGTAATCAATGTTAGGATATTGACCAATAATGGTGAAAACCTGATTAATGTTACTGGTGATGTAGAAGGAACAAATGGTCAACAAAATTCGCAGTTTGGGGGTATACCTATTTTGGTTGAATATGACGGATCATGTAAATTGCCATTAATTGGACGAGTAAAATTAGCCGGGTTAACCAGAAGAGCTGCTGAGGATACTTTAGAAAACAGGTACAAAGAACAATATAAAGACCCGTATATCACCATTACATTTAGTAATAGAAAAGTTTTTGTTTTCCCAGGTTTAGGGGCGAATGCAAAAGTGGTACATTTTACCAGCGATAATATGAACTTGTTACAAGCATTAGCTGAGGTAGGTGGAATTAGTAATATGGGGAAAGCTAAAAAAGTTAAGCTCATTAGAGGGGATTTGAAAAATCCTAAAGTATATAAAATCGATCTTTCTACGTTAGAAGGAATGAAAGAAGCAGATTTAGCATTACAGTCGGGAGATGTTATATATGTAGACCCATATGAAGATCCGGCAGCTATATTCAGTAGAAATGTTACCCCATATTTGTCAATCATTACTACAGTTACCTCAGTGGTAACTTCAGTAGCACTTATCATTACTTTAACTAAATAGCTAAGTGGAAGGACGGAAAACGATACCAAGATTTAATCAAGACCTGGAGTTCCCACTGGTTGTTTATGTAATCAGAAAAAATTTGGTATGGATTATTGCGGTGTTGGTTTTATTGTTGGCAGCATCGTTTTTGTATTTACGTTATACCATACCCCATTACCAATCTATTACCATCATTCAGCTCACTGAAGAAAATGCTCAACATCTGGATTTTTTAGAAGATAAGAAGATGATGAATCTCAATCAAACGATGGCAGGAGATATTGAGTTGATGAGGTCACAAGTCTTTATTCAAAGAATTGTAGATAGTTTAAATGTTGAAGTTACTTACTTTAAGGATGGTAGAATATTAGATTACGATAATTACAATCAAGCACCTTATAAAGTTTTATTTATAGAAAATACGCCTGAGGTATTTGGGATTCCTATTTTTGTAAAGTTTAATTCAATCGATAATTTTAATATCAAATATAAAATAGGGGAACAAAAATTTGATTACACTTATAATACGAACACTATTCAAAAAACCCCTCACTTTAAATTTTTGATTTCAGTTGTTGATTCAAGCGCAGTTCTAAAACCTGTCAATGCCGATTATTTTATATTGAATAGTAAATCAACTTTATTGTCAAGGTTTAGCTCACAACTACAAGTAATAGTTCTTAATGAGAGTGCTCGAACTATAAAAATAAGTGTAACGGATGTAAATCCGCAAAGAGCCAATGATATTGCCAATATGATTGCTAAGGAGTTTACCAATTTTAATCTTGAAAAAAAGAAACAGGGCGTAAATAACATTATTTCTTATATCGACAATACACTCGAACTTGTTAAGTTGAATTTAAATGAAGCGGATAGCAGTTTACAGAAATTCATGTCGGATCATAACATAGTAGAACGTACAAACGACGAAAATCCGATAGAGCAAAAAAACATGAAGATGCTCGAAATGCTCGAAAATCAAAAATTTGATTATGAAATCCAACTTCTTGTTTTAAATGATGTTATTAAAAATGTAAATAAACAGGATATTGATATATATGAGGTATTAACGCAAATTTCTCAATTAAAAGCAGATGCATATATTACTAATCTTGCAGGAAATATAAATATTCTTATTTCTAAAAGAGATAGATTACTTCAAGGAAAAACTAATTCTCACCCGGATGTAATTGAAGTAAATAGAGAAATTGATGTACAGCGAAATTTACTTATCAAATCCCTGGAAGCTATCAAGCTATCTACTAATTCAAAAATTAATGAATTACAATCAGCCATTAGCCAAATTGAAGGAAGTTTTTATTCCAGTGGTGGGAATTTACCTAATCAAGTAGAATATATGCATCGCAAAAGGTATTATGAGGTGAATGAAACCTATTACCAAATGCTTATTCAAAAAAGAGTGGAATATGAATTGTTAAGCGAAGGTTATACATCCAGCTACAGAGTTCTACAAAGATCAGCAGTTGCAAAAACTCCGATATACCCAAGAAAGTTTTTTGTTTTGGCAGTAGTGTTGGTTGTTTGGGTAGTAATAGCGATTGCCGGTCTAACCATAAATTATATTCTTTATGATAGAATACTTGCATTTGAACATATTACGAGTTATTGCAATGTTTCAATTTTAGGATTTGTTACAAAGTATAAAAGTACTATTCCGGTCTCTCAATTAGTAGTAGATAAAAAACCAAAATCACTTATTGCAGAATCATTCAGAAATATTAGAACAAACCTTGATTTTATTTCTAATAAGCCGGGTTCTAAACTTATCGCGGTTACTTCTACTATATCGGGTGAAGGTAAAACGTTTGTATCTATTAATTTGGCAGGTATTTTAGCGTTTACAGGTAAAAAGGTAATCATTATAGATGCGGATATGCGTAAACCTAAAATACATGTTGGGTTTAACGTATCTAATGATAAAGGATTAAGTAATTTACTCATTGGTAAAAATAGCATTCAAGAATGTGTTTTTCACAGCGAATTAGAGAATTTACATTTTATAACTGCAGGACCTATCCCCCCCAATCCATCGGAGCTTATTTTAAGTGATAATATGACTCAACTGATAGATACACTTAAAAAGGATTATGACTATGTATTAATTGACAACCCACCAATTGGAATTGTTACGGATTCTATGACGCTCTTGAAAAGGGCCGATTATCCCATATATGTATTCAGGGCCGGAGTGTCTCGTAAATTCTTTATCAATAACCTTCAAAAACTGGTAGTTGACAACAAGATGACTAATATGTCAATTATTTTAAATGGACTTGAACAGAAAAAATCCAATCAGTATGGGTATGGTAATTACGGTTACACAACCAACAATTATGGATATGGGTACGGTTATTATGATGAAGATCATAAGAAAAAAAGAAGTAAATTTTCAACCCGCCGTAAAAAATAATGGAAGTATCTTCAACCTTCATTGATGGATTATTGGTTTTAAAACCGACCATTTTTAAAGATGATAGGGGTCATTTTTTTGAATCATATAACATACAGACAGCTAAAAATGTAGGAATTGGTTATTCTTTCTTACAAGATAATGAATCCTGTTCCTCGAAGGGAGTATTAAGAGGATTGCATTTTCAAGCACCTCCTTTTGCTCAGGGGAAATTAGTAAGAGTTATTACCGGAAGTGTTTTAGATGTTGCGGTAGATATCAGAAAAAATTCACCTACTTACGGCAAGCATTATTCTATATTATTATCCGGAGAGAATAAATGGATGTTTTGGATTCCACCAGGCTTTGCACACGGATTTATTGCATTGGAAGACGATACCATATTTTCATACAAGTGCACTGAAGTGTATAATAAAGCATCAGAAGGCTGTTTGATATTTAACGATCCTGATTTAGCTATTGATTGGGGAGTAACCAGTCCTAATGTTTCGGAAAAGGATATTCAGGGCAGTTTATTTAAAAATTTTATTTCACCATTTTAAATGGCAGGATTTTCAAATAATATAAGTTTGATTATCCTGCTTGGGTTCTTATCTCTCTTATTAGGATTTTCTTATTTATTAGGTAAAATATTATTGAAGTTTGCAACTAACTTAGGTGTTCGTAATCATTCTGAAGGAGTAATCAGGTGGACTTCTACTACTAAACCATCATTGGGAGGTATTTTATTTTTTGTAGCGTTTCTTTTATCTATTGTTTTTTATCTTATTATACTTTCAGAGAATGTTCAATTTAATAATTGGCAGTTTTTAGGAATGGTTATTTCTTGTGTATTAGGTTTTGTAATGGGATTAGCGGATGATGCATATAATACTAAACCCATTCTGAAACTTCTTATTCAGGCTTTATGTGGTCTAGTGGTAATCATTTGTGGTGCACATATTCAAATTTTTGCACAGGAGTGGCTTAACTATATGTTCACGATATTTTGGTTCATAGGTTTAATGAATTCACTTAATATGTTGGATAACATGGATGGAATCACTTCGTCTGTTTCTACAATAGCAAGTATATCTATGTTGGTGTTTTCATATATTACCAGTACGCTGTTTGAGTATGACAGTATTTTAATTGTTGGTGTACTGGCAAGTTTGTTAGGATTCTTATTTTTTAATTGGCATCCTGCAAAAATGTATATGGGCGATAGTGGGAGTCAGTTTTTAGGTGCTTTTATGGCTGCAGCATCTATTAAAGTTTTGTGGAATGTGCATCCTAATCCTTCAGGATTTGTTCAAACCTGGTTCTTTATTTTATTACCAGTGTCGTTTTTTATAGTTACTATTTCTGATACAGCAACTGTTTCAATTAATAGATTGATGAAGAAAAAATCCCCTTTTGTAGGCGGTAAAGACCATACTACTCACCATTTGGTTTATGGAGGATTTAAACAAAGATTAGTAGCTATATTGTATATTATTATAAGTGTTGTATCTTCTGTTTTAGGATTTACGGTTTATTATTGTAAACTTTATTCAAATACCTATGTAGTAGTTGCATTTACTTTGTATCTTTTCTTAGTATTTATAGCGTTGTTCAGCGTAACTAAAAAGTTTAAACAACCTCAGGATAAAAATTAATTTTCGTTAACTTATCAATCATTTGTTTATGGAAAAAAGAACTAAGAGTATCATCTTTTTATTTTTAGGACTAATAGGTCTAGTTGTAGTGATGCAATCATATTTTATTTGGTGTATTTCGAATAAGAACACAAATTCATCGACTTTAGCTGATACTTCTAAAACTGGTACACAGTCAGAAATATCATCCATTAAAAAAATATCATTGGCTCCAATTCCTTCAGAAATGGATTTTTGCGGAGAAAAAGTTCCATTAAATGATATTGAAATTTACGAGAGAATGGAGTTTGAATGGGTGGCTGCACAAAACAGAACAACGGCTAATTGGATGATATTAAAAAGATCCACCAGATATTTTCCTATTATCGAACCTATTTTAAAAGCGAATAATGTACCTGATGATTTTAAATATTTAGCAGTTGCAGAAAGTAATCTTGCGAATGTAATTTCACCATCAAATGCAGAAGGATTTTGGCAATTCTTATCTGAAACAGGTTCTGCATTTGGACTTGAGATTTCAAAAACTGTAGACGAAAGATATGACGTTGCCAAAGCTACTGAAGCTGCCTGCAAATATTTAAAAGCAGCTTACGGAATGTTTGATAGTTGGACATTGGCTGCTGCATCATACAACATGGGACAAGGAGGATTGGCTGATGAAGTAAACAACCAAAAACAAAATGATTATTACAAGCTTCGCTTGAATTCTGAGACGTCAAAGTATTTGTTTAGGATTATTACTTGGAAATACATTATCAGTAATCCTGAATCGGTAGGAATAGATTGGAGCCCTGAAATGGGTCAGAAAACTCCTTCTACAAAGGCAATACAAGTAAACAATAGTATTCCTGATTTAATTGATTGGAGTATTAAAAATGGAACTGATTATAGGATGGTGAAGTTTCTCAACCCATGGTTACGGACTTCTAAATTGGATGTTAAGCCGGGGAAAACATATACTATACTTGTACCTGCTCAATAAATAGGTAATCGTTATTGAAATATATTGGTTTGTGTTCCATCAAAACTAGCAAATACCATAGTTGGGAATGAATCCTGATGAAAAATATTTCCATTTTTATCAATACCAATAGCTCCTGCAAAACCATCAAATGGTTTTAATTCATCAAAGGATTTTTCAAACGCTTCTTGCATTTGAAGACCATCCGTTACCCTGGTCACAATTTTTGTAGCTAAGGCAACTCTTACTATATCTTCACCCACGCCTGTACAAGAAATACCACAATGTTCATTACAGAAATTACCGGCAGTGGTAGCTGAATCTGAAATTCTTCCAGGTATTTCAAAACCCTTACCTCCCGTTGATGTAGCTGCAGCAATGTTGCCATTGGTATCTAAAGCAACACAACCTACGGTACCCAAAGCCTTTGATTTTTTCTTTGACTCATATTCTGCTATTCTTTGAGGTATAGTAGGATTATAAAACTCAAACCCATTATCACGTGCAAAATTTAATGCGCCTTCTCCTCCTAAAACCCTATCATCGTAAGGCATAAGTTTTTCAGCTACTCTAATAGGATTTTTTACGTCCTCAATATTGATAACACCGGAGAATTTTTTAGAAACCCCATCCATTAAAGAGGCACTCATTCTTATTTTTCCATCACTTTGGATTTGTGAACCTGTACCGGCATTAAACAATGAATCATTCTCTAACAACTCAACAGCAAAAACTACTGTTTGTAAAGCTGAATGATTTTGTAAATACATATAAGCTTGTTTCGCAATATTTTCGAGCGCCTGTTGTTTAGCCACTTTTACTTCATTGCTTTGTGATGACTCACTAAAAAAACCTCCGTGAATAATAATCTTTGGTTGCATACTAAGCATTCACAGGTTTGTGCAACATGAGTTTATGTGCTTTCAAATCATAATGATCATGCATCGCCATTACATGTGCAACCAAATTATCAATAGAGATTGGTTCGCCTAATTCAACATAAGTAATGTTGGTGTCACGAATTTGTCGACCGTCAACTAAAATAACTAATCCAGAACCAATGGCTTCCATCGAGTTATTTTCTTTGATAAGCAGTCCTGTATCTTCTCCTAAACCAACCCCCAACACTCTTGGGTTGCTGGCAACTGCTTGAAACAATCTCCCTATTCTACCACGATGTACAAAATGGGTATCAATAATTACATCATCAATTAATCCTAACCCCTGAGTAATTTTAACTTCTCCTTTTAGCAAAGCTTCGCTACTTGACCCCTGATAAATCATATTGGCAGAAGCCGCTGCAGCTCCTGCAGAGGTTCCGGCATATACAAAGTGTTCGTTATAATATTTATCCAATAACATATCGTGAAACTTTGTTCCACCAAGAATAGAAGATAACCTTAATTGATCTCCTCCGGTAACCATTACAACATCAGCCGCTTTTAATCTATCAAGTACTTCTTGAGAATTAGCTTGTTCACGATTTTCAATTCCTAAAACATCCACGTTTCTGGAACCAAGATATTCGAATGCACGTTTGTATTCACGACCTACTTCAGCAGGAATTTTTGATGCTGTTGTAACAATTTCAATTCGTGATTCTTCTTTGTATTTCGATTCTTGTCTGATCCGTGAAAGGATACCTTCTTCGAAAAAATTCAGATTGTTTTTTACATCAGCGTCAAAATGACTTTCTGTAAATGAACCTTTGTCAACCGCCCCCCCGATGATAATGAGTATACCCTTTGGCGCCATGGCTATTATTTTCAATAGTTTAAGACTACAAGATTACTATTATTTACCTAAATATGAAGCCAACTTAAAGTCTTTTTTAAGGGTCTTATGTTAATAAGACAGCTTTATATCCCTTATACTGTCTTGGTTTCATAAAGAATACTCTTCATTTAAAATGCGGTCCGGGGTGGCAGCAGTAGCCCGGAGCCCGCATCTATTACAGTGGAGGACTACTGCCAAACACCGGATTAGCCGCCCAACATTTTTGCATTTACTAAATAATACCATAAATTACACTAAGAAACTATTGAACACTATGAAGATTTTAAATATACAAGCATTAAGGGGTCCAAATATTTGGAGTGTAAACAGAAAGAAGCTAATTCAAATGCGCCTAGATCTGGAAGAGCTTGAAGATTTCCCTACTAATAAAATTCCCGGTTTTGGAGATCGTATTCGTAAAATGTTCCCAACTATGATTGAACATCGATGTTCGGAAGGTGTAGAAGGTGGCTTTTTTATGCGCATCGATAGAGGTACCTGGATGGGACATGTTATTGAACATATTGCATTGGAAATTCAAACGCTTGCCGGAATGGAAACCGGTTTCGGAAGAACCCGCGAAACAAAAACTTCAGGAATATACAATGTTGTTTTTAGTTATGTGGAAGAAAAAGTGGGCATGTTTGCTGCAGAATCATCTGTTGCGATTGCCCAGGCTTTGATAGACGGGACAGAATATGATTTGCAGTCTGATATTCAAAAAATGCGTGAAATTCGTGAAGATGTTCGTTTAGGTCCAAGTACAGGATCGATAGTGGATGAAGCAGTTGCCAGAGATATTCCATGGATACGATTAGGGACTAACTCATTAGTGCAATTAGGTTATGGCGTAAATCAAATGCGTTTTCAGGCAACTATTACTTGCAAAACCAGTAATATCGCTGTTGATATTGCCTGTAACAAAGAAGAAACAAAAAGAATGCTTGATAGTGCATCTATCCCTGTTGCCAAAGGAGATATTTGCGTTGACGAAGAAGATTTACAAAATACTATTAAAAAAATTGGGTATCCGATTGTAATCAAACCTTTAGATGGAAATCATGGAAAAGGAGCATCCATTAATGTTACTAAATATGAAGATGCTGTTGCCGGACTAGAACATGCTAAAAAATATTCAAGAAGAGTAATTGTAGAAAAATTTATTACCGGATTTGATTTTAGAGTACTGGTAATTGATAATAAAGTGGTAGCTGCAGCACAAAGAGTTCCTGCTCATGTAAAAGGGGATGGTAAACATACGATTCAACAATTAATTGATATTGAAAATACAGATCCGAGAAGAGGGTATGGTCATGAAAATGTATTGACAGAAATTTCTGTTGATAGAGATACTATGGATCTATTAGAGAAAAAAGGTTATGGATTAGAAACTATTCCTAAAAATGAGGAGATCGTTTATTTAAAATCAACAGCAAATTTGAGCACAGGAGGAACATCCATCGATGTAACGGATATGATGCATCCTGAAAATGTATTCCTTTCTGAAAGAATTTCCAGGGTAATAGGTTTGGATGTTTGCGGGATTGATATCATGGCTCCAAACTTAACTCAACCGTTAAAAGAAAATGGTGGAGTAATTTTAGAAGTGAATGCTGCTCCCGGATTTAGAATGCACTTAGCGCCGAGTGAAGGATTACCAAGAAATGTAGCCGCTCCTGTAATTGATATGTTATATCCTCCAGGGAAACCTTCACGTATTCCAATTATTGCCGTAACAGGTACCAATGGTAAAACGACTACTACTCGTTTGTTAGCTCATATGGTAAAAAATCAAGGGTATAAAGTGGGCTTCACTACGTCTGATGGTATTTATGTACAAAACCACATGTTAGAAAAAGGGGATACTACAGGTCCAATAAGTACAGAATATATTTTAAAAGATCCTACTGTTGATTTTGCCGTATTAGAAACTGCTCGTGGTGGAATTTTACGTGCAGGTTTAGGATTTAGCAGGTGTGATATTGGAATTATTACAAACATTCAGGAAGATCATTTAGGTCTAAGCGATATTGAAACATTGGATGATCTTGCACGAGTAAAAGCAGTAGTGGTACGTAGTGTAAAAAAAGATGGATGGGCTGTATTGAATGCAGAGAGTGAACATTGTGTTAAAATTGCCGAAGAACTGAGTTGCAATATTGCTTATTTCAGTATGGATGAAAACCATCCTGTTATAAAAGCACATTGTAAAAAAGGAGGGATTGCTGCTATCTATGAAAATGGTTTTGTAACTATTAAAAAGGGGGATTGGAAAATTAGAGTAGAGAAGGTATCACATATTCCATTGACCATGGGGGGTAAGGCAAAATTTATGATAGCAAATGTTTTGGCGGCTACCTTAGCCGGGTTTTTGTATGGATTTAAAACAGAAGAAATTAAATTGTCTTTAGGAACATTTATTCCATCAGCAGCTTTAACCCCAGGCCGGATGAACATTTTTAATTTCCGTAATTTTAAAGTGATGATCGACTTTGCTCATAACAAAGCAGGGTATCTGGCTATCGAGGAATTTTTATCATCCGTAGAAGCTCCACACAAAGTAGGGATTATTGCCGGGGTAGGGGATAGGAGAGATGAAGACATTAGAGATTGTGGTGAAATAGCTGCACGTATGTTTGACCATATCATCATTCGCCAGGAAAAATATTTAAGAGGTAGAACAGAAGACGAAATTATTAATTTGATTTTAGAAGGGGTGAATAAGGTAGGTAAAAATGTTACTTACGAAGTAATCCCGAAAGAAATGGAGGCCATCAAACATGCGATTAGTACCGCTGGAGAAGGAACATTTATTACTGCATTAAGTGATGTGGTAACTAATGCCATTGAAATTGTACAGGAGTATTTAGATAAGGAGATAGAAGCAGAAGAGAATATTAAAGTGTAGTAAACCATCAATTTTTTATTCATGGATACAACTGATTTTATACAGTTACAAAAAATCATCCCTGAGGTAAAAATAATTATCCAGTCAAACTATAGATTTATTGCGTATTCCAGCAATGAATCTTTACTATATCATGAGTGGTTGGAAGAAGGAACTGATATTGATGATGATATTTTCAGGTCAGAATCTTTATTGCTTTTTGAAGTATTGCAGAAGTATCGCCCCACATTTTTTCTAGTGAATGATAAAAAACGAAAATTGAGTATCTCCAAAGAGATCAATGAATTTCTAGTAGTCAACTTTCAACCGATATATGCACATTCTTCTATGAAAAAGGTGGCATTAATTAGCAATGAAATGTTAAGTATTCAATCACAGGCAGAGAGTACCATGGAGGATGTAAATAATTCAAAAGTTCCCTCAGAAGCGGTATTCAATTTTTTTATTGATATTACACAGGCGATAGAATGGCTGAGAGAAAAGTAAAACGCAGAGTCTAATTAAAATCCTCTAATAGCTTTTGCAACTCAAAAAGCTCATCACGTAATTTAGCAGCTTCAATAAAATCCAATTCACGAGCTGCAGTCTCCATTTGTTTACGGGTTCTATCAATCAATTTTTGCACATCAGCCTTACTTTTATAATTTGCTTTTTCTTCGGCAGCCATACTGATTTCATCCGGCTCCGTATATTTTTTATTTCTGGTCCCGGTAGATTTTTTACCAGCAACCGTAGTCTGACTTAAAATTTGCTCCTTTGTTTTTTTCAATGCTTTCGGTACCATTCCATGTTTAAGATTGTAGGCAATTTGTTTTTCCCTGCGTCTTTCTGTTTCATCAATTGCTTTGGCCATACTATCCGTTACTTTATCAGCATACATAATCACCAGCCCGTTTACATTACGTGCAGCACGACCAATCGTTTGTATCAATGATCGTTGATTACGCAAGAACCCTTCTTTGTCTGCATCCAAAATAGCTACTAATGAAACTTCGGGTAGGTCTAATCCCTCCCTTAATAAATTGACCCCAATCAATACATCAAAAATTCCCAAACGTAAATCACGCAAAATTTCTACTCTTTCTAAAGTATCTACTTCGCTATGGATATATCTGCAACGAATTTGCAATTTTTGCATGTATTTATTCAACTCTTCTGCCATTCGTTTGGTCAATGTTGTAACCAGTACACGCTCATCATTTCCAGCCCGTTTTTGAATTTCATCTAACAAATCATCAATTTGATTTACACTCGGACGAACTTCTATCATTGGATCCAATAATCCGGTTGGACGAATGACCTGTTCCACAAAAACTCCTTCACTTTGTTCCAATTCATAATCTCCCGGTGTTGCACTAACATATACTACCTGATTCACCATTCCTTCAAATTCTTCAAATTTTAATGGACGATTATCCAACGCTGCAGTCAATCTGAAACCATAGTCCACTAAATTGGTTTTACGTAATCTATCGCCATTATACATAGCTCTTAATTGTGGAATGGTTACATGGCTTTCATCAATGATCAATAACCAATCTTCAGGAAAGTAATCTAACAAACAGAAAGGACGAGAGCCTGCAGAGCGGCCATCAAAGTATCTTGAGTAATTTTCTATACCACTGCAATACCCTAATTCACGAATCATTTCAATGTCATGCTCTACTCTTTGTTCCAATCGTTTTGCTTCAAGTGGTTTTCCATTTTCTTTAAAAAATTCCACTTGTTTTACCATATCATCCTGGATATGAACAATGGCATTTTTTAAACGTTCTTTCGTAGTTACAAATAAATTAGCTGGGTTGATAACGAAGTTATCCAAGGGTTGAACTACTTTTCCAGAATAAGGATCTATTAATTCTATTTCTTCAATTTCATCACCCCAGAAAATAATTCGAACAGCGTTATCTGCATACGCTAAAAATATATCAACCGTATCACCTACTACTCTAAAGGTACCTCTTTTGAATTCAGTTTCTGTACGGAAGTATAAAGCTTCGATTAGTTTATATAAAAACTGATTTCTGCTGATAGTATCTCCTTTTTTGATTCTTACTGTTTGCTCATAAAAGTCAGACGGGTTTCCCATACCGTATATACAAGAAACAGAGGATACCACTAAAATGTCTCTTCTGCCTGATAACAATGCGGAAGAGGTACTGAGTCGTAGTTTTTCAATTTCTTCATTTACACTTAAATCTTTTTCGATATAAGTATCTGAGGAGGGGATATACGCTTCGGGTTGATAATAATCGTAATAAGAAACAAAATATTCTACTGCATTGGTTGGAAAGAATTGTTTGAATTCACCATATAATTGGGCAGCGAGTGTTTTGTTATGACTTAACACCAGTGTAGGTTTTTGTACTCTTTCAATAAGGTTTGCCACCGTAAATGTTTTACCGGTACCGGTAGCTCCCAATAAAGTCTGGTAGGGCAGTTTTTCATTGATGCCTTTCACCAATTGACTAATTGCTTCAGGTTGGTCTCCGGTAGGTGTAAAAGGGGCTTCGAGTTTAAAGATCATTGTTATGCCTTACGATAATTGAAATAGAACTGAAATTCCTTGTAAAATTAGTATAAATGGTTCATCTTTGCCTCATCATGAGCAGCAACATAAAAGAAAAATACTTAAAACTTCCATTAGCGCTGCAATATAAAGTGGTGGAAGAAAAAGGAGATTATATCACCCGTCGTCGCTATCTTACTTACAATGTTGAATTATTTGAGTTGAATAACTTTTATGTAGAGGTCGGCCGTTCTATGGCAACCAATCAGATACAATGGATTAAATGCAGAGAGAATGAGTATGTGTATGATAAGTATCTACAACATCTTGATATCCAGGAGTTGTTTTAAAATATATTGATTTTATGAGTTGGTACAAAAAAACAACCCCGGAACATACACGAAACCGGGGCTGACCAAACAAAATATTTCTGTTAACAAGCAACAGATGAAGCGATTTACATAAGGTTTAGCTCAGGAAAGACGGTTAATCTTTAACGGCAATGTAGCTTTATCCTACTTGATACTGCAATGGTAAGGCAAAAACCGGTTCTGTAAAAAAAAATGTCGTAAACGAAACCTTCTATGGCGCAAACCGCTATTTTAAGGGTTCCAGAGCTTCCAACTTTCTTCTGCCTGAAGAACGAGCATTTCATATCCGTTTTTTATAGCAGCACCCTGATTTTTACATGTAGATAAAAACAAAGTTTCAACGGGATTATAGATTAAATCATAACATAAATGATTGCCACTAATCCCTTCGTATGGAATAGATATACAATCATTTACATCTGGAAACATTCCTATTGGAGTAGTGTGAATGATTAGAGGGTGAGTTGCAATGAGTTCAGATGTTAATTCGTTATAGGTGAATGACGCACCATCATGTATTTCTCTACTAACTATTTTATATTCAATACCTAAATTTTTTAGTACGAAACATACCCCCTGGGTTGCCCCCCCATTACCCAACACCAAACATTGGGTATGATGTGGTTTTAGTAATGGTACTAAACTTTTTTCAAAACCAATAATATCAGTATTGTACCCAACTAATTTTCCTTCAACTACTTTAATACAGTTACAGGCATGTAACCCTAGAGGAATCCCAACGGATGAATTGAGGAAACGAAGTACCAGTTGTTTATATGGTATAGTTACATTGAGTCCTTCTACCTCCGGATGATCAATAAGAATTTGATGTATATCGTAAATGGATTTAATTGGAAAGATTTCGTAACTACAATCCGAAATATTTTCACGTAAAAATTTTTCTTTAAAATAAGCAGGAGAAAAAGAATGCTCTAAAGGATACCCTATGAGTCCAAATTTCCTCACTATTTTTTCTCTTTTCTTTTATTAAGATATGTTTTTCCGAGTTGAAAAATCATAGGTAAAACAGAAATGAAAATAATTCCGAGGGCTACTTTTTCAATATTTTCTTTGAACCATGGAATTTCGCCTAACAAATATCCGGCAATAGTCATACTCCCAATCCATATAGCTCCACCTAAAATATCGAATGATAAAAACTTGGTATATTTCATTTTGCCAACTCCTGCAACAAAAGGAGTAAATGTTCTTACTATGGGAACAAAACGTGCCATAATAATGGTTTTAGGTCCGTGCTTATCAAAAAACTCATTGGTACGATCTAAGTATTTTTGTTTTACCAGATTGCGTCCTCTTATCTTCCATTGAAACACCCTCAACCCAATTTTTCTGCCTACCAGATAATTGGTATTATCACCTAAAACAGCTGCAACAAAAAGCAGCAAAACCAAAAATCCGATATTCATATGTCCGGCACGGGCAAATAATCCTGCAGTAAATAGTAATGAGTCGCCGGGTAAAAATGGAAATACAACTAATCCGGTTTCAATAAAAATAACCATGAACAATATTAAATAGATCATATTACCATATTGTGCAAAGATCCAATCAAAATCTAAATGTCTGATGTGATTAAAAAGTTCTATCATGTAAAACGGAAATTAATATTTAGGAACTGTTGGATCTATTTCGTCAGACCAAGCCATAATTCCGCCTTTTAAGTTATATACATTGGTATATCCCTGCATTTCTAACACCTGCACAATAGTAGCACTTCTTTTTCCTGACTTACAATGCACAATTACTTTTTTATCCTTCGATATTTTGTCAAGATTATCCATTACGGTACCCATAGGAATTAATTCACCTTGAATATTGCAGGTGTCAAATTCCATTTCTTCTCTAACATCAATGAGTTGAAAATCGTCTTTATTATCTTTCATTTGTTTCAACTCTTGTACTGATACTTCTTTCATTTTTATTTTGTTGTAGTTTTATTATTTAAGTGTTAGCTTCACTCATGTCTTTTTCATCGTTTTTATATTCTGGAATCCATCCTTCAGCTACTTCCTTTGGTAAAAAAGTAAAGAAAGTATCACCTCGTAAACCTAAACGCAAAGTTTCTAATGGAATCACTTCCTCGGGTGCAATGTTTCCAAGATTCACATCAAATCCAAGAAGTTTTATAAAATATACTTGTTGTGATTTAACCGGAGCTTCCCAAATAATATCTTCTTGTTTTATTTTATTCAGAATTTTATTAATCAAACTTACGTGGGCTTTACCACTAGGGCGATAAATACCTACATTTCCACTTTCACGGGCTTCAGCAATTACTTTCCATGCACCGGCTTGTAATTCATCGTGCATCATTTGTTTCCACTTGTTAGGTGAAATCAAAATACCTGCTTCTTTACTTCCTACTTCACTTAATACAGTGCAATGTTTGGCAATTTTTGAAATATAACCGCATTTACTATCGTGATTAATAAGAATAGAGCCGTCTGATACTTCGATGGTGTCAAGCTTGAGTTTATCTACACATAAACGTAAATAATCATCAAACATATTACGAACCATAAAAGCTTCGAAGAAAGTTCCACCTAAGTATGGACGTATTCCTGCACTTTTATAAAGTGCAATTTTATCATTGATATTGTTAGAAACGTATGAGGTCCCAAAACCTAGTTTTACAAAATCAACCAGATGACCAGAAGCACTAATCATGTCTTCAGCCTGACGTATACTAAGGCCTTTGTCCATGACCATAGTTACACCCTTGTTACGTGGTTTGCTCCCTCTTTTGGGAACGTGTGGTAATTCGATCATAGCCCTTCTTTTTGATATTGGTTGATAATTGCTACAATATTAGCATCTTTTTCAAGGATAGGGAAGAATTCAAGAAACTCGTTTACTTTTTCGTTGTTATCAGACAACGCATTATGTAACATTTGTTTGGCATCTTCCACCGAACCGTTTTCATATAAATAACCGGCCATTCTATATTTTAGTGAAGCATCATCTGGAAGATTTTTTATTCCTTCGGCAGTATAACTGATCGCCGTATCCAAATCTTCCATTTTATAGAATAACTCTGAATAATCAAGCCATACTTCATTAATATTTGGATAGTCTTCCGTTAGCTTTTCATATATTTCTTCTGCATCGGCAAAATTTCTTTGATCTCCAAGGGAATCAGCATAAATTAGCCTGTAATGTAAATTATCAGGATCCATACTGAACCCTTTTTTTACATATTCAAGTCCTTCTTTGCCTTTCCCCATTTCGGACAAACAAATACCAATTCCAATCCATGCATCAGGAAATTCCTCGTAAATTTTTAAAGCTTCCTGATAATTCTCAATGGCTTTTTCATATTCATTAAGTTCTTCATAACTTTCACCGATCTCATAATAGAGTCGGGGTCTGTCTACATCAAACTTTAATGCTTCTTTTAAAACCTGTATTGCGTTTTTATGGTAGTCTAAAATTTTATATGCAAAAGCTTTTTGAAAATATGCCTCCACATAATCTTCCTTTATCACAATAGCATAGTCATACGCTTCGATGGCTTTTTCTACCAGCTCCAAATCCTGAAGAGATACTCCGAGGAAATACCAAGCTTTTTCGTTGTATGGATCTTTGTCGATTTGCTCTTGAAAATATTTGGCAGCCTCATCACTGATTCCATCCATTTGATATGAGAATATCAAGTCTACATAAGCAATATCATTATAAGGATTTAATTCAATGCTTTTTCTCAGGTATTCTCTGGCTTTATCATTTTCACCAATGATATGAAGTTCTGCACTCATGTCAACGTATATATAACATAAGTCCTCTTCATTGGCATACTTGATGGCTTCTTCAAAAGCTTCTATTGCTTTGCTATGTTCTTCGAGTTCTGAATAAATCTCCGCTTTGTATAATAATAAGTCTGCATTGTTATCTTCCAGCAGCTCAAGTTCTCGTATACTTTTAAGTGCTTCTCTGAATTTATTATTCTTATACAATATGATTACATGAGCCATTTTAAGTTCAGTTGAATTAGGATGTAATCTCATACCCCATTCCAACGCTTTTTCTGCCCAAGCGATACTGTTCTTACTTAAGTAATGATCAATAAGGTCACGAATTTGGTCAACATCATAAAACTTTGATTCGTTTTTTCTGACCATGGATTCGAAGCGGTCGGCTTCCCCTTGAATTTCGTCATTGTTATCCAATTCAAAATCTCCACTCATTCCACTAAATTTTTTAACGTACACAAATATATAACAATACAGTTTGGTGACTGATAGAGAGGGCTTCGGTTATGAAAAGATTTAAACAAGATTAACGACTTTATTTAGGCTAACTTGTTTTAAATGAGGATATAATACGGGAGTAATAGAAAATAAAAAAGCCCCTGTTTCTTAGAAACAGGGGCTTTTTTATTTTAATTTATTGAATACTATTTATTTACAATAAGTTTTTGAGTAAAGGTTCCTTCATCAGCAGTAACTTTTACTACATATACACCTGAAGCAACATTCTCTAAATTAACTCTATGATTGTTTTCAGTTAACATAGATGTATATACTACCTGACCGTTAGTGTTAAATAATTCAACACGCATGTTATGGTATTTAGTTACATCAAAGTGGATATTAGTATAGTTGTTGGCAGGATTAGGATAAACTGAAATATCAGATAGTTCAGACTCATTAATACTAGCATCTCCTCCAGCCATTCTTAAACGGATACCATAAGCAGTACCATTAGTATAAGATTGATCACCAGGGATGTTAATAGCAGAAGCCCAAGCTGGTTGAGGTAGAGTTTGATCATCTACTACTCTGATATCATTAGCACCAGCATTACTAAATAACTCTACAGCAGCATAGTAAGCACCAGCTGATAAAGTTGAATTAGCAGGGAAGTTGATAATAACATATCCATTAGTAACATCAGTAGCAGTAACAGTAACACCCGGAGCAGAGTAAATACCTGTCATGTCTCCTGAAATAAAGGTAGCTGTATCTTTAATGGTAGCCTCAATAGTACCACCAGCTACAGTTGTAGCATCAAGCATAACTGTAATACTTACCACATCATCTGTAGCTTTAATATGATACATAGAAGCAAGAATAAGTCCATCATCACTACCTGCAAAACTTCCTGTTCCAACAAATCCTAAATCTAATTCTGAAACAGGATAAATTCCAATACCGTCTTGAGAATACATTTCGTCAGTTACTTCAAAGTTTCTTAGATATGTATTGTTACCAAATTCTGGTCCACTGGTTTCCTGATCAGAAACTACTGTATAAGTTCCGTTATAAGTACCAATAGCTAGAGTAGGAGTAATTACTTGCTCAATAAATATAGTTGAGTCATTTTCTAATAATGGATCAGCTGCAGTAGCACTGAAAGAGGTAAAGTTTGCATCAAAGTCAATATTTGTTTGATCAGCAGTACCGAAATTATATACTTGAGCACCGGCTGCATAGCTATTATCTAAATGGAATGAAGGAGTTCTTCCGTACTCAATACCTTCATTGTTAGTTCCTACAAACCAACCACCAATAAGTTGAACATCGTTAGTAGGTTGTTCAATGATTTCAACATCATCAACCACCCAATACCAAGCCCAAATATCATTGTCATCATAATAGAATTGTACTAAAACCTGAGATTGACCTCCTGCAACAGCAGAGATGTTTATTGTTTCAACTACAGGATTTTCTGAATTTTGATCATTAGGATATCCATTTGGAACAGCTCCACCTACTAATGAAGTGATAGGGAAATCAGTCCAACTAACTCCATTATTACCTGAAACTCTAACTCCTCTGCTATCTTGCCACCATCTGTAGCTGTGAGAAAATTTTAAAACTACATTAGGATATGCAGTAAGATCGATAGGAGTTGTATTGGTCATGGTAGCCACAATAGCTCCATCACCATCAACGTTTCCTGGTTGACCATCAGAATTAATTAACGCAAATCCGTTAGCTGCAGTAGCACTTTGGAAAGGCTGTAAGCTAGGTGCAGCATTTGGTATATCAGATTGGTTAGTGGTAATTACCCAATCCCAACTGATTGGAGCACTGGTATTTGCCATAGTCCAGTTACCTGGAGTTGAAAAATCATCATCCCAAATAACCGCTCTGTTTCCGGAATTAGGCGTAGTTACAGTTGTTGAATGAGTAGCATCACCACCCATATACTGCTTAGATCTAAGTTCTTTATTGTTTTGAAGGTGGTTATTAACGCTTTGAGCATTAGCTCCAACCACAAAAACTAAAGACAATACACTTAAGTAAATTTTTCTCATGAGAAATAAAATTTGATGTTTTTATACTATACAAAAATAACAAAAAAATAATAAAAGACCTTAAAAAATGTTTATAGTTTTTGTGCATATGAAAGAGTTCTCAACTATGGGTATTTATATTTTTATCTATTATGCCTATCATAATTGATAGGCATTCAGTACTTTCAACCCGATAATACATTCGTTTATGACATTAATAAAATCCATTTCGGGTATCAGGGGTACCATTGGGGGGGCACCGGGAAATAACCTAACCCCCATAGATGTAGTAGCTTTTGCTTCGGCTTACACTGCATTTATTAAAAAATCTACTCAGCAATCTGTTACTGTAGTGGTTGGTAGAGATGCTCGGGTTTCGGGTCCAATTATAAGTGCATTGGTGGTGAATACTATTTTAAGTATGGGTGTAAACGTAATTGATGTAGGGCTTTCTACTACACCGTCGGTTGAAATGGCAGTAACTCATTTTAATGCTCAGGGTGGAATTATATTAACAGCCAGTCATAATCCAGGTCAGTGGAATGCTCTAAAATTATTGAATGAAAAAGGTGAGTTTATTTCTGATAACGAAGGCAAGGAAATCATTAGAATAGCCAACGAGGCAAAAGTTGAATTTGCAGAAGTAGATAAGTTGGGTAAACTTACTTATCACATAGGAGGATTTATTGACGAGCATATTCAAAAAATTCTAGCATTACCTTATGTAAATAAAAAACTAATTGAGAGTTCAGATATTTCTGTTGTGGTAGATGCGGTCAACTCATCAGGAGGTATTGCCATCCCTAAATTATTGAAAGCTTTAGGAGTTAGAAAAACTCATTTGCTCAATTGCGAACCTACAGGGTTGTTTGCTCACAATCCTGAGCCTTTGGCTGAACATTTAACTGAAATATCTTCTGAAGTAAAAAATAAAAAAGCGGATATGGGTATTGTAGTTGACCCGGATGTTGACAGGCTAGCTTTTATCAGTGAAGATGGTTCAATGTTTGGAGAAGAGTATACACTGGTAGCCATTGCTGATTATTTACTACCTATTAAGAAAGGAAATACGGTTTCTAATTTATCTTCATCAAGAGCTTTATCTGATGTTACTCAAAAATATGGACATATATATGAAGCGGCTGCGGTAGGTGAAGTAAATGTTGTTGCAAAGATGAAATCCATTAACGCTGTGATAGGTGGTGAAGGAAATGGAGGTATTATAGTTCCTGATCTTCATTATGGAAGAGATGCATTGGCTGGATTAGCTATTTTCCTTTCATATTATGCAGAGAAAAAACAAAAAATGACTCAAATTAGAGAACAGCTACCTCCTTATTTTATGTCGAAAAACAAAATTGAATTAACAGATAAGATTAATGTAGACGATTTACTGGTTAAAATTCAAGACGTTTATAAAAATGAAAAAATTAATACCATTGATGGTGTAAAAATAGATATGTATGATGGATGGATACACTTAAGAAAATCCAATACAGAACCCATTATTCGAATTTATACAGAGGCACAAACTTTGGAACGTGCAGAGTCCTTAGCCACCGAATTGAAGCAACACGTAGCGAAACTTATTGGACAATAAATTTATTTTCCAACCTTAATTAGTTCTACTATAAAACATAAAGCGCTTCCAGGCTCAATAGAAGTTCCTGAGGGTGGATTTTTACCATAGGCAAGCTCTGCAGGAATCACAAGTTTAATTATACCTCCTTCACCAATTAATTGCATACCCTCAGTCCAGCCTGCAATAACTTGATCTAACCGAAAAGTTGTACTACTGTTTTTGGTTTCATCAAATACTTCTCCATTAATGAGAGATCCGGTATATTTTACTTCAATTGTATTATTGTTTTTAGGGTTTTTATTATTCCCTTGTTTAATGATTTTGTAAACTAGACCCGAATTGGATTTTTTCCAGCCTTTTTCTGTTTCCATTAACATCTTAATATATCTATCTCCAGCGGCAATATTTGAAACGGAGGTCTCATTCATTTTAACTTCATTTTTTTCTAAATTTCTTCTTTGTAATTCTTTGAAAATTAAAGCCATCTGTTCGTCAGATATAACGGATGATGAACTATCTGATAGAGCATCTAAAATGCCCTGAACCATCCAATCTGTGTTGATATGCACATCCATTTTTTTTACTGACCTGGTTACATCATATCCAATCGAATAGCTTAAGCTATCTTCATAATTTAACGGAGTTTTTACTTTCTCCACTTGTGCATGTAGTGTAAGGCCGCTAAATATAAATAACAAAAAGTAAGAGTAATTCTTCATCATATGTATTTCTAAAAATGAAAAAAGCTCTGATCTAATACTCAGAGCTTTAAGTGTGGAATATCAATTTTACTGAATTATTTTTCGATCTTAATCAATTCAACTGTAAAACATAAAGTACTTCCAGCTTGAATTGGAGTTTGAGGTGGAGGATTGTTACCATATGCAAGTTCTGCAGGAATAATTAATTTATAAGTAGAACCTTCTGGCATCATTTTTAATGCTTCGGTCCAACCAGGAATTACTCCACCTACCTCAAATGTGGTGCTGTTATCTCCGGTTTCATCAAATATCTGTCCGTCAATAGTACTTCCGGTATATTTTACCCTAACTACACTTTCTTGTGTTGGAATTTTTCCGGTTCCTTGTTTAACTACTTGGTATATCAAACCCGACTGTGTTTTTTTCCAGTTAGGGTCTTCTGCCATCATTTTAGCAGCAAATTCCTGACCCTTAGCCCTGTTAGGAGCTGCTTGGTCGGCTTGTTGTTGCTGCATATTTTGCATATTTCTTTGTTGTAATTCCTGAAATGTAGCC
>CAZUXM010000005.1:81502-83697 GCA_964624635.1 uncultured Candidatus Competibacteraceae bacterium
AGCCGCCATTTCCTGATCAGTTAACAATGCAGTTGAAGAGCTATCCAGAGCATCCATTATACCTTTCATCATTAAATCTTTGTCGAGCTTTACACCCATTTTTTTAATGGTACGGGAAACATCATATCCAACGGTATAGCTAATTTTCTGATCAAAGTTTTCTAACTTATAATCCCCTTTACTTTCTTTTTTTCCGCATGATGCTAAAACAGCAGCAGATATAAGTATTACAACAAGTTTTTTCATCTTTAAATTTAATTTCGGCAAATATAAGAATAATGAGATGTGATACCTTTAGTATAGAACCAGACCTACTAAAATGAGAAAACCCCCGCTGAGAGCAGGGGTAATCTCAAACCAACCCAAATCAAGATTATATAGTAATGTTAACTATTTCGTTTATTAAAGTGAGGCAAAGGTATAACTATTTCTGATATCTAAAACAGTTTAACCTAATAAATTCTCATTCAAAATGACATAATACCATTAAAAAACTGTTTTTCAGCCATTTATTTTTGACCGTTTGAATAAATTTAACTCTTTTAAAAACAGGTAGGGGTTAATTTTGCACCTTTGTGTATTAAATATGAACCCATTTTTTAAAATCTGGAGCTTTTTTTTACCCATTAGGCTTAAAATTTACCCTAGTGATTATAGTAACCAGCTAGAAGTAGCTATTGAAGATGGCGTTAAAGTTCTTAATACAAAAGCCGTTAACTATTCATTTAATAGCCTGCACAGGATATTTAAAGAGGCATTTAAAAAATCAAACCTCCATATAAATCATAACTCCCGGGTGTTGATGCTGGGTTTAGGTGCTGGAAGTATAGTTAAAATTATTAGAAAGGAATATGCATCTAAAGCATTGATAACCGCCGTTGAGATTGATCCGGTAGTTGTAGATATAGCTACAAGAGAGTTTAAAATTAAAGAGTGGGGGAATCCTATACATATCATAAATATGGATGCTTTTGATTTTGTACAGGAGACTAAAACACATTATTCATTAATATGTGTAGATATTTTTATTCATGATATAGTTCCGGACAAATTTCTTTCATCTCATTTTTTATTGAAAGCTGTTCATCTTTTAGAACAGGGAGGTCAATTGTATTTTAATTTTATGGATAGCAATGAAGCAGGCATCCAGCAATTTAAAAATCTAATATCAGACTTAAAAAATGTTTCATCTATAACCAGAGTAGAACAGCTTTATCTCGAAAAAAATAACCAGGTATTGGTGGTAACCCGTTAGTATTTATTATTTTCACTAAGGTTTAAATGATTGTGTATGCAGGTTAAAAAATGTATTGATTGCGGTGAGGAGCTCATAGGCCGTATAGACAAAAAATTTTGTAATGATCTTTGTCGGAACAATTATAATAACAAAGTCAATAAAGACATTAATAACCTTGTTCGTAATATAAACAGTATACTACGCCGAAACCGAAGAATTCTGGTGGAACTAACTCCTAAAGGTAAAGCCAGAGTTGCTAAAGAGAAACTCATATTAAAAGGCTTCAATTTTAATTTTTATACTAGCACTTACACTACTAAAACAGGTAATACTTATTATTTCTGCTATGAGTATGGATACTTGCATTTGGAGGATGATTATTTGGCTCTTGTGAAAGACGAAAGAGCTAAAGAATAGCCGTTTGATTAGCTGTTAATTTTTGGCAAACAAACTTTCATATTTATTCAATTATCCATTTTGGCACACCTGTTGCTTATGTACTGTAAAATGTATCATATGAAACGGTTCATCATTATAACCATTACATGTATATTGTTAGGTACGCTCCATGCTCAACAGATTGCTCCGAGAAAGAAAGTGACATTAGACAAAGGAGTAATACATCAGCAGAAGCTTAATCCTAAAGTAAAAGTTTCAAAAAAGGTTACAATGGCAGATGCAAAAAAAACAGCTATTGTTCAACGACCTTCTAACCGAAAATATATTGTTAGAGAGTCTAAATAAAGTATCATTTACGTTCTTTTCTCATAACGCTGCAGGTAAGAGGGAACTTCGAAAGAGGTTCCCTCTTCTTATTTTATCAGGCAGCAATGAGTCCTAATTCTTTTATTAAATGAATCACATCAGTTTTATGGTTCATTAACTGGTATGCATTTATACCTGCATTACGAGCACCTTCAATATTCTCGGGCATATCATCAATAAAAACTGCTTTTTC
>CAZUXM010000006.1:0-6667 GCA_964624635.1 uncultured Candidatus Competibacteraceae bacterium
CCCCTCTTCCAGAAAAATAAGGTACACTGCTATGACGGGTAACAAACTCAATACCCAAAGTAATATTTTCAGTAGGCATCCACTGTAACCCGGCCGAAGCATCCCATGCCTGAAATTGGTCGCCCGGATTTTGAGTAAATACTGCATTGCCCGGAGGTAACAGAGCCAAATATCTGCCAGGGTTCGAAATCACTCCACCTCCCAACGTTAAAGCAAACTTTCCTTTCTGCCCAAACCATAGCCTATTAAATAACATCAAACTTAAAAAGTTTTGTGAAGGTGTAATACTATCACCACCAAAGGCAACCACGCCACCACCATCTTCAAAACCAATATCAGCGGTTAAAGCAAAAGCGGCTTTACTAATAAATTTTGCTTTAGGATTGTTATAATATCTGATTTGCAAACTATTGTCTGAATGAAAACGAAATCTATTTGGACTATTAGGGGTATCCCATCCACCATATGCATTAAAAATCATTTTTATCCATTCTTTAGGGCGTGAATCAATTTGAAAACCAAAACCTGGTGCTTCATTATACATGGCATAACTTTGCCATCCGTTAATAAGCCATAACTCTAATTTAAATTTATCCGACGGATACATTTGTACTCTGGCGCCTGTAAAAAACCAGGGGGTATTATCAGAAGTAAACGAAGGTTGATAATTCCAGTTTTCAAAATTGTTGTATGAATTTAATCCGATGTATGATTTAAACATACCTACATGCACTTCAATTCCATGCATGGCATTAAAACGGTATCCAACATAAGCTTCGGTTACATATCTTAATGCATTGTATAAATCAAATTGTCCTTTTAATCCTGAATTATCATTACGTGGGATTCCGGTAGCTCTGGTTCCAAATTGTAACATGAGTCTTCCTCTAAAACCTTTGTAATGTAAATCACCTCCTGCTTCAATATAGGAGATATTAAATTCATTGGCTCTAAAAGTTGCTGTTGAACCTGAGTTGGTATGATCCACCGGGAAATTAAAATTAAGGTTATAATTACAATCCACCGTAATATCTCCTGTAAAATATTTACTATGTAATACTTTTTTACTTTGACGATTGTTTCCCTGCGTCCACGAAAAATCTCCCCAGGCAAACGGAGCACTTTTCTCAGGTTTTTTATATACGTTTTTATTTTCGTTGAGTAAAAGTTGTTGTACTTCGGGGTCTTTTTTTAACGAATCCATCAACTCTTTTTTAATTTGTTCCATCATGATGCGTTTATCTTCTTCACTAATGATTTGTGAAAAAGCATGCTGATTGCTGATGATAAACAATACGATATACAATAAGGTTTTGTAAGGTGTTTTCATACAATAAAATCTTGGTGCAAATGAATAGGTTTCTTTATAATGGTTGTATAAAGATAGGGGGTAGGGTATAAAGAAATTATAAAGAATTACATGAACCGATAACCTACTCCGCTTTCGGTAATAATGTGTTGGGGTTTATTGGGGTCATCTTCTATTTTTTTTCTCAACTGAGCAACAAATACCCTTAAGTATTGGGTCTCATTCATATATCCCGGCCCCCAAATTTGTTTTAGAATAGATTGGTGAGTTAGTACTTTGCCAATGTTTTTCGAAAAGAGTGATATAAGGGAAAATTCGGTAGAAGTAAGTTTTAAAATCTCTTCATTTTTTTTTACGATACGGGCTGCCAGGTCAATATTGAGCTGACCTGTTTCAACATGGGTTTCTTGTTGCGAACTACCCAATGTGCTTCTTAAACATGACCTGATTCGGGCTAATAATTCACCGGTACGAAATGGTTTAATGAGGTAATCATTGGCGCCGTTATCCAGGGCTTTAATGATATCCGTTTCATTGCTATGTACCGAAAGAATAATTACAGGATTGTTATACCAATTGCGTAATTCGGTGAGCACATCATGTCCGCTTTTATCAGGCAATCCTATATCCAGTAAGATAAGATCAGGAGGATGATTGGCAGCCATAATGATTCCTTCTTTCCCTGTTTCAGCCAATATGATTTTATACTCATTGCTTTCCAAAGTAATCTGGAGCATTTTACGAATCTGAGGTTCGTCGTCAATAATGAGTATGGTTGGGTTATTCATATTTGTTTCAAATCTGAAAGGTAAGATGTTTTGGCGGGAATCAACATGGTAAAAACGGCGCCCCCCGTTTTGGCATTTTTAAGTTTAATTGTTCCCTGATGCGCTTCTACAATTCCTTTTACAATGGAAAGTCCTAAACCTGTTCCCCCCGGTTTTGAATCATCTAAACGATAAAATTTATCAAAAACTTTTTCCATTTCTCCATTCGGAAATCCCTTACCGTTATCCATCACTACGATTTTTAATAAATCATTGTAAATGCTTGCTTGCAGATGAATATCCGAACCCTCAGGTGTATAGATGAGTGCATTGTTTACCAGATTGTAAATAGCTTCTTCCATTAAGCCTTCATCTAAAATAACCATTGGTAAATTTTCGTCCGATTGAATTTGTATGGTATGTTTTTCAGCTTTTGTATCACATTTTTTTACCACTTTATACATAAGTTCATTTACATCTACCCAATTAAGTTTGGTTTGAATAATACCACTTTCAAGCCTGCTCATGTTCAACAAGTTTTCTACCTGTTGATTAAGACGCAAAGAAGCATCGGAAATTTCACCCACCAATACTTTTTTATTTTCCTCACTGATATTGGGATTTTCTTTTAAAACATCTGTAGCACCAATGATGGTTGAAATAGGAGTACGTAATTCATGAGAAAGAGAATCAAGAATGGTATTGTATAATTTAATGGCTTTTTCTTTTTCCTGTTTTTCAAGTGCTTGTTTTTCCATCCTTCTTATTTTTGAAGTGAGCACCACATGCACTAGTATAATAATTAGATACATAAAAAGAAGTAGCCCATCTTCGGCGGTACCTACTGTTAATGTGAATTTGGGAGGTATAAAAAAGAAATCCCAAATCAATGCACTTAATATCGATGAAACCAATACTGGCATGATGTCAAATACCATGGCAAGTATAGATACGGTTACTAATAAAAGTAAAGCAACAGATCTATAACCTAAAATATCAGAGATTAAAAAACCAATGCCAGAAATGCTACCTACCAATGTAATACTAATGATGTATTGTTGTGTACGATTAATCTTTGGCAGCATATAAGTTTCCATGCTCAAATGTACAGTAGTTTTTATAAATAAAATATAAAATGTAGTTGTTCGATGCTAGTTATTGATTGTTAGTTTTTAGAAAGTATATTATACTAACAACCAAGAACCAATAACTACTTTCGTATTATCCTGCTTAACTTTACAGGCTTTGAATTAGAGAGTATCAACGGGAATTTCTCTACCAATACACTACTCGAATCTAATCCGTAAGCTTTTGCTTCAGACAAGCTAATCTTTTTAATAAAGAAATAGGCATTCAATATAATTTTATGAAACCAAGGCAATTGGTTATCGTTGGATAAATATTTTTGAATGACTACAAATCTAAAATCACCGACCAGTTTATTTTTGTTGAGTGATTGGTATCTGCTGGTAATATCAATTTCTTTATTCATGACCATTTCTTCTACTACTTGCCTAAATAATTTACTCACTTTAGGGTCAATTCTAAAACCAAGGAAAAAATCAATACGAATAACATCTTCTTCGTAAAAATGGGTTACCTCGTATTGTGCTCTGTAAGGTTCATCAACGGTGTTAACATGTATGAACCAATATATATCAGCACGTTTAGGTTGTTTATGCAAAATAGAATGCATTACTTTTTCTTCAATTTCATCATTCCTTTCGGCAGCCGTCATGTATACCAAATGAGTTGAATATTTTGGAATACTTTCATCAACCGATAGTTCTTTAATTAATGAGCCATATCTTTCAAGCTTCACCATTTCAACATATTTTTTGTTGATTTTTTTAGCTTTAATTAAAATATACATAACTGCTACCAACGCAAAACCAATGGTTAATGTAATATATCCACCATGCCAGAATTTTTCGAGATTGGCCATCAGAAAAGCAGATTCAACGATAAGAAATAACAAGGTGAGAAATACAATGAGTATAGCATTCCATTTCATCCGTATCATATAAAAAGTAAGCAGGGTAGTGGTACTCAACATACAAACTACAATAGAAAGTCCGTAAGCGGCTTCCATATTACCTGATTTTTTAAAGTATAATACAATTCCAATACAACCTAACAACAAGGCCCAGTTAATTCCCGGAATATATAATTGACCTTTGATGTTAGATGGATAATTGATTTTTAGTTTAGGCCAGAAACCTAAACGCATGGCTTCGTTAATAAGCGTAAACGATCCGCTGATTAATGCTTGTGAGGCAACAATAGCTGCAGCCGTTGCAATAATTACTGATGGTAATAAAAACCACTCAGGGATAATTAAAAAAAACGGTTTAAGTTCACGTGTAACTGTTTCAATTCCTCCGGTATGATCTACTATTTTTATATAATCACCTTTCATGGTAAGGAGTTTAGCGCCTTGTCCAAAATAATTTAGCAACAATGATATTTTTACAAATACCCAACTTACCCTAATGTTGAGTTTTCCACAATGACCTAAATCACTATACAAAGCTTCTGCTCCTGTAGTACATAAAAATACTCCGCCTAATATGAGAAATCCTGCAGGATAATTTACCAGCAAATCGAATCCATACATAGGGTTAACAGCCTTTAATATGGTAAGATTAGTTGACATTGACATAAACCCAAACACGGCCAACATTCCAAACCATGTAAGCATAATAGGACCAAAAGCTCTTCCAACGAATTTGGTTCCGAATTGTTGAATCGTAAATAGTATAACTAAAATCCCAATAACAATGGGAACAGTAGGAATTTCCATATCCGGATTATAGGCTTCCAAACCTTCAATAGCTGAGGCCACCGAAATAGGTGGAGTAATGATTCCATCAGCTAATAAAGCGGCACCACCAATTATAGCCGGAATAATTAACCATTTACGATATCTTCTTACCAGTGTGTATAACGAAAAAATTCCACCTTCGCCTTTGTTATCAGCCCGTAGTGTAATAATTACATACTTAATGGTAGTTTGTAAAGTAAGGGTCCAGAATATACAGGAGAGGGCTCCCAGAATAAGTTGCTCACTAATTTGTTTTTCACCTACAATTGCACTTAATACGTAGAGCGGAGAAGTACCAATATCACCGAAAATAACCCCAATTGTGATTAATATACCTGCAACACCAAATTTAGGATGGTGATTTTGTAAATTTCCCATGTTTAATAAATAGATGCACAAAAGTACATTAGTAGGTATAAAGAAAATATAAAGATTTATTATACACCCTAAATCTTAAACATAACTATTAATTGCCTTTATTAGGCTTAGCAAAGGTAGTTACATCATCACCGGTAATTTTTTGATCGCATAAGATGATTAAACGTTCTATTACATTTCGTAACTCTCTTATGTTACCAGTCCAATTAATTTTTTGTAATTCAGCTAAGGCATCTTTGGTAAACGTCTTCGGACTAGTACCTTGCTCTTCTGTGATCTGTTGCATAAAATGTTCAGCCAAAATAGGGATATCATCTTTACGGTCATTCAGATCAGGAACATGAATTGGAATAACACTTAAACGATGATAAAGGTCTTCACGGAAGTTTCCTTTTGAAATCTCATCAGGTAGGTTTTTATTGGTGGCTGCAATGATACGAACATCTACAGTGATGTCTTTATCACCACCTACCCGTAATATTTTATGTTCCTGTAATGCACGTAATACTTTAGCTTGAGCAGCTAAACTCATATCTCCAATTTCATCAAGAAAAAGTGTACCGCCTGAAGCCAATTCAAATTTTCCCTGACGTTGTTTAACAGCCGAAGTAAAGGCTCCTTTTTCATGTCCAAACAATTCACTTTCGATCAATTCGGATGGAATAGCAGCACAATTTACTTCTATCATAGGTCCATCAGCACGATTGGATAATTCATGAACCCATCTGGCCACCAATTCTTTTCCGGTACCATTGTTTCCGGTAACTAAAACACGTGCATCAGTAGGAGCTACCTTTTCAATGAGTTCTTTAATTTTTTTGATAGGAGTAGATTCACCAATGATTTCACGGGTTTTATTTTTACTTACTTTCTTTTTTAGTTGTTTCGTTTCTACCACCAAACTCTTTTTTTCCATGGCATTACGAACAGTAACCAGAAGTCTGTTAAGGTCTACCGGTTTTGAAATATAATCGTATGCCCCTTTTTTAATGGCATCTACGGCAGTATCAATGTTACCATGGCCCGAGATCATGATAATTGGAACATCCGGATTAGCCGAAGCCATTACTTTATCTAAAAATTCAATCCCATCGAGTTTAGGCATTTTTATATCCGAAAGTATCAGGTCATACTGTTCTTTATTGAACATATCGAACCCTTTTTGCCCATCTTCCGCTTCATCTACTTCGAAGCTTTCATATTCTAGAATTTCTCTTAATGTTTTGCGGATACTTTGCTGGTCGTCAATAACTAATATTTTGGGCATACTGAATATTTTGCCCGAATATAGTAATTTTACCCTAAAATAAAGGAATATAGAAACCTATAAGCCATATTTAGAGTTGCCTCATGCATTGGATCTTACACCTGATTCCCAGGTATATTTGG
>CAZUXM010000006.1:6677-10116 GCA_964624635.1 uncultured Candidatus Competibacteraceae bacterium
GATGTTGAATGCCATTAAGCATGAAAAACAATTTAATGCAACTCAACTTATTGAATCTTTCGTTAATGTTTTGCCTCAGGGGAATTTATTTATTCCGGGTTTTGTGAATTCATTACCTGAAAAAAACAAAGTGGATATGAGAACATTAAAACCGGAAACAGGTGGTCTTTCAAAAGAAGCTTTTTCTTTATTTAAAAAAGGAAAATGTTCACGAACCAATGATCCTTTTCATTCGTTTTTTGTATTTGGCAATGGTGCTGATGAGTTAGTAAACAAACTGAATGATTGTACTGAAAGCTTTGGTAAAAATTCAACTTTCGGATATTTACATCAACATGCCGGTACTATGTTATTGATGGATCTGCAACTTTATTACGGATTTACTTTTGCACATTATGTTGAACAACAGTTAAACGTAAAATATAGGGAGCTTGTCCCTTATCATTTCAACCTGATTCATTCTAACGGTTTAGAATCGAAAAAAACAATCAGCCTCTTCTCAAAAAAGAAAGGATATTTACCTACATTGAATGGTTTGGAAGCAGCATTAATTAAAGAAAATGCATTAAAAGTTATTTATTTTAATGAGGTAAAGATTTTTAAAATTGATCTTCAACAAGCATTTAAGGTGATAGAGAAAGATATTATTGAAAATAAAGCCCAAAACCTTATTCATTTTAATTTATCTTTATATTTGAAACAAACCATTAAACAAATTACCCGCAGGTGATCGTTATATACAGCGAAAATATTACACCACGTTTACAATACGCAGCGCAAGTTGTTTTTAATAATGTATTGAAAGTAGTTATACCGGTTAATTTTACGGATAACATGGGGTACTTTCTGTCAGTTCAAGGGGTAAAAATAAATTATAGTAAAAAACCAGTCGAAAAAACACTGCATATTTATCCCTCCGATTTTTTATTTCAGAATAAAATAAAACCTGAATTTCCGGGAATAACGGATGGTGCATATAGTAAAGCTATTTTTCCTACTGATGGTTCATCAGATTATAACTATGACCCTTTTGCAGCTGTATTTTATATGGTAAGTAGATATGAGGAGTATGTAAGTACTAAAACGGATCAATATGATCGTTTTGATCCTGAAAAAACGTTTTCATATCAACATGAGTTTTATTTAAAACCCATGGTTCACTATTGGGCAGAAGAATTAAAAGATAAACTACTGGTTAAATTTCCTTCCTTTGAGTTTCCTCAAAAAAATTTTAGAGCCTTAGCTACCATTGATGTGGATAACGGCTATGCTTATATGGGTAAAGGAAGTGTTAGAACTGCAGGTGCATATGTAAAGGATTTGCTGCGTTTCAGGTTCAAATCAGCCATGGAACGTACCCATGTATTAACAGGCCATAAAAAAGATCCCTTTAATTATTATAAATACCAGAAAAAAGTTTGTACAACGCACGGAGTGCCATTACGATACTTCGTATTATGCAGCGAAAAGACAGATCATGATCATTCATTGGATAGTCGTTCTATTGCATTTAAAAAGCTGGTTAAAAAAGTAAGATTCTCCGGTAAAGTAGGTATTCATCCCTCCTATTATTCCAATGAAGACTACTTGAAGTTAAAAGGGGAAGTTCGTTTGTTAAGTAAATTATTGAAGAAAAGAGTTCGACACAGCCGTCAGCATTTTATTCGTTTAAAATTTCCTGAAACTTATCGTCGTTTAATACAAGCCGGCATTCATACGGATTATAGCATGGGTTACCCGGATAGACCCGGTTTTAGAGCATGTATTGCTGAACCTTATCCATTTTTTGATTTAGAGACCGAAGAAATCACCTCATTAATGATTATTCCTTTTCAAACAATGGATTCACATTATTACGATTACAAAAAAGTGAATTCACAATCAGGATTGGAGCATATGCTTGAAGTAATGGAAGAAGTAAAAAAAGTTTCAGGTTTGTTTGTTTTTGTTTTTCACGATAGAGCATTTTCTCCCTGGCCCGAATATGAGGGATGGAAAAAAGGTTTCGAAACCCTCGTAAAGGCAGCTGCCGAATGATAGAAGTTATCAATTACTCAAAAATCGATGTTAAGAAGTGGGATGCTTGTATTCAAAACAGCCCTCAAGGAAATATTTTTGGATTGTATAGTTCACTATCTGAAGCATGTGATGATTGGTTAGGATTTGTATATAACGATTATGAAGCAGTACTTGCGTTACCGTTAAAAAGGAAATTGGGTTTATCATATTCATGGCACCCACAGTTTATGGGACCTCTTGGGGTGTTTGGGAATGATAAAAAAGCCATCACCGAAATATTCAAAAAACTATCATCTCAATCATGGTGGATAAAAATGTATTATTTGCAGGAACGTAAACCCACAAAGTTCTTAGTAAAAGAAAGAGTTTTTCAGAAGTTGAATATTAAGGAGAATATAGATGTGCTAAGAAAAAATTATAATGACAATACTAAACGTAACATCAAAAAGGCCGTGAAAGCACAACTATCAATAAAATATATTGAAAATGTGAATTTGGTATTAAACACATTCAAGGAAAACAAAGGAATTGAAATTGATAATATTGACGAAAATTCCTATACTCTTTTAAAAAAACTGATGACTCATTGGAAAAAAAACAAATCAGGATACATTACAGCAGTTTATGATGAAGAGGAGTTAATGGCGATTGGTTTTTTTCTGGTTTGGAGAGATCAGGTAATATATTATAAAGGAGCCGTTACACAACCGGGCAAAGAGTTTGGGGCAATGCATTATATGATAGATCACGAAATTGAGAAGTGTGCAGGCAAATATGGTGTATTTGATTTTGGTGGTTCCAATACAGCATCAGTAGCCCGTTTCTATAAGGGTTTTGGTGGGGTAGACTATTCCTACTATGAATATGAATTCAAAAAATTTAAGATCATTTAGCGGTCATTGCGTGTAAGTGGCTGGAGAGTGATGATAAATTGCCTATTACAATCGCTAAATTTGATTACCTTTATGGAGTTAAATTTCCACTATCATGATTCATCTTTTTGCTAAGGAAAATAATATCATCAATAATTATATTGCTGAATTAAGAGACGTAGATGTTCAGAAGGACAGCCTGAGATTTAGAAATAACCTTAGACGTATTGGACTTCAGATGGGATATGAAATCAGCAAAACCTTAAACTACACTTCTAAAGATATACAAACACCTTTAGGTATTGCTACGATGAATTTATGCAGTGATCAGGTAGTATTAGGAACCATTTTACGTGCAGGATTGCCATTGCATGAAGGGTTATTGGAAACTTTTGATAAAGCTGAAAACGCTATTATCTCAGCATATAGAAAACACGATACCGAAAAAACTTTTAGTATAGAAGTTGAATACATGTCAGCTCCTTCTTTACAAAATAAAGTATTGATTCTTTGTGATCCTATGTTGGCGACTGGGATGAGTATGGTAA
>CAZUXM010000006.1:10126-16798 GCA_964624635.1 uncultured Candidatus Competibacteraceae bacterium
AAGTTGCTGGAAAGTACTTACCGAAAAAAGGGGAATGCCTTTAAGTACTCATATTGTATCAGTAATTGCCAGCGAAGATGGATTAAACTATACCAGACGACATTTACCTGCTGATGTTCACTATTGGATGGGTGCTGTTGATCCTGAATTAAATGCTAAGTCATATATCATTCCAGGTTTAGGTGATGCCGGAGATTTAGCTTACGGGATTAAATTATAATGGAAACGAACTGGATTGAAACGATTATTGCGGCTCTTATAGCTTCATTTAAATTTGCTATTACCGTTCCCTTCTTTATTATAAAAGAAGAATTAGGTTTTTGGGATTCAGTTTTATTTGGAATAGCCTCCGGAACTTTTGGAATCATCGTATTCATGTATCTAAGCTCTGGGATATTAAAATTTTGGAATTGGATAAAAAGAAAAACAGGGATATTTAAACGTAAAAAACCCAGAAAAAAATTCTCGAAAAGAAGTCGTAGAGCAGTAAAAATCAAAAATAAATATGGTCTTTTTGGTATTGCAGCGCTTACACCTATCATCATTTCTATTCCTATAGGCGTATTTATTGCTACACGTTATTACAAGAACAAGAAAAAAGTTTTTCTCTACATGTTTTTGAGTGTATTGTTTTGGTCAATAATTTATGCCAGTTTTGGATCTACTATTCTCAAAATTTTTGATTCACTAAAAGTTGGTTGATAAATCTAACATACAACAAATTTTTTTTGATCTGGATCATACCATTTGGGATTTCGAAACCAATTCTAAACTTGCTATCACTGAAATTTTTGACGAGTTTAATTTACCCCGGTTGGGTTTTTCTTTGGAACAATACATGCCCGTCTATTTAAGATGTAATGAATATTGTTGGGATCAATACCGGAAAAATTTGATGAATAAAGATTTGTTGAGACATCAACGATTTTATTTATCCTTTAAAGAATTTGGATATATTGATAGGCAACTGGCAAAAAAAGTGGGTAAAAGATATGTTGAATTAAGCCCATATAAAACATCTTTAATGCCCGGCTCGGTGGATGTATTAGAGTATTTGCACTCAAGATATCCATTACATATTATTACTAACGGTTTTGAGGAGATTCAATACCTCAAGTTAAAAAACTCAGGGATTGAAAAATATTTCAAAAAAGTAATCACCAGCGAAAAAGTGGGGAAACGTAAACCTGAACCAAGAATATTTGAATATGCTTTAAAACAGATTAACTGTTTGCCTCAGCATGCTTTGATGATAGGAGATGATGTTAACACAGATGTGAAAGGTGCCATTAATGTGGGTATTCCCGCCATTTGGTTTAATCATCATCAAGAAAAGAAAGAAGATTTAACCTTTCCGGTTATTCATCATTTAGAAGACCTAAAAGCACATCTTTAAGTTATTAAATATCAGACTGTTTAAAATATTATGGCATTTTCGTAGGAATTATCTTGCCAACCCAATACCTTAGCACTTAATTGACCATTTAATTACGACATAGATATGGATAGCGTAAAAAAACAACTTAGATTTTTTAGGGTATTGATAGCTGTACTAGTAATTGTGGTTGCAGCTCAGTTCTCTTTTTTATTTAAAGTATTTGGGACCTCATCCGATACTGAACATAGTTATTTAAAGAAAGTAAGAGTTCTAGAACAACCCCGTAAAGTGATTGATCCGGCGGTATCTGCTGCCATCAAATGGGTATTCAACTAAATTTTATATTATCATTTTGGTTCATAATCCTACGTTGATATATTATTTTATGGTCATTAATCGACTGTAAATAAGGTTGTTATAATTTTTATTTAACGTATTTACCTTACCTGTGATTTGTGATTGATTACATTTTGTCATTTATTTGCGGGTATTTTTAAAACTTAAGTTCACACAAATGGCAAAAAACCTGGTGATAGTTGAGTCGCCTGCCAAGGCGAAAACCATTGAAGGATATCTGGGAAGTGATTATACTGTAAAAAGTAGCTTTGGACATGTTAGAGACCTTAGCGAAAAAGGGATATCGATTGATATTAAAAATGGATTTACACCGGTATATGAGGTGCCAGAGGATAAACAAAAGGTTATCTCAGAACTTAAAAAAATTGCGCAAAAAGCTGAAACAGTATGGTTAGCATCCGATGAGGACCGCGAAGGAGAAGCGATTGCCTGGCATTTAAGTGAAAGTCTAGAACTGCCAATTAAAAAAACCAAAAGAATTGTATTTAACGAGATTACTAAAAATGCGATTTTAAAAGCAATTAATAATCCTCGTGATATTAATTACGATTTAGTTAATGCACAACAGGCAAGAAGAATACTGGACAGATTAGTTGGGTACGAATTATCTCCTGTATTATGGAAAAAAATTCGTCCAAGTTTAAGTGCAGGAAGAGTACAATCAGTAGCAGTTAGATTAATTGTTGATAGAGAAAGAGAAAGAAACAAATTTAAAGTTGAGTCTTTTTACAGAGTAAATGGAGTATTTACACCTAATAAAACGGTAAAATCATTCAAAGCAGAGTTGAATCAACGGTTTAAAACAGAAAAAGAAGCTGAGAAATTTTTAAATGCATGTATATCACATTCATTTAAAGTAAATAATACCGAAACCAAACCTGCAACTAAAAGCCCCGCAGCTCCTTTTACTACGTCTACTTTACAACAGGAAGCGAACCGAAAGTTAGGATTCTCGGTAGCCAGAACTATGCAATTGGCACAGAAACTTTATGAAGCAGGTAAAATCACCTACATGAGAACAGATAGTGTGAACATGAGTGACTTTGCATTACAGGCATCACAACAAGCCATCAATGGAATGTTTGGTAAAGATTTTCACCAACAAAGAAATTATACTACTAAATCAAAAGGTGCACAGGAAGCTCACGAGTGTATCAGACCTACTGATTTTAATACTACTTCAGCAGGTGAAGATGCCAGTGCACAAAAATTATATGAGCTTATTTGGAAAAGAGCCATAGCTTCACAAATGAGTGATGCCAAATTGGAAAAAACCAACATATATATAAGTACTCCTCAAAATGACTTGCAATTTGTTGCAAAAGGAGAAGTAATCAAATTTGAAGGATTTTTAAAAGTATATCTTGAAAGCACCGATGAAGATGAAGAAAATGAAAATGATCAAACGCTTCCTCCGGTTAATAAAGGTGATGGATTGTCATATAAAGATATCATCGCTACTCAACGATTTACTCAACCACCTAGTAGATACTCAGAAGCTTCATTGGTAAAAAAATTAGAAGAATTAGGAATAGGTCGTCCTTCTACATATGCACCAACTATTTCTACCATTCAAAAGCGTCAGTATGTAGTAAAGGAAGAAAGAGAAGGTACTCAGAGGAATTATTCGATTTATTCTATTTTGAACGGTAAACTTTCAAAAGAACAAAAAACCGAAACAACCGGTGCCGATAAAAATAAATTGTTTCCTACTGACATTGGTTCATTGGTAAATGATTTCTTGGTAGATAATTTTCCTAAAATCATGGATTTCCATTTTACGGCTAACGTAGAAAAAGACTTCGACGAAATTGCCAATGGTAAAATGCAATGGAATAAAATGATCAAACAATTTTATGGACCATTCCATGATAATATTGTATTAACCGAAAAAGAATCAAAAAGAGTTACTGGAAAAAGATTATTAGGTGTTGATCCTGCATCTAAAAAAAATATGTATGCATTAATAGGTCGTTTCGGTCCTATGATACAAATAGGAGAGATTGAAGATGAGGAGAAACCTAAATATGCCAGTGTAAGGGGTAATTTAAGCATAGAGTCTATTACATTAGAACAAGCTCTTGAATTATTTAAATTGCCAAAATCTGTAGGTAACTTCGAAGGTAAAGAAATGGTGGTAGGTGTGGGTCGTTTTGGTCCGTATGTTAGGCATGATAATAAATTTGTTTCTATTCCTAAGGGAACTGATCCTATGGATGTTGATGAAGCAAAAGCCATTGAGTTGATCAAGGCAAAACGTGAATCTGATCTCAACAGAATTATACAAAACTTTGAAAAAGATGATATCAAAGTATTAAGAGGAAGATTTGGAGCTTATATTGCGCAAGGGAAAGAAAACTATAAAATTCCAAAAGGGGAGGAGCCTGCGGCACTAACCTTAATGAGGATTAAAGAAATTATTGCAGAAGCAGATGCAAAATCACCGGCTAAAAAAGCAGCTAGTACTAAATCTAATAAAGCTGTAAAAGCGGCTAAAGGAAAGAAACCTGCTAAAAAAACAAAAGCACCCGCTTCAAAGCCGGAGCCTAAGGCAGCACCTAAAAAAGTAAAAAAATCAGCTACCAAGAAAAAAGCAGTAGCTGTTACATTGTCTCCTAAAAAGAAGCCGGCTGCTAAAAAGAAAGTGGCTCTGGCCGCAAAAAAAACAGCTAAAAAGCCTGTAAAGAAAACTGTAGCTAAAAAAGTTACCGTAAAAACAAAGGCTGCTCCTAAAAAGAAAGCTGTTTCTAAACCTGTTGGAAAGAAGAAAACTGCCCCTAAAAAAGTGGCTAAAACCGCCAAGAAAGCAGTAAAATCTACTAAAGCAACTAAGCCTAAAAAGAAAAAGTAATTAATACAGGGCTGTAGATATCTATTCATGCTAACCCATTTTGGCAATGAGTAGTTGCCTAATTTTACCAGTATAAACTAAGTTCCAACTTACATGAATAACTGGGAAGAATTATTCGTACCTATAGGTAATTTTGTATTAGCTGAAGATTTTAACAGAAGCCAGCTTTCATCCAATATTGATTATTTCGGACTTAGTAAAGATTTCCCGGATTGGGATAAAAATGTTTATCACTTAGGAATTATAGGAGTAGGTTTTGATGATTCTGATTTAGCCGCGAATATCTATAAAACGCCGGATAATGTTCGGTATTGGTTGTACCGATTATTCAAAGGGAATTATGATGTTAGTATTGCTGATTTTGGAAATTTATCAGTGAAAACATCACTTGATGAGGTAGTGAATACCCTGAGTGATTTTCTGGTAGAGTTGATGTCACGTAGAATATTACCAATTATTATTGGTGGCGGAAAAGAGTTAGTATATGCTCAATATCTTGCTTACAAAAAGATTGGTAAGTTCTGTAATCTTGTAAATGTAAGTTCAACATTGGATTTTAAAGACGCTTCAGATGAATTAACTGCTTGGAATTTTTTAAGTAAGGTATTATCTGATTCTGATAATTTTTTATTCAATTACAGTAACATTGGATATCAAACCTATTTTACTCCTCCTGAGTTACTTGAGTTATTCAGAGGATTCAATTTTGAAATGCATCGTTTGGGTGAAGTGAGAAGTAAAATGGAAGATTCGGAACCAGTTATCAGGGATGCTGACTTTTTATGTATGGATTTGGGAAGTGTAAAATATGCCGATGCTCCTAATTGTACATTTGCTACACCTAATGGCTTTACCAGTGATGAAATTTGTCGATTAGCTCGTTACAGCGGATTAAGTTATAAGATGAGTTCCGTTGGGTTTTATGGTATCAAACCTGATGGTAAAACACCATGGACTGATAATCATTTAATGGCACAATGTATATGGCATTTCATTGAAGGATTTTATTTGCGTAAACCTGAATCTTTAGAAGTAGATGATCATCAGTACATGAAGTATACGGTAGCTTATCAGGGTTATCCGGACGAAATTAATTTCTATAAAAACAGGCTTACTGAAAAATGGTGGATGGCAGTTCCAGTGAGTGAAATTGGAATGGATAAATATCATATCAGAGAATATCTAGTGCCATGTAGTGAATCAGATTATACTATTGCCAGCATGAATGAAATTCCGGATCGTTGGTTACGTACATATAAAAAACTCAACCAATAATTCTTCTGCAACTTTTTATAATTCCTGAGTCTTCATAGTGTAGTAACACAAGTTTAATTTATTCAGGTTTATGAAAAGATTTACCATTAGCTTAATTGCTATTATGGGTTTATATGCCCATGCATTTACCCAACAGGATCCGCAATTCACCATGTTTTATTTTAATAAAATGCTTTTTAATCCTGCCTATGCCGGAGCGAAGGAAGCCATTTGTGCTACGTTTATGGGAAGAGATCAATGGAATGGATTAGAAGGGGCTCCGCAAACCTATATGGTTACCGTTGATATGCCGGTAAAACTGCCAGGCAGAAATAATTCATTAGGATTAGGCTTAACTACCTACGGTGATAAAATTGGCTTTCAGGGAGACAACGGATTAAGAGCAGCCATTGCATATAGAAAAGAAAATTTGGGCCCCGGACATTTATCAGTTGGGGTTGATTTTGGCTTCATGACTAAATCATTTAACAATTCAGCTACCTCTTGGATATTCCCGGCTGCACCGGAGCCATTACCCAATTCATCTACCCCGGCTAGTTTCGTTTTCGATATGAATGCAGGAGTTTATTATCATTCTCAGCGTTTTTATGCAGGAGTTTCTTTATTACATATTACTGGTTCTGATTTTTCGGGGATGAATATGAAACAGGCCAGACATATGTATTTTACAGGAGGATATACATTTTCATTGGGCAGAGGAAGCAGCCCATGGAAGTTAAATTCTAATCTTTTGGTACGTACAGATTTTGTAACAGCGAATTTTGATGCAAATCTTAATATCAAATCTCCGCTTACAGGTATTGTTACATCG
>CAZUXM010000006.1:16808-32143 GCA_964624635.1 uncultured Candidatus Competibacteraceae bacterium
AATCTTAATGCCATTTACGATATTAATGGTACTCATGGGGTATTTTTTGGAGGTACTTATCGATACATAGATGCAGTTGGATTAAATGTAGGATATAACGGAACTTATCTTGATGGTAAATTAGGTGTAATGTTTGGATATAATTATGATATTGGTACGTCAAAGCTGCGAAGCTTTAATACGGGTACTCATGAGATTATTCTAAGGGTTTGTTTTAAATTTCCCCATGGATGTGTTATATTTCCTCGTGATTGGTGGAAAAAATATGTGAACAGATATGGCGACGGTTTCCCACATAAACACTAACTCAAATGTGTAACCAAATTTTTATTATATGATTTTTAGCTTATTTATTTTTAGAGACTATTCTTAAAATCGGATTTTGGGGCGAACTAACTACTGCATTTGCGTAAAGTCATAAATACTTGACACTTAGCCTCACTAATGTCGGAAAATTCACATTTTTTAAAAAATTAAAAAATTTATAATTAATCTTTTAGTATATTATATTAACAATTGATTGTTAAACATTTGGTGAATTAATTATTTTTTTTGCCTATATTTACACTCTTAGTAGTAACTAAAGACACTAATTTGAACGGAGTTATATGCGTAAACTAGTACTAAGCACAGTTATTTTGATGGGTATTTCCGGGGTATTAAAAGCCCAGCAGGACCCACAGTATACCATGTTTTATTTCAATAAAATGCTTTATAATCCGGCTTATGCAGGAGCTAAAGACGGAATTTGCGGAACTTTATTGGGTCGTTTCCAGTGGAATGGGTTACAAGGAGCTCCGAATACCTGGTTATTTACTGCCGACATGCCTTTTGACCTTACATCTGACGGGAAAAACCAATTTGGTATAGGTTTAACAGGATATGGTGATTATATTGGTTTTAATCAAGATCACGGATTAAAAGTAGCTGCAGCTTATCGCAGAAGAGATTTAGGACCGGGTCACTTAGCTGTAGGTATTGATATTGGGTTTGCCAATAAAAATATAGTTTCTCCTGCCTGGATTACACCTTCAGGTACTAATGAGGCCTTTTTAGATCAAATGACGGCTTCAGGCAATAACAGTAATTTTGGTTTTGACTTTAGTGCAGGTGCTTATTACCACAATACAAACTTTTATGCAGGTGTTTCTGTGTTGCATTTAACGGCTTCTGACTTTACCAACTTAAATGTACGTCAGGCACGTCATATGTATTTTACAGGAGGTTATACCTTCCCAATAGGACAAGGTGGATGGAAGTTAAATCCTAATGCAATCATCAGAACAGATTTCTCTACCGCCAACTTTGATATCAATTTAAATGCATTATATGATATTAACGGTACCCACGGTATCTTCTTTGGGGCTACCTATCGTTATATTGATGCAATAGGTATTAATGTAGGTTATAATGGAACCTTCGCTAATGGTAAAATGGGTATGCTTTTTGGGTATAATTATGATATCAATACCTCAAGGCTTAATTCATTTAACTCAGGGTCTCATGAGATTATTTTACGATTCTGTTATAAGATCGAAAAAGACAGAACTATCTATGAAAGGTATGTAGTTCGCTTTGGAGACTCGATGAGAACCAGGTATTAATAAGCTAAGTAACTGAAAAACAAGAACAAAAAACAATATACTATTATAAATGAAACATCGTTTATATAGATACAAATTCACCAAAAACAACAATCATATGAGGAAGTCACTCGTATTGGCTATTTTTGCTGTCGTTGCATTAAGTAGCTGCAAAGAGTACTACACAGGGCAATTAACAGGAGTTCAAAACCGCCCCAGATGGTACCAGGAAGATCCTTACGGAATGGTTTATATGCCAATGGGTAGTTATAATATGGGAGAATCTGACCAAGATGTTCCCCAAAATTTTGTTACCCAGTCTAAAACAGTGTCTGTTCAGGCCTTTTATATGGATCAAACAGAGATATCTAATAATGAATATCGTCAGTTCGTATATTATGTACGTGACTCTTTAATGAGAACCATGTTAGGAGAGAATCTATCTGAAGAAGACTATTTAATAGTAGAAAATGACTTCGGAGAAGAAATTGATCCACCTATCTTAAACTGGAAAACTAAAATTGATGCTGATGATCAGGAAACCCGTGAAGCATTAGAAGAGTTATACTATCCAGAAGATCAACGTTATTACAGACGTCGTGAAGTGGATGTAAACAAACTTATATATGACTATACTTGGGTTGACTTAAGAGCTGCATCAAGATATAGCTTGACTGATAATAAGGATAAATTTAATGCCAACGACTATCCTAACCTTTTGGAGAAAAATCAGTACATGAATTCCGGAGAGAAAACTTTCAAAAAATTAAACAGAAAGGACTTCTTCCGTCGTGAAAAAATCAACATCTACCCTGATACATTAGTCTGGATGCGTGATTTTGAATACTCTTATAACGAACCGATGACCAAAATGTATTTCTGGCATCCGGCTTATGATAACTATCCTGTAGTGGGTGTTAACTGGAAACAGGCAAACGCTTTCTGTCATTGGAGAACCGATTTAATGAATAACTTCTTACAAGCCTATGGTGATTTACCAGTACATGATTTCCGTTTACCAACCGAAGCAGAGTGGGAATATGCAGCTCGTGGAGGAAATGGTAATATCGGAGGTGGTAATTCATTAAGTCCATATCCTTGGGGAGGTCCTTATATCCGTAACTCACGTGGTTGTTTCTTAGGAAACTTCAAACCAATGAGAGGTAACTATATCGATGACGGTGGTTTCCACTCAGTACCAGTGGATTCTTATAACCCTAATGATTATGGTTTATATTGTATGGCAGGGAACGTTTCTGAGTGGTGTAGTGTTGCATTCGAAGAGTCAGGTTATAGCTTTATGCATGACTTGAATCCGGACTTACAATATGATGCTAAAGATAGCGATCCTGCAGTATTGAAACGTAAAGTAATACGTGGAGGTAGCTGGAAAGATATCGGATTTTATCTTCAGGTATCAGCCCGTTCTTATGAGTATCAGGATACCAGTAAAAGTTATATTGGTATACGTTGTGTACAAACCTTTATGGGTCGTGATAAAAGCGATTTCAGATAGGACTAAAGATGGTATAACTGCGTAAGCATTTATATATATAAACATTTGGTGTATTAACTTAATTAAATTTTCACTTAACCTAATTAAAACAGAACAGTTATGAAATTCCTACACACTAGAAAAGGTAAGATTGTAATGAACATGATCTATGGTCTTGGTGCGGCCGTGGTAATCGTTGGTGCATGGGGTAAAATTATGCACTTCTCGTGGGCTAACTTAGCAATTACAGTTGGTCTATTAACAGAAGCGGCTATTTTCACCATTTCGGCATTTGAACCACCACATGAAGATGTGGATTGGTCATTGGTTTATCCTGAATTAGCAGGTATGCCCGGTCATGGTGCTCATGGCAAAGGCGGAGCAAAAGTAGTTGGCTCAGGTGATGCCGTTTCACAGGAATTAGATAAACTTTTAAGTGATGCTAAAATCGGTCCTGAATTAATTGAATCATTAGGAGATGGTATGCGTAAATTGAGTGATAGTGCCGGCAAAATGGGAACTATTACTGATGCTGCTCAAGCTAACTCTGAATTTGTTACTAATATCAAAGCTGCGGCTACTAATGTAAATAAACTTTCTGAGTCTTATGTAAATGCTGCTAATTCATTAACCGGTATTTCTATGGAAGACGGTCAGAATTACGGTGAGCAATTACAAAGAGTTTCTAAAAATCTTTCAGCTCTTAATTCAGTTTATGAATTACAGATCCAAGGTTCTAAAGAATATGTTGAAAGTTCAGCTCAGGCTTATACTAACATCAATGAATTACTTAAATATTTAAGTGCTTCAGTTGAAGATACTAAGAAATACAAAGAGGAGATACATGTATTAGGTCAAAACTTAGCTGCATTGAATACTGTTTACGGTAACATGTTATCAGCTATGAACTTCCGTCCTAACGCTTAATTTACAACTTGTTTAACCTTTAAAATCTAAAGAAAAATGGCAGGTGGTAAACAGTCCCCACGGCAGAAGATGATTAACATGATGTACCTCGTGTTAACAGCTCTCTTAGCCTTAAATATATCTAAAGAAGTACTACACGCTTTCGTGGTTGTAAACATCGGTTTAAATCAACAAAATGAAAACTTGATGAGTAAAAACGAAGGTACCAGAGCATTGTTTGCTACTGAGGTAACTACAAATCCTAAAGATCAAAAACGTAAAGATTTGAATGAAAAAGCTATTCAGGTTGGAAAATTATCACTTGAAATTTGTGACTTCATTGAAAAAATGAAAGTTGAAATGGTGATGGCCACTGATGGTTGTGATGAGGAAAAAGCGAAAGAAAGAATCAAAGATCCTTTCAAAGTAGATCGTAAGGATGACTATGATAGACCTACTAATTATTTTGGAACCAGCAGCCCTCCCGGAACAAGTGGAAAAGCAGCTGAGTTAAAAAAGAAATTAGAAGACTATAAAACTAAACTTCTTACTTTCGTTGATGCTAAAAACAAAGCAAAAATCGAAAAGAATTTAGCCATGATCAACACTGAGCCTCCAAAAGGTGCAGAAGGTGAGGGTGGTGACAATCACAGTACTTGGGAAATGTTCTATTTCTACCATCAACCTCAATCAGCTGCATTGGTGGAATTAACCAAATGGCAGAACATTGTTCGTGGTGCTGAATCAGAAGTATTGACTTATTTATGGGATCAAATTTCAGCTACCTCATTCAAATTTGATGCGGTAATGGCTGCGATTATTCCTAAATCTAATTTCGTTACTTCAGGCTCAAACTTCGAAGCAGAAGCTTTCTTAGCAGCCTATTCAACTGCAGTTAAACCAAAAATCACTTACGGAGCTTCTGCTGACTCTTTAACCGGAGCAGTAGCGGGTGGAACAGATCTTCCTGATGATAAAATCATCAATGGTAAAGGTTATATTTCAGTTCCGGCAAGTGGTGCAGGTGAAAGAACTTTCGGAGTTGCTATTAAAATCGTTAATCCGGTTACAGGTGCAGAAACTCCTTATGTAGCTAATACTAAATATAACGTAGCTCCTCCTTCTGCTACAGTATCTGCTACTAAAATGAACGTTATGTATAAAGGCTTGGATAACCCAATTGAAGTTTCAGTACCGGGTGTTGCTCCTAACCAGATCAGTGTAAACTGTTCAGGTGGTTCAATGTCAGGTGGAAACGGTAAATATGTGGTTAAACCAGGGGCTGGCAAGGAAATTGTTATCTCTGTATCAGCTAAAACAACTGACGGTAAATCAACAAGTATGGGTGCATACAAGTTCCGTGTTAAACCGGTTCCTACTCCAAAGATTACTTGGGCTAACCAAACAGACGGTGGTATGGTTTCTGCTGCTGCAGGTTCTGGTTCTCCATTGATCCCACGTATGGAAGATTTTGACTTTGACGTTTACTCTACTATCACAAGCTTTGAAGTTGGTTTCAAACTTGGAGGTGATTATTACGTAAAACAATGTTCAGGTAACCAAATTCCTGGTGATGTTGCATCTAAGATCAGAGGTCTTGGTCGTGGAACTACAGTTAGCTTCTCGAGTGTGAAGATGACAGTTCCGGGCGGTGACAGAAGATCGGCTTCAGCATCATTCAAAATACAATAATTTAAATTCACCATAAACATGAAACAGATCATCATCATTTTAGCACTTACTTTGTCAGGATTGACAGGTTTGTTTGCTCAGGGTGGTATCATCTTAAATCCTGATAACTCTCCTCGTGATGGTTATTATGATAAGAATCACTATCCTAACCGTAGAATGGTGCCATATTCATATTTGCGTGAAGCAGATGTGATGTACACCAGAAGGATTTGGAGAAAGATTGACCTTCGTGAGAAGATTAATCAGCCGCTTTATTATCCAAAAGTTCCTACTAATCTTCGTAAGAACCTTATTTATATAATGAGAGAAGCTTTATTAGGTACTCAAACTACTCCTCCAAGAGTAAAAGGTTATGATGGTTATACCTCTGATGACTTTAAAATTGAGATGACTGTTGCTGAAATCGGAGAAATCGGTTCATCAAGAGATACTACTCAGGTACAATATCCTTATCCTCCTTATGATTACCATGATACGGTATTCGTAAAAGAGTTTAACCCGGATGATGTTACTGAGTTTAACTTGAAAGAAGATTGGTACTTTGATAAACAAAGATCTGTTATGGAGCCTCGTATACTTGGTATTCAACCTCGTATGAAGGTGTATGACCCTAATACTATGCAATTACAAGGGTTAGTTCCTATTTGTTGGGTTTACTTCCCTGAGTTGCGTAAAGTATTGATTAACGAAGAGGTATATAACCCATATAACTTCGGATCCAGAATTACTTATGATGACTTGTTCATGAAACGAATGTTTAATAGTTTGATTTATAAAGTAGATAATACTTATGATCGTAGAATTGCTGACTATACCAAAGGTATTGATGCTCTTCTTGAAGCAGAGAATATCAAAGATATCCTCTTCAAGTTTGAACATGATGTTTGGGAACAATAATTCAAACAATATCTAATAAACAAAAAAGCCACTCTGCATAGGTGGCTTTTTTGTTTTAGTTCACTTCAGTTGAGTTGTTATGCAATTCCTTTTTCTAATAAATACTCTGCAATTTGTACTGCATTAGTAGCAGCTCCTTTTCTTAAATTATCAGCCACTATCCACATATTTACTGTTTTGGGTTGTGATTCATCTCTACGAATACGTCCTACAAATACCTCATCCCTACCATGTGAATCTATAGGCATAGGATATAATTGTTGTGAAGGATCATCTTTAATGATGATACCCTTAGTGCCCATCAGAATGTTCTTGATATCACTTAATTCATATTCTTTTTCGAATTCAATATTTACAGCTTCCGAATGTCCCCCGATAACAGGGATCCTTACTGTAGTACTGGTTAATTGGATGTTGTTATCTCCCATAATTTTACGGGTTTCATTTACCATTTTCATTTCCTCTTTAGTATACCCATTCTCAAGAAATACATCAATTTGAGGAATGGCATTCAGGTCTATTTGGTATTTATAAGCCATTTCGCCTTTGATTCCATTTCTTTCATTCATTAATTGATCTACCGCCTTTACTCCGGTACCTGAAACAGATTGATAAGTAGAAACTACAATCCTTTTAATTGAATATTTTTTATGTAATGGCTCTAATACCACTACCATTTGAATGGTACTACAATTTGGATTAGCAATAATCTTATCCTCTTTGGTAAGTACATGTGCATTTACCTCCGGAACCACCAACTTTTTAGAAGGGTCCATTCTCCATGCACTGGAATTATCAATAACAGTAATGCCAGCTTCTGCAAACTTGGGTGCCCATTCTTTTGAAGTATCACCTCCGGCTGAAAATAGAGCAATAGAAGGCTTAGCATCAATGGCCTGTTGCATAGAATGCACAGTATATTCCTTTCCCTTGAATGATAGTTTTTTACCAACCGATTTTTCGCTGGCCACAGGAATTAGTTCTGTTACAGGGAAGTTTCTTTCTGCCAATACTTTAAGCATTTCTGTACCCACCAACCCGGTGGCGCCTACTACTGCAATTTTCATAACTGATAATTAATGCATCAAAATTAATTGTTTAACTCATACATGCATATTTTTTCTTATTTTTAAATATCAGACTCAAGAATGAAAATTACCAACCTTTCATCTGTATTATTTGTTTTTTATTTTTTGACAAGCATATGCTTTGCTCAGGTAAATGATGATTTTAGTGACGGAAACTTTACATCCAATCCTGTATGGAAAGGCGATACTTCAAAATTTGAAGTCGCAGCTAACGAACTTTGGCTCAATGCCCCCGTAGTTACGGATGTTGCTTTTTTAAGTACTCCGTCAACTGCTATGATTAATACCTCCTGGGAGTTTTATAACCGAATGGTTTTTAATCCTTCATCCTCTAACTTTTGCAGGTTTTATCTGGTATCTGATCAGCGTAATTTTAATGCAACTAATATCAATGGATATTATGTGGAATTAGGAAGACTTACTGATGAAGTGAGTTTGTATAAAGTAGTGAACGGAACCTCTACAAAAATTATTGATGGACCAGATGATATGCTTAATGTAGCTACCTGTACCACCAGAGTTAGAGTAACACGAACAGGAACTATTTGGGAGTTATTGGTAGACTCCACTGGAGGAAGTAGTTTTACTTCGCTTGGTACATTCGATGATGCTGCCGTAAATGAATCTTATTTTACTGGAGCTTATTGTAAATATACCAGTACCCGATCCGATAAATTTTTCTTTGATGATGTATTGATTGCAGGAACTAATTGGGGTGATGCTACCGATCCATTTATTATTTCTCATTCAGCCTCTGCAAATCAACTTTCAATTATTCTTAATGAACCGGTACTTTCCTCGGATCTTAATCCTGTAAATTTTACTTTAGATAATGGACTAAGTGTATTGTCGGTGGTAGAAGATAGTTTGAACAGTAAAAAAATTAATATCACTGCCAGTGGTAGTTTTTTAACTAATACGTTGTATCACTTATCCGTTACATCACTTACTGATTTGAGTGGAAATACAGCTACTTTAATCAATTATCCATTTATACTTCATATTACGGTTCCCGGAGAAATAGTAATCAACGAAGTGATGGCTGATCCTACACCATCGGTTGGATTGCCCGATGCAGAGTTTGTTGAACTTCGAAATAATTCAATCTATCCGCTAAATCTTGATCAGTGGACATTAAGAGTAGGGACCACGAATAAAATTTTACCTCCGTATATTATTCAACCAGGAAATTTTGTAATTATTACTGATGTTGGGGATACGTCTTTGTTTTCTTCATCCGTTAAAAAAATTGGAGTTACATCATTTCCAGGACTCACCAATGGGGGTGTAAATGTTGAAATTTTAGATACAGGGAGTGTAGTGATTGATGTCATTGATTACACAATGGGTTGGTATCATGATGTGGATAGAGATGATGGTGGTTTTACCTTGGAAAGAATTAATCCGTTGGATTTTTGTATGCAGGAATATAATTGGAGAGCTTCGCTTGATTTTACAGGTGGAACTCCGGGAGCAGAAAATTCTGTATTCGATACTACTCAAGTCCCTATTGCTATCAATACCTTTTGGATTGATAGTACACATATTTTGGTGGTGTTTAATCAGTGGATGGATGTGTTGGGTCTTAATATGACCAATATTACTTTACAAAATTTATCTTCAGTTAATGTCTTATCTCCTGATTCATGTTTGCTTACATTGGGCTTACCATTACCTGTAAATACCTCTTTTGATCTTACACTTTCACCACCCATGAGTGATTGTGATGGGAATGTTATTAGTTCTCCATTGATAACCGGTATTATTAATTACACTCCTCAATTATTTGATATCTTAATTCATGAATTAATGATTGATGAAACTCCTTCTATTGGTTTACCTGCTTCTGAATATATTGAATTACGAAATACAAAACCATTTCCTTTAAGCATCAACGGGTGGACTCTGGTGGTGAATGGAAATCATTTTTTATTACCTAATGTTTCTATTCCTGCAGATAGTTTTATTGTGATAGTACATGAAAATAATGTTTCTCTTTTTCCGGTATTAAATATAGTAGGTATTCCATCGTTCAGCGGTTTAACTAATGAGTCAGGAATTATTGAGGTATATCATGCATCAGGCGATCTTATACATACCGCAAAATATGCATCTACATTTTATGATGTGCCAGGTAAAGATGATGGAGGTTGGTCGTTGGAAATGATAGATATTACTCAGCCTTGTTTACGAAATCCTAACTGGACAGCATCGAATGATCCTTCTGGAGGCACTCCGGGGAGAAAAAATTCATATACACAAACCATCACTGACTATGTAAAACCACATCCTATCAAAACAGGTTTGTCATTAACCAATGACACGGTTACTTTATATTTTGATGAGGCTATATTGCCTAACAGTTTTACATTGGCTGATATTTCATTGTCTAATGGAACGCCTACTTATCTTGCCTATCATTCTGTTTTATTGGATCAATATATAGTGATTTTACAAAACCCTATTTTACCTGATTCAACTTATTACATTCGCTTAAATAATTACACTGATTGTTCAGGCAATATAGCGTTATTAGATTCACTGCCTTATTCAATTCCGGTTACTCCTGATACGTTTGATATTGTAATTAATGAAGTATTAGCTGATCCAACTACTAATTGTATTGATTATGTAGAAATTTATAATAGAGGGAATGATTCTTATGATATGTCGTTACTTATATTAGGTGAAGGAGATACAACGTCACATTTGTTAACCACCTATTCGGCTATTCACAACCGATCTGTGTTGATACATCCCGGTGAATATGTTTTTATTTCGGAGAATCATGAAAAAGTAATGGGGTGTTATCATACGCCTGATTCTACTTCTTATTGGGATATTGTTTCGTTACCCGATTTTGCCAATGCTTCGGGTACCGTAGGTATATCTGCTTATAATCAACAATGGATAGATATGTTTGCATATAATGAGGATATGCATTTTAGTGTCTTAGGTTCAACAGATGGAGTTTCATTGGAGAGAGTAGATATGAATGCACCTACACAAAATTCTATGAACTGGCATTCGGCAGCTTCTACGGTTGGTTATGGAACACCCGGATATCAAAATTCACAATTTTCTCCGGCAGTCATTATTTCGGATGATTTTACCATTGTGCCTGAAATTTTCTCACCGGATTTAGATGGATATCAGGACATCACTACTTTCTATTACCAGTTAGATAATGGAGGTTATATAGCTTCCATTAGAATTTATGATCAGGCTGGAAGATTGGAAAAAGATGTAGTAAACAATCAATCGTTGGCCACTTCAGGAAGTTTTACCTGGGATGGAACCGACAATGATGGAGCCAAAGTAAATGTAGGGATTCATATTGTGTATTTTGAACTCATCAATCTGAATGGAGAAATTCTCTCTTTTAAAAAGCCGGTAGTAGTAGCTACGAAGTTTTAGATTGGATCGGAGACCTCATTGTTTACCTGTTCTTCATGATCATTATCATCATCAATAACTGCATACTTATCGTAATCTTTATCCTTGTTCTTTTTACCTCTCCATGATAATAATAGTGACGGTAATAAAATGAGGTTACAGAAGAATCCTGTAAGCAGGGTAAACGAAAGAAGGATTCCCAAGGCTTTGGTTCCTCCAAAATCTGACGCAATAAATACAGAAAAACCGAAAAACAATACCAATGAAGTATATGCCATACTTAAGGCTGTTTCTCTAATCGAAGTAATGGTTGATTGGTAGATATCCCCTTTGTAATATTTGAGCTCCTGAAGATATTTAGCCAGGAAGTGAATGGTTGAGTCGACAGTAATCCCAAAAGCAATACCATAAATAATAATAGTAGACGCTTTTAATGGAATATCAAAAAATCCCATGGCTCCGGCAGTAAATATTAAGGGAAGTACATTTGGAATTAAAGAAATGACGACCATTTTTAATTTTTTGAACATGGTTGCCATCATTAATGCGATAATGATAATAGCTGCAGAGATGGAAGAAAGTAAATTCTGTAATAAATATTGAGTGCCTTTTAAAATTACTACACTGGCTCCTGAAATAGTAACTTCCACATCTTCATCAGCAAAAACAGTTTTCGCCTGTTGTTCTATTCGTTTTACTACAGCATCCATTTCGTAGGTTCCCATATCTTTCATTTGGGCACGAATACGAACATATCTCCACGTAGTATCTAAATAAGATTGAGTTTGACCCATGGTTGAGTCATTTCTGTTACCAATTCCTCGTCTGAAATAATCCAATACTTTTGATTTATCAAATTGATTAGGGACTGCATATTGTTTTGGATTTCCTTTATAATATGCTTGATTCCCATATTTCATAATCTCAATCAACGAAACCGGATGTGAAAACATACCTAAAGATTCAATCGAGTCTTGTAACTCATCTACTTTTTTCCAGAGATTTCCACTTAAAATAACTCTTTTTTCTTTTTTGGTATCAATCATTACTTCAAAAGGCATGATACCGGTAAAATTATTTTCGAAATAAGTAATGTCGCGATAAGTATCCGAATGTTTAGGAACATCATCTGCTACCTTACCTGAAGGTTTTATTCTTACCATACCAATAACTGAAGCAATGGTAAGTACAATAGCAATTATATATACTGCAGGGCGGTATTTCTGTACCAGATTGACTTGAAACTCAATAAAGAAATTAGATCGTTTGTTGGTAAGGTGCCTTGTATGTCTAGCACTTGGGTTAGGTAAATAACTAAATAGAATAGGGTTTAATACCAATGAAAGGAAAAATAATAGCATACAATTGATGGTAGCTACTACCCCAAATTCCATCAACATTTTACCCGGAGTAATAATAAGAGTAGCAAATCCAACAGCAGTGGTGATGTTGATGAGGAACATGGCTCTGCCCGTTTTCTCCATCATTCTATGCAGAGCTTTTATTTTATCTCCAATCTTTAAAAATTCCTGCTGGTATTTAGTAACCATATAAACAGCATTCGGAATACCAATCACGATAAGCAACGGAGGAATGATACCCGTAACGGAGGTAATACTATAGCCTAACATTCCCATGGTGCCCCACGACCAAACTACACCAATCATTACCTGTAATAAAGTTACAGCGAGTACTCTCATTGATTTAAAGAAGATGAGGAGAATGATGGATGATACTACAGCAGCCAATACGGTGAATAAGACAGTTTCGGTTCGGGCACGTTGAACTGTATCAGTACGATTAAAAGGTAAACCGGAGAGATGAATATCTTTTCCCTGATTAGTTTCAAATGCTTTTACTTTATTACGAATGGAATCAACAATTTCACTTCGTTTCTTTTTATGAATCACTGCTTCATCTAAACCCGCTAACATAATGTAAGCACTTGAATCAGGATTCCATAATACACCCTGGTAAAATGGAAGATCTTTAAATACTTTTCCTATACTATCTGCTTCGGCATCAGTGGTAGGGATTTGTTTTATAAGAGGTTTATTCTCGAATTTTTTTAAAGAGTCATTGAGTGTTAATGTAAAACTGCTGGTAGGCGAAAGGGTCCAGTCAACATATTGAATGTCCAAAATTGATTTTTCGAATTCCATCCATGCTTTTAAATTATCCTTCTGAAAAAATCCGGGATCTTTAATAGAGAGGATAATGGTATTAGCTTCTTCACCAAATACTGATTGGAATTTTTTGTAATCCTGGTAGGTTTTATCAGAGGGTGGAAGAATTTGAGCCATTTGAAAACTCATTTCCACTCTACGTGAAAAATAAAACATCACCACGGTAATAATCCCCACTATTGAAAGTATAAGGATCCGGTTACGTAATATGATGTTAGATATTTTGGCCCACATGGCATCAACCCGCCTTTTGCGGGGGGTACGAAAGTAATCATTTTAAGGGAGATGCCCAATGATATAGTAGGCAAAAATTGGTAAAAGACCTATAGGCTGTATTGCGCCCTTGTTTTTAATGATTATTTCGATTTGTTATGCAAGCATAGACGGGTCATGACCCGTTTGTACAATCATTTAGCCAATTAAAAATTCTTTTAAAACATCTCTTTGTGCTGTAACAATAAAAACAAAAAATGTAAAGAATGTTAATAGTAATGTATATGTCATATATCCCATTAAGCTGGCAGCTCCTCCATATTCTTTTGAAAGTCTTTGTCCGAAGAATAAAGCACATAAAGAGGCCATTGATAAGAAACAGGCTATAAATGGGAAATTCCAGCTCTTAAAAACCCATATCTCCACTATAGCGGCAATACCGGCTAATCCTGCACTAAGTTCAAGAAAGGTAAGCTTGATCAATAATAGTTTAGTAACTCCTTTTAGAGGACTTTTAGAAAACTGTCCTTTAATCCAATCATAGTTTCCTTTAAAATCAGTTATTTTATCAATGCCTGATTGTAGCCATAAAATAACTAATACAAACATGCAAATAGAGTAAAGGCTCAGGAACAAATACGGTTGAATCATAATCGATTATTTATATCCCAAAAGTACCAAAATGGATCAAATGACCTTGTCTTAAGTTTGTGAACCGAGCCGCTGGAAGCGGCGAGCTCATGAGTTCCTATTTATTAAAAATATTTATTCGAATAAACACGTGAAACTACTATAAACATTTACTATTTGATTTTATATGGTTGTTTTTTGTGATTTTACCCTTGTTCGGTTTTAAACAGGTTATTAACTGAAATTAAAATGAATGTGCCAAACTTTTTTTCGCTGAAAAAAGCTAACAACAAGGGTTACAGAAATCGGTTCATAACTTTCCTGTTTTTTTTGTTGAAGAGTTTATGTGTAAGTAATTGATATTTAGTTTTATATATATAACTGTAAAATCCTCTTTATCATCGGTTGATAAACTTTTTTCATGAATTTATCAGAGACCTGTGTTCAAAAAATGGAAGTTGTTGGATGAAGATAAAACTCATCATTCCATTAATTTTGAACCAACAATCAACCAAAAACATACTACTTAACAACATAAAAGAAATGGGAAAAGTAATTTCAATAGCTAATCAAAAAGGAGGAGTAGGAAAAACCACTACTGCCATTAATCTTAGTGCAGGTTTAGCCGTATTAGAATACAAAACACTTATTATTGATGCAGATCCACAGGCAAATGCTACCAGTGGGGTAGGGTTTGATCATAAAACCATAAAACATAGTATTTACGAATGTGTATTGGATGAAGTAGAACCTGCTGATATCATCTTAAAAACTAAAACTCCTAATTTGGATATCATGCCGGCTCATATTGATTTGGTAGGTGCTGAAATTGAATTAATCAGCAGACCTAACAGAGAACATATGATGAAAGCTGCTATTGATAAAATAAAAGATAAATATGATTTTATCATTATTGACTGTTCTCCATCCTTAGGTTTGATTACTGTGAATGCATTAACTGCATCTGATTCAGTAATCGTTCCGGTACAATGCGAATATTTCGCTTTGGAAGGGTTAGGGAAATTATTGAATACCATCAAAATTGTTCAAAGTCGTTTGAACCAGAATTTAGAAATTGAAGGAATTTTATTAACCATGTATGACAAACGTTTACGTTTATCAAATCAGGTGGTAGAGGATGTAAGAACTCACTTCCAGGACATGGTATTTGATACTATTGTTAGCCGTAATACTACTTTAGGAGAAGCGCCAAGTTTTGGTGAATCAGTAATTATGTTTGATGCTGAAT
>CAZUXM010000006.1:32153-45825 GCA_964624635.1 uncultured Candidatus Competibacteraceae bacterium
AATCAAAAGGAGCTCAAAGTTATTTGAATCTTGCCCGTGAAGTATTACAAAAAAATGATTTATTAAAAAGTGAAACACCGAAAAAAAAATTAGTGGATTTAGAAGATGGCAACTAACAAAAGACAAGCATTGGGACGTGGCTTAAACGCGCTGCTCAATGGAGGAAGTGATGATGTTTTGGAAATTCCAAAAGCAAAAACAACAACTACAACAAATATTACCGGTGCTAATGGTTCAGTAGCCATGGTACCAGTAAAACATATTGAAGCAAATCCATTTCAACCTCGTAATGAGTTTGAACAGGAAGCTTTACAGGAATTATCTGAATCTATTAAAACCTTTGGAATTATTCAACCGGTTACTCTTCGTAAACTAGACGAAAATAAATTTCAATTAATTTCCGGAGAAAGAAGATTCAGAGCTTCTCAATTAGCAGGATTGGTTGAGATTCCTGCATATATCCGTACTGCTGATGATCAGGCGATGCTAGAAATGGCGTTGGTAGAAAATATTCAACGTGAAGATTTAAATGCTATTGATGTGGCGTTAAGCTACCAGCGTTTGATTGACGAATGTAGCCTTACCCAGGAGAAATTAGGAGAAAGAATTGCTAAAAACAGAAGTACCGTTACCAATTACTTACGTTTATTAAAGTTGCCTACTGAAGTACAAGTAGCCATTAAGAAAGGTAAAATAAGTATGGGACATGCCCGTGCCATTATTAATGCAGGTACTGAAGAGCAACAATTAGAGATATTAACTCAGATATTGAATGAAGACCTTTCTGTACGTCAGGTAGAGGAGATTGCCAAGACAATGGCAGGGAAACGTACAAAATCTTCAGGCTCTAATACTAAAATTTCAGGTTCTGACGTTACTAATGCCGATTGGACCGAAAAGTACACCATTTACAGCCAACAACTTACTGATATTTTAAAGAAAAAAGTAAGTATTCAATCAGGCAAAAATGGCAGTGGAAAGATCCTCATCGATTTTTCAAATGAAAAAGAATTGGAAAAGATCATCGAGTGTTTTGAAAAATAATTTTTCAAAGAAGATAGCTAATATTAAAATAACACGTGCCAGGCGCACTTTTGACCATATTAAAATAACACGTGCCGTAGTGTTTTTCCTGTTTGTGACTCTGTCGCAAACAGGATTTTTTTTATCGGCACAAACGACTAATACGAACGATTCGCTAAAAATTACTACCGATAGTTCAACTACTGATAAAAAGAAAACTCACAAGATTAAAAAAGCTACTGTGCCCTGGAAAGCTGCTTTGATGAGTGGATTTGTACCGGGATTAGGACAGATTTATAACCGTAAATATTGGAAATTACCCATTGTTTGGGGGGCTATTGGAACCTCAGGATATTTTATGGTAGATCAACATATACAATACATTAAGTTTAGGGATGCATTCAGGTCCTGGGCCAATGATTCTGTAATTAAGCCCGGCTTTGAACAATATGCCTACAATCCAAACAGCCTTCGATTACAACGAGATACTTATGAAAGAGGCAGGAATATTTTGATTATCGTGACGGCTGTTTTATGGACACTTAATATTGTTGATGCTGCGGTAGATGCTCACTTATCTACTTTTGATGTTGGTCCTAATTTATCAATGAAGATAGAACCGGCCACCTTTAATACTGCTTTTTATAACCAGCCTGCTGTTGGGCTCAGTTTTACATTAACTTTAAAATAACTCTGATTATTTTTTCTTTTTTTTCGGTGTATAAAATTATATTTACACTATGAAAATTGGCTTATTAGGTTATGGTAAAATGGGCAAAGAGATTGAACAAATCGCTTTGCATAGAGGTCATGTAGTTCCTTTAAAGATTGATGAAAATAACAGGAACGTAATTACCGATGCCGATATAAAAGCCTGTGATGTATTGATTGATTTTTCAACTCCGCATGCTGTGATGGGGAATATTCATTTTGCAATGAATTCCGGTGTTCCATTAGTAGTGGGTACTACAGGTTGGCATGATTCGGTGGGTGCCGTTCATGAATTGGTAAATAATTTAAACGGAAGCCTTATTTACGGAAGTAACTTTAGTGTTGGGGTAAACATATTTTTTGCATTGAATAAATATCTTGGCGGAATCATGAATAATCAACCTGATTACAATGTTTCCATTCATGAAATTCATCATACACAAAAGTTAGATGCTCCCAGTGGTACTGCTATTACGTTAGGAAAAGATGTTATTGAAAAACTGGATAGAAAAACAGATTGGGTCGATCATGTTTCAGGTAAACAAAACGAATTAAGTATTACAGCCGATCGAATTGAAAATGTTCCCGGTACACATATTGTATCCTACTCAAGTGATATTGATACTATTGAACTAAAACATATAGCTCATAACAGGAAAGGATTTGCATTAGGTGCTGTTTTGGCTGCTGAATGGATAGCGGATAAAAAAGGATTTTACGAAGTAAAACAAATGTTTAATTTTTAAATTTTATATATGAAAAAGGCAATCTTAATTTTAGTATCTCTAACTGTCATTGTAGTTTCTCAGGTATCTGCACAATCCGTTTATTATAAAGGTTCACGTATTGGTGAAATTGAAAGTGATGGTGATGTTTACATCAGTGGGAGTAGAGTAGGTCAATTTGAATCAGATGGGGACGTTTACAAAAATGGTTCTCGTATTGGTCAGATTGAATCAGATGGTGATGTATATTTGAGTGGATCAAGAGTGGGACAGATAGAAAGTGATGGTGATGTATATAAAAACGGTTCACGCATTGGTCAGGTAGAATCTGATGGAGATGTGTATTATAACGGAAGCAGAATTGGAGAAGGGGATAATATCCGTATAGATTGGTTAGCTGGATTTTTCTTTTTCTTCTTTTATAATGATAAGATATAATTTTCAGTTATTTCAGGAATCCTGTTATCGCTTAGGTAACAGGATTTTTTATTTTTTTCACCCATAAGTCTCCTCTGCGAAGCGAAGGGGCTCTCGGGTAATTTTTTACTTATTAACCTTCTGTACTCCTAGTAAGTTTTCCAATACACTCGCCGTAAATGCAATCATAAAGCTGAAAACGATACCCATCAGGAAGTTTCTAACGCTAAAAAGGTTATCAGGAACCAGCCAGTCAGCAATAAAGATGATAACCCCATTGATTACAAACAAAAATAAACCCAACGTAAAAATAGTGGCAGGAATGGTTAATAATACCAGTATAGGTTTTACAAAACGATTGAGTAAAGAAAGAATAGCTGCCAACAACATCGCAACCCATATATTGGCAACATCAATCCCAGGCAAAAGAATGGCTGATAAAAATATAGCCAGCGCCGTTACAAGAAATTTTATGAGTTGCTGATCACGCATATTAACTGGATACAAATTTAGCAGTTACCAATAACAACTTCAATAGATTTTTGAGCCTTACATTTAATCTTAATTTTTTTTCACTAAAAGCATCATATAACTCAATACTTCGTTTTAATTCATTGATTTTGATATGTACCTTTCTGAATAATTTTTCAGCATCATCTGTTTTGAACTTGAGGTAATATTCATCCTTTGGTAATATATCTGCTTTTATTTTTCCTTTTTTGAGTTTATTAAAATCGAAGTCTTTTTCAAATGCTTGTTGAATGGCTGTGATTTTTAACTGTTCAATAGTTGTTTTTTCATCCAGGTCATTTTCGATATAATCATACACCAGTAATGAGATATTCAACTCTAATTCGATGAGTAGCATGCTTTTTAGCCCTGATTTCTCTGTTTTAAGATCTTTGATTTTGGTAAGCCCCTCAATGATATCCTTGATGCTTCCGAAACCTGTTTGTAAAATAGACAAATAGCCCATGAATTGGTATTTTCAGTTGATTACAATGTATCAAAAATAACTAAGTTTGTACAACTAAAAAATTCATTGTTATGCCAAATTATACAGAGCCAATGCTTAAAGAGGGAAGTTTGAAAGGAAGTACCATATTGGTAACAGGGGGTGGTAGTGGACTAGGAAAGGCAATGTCGAAATATTTTCTTCAATTGGGTGCCAACGTAATTATTTGCAGTCGTAATCTTCAAAAAATTGAAAAAGCTGTAGAAGAATTAAAAGCTGAAACCGGAGGAAACATTGTTGGGTATGCTTGTGATGTTCGTAATTATGATGAAGTAGAAAATGTAATTAAACAAGGGGTAGCTAAATACGGACAAATTAATGGTTTAGTAAACAACGCAGCCGGTAATTTTATAAGTCCTACTGAAAGATTAAGCCATAGAGCGTTTGACTCGGTTGTGGACATCGTTTTAAGAGGATCGTATAATTGTTCGTTAGCATTGGGTAAATATTGGATTGAAAATAAAATAAAAGCGAATGTTGTTAGTATTGTTACTACGTATGCATGGGTAGGTAGTGCTTATGTAGTACCCAGTGCATGTGCAAAAGCAGGAGTATTGGCTATGACAAAATCACTGGCTGTTGAATGGGGAAAATATGGAATTCGTTTTAACGCTATTGCACCGGGGCCATTCCCAACTAAAGGAGCATGGGATAGATTATTTCCGAAGGAGTTTTTAGAAGCATTAGATATTAATTCAAAAATCCCGGTAGGAAGAGTGGGGGAACATCAAGAATTGTCGAACTTAGCAGCCTATTTGATGAGTGAATATTCTGCTTATATAAACGGGGATGTAATTACTATTGACGGTGGAGAATGGATGCAAAATGGTGGTGAATTTACCTGGGTTGGTAACATGATACCTAAAGAAATGTGGGATATGGTAGAAGCTTCAATTAAAGGAAAAACTAAGGAGTAGCCTTCGGCAAACTCAGTCTGACAAAGAGGATAATTTAGTTATTTAAATAACATGATAAAATCTAAATTAGCTAACATCATGTAGGTTAGAAGTCCTTCTTTCACTGGTATAATATTTAAACATAAAAAATATACTCAATGCATTGGATAAGTGCCATACACCATGCCACTGAAACCATGAATTAGGATGGCACCAAGGATGCCCGTCACGACCAAATTGCCATACTACAAATCCCAAAGCAAAACTAATGGCAGCAAAAACTGAATATTTGAATTGAATATTCAGTTTTTTCTTTTTTACATTCATAGATTCAAAAATAATCCCGGCAATACATGCTATCCCAAATGCGGTATTACCCGGATAAAACTCAATTCCCAAAGTAGTTTTAAAAGTTCCTGCAATATTTAGCAGAGTAATACAAGTAAGATAAATTCCAATAAATACAGGAACTTTTAATTGATATAATCTTACCAGTGAATAGGTGAAAATAAAAGACGATAAAATGTACATCCCATTCATATCCATGAGCCCACCTATGTTTGTTTCTGTTGCATGCATAGCCATAGAACCAATGCCTACCATTACGGCAGATACACAATAGAATTTTGGAATAAATGAATTGGTATAAAAAGCATTTTTATTTGAGTTGACTCTATAAGTTAACAGCCAGGCACAAACTAATCCTACTATGATATCACCTATATTCGACCAGGTATTGGTGGGTTGTACCCACCAACCTTCGTGCACCGCTTCACAAAAATGTCCACCATTATCAGCCGGCGGACCGTACCATCCTTGAGAAATGGATAAAATAAATACCGAAAAACTAATGACAGTAAAAATGAATGTAAAATGAAAAGTGTACTTATTCATCGTAATTTATTGAGGATGATAAATTCTGGTAGCTGATTTAAAAACCTCTTCTTTATTCAGCGTCATTTTTTTGTATTGTTGGTTCACAAACATTTCCATCTGATCATCATAATGTGGATTTCCTTCATTATTCGAAGCACCATAACAATTCACGGTTTCTATTGTTGGTCCGTTTTTATCATATTGAACCAACATGATGTATGATTCACCTAAATCTCCTTTTAGTTTTCCCTTCTTATGAGGAACGGTATACATCTGGCAAATGGTTTCAGGTATCCCCCAAAGAGGTAATTCTTTTTTACCTCGTACCAGTTTTTGTAAATCTCCCAATGCAGGAATCTCTCCTTTGAAATATTTTTTGATATGTGCTTTGGCAAATTTTAAAGCTTTCACCAATACTTCTTCACCTAAATTTTTATTATAGTCAGTAGTGTTATTTTTATTGGTGAATTTTAAAAAGTACTGGATGCATAATGAGAATACTGAAGCTTCTTTATTGTCAATAGTTGCCTTTCCGTTCCATCTTTTAATAGCAGCTATCTCGTTTTTTATCTCAGGATATTTTTCAGGGTCTAAATTCCTCATTAAATCTAGATCCTCAATGTTCCTTGTGTACATTGGGATTTGAAAAGTTAAGTCTGATTTAATGGTTTTAAAATCCTGATAGGTAATCTGGTCATAATTTTTAATGAGTTCTTTAAATCGTAAACTTCTGCTGACGTCTTTTTTCTGTATTCCCATCGTAGGATTAAAATCCGAAGCTTTTAAATTTTCTTCATCACAAGTTGCATTGAATGGGGTATTGTTACTATTAAAAAGATAACCACAGGAAGGATCTAAATAACTTGGTAAACTATCAATGGGATAATATTGGTTCGCCGGCCAATTGGTTGCAGAGGTATCACCGGGTAACACCTTGTTCCAAATATAGTTGGGGTTTCGGTACGGTGCATGTGAATTGCTGAGCATATAAATATGATCATCCTTATCAGCATAAATAATGTTGAAGGCAGGGAGACCCTGCATACGGCATGCATTTTCAAACTCCTTAAAGTTGGTGGCCTTATTCATTCTATACCATTGCTCAGGATATTTGATACTCATATTGGCTGGGAATCTGATGGAATAATAACCATGTTTATTTTTTAAAGTAGCTCCATATACACTCCGATAAAAAGTTTTGCTCACGGGTAACTTAATGGCTCCTAATTTTACTTTTATTTTCCCTTTATATTTTTCTAGTTTTAACCATTGCCCGTCGTATTTATAATAATCTTTTTTGGTAGGATGCATGGTGAGTTGATATACATCACTTAAGTCAGAATAATTAATGGTATGTGCCCAGCCCAAATTTTCATTGGTACCTACAAACGGACATATGCCTCCGGGAAAAGTTCCCCCCAACATATTCCATCCCTGCTCACTGTTTACATGACATTCGTACCATGATAAATTTCCTTCGAGAGGTTGATGGGAATTGATATTCAGATAAGTTTTATCATCAGCTGTTTTACTACTGTTAAATGCATATCCGTTGGAACCGTAACTAACTTTTCCTTGTTGATTAATGATGTTCCCATTAAACATACGACCCAAATCAAATGCGGCCCCACTAATAAGAGTCATGGCCACCATATATCCTTCAATGAGGTCATGTTGGTTTACTGGAAATACATTGGGTAACAATACTTCATCGGGATGTGTTTCTGCATATTTATTGAGTCCCTGAATGTATCCGTTCATTACCAGTTTAAATTCTTCTGAATAAGCAGTATCATATTGTTGATTAATGGTTGAATCAGCAAATATGAGCTGTCCTACCAAATCCATTAACGCACCATCAATGCCTTGTACTTCACTTAACCTTCCTTTGGCACCTAAAATATTCACCTGAATGGTTTTGAAATCATCTTCAGCATGAGCCCAGGCAAGTCCATAAGCCGCTTCGCCATCAGTTATGCCGTAAATATGCGGAACCCCAAAAGTGTCTCTTACAATGGTAATGTTTTGAGGGTCTATCTTTATGCTTTTGAGTTGAGTATTTTCCTGAGAAAATGCTGTCAATCCGATAATGCTGAACAGGGTTAGTAATATTATTCTCCTCATAATCAAATGTATTGATTATGTTCTCATTATAAAACAGGGTATATATAGCTTACCTGTACTTTATGTGATGGAATCGTTAATATATTGATTTATAAGTATTTATAATTCATATTTTTTCACGTATGGATGCAACTAATTCATCGCTTGTGTCCTCTATAATTAAGTATCAGAAACCTTTACACCTTATTCATATTTATTTTGTTTGCTTGTTCAGTTGGATTGAATGCTCAATCTAATAACAGATATTCAGGGTTGATTTCTCAAAAACATCCTAATAAAGGTTCTATTCTCAATACTTCCAATTGTGAAAATCGTGCAATAACCTTTAGTACTTCAGGTTTAGAGTCAAATATTCAGTCATATTTATGGGATTTTGGAAACGGAGTAACCAGTAATCAGGCGAGCCCGGTATATACTTATACTACCACAGGAGATTATGTGGTAACTTTAACAGTTCAATATTACAATGGTTTTTCTGAAACAGTTACCAAAAACCTTAAAATTGGAAAGGTACCGGTTCCTGATTTTACAGCATCTCAAACAGATGGTAATTTCCCTTACAATGTTCAATTTACCAATACCACTTCAGGTACCGTTTTAACTTACTTATGGAGCTTTGGAAACTATTATACCTCTAGTGCAGTGGATCCTTCATATCAATATGCCAATGCTACCAAAGATTATGATGTAACATTAACTGCCATTTCTCCTGAAGGATGTGAAGCTTCTATCACTAAACAAGGGTTTATTCATGTAAATAGTCAGCCCGTACATACTGTTTTTATCCCCAACACATTTTCGCCTAATAATGATGGATTAAATGAAACATTTATTGTTTACGGAGAAAATATAAAGAGTGTAAAAATGAGTATTTACGATCAAACCGGTACTATGATTTTTTCGCAAGATGGGTTAGAACCATTATCAAAAGGTTGGGCAGGTGAAAATATGTCGAACCAAGAGGTAGCATCCGGTAAATATTCTTATAAAATCGTTGTTGTTGACGAAATGGATGTTTCCCACGAATCTGTAGGGAACGTAACACTTATCCGATAATCTTTTATTTAGTTTTTATCAAATTGACCTATATTTGGGTCATGATCCAAAAAACAAGAACAGCCCTAACCGTTATTGTTTTTTTATTGACCTTAATTTTTCCTAAGGTTATTTCGGCGCAACTTGATTCATTAAGACAAAAGGTCTATTCGAATACTATTGATACATCAGGTTTAAAAAAATTATATGACTTAGGTTCTAACATGGTTTATCAAAACCCTGATACAGCCATTGTGATATCAGAACTCACTATTAAAGCATCCTTATTTAAAATAGAAAATGCAAATAAAACAGGAGATACCCAAACCAAAGATTTTTGTTTCACGGCTATTGGTATATCCTATAATAATATAGGTATAGCTTATGAATTTAAAGCGGACTATTCAAAGTCGATGTGGTATCATTTGCAATCATTGGAAATCAAAACCAAAATGTTAGATACCCTAGGAATCGGGATGTCGTACAACAATATAGGGAATGTATATGATAGTCAGGGTGAATATATTCAAGCATTGAATTATTATATAAAATCATCCCATTGTTTTATTGATTTAAAAGATATCATGCGAATAGCTACTTCTTATAACAATGTAGGAATAGAATATTATCGCATAGGAGAACAAAACAAAGCATTGGATTATTATTTTAAGGCTCTTCAATTGTATGCTCATATTAAAAATTATGCAAATGTAGCTCAGATTTATACCAACATTGCCATTTCTTATTTCTCCCTGAAAGATTATAATAAATCGCTAGAGTATAATTTCAAATCATTGGAGCTTGAAAAAGGAAGAGAAAATAGTAATGAATATAATATTGCCATTGTATATACTAACTTAAGCACGCTTTTTTTACAACTTAAAAATTACAAAGAGTCAGAAAAGTATATAAAACTAGCTTTAGAAATCAATGAAAGATTAGGTTTATTATATGGAGTATCTACTAATTTAGGAGAGTTAGGAACAATCTATTTTGAAACGGGAAATTACGCTGAATCTCAAAAATACTTAGAGAAATCACTAAAAATAGCAGAGGAAATTCAAGCAATGGATCTTATCAAAGGAAGAAACCAACTTTTATCACAGGTATATGAAAAAACGGGCCAATTTCAAAAAGCATTTTATAGTGAAAAAGAATATAACAGGGTAAATGAGATTATTTTTAATAGTGAGAAAAGTAAAGAAATGGGAAGGTTGGAAGCTGTACATGAGATAAAAGAAGCAGAAAGGATTGAAACAGAAAAAAAAGCGTTTGATGAAAGGGTTAAAGTAGATAAACGTAGACGTAAAAATTTGCTTCAATACAGCAGTATCGTTATTATCCTTTTTTTGATTGCCTTGATGGTAACTTTGATGGGTGTAGTCAAAGTAAAACCTTCAGTAGCTACTGCAGTTAGTTTTTTTGCCTTTTTACTATTATTTGAATTTTTGTTATTGTTGTTTGATCCAACCATTGATAAATACAGCCAAGGAGAACCTGCATTAAAATTGGCGCTCAACGCCTTGGTTGCAGTGGCTATATTTCCTATCCATTCATTTTTTGATCGTTTGTTAAGAAAACGTCTCACTAAACAAGCTACTCCGAAATAAATTCAAGTAATTTTACTTCGTGAATAACGAAGAAAAGATATTTGACCTGGCTACCCGGTTTGTTCATTTTACCAATGAACCATTATTTATTACAGGGAAAGCCGGAACAGGTAAAACTACTTTTTTACGTTCCATCAAAGAAAAATGCAGTAAAAAAATGGCAGTTGTAGCCCCTACCGGTGTTGCAGCCATTAACGCAGGAGGAGTTACCATTCACTCGTTATTTCAATTACCTCCCGGAGCTTATATTCCTGATGAAGATCAATTTGGGGATACTGAATCAGGTAAATTTATTTCTCACAGAGGTTTGTTACGTAATATCCGATTCAGTGCTTCAAAACGGGAGTTATTACAGGAATTAGAGTTATTGGTCATCGATGAAGTATCCATGTTGCGGGCTGATATGTTAGATGCCATGAACATCATACTTCAAAATGTACGTAATAACCGAAGGGAACCATTTGGAGGGGTACAGGTTTTATATATTGGCGATTTATATCAATTACCACCGGTAACCGGAAACGATGAGTGGAATGTATTGAGCTCCTATTATAAAAGTCCTTTCTTTTTTGATGCATTGGTGATTGAAAAATCCCCACCCATATACCTTGAGCTAACTAAAATTTATCGTCAGAGTGACAGAGGATTTATTGAAGTACTTAATAACATTCGTAACAATGAAATTACCGAAGATGATATCAATTATTTGAATAGAAGATATGATCCGTATTTCATTCCGGATGAATCTGATTCGGTAGTAGTATTAACTACCCATAACTATAAAGCAGATAAAATCAATACCAACTCTTTAAATCAATTACAAACAGATGAGTTTATATTTAAGGGAGAGATTATTGATGAGTTTAATGATAAATCATTACCGGTAGATTTGGAGCTTCGTTTAAAAAAGGGAGCACAGGTAATGTTTATTCGAAATGATAAAGGAGAAGATAGAAGGTATTATAATGGGAAAATAGGTACTATTTCCGACATCAGTGAAACCAATATTACCATTGAATGTAGCAACGATGAAGATGTGATTGAGTTGGGGAAAGAAACCTGGGACAATATCAAGTATGAATATAATCCTGATAAAGACGTACTCGAGGAAGTAGTATTGGGGTCGTATTCTCAATATCCTTTGCGTTTAGCATGGGCCATTACCATCCATAAGAGCCAAGGACTTACATTTGAAAAAGCAGTGATTGATGCAGTGGATTCTTTTTCACCGGGACAAGTATACGTAGCGTTGAGTAGATTAACAGGATTAGATGGATTAATACTTAGTTCACCTATTCACGAAAAAGCGATTCAGTTGGATGAAAGAATTTTAAAATACAAAGACCATATCATACAATGGGATTCTTTAGAAGAGCTACTCAACGAAAAACAGGATGTATTTATAAAAAATACTGTAATCAAAAGTTTTCAATGGGATAAATTAATCAGTAAGCTGGATGAATATGTAGCTCAGAAAAAATTATTATTGATGGAGGATGCCGGAGATGTTTCGGATATGATTGCAGGCATTAAAAGAAGTACTTTTGAGTTAAAGACTACCGGTGATAAATTTGTAATGCAATTACAATACTTACTCAATACTGCTAATGATGAGCATCAATCAGTAAATGAGAGATTAAAAGCAGCCGTTAATTATTTTACTACGGAGATTAATAAGCTTTTAGATAAAACAGATGAAATCATTGATCTGTTGAACAAAAAGAAAAAAGCGAAAAAGAAGATCAAAGATCTTAAAATGGTAAAGACTTTTTTTGTCCATCACCTGGATTATATCATCCGATCGCAGAGGATGGTACAAAGTATGATTGATAAAACGGATATGATGGAGGCGATGATGATTGTAAAACAGGTTGCTCCTGAATCAGATTCAGATACAACAGTTGAAAAAGGAGAGAAACCTAAAACTGAAAAACGCGAAAAAGGAGCTACCAATAAAATTAGTTTCGATTTATTTAAAGAAGGCAAAAGTATTGACCAAATAGCTGCAGAAAGAGGAATGACCACTTCTACCATTGAAGGACATCTGGCACATTATATAAGTACCGGCGAATTAGACATTCTGGAGTTTATGCATGAAGATAAATTGCAGGAAATTATTGATGCCATTATGGAGTTGGATACGGAACAATTAAGTCCGATTAAAAATCATTTGGGTGACCATTATTCTTATGGTGAAATTAAGATGGAATATTATAAAAAAGAAATCGCATCTGAATAAGCCTATTTATCTGGCTTTAATTCATTCAAAATCAGGCGGGTAATATTTTTTAACGAATATTTATTCATTAAAAAGGGATATTCAACGTATAACCATCATATCTTTGTTACGAAATTTAAATCAATGCCAAAGCCTAAAGACGAAAATAAGATTGAACAAATCTATTCTGCTACCCTAAAATTAGTTTCCAAAGATGGGTTTAGCGGTTTGAGGATGAGTGATGTGGCGAAAGCTGCAGGCATTGCTACGGGGACCTTGTACATATACTTTAAGGATAAAGAAACATTGGTAAATGCTTTGTTTTTGCATTTAAAAAAACAAATGACTTCGAAGTATGTAATGGAGGAAGATTTTACCAAACCTTTCAGGCAAACTTTTGATGCCGTTTGGAGAAAATATTTTCAGGTTACATTAGAAAATCGACAGATCTCAGCATTTATTGAGCAGTATTATATGAGCCATTATTATAATAAAAGGAAAAAAGAAGAGGCGCATCAAACCATTCATCTTATATATGAATTATTGGATCGTGGTAAGAAGGAAAAACTTATCAAGAATGTAGATAATGCCATTTTGCTGGCGCAGGTAAACGGACCTATTCTGGATATTACTAAAATGATAGTGGCAGGCAATATTAAAAATAATAAACAAACCATAGATGCTGCCCTGCAAATGGCTTGGGATAGTATTAAGAAATAATTTTTTAACTAATAACTGAATATTAATTCATTTAAAATGAACTCAAATCGAAAAAAAACGGTTCTTATTACAGGTAGTTCTACCGGAATTGGTAAAGCAACTGCAGAATATTTTGTTCAACAAGGTTGGAATGTTGCAGCAACCATGCGTTCGCCCGAAAAGGCAACAGATTTTATAAAATCTGATAACCTAAAGTTATATGCCTTGGATGTAACTAATACGGATAGTATTAAAAAAGCAATTGAACTAGTCATACAGGATTTTGGAAACATAGATGTTATTGTGAATAACGCTGGTTATGG
>CAZUXM010000006.1:45838-48300 GCA_964624635.1 uncultured Candidatus Competibacteraceae bacterium
AGCGGTAGGAATATTTGAAAAAGCATCACCGTCCGAAATTCAAAAACAATTTGATACCAATGTATTTGGAGTGTTTAATGTCATCAGAGAAATTCTTCCCCATTTTCGTGAAAAAAGATCAGGAACCATTATTAATGTGACCTCGATGGGTGGTAGAATTACTTTCCCGTTGTATTCATTGTACCACGGTACCAAATGGGCATTAGAGGGTTTTGGAGAATCTTTACAGTTTGAATTGCGTCCTTTTAATATACGAGTTAAAAACGTAGAACCCGGAGCCATTAAAACAGATTTTTATACCAGGTCAATGAATGTATTTTCAAATCCTGCAGTAAAAGGGTATGATACTTACGAAAAAACAGTATTTGATAATACCCAAGCCGTTGAAAAAAATGCACCCGGTCCATTGGTAGTAGCTAAAACCATTTTTAGAGCCGCTAATTCTACTTCGTATAAACTACGTTATCCGGTAGGAGGGCAGGGACCTATGCTCATTATATTAAGAAAAATGTTACCGTTAAGATGGTTCAATGGAATAGTAAGTATGGTAGCTGAAAAAGGATTTAAAAAACAAACAGCATAAGATTCCGGGCTTAATACGGAACAAAATTTTGGTTGGTTGATCAATTCTGACTATTCAGTTGGGATTGATTTGGTTAGGAAGCGGGTCGCAAGACCCGCTTTTCTATTTCGCAATAATTTTCATTTCTATTCTTCTATTCAAGCGATGACCATCTTCAAATGCATCATAACTTACACTGGTTAATATATTGTTCAGAAATTTTTCATCCAGTGTAGTCCCCGCTTTAAAAACATATTTTGATTTTTTACCTGTAACATCTGAAATCATGATTCTGGCAGATGAACCATAACCTTTGCAACTAAATTGAGTGGCAGGTACTCCCAACGAAACCAGAATGTCTGATAATTCTTTCGCTTTTTTTTCTGTATATTTTTGATTACTGGCAGTATTTCCTCTTATTTCGGTGTATAATCTAAATTCAACGATGGTAGTAGGTCGTGCCTTTAACCATTCGGCTATACTGCTAAAGGGGCTATCTGGTAATTTTACACATACAAAATCAGCTTCTTTACATGTAGTACAGATACAACCATGATTATAAACAAAAATTTCTCCTATTTCATATTCATTATGCATGAGCCCACCCATATCCAGTTCTTTCGATGCTTCAACAGTATATTGGGCATGAATACATATACCAACAAAAAATAATTGCAGAATTAATATCGTCTTTTTCATGATTCTAAAATACAAATTTATTATCTTAGGCAAGCATCCATTGCCATGAAATTTGCCATTGTTGATATTGAAACTACCGGAGGCACTTCCAACGATTCTCGTATTACGGAGGTAGCGGTGTTTATTCATGACGGTAAACAAGTGATTGATCAATTTCATTCATTGGTGAATCCTGAAATGGAAATTCCTCGTTTTATAACTGGCCTTACCGGAATTACCAATGAAATGGTAAGTAATGCTCCCTTGTTCGAAAACATCGCTGAGCAAATCGATACCCTTACCGCTGATTGTATTTTTGTAGCGCATAATGTTAATTTCGATTATTCTTTTTTACGACAGGAATTTAAATATGCAGGCATTGATTTTAAACGTAAAAAAATTTGTACTGTAAGATTGAGCCGTGCCATATTACCCGGATTTCCTTCGTACAGTTTAGGAAATCTTTGTGCTAATTTGGGGATTGATATTACTGATCGCCACCGTGCTGTTGGTGATGCAGAAGCCACCGTTCAATTATTTGAGATTCTATTGGCAAATGACCAACATCAGCATATTTCCAAAGCCATTCATGCTAAATCAAAAGAAGCCACTATTCCTCCGCATTTAGATAAAATGATTTATGAAAATTTACCGGAAGAAACAGGCGTGTATTATTTTTTTAATGCAGAAGGAAAAGTAATTTATATTGGGAAAGCGATTAATATTAAGCAACGCATCTATCAACATTTTACCGGTTCCAAAGGAGCCAAGCTTCGGTTTTTACATGAGGTGCATGATATTAGTTATACCATTACCGGGAGTGAACTGGCAGCATTGTTATTAGAAAGCGATGAAATAAAAAAGCACTTTCCCAAGTATAACAAAGCGCAACGACTTACCGGAAAATTCTTTTGTTTATATGATTATGTTGATCAAATGGATGTACATCGTTTGGTGATAGGTAAAAAAACAAACAACCTCAGTCCGGTGATGTTGTTTAATTCATTAGATGCAGTACGCAGTTATTTATTTGAGTTGATGGAGAAGTTTGAACTATGTCCTAAATGTTGCGGAATAGATACTTCTCAGGGAGGACCTTGTTATGCGTATAGAGAAGAAAAATGCAAAGGGGTTTGTTGTAACAAGGAAGATACCGAAGAATATAATGAAAGAGTACGGGCAGCGCTGGAATTTATCCGTTCGGAAACAGGGGATAAAATAA
>CAZUXM010000006.1:48355-49852 GCA_964624635.1 uncultured Candidatus Competibacteraceae bacterium
CGTAATAGAGAGGAGAAATGTATTGTAGTGATCCAATCAGGGGTGTATAAAGGGTTTGGTTTTGTACCCACCGATATTCAAATTATGAATGTTGAAGAAGCCTTAGATTATATTACCTACTACCAGGACAATAGCGATGTACAAAGAATCTTGAGAGGGTGGGGGTAGGCAAGGTGTAGTTAGGTGCTGGGCTTCTTTTTCATTTGTCCCATAAGGTTTTCAATTTCTGGATATCATTTTCTGAGACAACCTTGATTCTATTTGTCATATTTGTTTCAAGGGCAGTGACCTTTAGAAAAGATTGAAACTTTGTCCAAGATATTTTTCTTTCTTCTGAATCCGTATTGTCATGGTAAAAATATGTATAACCGTCTACAGCTTCCTTCTTCAATATTGTCGAGGGAGGATAGATATAACTACGTGTTTTGTCTGAATTACTAAAACGAAGAATAATTTGGTCACCCTCTTTTGCGGCCTTACTAAACTCAGTATTGTTCTTCCATCTTAAAAAGCTAATGTCATCTTCATCGATTTTCGTTTCATTTGAAACGACAGTAGTTGTTCTTTCTACATCCTCTTTTATTTTATCATAAGTTCTATCTTTTATTGGAAAAGCAGAAACAAACCAATAAAGATTACCAAATTTCTTTTGTCTGACTTTAGAGTTAGCTGTCGGTTTTGATGGCCGTCTGATAACATTTATCTTCAACAATGATTGAATATGACCTTCATTCAATAGAGTTGATTCAGAAATCAAGTTATGACAAAATGCTCTGGCATCAGAAAGTAAAACATCATCTTTGGTTACTATTGAAGATTCAATAAGTTTTTCAGCACTGCTTTTCGATAGGTTAGCAGAACCAATAACGAGAAAAGTATCTGTCAGTAAAATCTTTGAATGTAGCTGTTGATTAGAGAATACTTTAACCCCCTTGTTGAAATAGGTCTCAATAGTTTTAGCTGAAGTTTCACCAAACTTGATTGCATAATTGGAGGCATCACAAATCAATGTGTCTCCTTTACTCAAATTCAGTTTGTCGGAGGTAACGTAAGCAATACAAGCAATTTTCCTTTGTCGGGCAGTCAACAGCTTATTTACTTCTTTCCATATATCACCTGTCAAAAATTTTTCCATAGAGGTTTAGCCTTGCACCTAACGAAGAATTATTTACCACGTTACCGGCTTATAAATATCGGAACTTTAATTTAAACCGCAATGAAAGCGGGGCGTAAATTTTTTACAATACGCACAGGCGGATTAAGTGCTAAAAGCATTGATTTTACTATGATGTAGGCAATTTTATAAAATTGGAGATAGGTAATGTTTTATGAGGCTGTCAATCTCGTTATAAATGTGAGAAGTCCCAAGAAATCCTTGCATTTTTTTGTTACATTGAGATAAAGATTGTAAATTCAACTGAATCTAAGTAGATAAATGAAGAAGAGTCTCTGGTTAGTTTTTGTGTCTTTTATTACAGCACAATTATATTCACAAGT
>CAZUXM010000006.1:49862-53686 GCA_964624635.1 uncultured Candidatus Competibacteraceae bacterium
GGATAACACTTACGTGAACCATATTTTGTTTTTAAATAATGGCACCAGTCTTATTTCATATGATTATATGTCCAACTCAAGAATTGTTAATTTAAGTAGTACTGGAGATACCATTTGGTCAAAAGAATATTCAACCTTTAAAATTGATAATTTATTTGAGATTAGTGGCAACCAAATAGCATATACTGGTGATTTAAGGACGGCGTTTGTTCATGACAAAGTTTTTGGAGTTATGGATTCTATTGGAAATATACTTTGGGTAAAAAAAGTTGAGAGTACATCACTGCTTAGAAAATATGATATCGATACTCTAGCAAATTCGAAATTGTTATATACAATTTATGGCAAAACTGGATGGAAGTAATTTAGAGTCCAAAATTGAAAAAAATATCACTCCAATATTAATACCCAGATTAAGACATAGCGTTGCCACGGCAGATTCAGGTTGGATTTCAATTGCTAAAGAAAATAATAAGTTACTTTTTATCAAGCATGATAAATACGATTCAATTGTAACTTCATTTCGATATGTTCATTCCCCATCGTATGAAAGTGCCGATGCTGTAGATATAGATTATCTTAATGACACTACATTGTTGCTTCTATGTGATGGTGTCGCAAATAAAAGTTATCTATATTTTCTAAAACTTAATGGCGACCAAATTTCAAAATATGGTTATTTTCATGCAGACGACTCAATAAATACTAAGATTGTATTTAGGGATTTTTACATTCATCATGATACCATTTTTGTATTAGGATATAGTTTGAAATCTATTTTCTTAGACGGTATCACCATATTTAAAGGCTTCATTATCAAGCTCAATTTAAATGGCGAAGTGATCTCTGGTAATTATTATTATTATCAAACGAATATTGATGACTATTATTTAAAATACGGTATGTCTGACAGTAGCTTTAGCTATTCATATTATGAAAAATCTGATTCTATTGTTATCTTAAATAATACATTGTACAATAATCTGCATGGGTGTTATTATGAAAACCTGAATTTGGGTAGGGTCAGTTATTCTGATAATTCAGAGCCAATTTTTTTAACTCAGGAGCCAGTAATTGTAAAAGACACTTTGATATCCTACATGAATGTTAATGTTGAATATGCTAGTGGATGTGGCGAAATAGCTTATTTTTCAATATCAGAGAATGAGGTGGTTTTTATAGCTTACCCAAATCCATTTACGGAAAAATTCATAATTACCGGTTTAAATGCAAACGAGAAGTATTTAATATCTATTTTTGATATTAAAGGAGTAAGTCATATTAGTAGAACAGTGGATAATTTAGAAAATGTGGATTTTGATTGTAGTTATCTCAGTAGTGGTATTTATTTTATAAAATTACATAATATTAAAAATAGCCATTCTCAGTGGATTAAGGTTGTGAAAAACTAATATCAATTCATATTTTCAAAGAATGTTACCTAACGAAGCACTATTTACCACGTTACCGGATTTAAAAATACAAAACTTAAATCAAATCCGAAAGGATTAACGGCCGTAAATTATTCAAATACGGCCAGGCGGGTTATGTTCTAAAACCTTTATGTAATTCGGGATACCGGTAATGTGGAAAATTAGCAGTTAGCTGGCGTTTATCTGTTGTCCAATGTTATCAACACTCTACACACCATTGATAAATTCTTCATTGAAATATTGGGCAATGTCTTTATAAATTTTCTTTTTCGCAAAGAGCAACTTAAATATAAATATCTTCATGTCTTCAACAGCATAAAGTGCATTTTCAGCATCCTTCAATTTGGGTTTGTAACCAGCATGAATTATTCTATTACGAATTTGATAAGCCTTTTCATACCAAATATTTACAGGAGTTGACGCTTTAGTAATATCCCAGCTTCCTCCAATTCTACTTGATATTTCCTTTTTAATAATTGAAAGAAATGGTGTATCGTCCATTATCTGAAGAATATCTTGTTCTGATTTACCCTCAATAAGTAGGAATCGGTGGTAAAGCGTTCTGATGAAAGACTCAAAGCTCATCTGTGAATATAAAATTGATTCTCTATATAAACCATTTGCTATATAATGATGCGAAGATGCCAGTAACTCTTCCGATAAATTAAAGGGATGCAAATCACCAAGAATACTTCCAGTTGTTATCAGGATTTCATCCAACTCTTCCGTTTTCATAGCCTCAACAGGGGTAGGATGGTTGTAGTTAAGATAAAACGGTCCAACAAATTCAACCTTCCATGATCCGGCTTCAATAATTCTGAAAAAAGACAAAAAATGAATTGACTGATTATTTACATAATTCACTCCCGGCTCTTTAGTATTCATTTTATATGCTTCGATAAAGCTATTAAAGGTGTGAATTAATGTGTCGAAGTAACCTTGATAATTATCCATTGTAATTTTGTCTCCACAAGTAAATGTCATTTCAATAATAGTATGTTCTTTATGGAAATATGGGAAATAGTTGGGTACATCAAGAGGAAAATAAGCTTCTATAAACCCTATTTTTGTTACACTATATGAGCACAGTCCGTTTTTAGCTGGAAAATGGAAAAGAAAGTCAGGTTTTATTCTTAGATTAAATGGGATAGCAATCTTAAATTGTACCACATAAGAATTTGGAATTTTCTCCTTTTGAGTAATATTGGCTATACGTTTATCAAAAATTTCTTTGTCTAAATAGAAAACATCCTTTGTTTCCAGCAAAACCCGATCGGAGATTTCTTTTACTAGCTTTTCTTGGAATTTTTTGAAGTCCGAATTCATTTTTTTGAATATTTTATTAGATTAATGTCAATATTCCTTTAGCGGATTATAATTTTTGAATCTTGGAAAATCTATTTTGGTGTATGGTTTATTCTCAACGAGATATTTAACCTTTCCATTTTTGTCTGTTGTAGTAACATTAATTTTATTATCAAAAATGTCAACACTTGCGAACTCTTTCAAACTGTCACCTTCAATTCTAATAAAAATGGTCTCTACACCACCGGTGACTATCCATGAATCAATACAGTTTAGTTCTTTGTTATATTGCATATTAGGAAACTCTTCTGAATTCTCCATATAAATAATAGAACTCCATTGCTTGTCAAAAATGAATAATTTCCTCACTTCATTAGAGCCTCTTGCTGCAGTTGCTGAAACATAGGTTAAATCATTAAATCCATCGTTATTAAAGTCTGTGATTTTAACATCACACCCTAATAAATCATCTTTCTCATAAGTAAAAAATTGCTTTGAACCCCATTTACCGTCTTGTTTGTCGAAAAACTCAATTTCAACAAAGCCACTATCATTTCCTTGATAATTTCTTATCTCAATCATGTTTTCTCCTTTGTAACCTATATTCAAACTGTCAACAAATTTCTCAACTAAAGGCAAACTGTCGCGTTTTGAAACTACTTTCAAAGTATCTGATTGAATTAAGCTATCCTTTGAATTGTCGCCATTTGGTTTAACAGAATTCCTACCACAAGAGATCAAACCAAATGTCAATAATAGGATGGTGAATTTGTTAATCATTTATGGTCTGAATGACAGCTAACTACTATTTAACCAAACTAAATTTACGCTAATTATTTGAATTACAGTGATTGGATAAATTCCATTTTGTTAGCATCCTGTTTGTAAATCAAAAATGGATTGATGAACAGGTTGATGAATAAATTGGAATGAATAAAAACCAATGGGATTATTGTCGCTTCGCTCCAATGGACCCATTAGCCTCCATTGTCAAAATCAAAAGCCCGTTTTAGTTGTTCTAATTGGTTGATTTAAATGGTTAAGTGTAATCGCTGGGATTATTGTCGCTACGCTCCAATGGACCCA
>CAZUXM010000006.1:53724-55468 GCA_964624635.1 uncultured Candidatus Competibacteraceae bacterium
TTTAGGCAAAAAAAGAGGGCAACAACCGTTGCCCTTTTGTGATCCCGCTGGGACTCGAACCCAGGACCCCTACATTAAAAGTGTAATGCTCTACCAACTGAGCTACGGAATCAATAAAATATGTTGAATTCCTCGGGGATTACTAAATGAACGTCCTTTAAAAAGGAGTGCAAATGTAATTTTTAAAAGTTTATTTACCAACTTTTTTTTAAGGATGCTTAAAACTAGTGAATAACTTTACTTGCCGGGAATAAGCCTGCCCAATACTCCTTCCCCCCCCACAAAAATAGTACTGCCCTTCTCTGCCTCATCAATAGTCCAGAAGCCTTGATGTGAGATGGATTCCCAATTATACCCTCCATCATTCGAAATGTCAACCCCACTTTTACCTACTGATATCAATGTGTTTTTAGTAATGTACTCCACACAACTTCTATATCCATTAGGATGTTTATGGGTTTTATCAGGAATGTGCCAGGTAGCACCCCCATCACTGGTAACTGAGTAGTTTTTTTCTTTCATATCAGTAGCCGTAAAGTCTCCACCTACCGCTACACCGTTCTTATCATCAATAAATACAATACTCATTACTCCTTTACTGCTCATTCCATGGGTCATATGTGTTTCATGGTGTTTCCAGCTTTTTCCATAGTCATGCGACACAAATACATGCGACGCATTTCCCCCTGTTACAAACCAAACTGTTCCTTTTTTACCAACACAAATACCCGTACCGCTGGCAGCAAAGCCGGCTTCGTCTTTAGTAGCCTTAGGTAAATGTTCATGAGGGTGGTGGGTCCACGTATCTCCTCCGTCAGTAGTAATTAATATTTCAAAATGCCCATGAATTGGGTCTCCATAAGCGATTCCTTTGTTTTTATCCCAAAAGGCAAATCCATTTAAAAAGGTTTCATAATTAGTAGCAGTATATACTTCCTTCCAGGTTTTACCTCCATCAGTGGTTTTTAAAATTTGAGCAGGATCTTTTACACTCAATATAATGGCATTATTTTCATCCCATGCCTGCACATCCCTTATTTCAGCTCTGGCATCTAACACTTTAGTAAGGTTCCAGGTAAGACCTCCATCTGTGGTAACTCCTACGGTGCCATGGCTGCCAGTTACCCAACATACTTTATTATTTACGGCACACATCCCTCTAAAACTGCAATCATACCCCGCAGTGTCAATTTCTACCTGGTATTGTTGAGCAGTAAGTATAGATTGGATTAGGGTCGTGATAATTACAAAAAGCTTCCTCATTCTTTATCTCTAATAGTGGCTACAAATGTATTTGCTAGATGCATTTTACCAAATTTTGTTTTTAAATACTTATCATTATTAAGCAAATATTAATGCCTGAGTGTGTTTGTAGATAAAATTTGATTGATTTATCATGTTATTTTCCTTTTTATTCAACTACAATTGGCTAATTTTATGCCAAATACAAATCTAGCTTATGAGAACCTATCCATTTATTATTGCTTCAGCTTTTTTGTTGATGGTTACTTCATGCGGTGGAAAAAAATCAAACATCCCCGTAAATGATGATAACAATACCAAAGCTCAGTTACAGGAAAAAGATATTTATAACATTGATGAAGTAAATAAGTTTATTTCAGCTGCGGATAAAGAAGTACAACAATCTGCAAAAAAAGAATTTTTAACCGGGGTGGATCAGTACCGTAACCGTAATCAGGTAGATAGTGCCATTTCTACTTTCAAAAAATCTATTTGTATGTAT
>CAZUXM010000006.1:55478-75764 GCA_964624635.1 uncultured Candidatus Competibacteraceae bacterium
GCAAAAACTTATTATGAATTAGGGAATGCATATATGGATAAAAAGGATTTTAAAACAGCGATTGAGTCATATAAAATATCAGAGAAATTATCATACGAACCTCTTTCGTTGGTATTGTATAATCAGGGTTGTGCCTATTCGATGATGGAAGATGCTGATAACTCATTAAAATATGTTCAGTTGGCTATTGAAAACGGATATACCAACCTTGATCATATTATGAAAGATACTGATTTGGATTTTGTGAGAAAAGATGCTCGTTTTAATGAAACCGTTAAAACAGCAATGGCAGGTAATACTTCTAACAGCGGGGTAATGTTTACCATGTATAAATCGCATTTTGATGAAGTGGCTTTACCTTATGCCATTACTGAAGAAAAAAGTCAGCAACTGGATTTTGATAAAACCATTTCATACGATTATGATGCTTTTGTACCGGGGATGGTTAATTCGGAATTTAGCCGTGATGTGGGTGATGAATATTTTTATGTAGGGAAAGTTGCTGAGAATGAACAATACGTTGCTTTATTGTATTCTCAAGCAGGCATGTGGGCTGATAAACCTCCGGTACATGTGTACTTAGCTACTTACGAACCTACCAAAGGCAAGTTAATTGACTTTGAAAAAGTAGGTGGAATGGAATATTACTCTGATTCATTGAGAACAGCAGTGGTAAATAAAGACATGTCAGTTGAAGTAAAATATTTTATCCAGGAGTGGGAAAAAAATCCGGATGAATATGGTTACGAAGGAGATAATAAAAGAACCGGATTAAATCAGGTAGCTGCCCGTAATTTTAAGATTGACGCTAAAGGAAATATTAAAGAAACCCAGAAGTTGATGGGGTATAATAAGAAGTAGGAGGACTTCAGTAGGCAGTAGACAGGGGGAGCAAAAACCGCCTCCTGCCTACCGCCAACTGCCTACTTTTTTTTTAGTTCAGTAATCACGTCTTTTATCAAATCCATTTCGTATCCTTTGCTTCCCAAATACTGATACATGGAAGCCATTTTTTGTTTCTCCTCTTTTTTATGAATAGAATTCCATTTCCTTTCAGCCAGATGATGTAAATTGGATATGTATACCTCATCATCTACTTCTAAAAAATATTTTTGAACGAGATTTTTATTGAGTTTTTTCATAGATAATTCAGCCATGATTTTTTTCTTTCCCCACTTTTTTAAATAAATCTTCGCATTGATGTACGCTTTAACGAACCTTTCTTCATCCAGATAATTTTCTTCTTTGAGTTGTGCAATGTTTTTTTCGTGCCGGTCAACAGGAATTTGAAGTTCATACATTTTTCGTACAACTTCATAGGTACATCTTTCTCTATACAAACAAAACCGGGTGAGCTTATCGTAATCAGCATTCATTGCTAAAAAAATTGTCAAATTCTATGATGACAATATAACGTAAAGTATTTACAATTTTTATTTTAAAGGTGAATCCGCTTCTTTCGCAAGGAGATCAAATACTTTTTTATCTATCCACTTGGGGAAAAATTTATTCATGAAGGTCATGAGTTTTCCCTGACGTGTAAGCACTAATGTACGTTTACGTTTTTCGATAGCCTTAATCAATGCTTCCGCTACTTCTTCAGGCTGCATCATTTTTTCTTCATCACGAGGAGATTCGCCTTGAGCAGTCCCATCTTTTGATAATGCTGTATTACGGATATTACTGGCAGTAAACCCCGGGCAACATAACAATACGTGTACCCCCGTCTTTAGATTCTCTATACGAAGAGATTCTAAAAAACCATTCATGGCAAATTTAGAAGCTGAATAGCCCGAACGAGCAGGCAATCCTTTGATACCCGCAATAGATGAAATTCCAACGATAGTACCTTTTGATTTAAGCAAAGGTTTAATGGCATATTTGGTGCAATAAACGGTTCCCCAGAAATTGGTGTCCATTACCTTACGAAGTACATCCAAATCAACATCTCTAAATAAAGCCCTCATTGATATTCCGGCATTATTGATAAGAATGTCAATAGCCCCAAAACGGTTCAATGTTTCATTGATGAGCCTTACACAATCATTTTCATTGCTAACATCGGCTTTTACCGAAAGTATATCCTGATGATAGGTTTTAAGTTCTTTTTCGCATTGGGATAAAGTTTCTTCATTACGACCCGAAATCACTACTCTGGCTCCACGTTTAGCAAAGGCTATGGCAATGGACTTACCTATACCACTGGTACCTCCGGTAACTATCACTACTTTATCTTTCATTTAATAGCAAAAATGCAAATAAATATCAATAATGTTAAATTTGTGAATCAATTACAATCTATGGAGATTATAGAAGTAACCAATCCGCAGCATATAAAAGCATTTCATAGGATTCCATTTTTAGTATATAAAGATTTTAAAAATTGGGTGCCTCATCTACAGCAGGATATAGAGAAAGTATTTGACCCTCAAAAAAATAAAGCATTTAGAGGAGGTGAAGCCAAACGTTGGATACTTAAAAACGATCAAGGAGAATATATTGGAAGAATTGCAGCTTTTGTAGATCCTAAATATTATAAATCATTTAAACAACCTACCGGAGGTTTAGGTTTTTTTGAATGTATCAACAATAGAGAGGCTGCTTTTTTATTATTAGGTACTGCCAAAAAATATTTGCTCACCAAAGGAATGAAAGCAGTTGATGGACCCATCAATTTTGGTGAAAAAAATGAATATTGGGGTTTATTGGTTCAAAATTTTGAATACCCTTCTACTTACCAAATGAATTTTAATCCTCCGTATTATCAAAATTTTTTCGAGGATTTTGGATTTAAAGTATATTATGAGCAGTATGTTTTCTGGAGAGATTTGGAAAGAGATGCTGAAGATGTATTTCAACGTAAGGCAAATATTTTATGGGATGATCCAAAGTTTAAAGTAACCAATGTTAAAGGATATTCAGACCACCAGTTAGCAGAGTTTTTCCTGGGAGTATACAACGAAGCCTGGGGTAAACACGAAGGGTTTAAAACCATGAAATATGATCAGGCTTTAAAAATTATGAAAGCCATAAAACCTGTAAAAGATGTTCGCATCACTCTTTTTGCATTTTATGATAATAAGCCTATTGCATTTTATATCAATCTACCTGAATTAAATCAAATTTTTAAACACGTAAACGGGAATTTTAATTTATGGGGTAAGCTTAAATTTTTATACTATAAAAAATTTAAAGGGAGTACCACTATGTATGGAGTAGTGTTTGGAGTGATTCCGGAGTTTCAAGGGAAAGGAGTGGAGGCTGCCATGATTAAATTTGCAGGACAACATATTCGTAAAAAAACACAGTACGTAGATACCATCCTTACCTGGATTGGTGATTTTAATGTAAAAATGCTCAAAGTGTGTAAAAATCTCAATGCATCTTTATTGAGAAAATTATATACCTATCGCTTAATCATGGATGAGGATATTCCTTTTGAAAGGGCACCTTTTATTAGTGGATCAAAAAAAGATGTAGATGATATCATCAATAGTTTGGAACCCCTGGATGAGAATATGAAAAGATATGGGAAATAAATTCTATTCATGAAAACAAAAAAAGTATTGTTCATTATGCCTTATCCTGCAGGTATTGCACCTAGCCAGCGATTCAGATATGAACAATACTTAAATGTATTGCAACAAAACGGTTTTGAGATAGATCAACGTTCCTTTTGGTCAGAAAAAACGTTTAGTATTTTATATTCTAAAGGTAAGTTTATTCAAAAAACATTGGGATTATTATGGGCTATATTTAAACGTTATTTACTCCTATTTAAAATCTCCTCCTATGATTTTATATTCTTGCATCGTGAACTGAGTCCGGTTGGGTTTCCGTTTATGGTATGGATTATTGCCAAAGTTTTTAGAAAAAAAATCATCTTTGATTTTGATGATGCTATTTGGATTCCGAATGTAAGTAAAAGTAACAGGTTGTTTTCGTTATTTAAAGTGTATAGCAATACCAGAAGAATCATCAGACTGAGTTATAAAGTTTCATGTGGGAATGATTATTTATGTGAATATGCATTACAGTTCAATAAAAATGTGGTGTATAATCCCACTACCATTGATACAGTTCACCTTCACAACAAACAAAGAGTATTAAATAAAGAGAAATTTATTATTGGGTGGACGGGGTCTCATTCAACCATGCAGTATATTAACGAAGTGGTTCCGGTAATAAAAAAATTAGAAAAAGAGTTTCCTATTGAGTTCCATGTGATTTCAGACGCTTCACCGGATATTGATTTAGCTTGTTTAAAGTTTAAAAAGTGGAATAAAAATTCGGAAGTGGATGATTTATTGTCATTTTCGGTAGGGATTATGCCTTTAAAACACGATCAATGGGCGGAAGGGAAATGCGGATTTAAAGCATTACAGTACATGTCATTAGGCATTCCGGCTTTAGTATCTCCCGTTGGGGTAAATACAACCATGGTTGACCACGATGTAAATGGTTTTTATTGTAGAAACGAAGAAGAATGGGAATTGTATTTACGTAAACTAATTACTAATAAAGACCTTTTAGAAAAAATTAGCTCCAGAACCCGTACTAAGGTGGAAGAAAAATATAGTGTACAATCAAATACAGAAAATTTTCTCCAATTATTCTCCTGACACTTTTTTATAAATTCCGGCATATTTTTCAATAGCTGATTCTAATGAGTATATTTTTCTACCTGATTCTCTGATTGTATTTTTATCAAGCAATAATAATTCCGGAATTTTACGAGTTGCTTCATCATAAGCGGCATCATTAAATTCATGAATAGAAAATCCCGATTGAGTAGATGACACTATTCTATCCATATCACCAACACCGGTATTGGTAATCAAAGGTTTCCCCATGCTCATAATCTCTCCGTGTTTAGTAGGAGAGGAGGCTAATTTTGAAAAACAGGCTTTGATAAAAAACAACGGAATATCTGTAGCTGCTATGTAATAAGGCATCTCATTTCGACTGCAACTCGTTATAAAAATAGATTCTTTACTTATATTTTTTTTGATGAGTAATTTGCCAAATTCTTCCTCAGTTTTATCATTACTTACTATTAGGAATTTAGCATCCGGATATTTTTTTTGAATAGATTTAAATTGATCCAACATTTCACTCATCATATACCAGGTGCCTATAGAACCATAATATCCTACTACCATGTTGGAATTGATGCCGGTTTTTATTTGTTTGAGTTTTTCACTGTCAAGTTGATTGTTATCAAACAAGTCCATATCAACACTGCATGGAATAACTGTGATTTTATTATGATATTTAAGTACGGGCCATTGTTCCATTACTTCTTTTCCTGCTTCGGTTAACGATACAATGGCATCAGAAAACTGTGCGTAGGCTTTTTCTTTGGATTTGAAATAATGGTATATACAATAAAAAACAGGGTTTGATAAGTTCCAAACATTTCCATCTACTCTTTCATCAGCAAAAAATCCCCTCATATCAAATACAAACTTTACCCCGTATTTTCTTTTTAGCTCAAGCCCAATAATAGATGAAATATGACTTCGGCAGTGTACTATGGTGAATGGCGTTTTTTTATGGAGTTGAAGTGCCAGTTTTCTAATACTCCTGATATCTCTGATGGTAGAAACTACCGGAGGGGTTTTATGATATTGAAGAGGTTGCCAGTTAATTCCATTTTCAATACAAATGTTTTCAATCAGCTTTTTCCCGTTTTCATATTTTTCAGGCTTTTCACAACTAATCACAGTAAACGAGTAACCCAATTTACTTAACCCTACTATATAAGGCAAAATCTGAGACTGACCCAAAGGGTCAGTAAGCCCGTCGTAGCTTATATAAAGTACATTTTTCAAGATTTTATTGATAAATTACTATAAATCAATGAGTATTTAGTTCAATAATAATGTGAATATACTTATATATTTGTCCTTTAAACCTCATTTGTAATGAAAAACACAGCACTTACGGCCAAGCATATTGAATTAGGAGCCAAAATGGTAGAGTTTGCAGGGTATAACATGCCTATCCAATATTCAAATCTTATACAGGAACACGAAAATGTAAGAACCAGAGTGGGGATGTTTGATGTATCACACATGGGTGAATTTTTGGTCGAAGGCAAAGGGTCGTTAGAATTATTACAATATGTAACTTCTAATGATGTTTCAAAACTAGAACCCGGTAAAGTGCAATATTCATGTTTACCGAATGAGCTTGGAGGTATTGTGGATGACTTATTGGTATATATGATGGATACTGATAAATATATGTTGGTGGTGAATGCCTCTAATATTGAAAAAGACTGGAATTGGATTAGTAAATGGAATGAAAAATTTGGTGCAGAAATGAAAAATGCGTCAGAGTTTATGTCATTGCTTGCGGTTCAGGGTCCAAAAGCGATTACAGCATTACAAAAACTTACGGATGTAGATTTAAACACAATTCCGTACTATAACTTTAAAATAGGAAAGTTTGCCGGTGTAGATAATGTCATCATTTCTAATACAGGTTATACAGGGGCCGGTGGTTTCGAGATTTATATGAAAAATGAAGATGCACTTCAATTATGGAATGCTATCATTGAGGCCGGTACTGAATTTGGAATATTACCTATTGGTTTAGGTGCTCGTGATACCTTGCGTTTAGAAATGGCTTTTTGTTTATATGGAAATGATATCAATGATACAACTTCACCTATAGCAGCAGGTTTAGGTTGGATTACTAAATTCTCAAAAGACTTTATCAATAAACAAAGTTTATTGGAACATAAAGAAAATGGGACTCCCCGAAAATTAGCAGGTTTTGAAATGGTGGATAAAGGTATTCCACGACATGACTATCTTATTAAAGATGCTTCAGGAAAAGAGATTGGAGTGGTTACTTCAGGTACTCAAAGCCCTTCATTAAGTAAAGCAATTGGGATGGGATATGTTGATACGGAAGTATTAAAACAAGGTTCCCCGATTTTTATTGAAGTAAGAGGAAAATTACTGGAAGCGAAAATTGTAAAAACGCCTTTTTATACTAACAACTAATTCAATCACCTTGGCTAAAAAACCTGTAGTTAGAGTTTGTATTTCTCCTGCCTTATACGAATTATATCGTCAGGCGGAAGGAATTACTGTAGTGGTAGATATTTTTAGAGCCACTTCTGCTATTTGTACTGCTTTACAAAATGGAATCACAGAAGTAATTCCTGTAGCATCTATTCATGATGCTAAAAGATATGAAGATGACGATGATATGATCATTGCTGCTGAAAGAGGTGGAGAAGTGGTAGATGGTTTTAAATATGGAAATTCACCCTTGTCATATATCAATAATAAAGAGGTGGTGGGTAAAACTTTAGTGCTTACTACTACCAATGGAACCCAAGCCATTGATGCTGCAAAAAATGATGGAGAGTTAGTGATTGGAGCATTTTCAAATATTAAAGTACTTTCTGATTGGTTGGTGAACGAAGGACAGGATGTAATGATTCTATGTGCCGGTTGGAAAAATAGAATGAATTTAGAGGATAGTTTATTTGCCGGAGCTTTAGTTGATATTTTATTAAATGCCGGATTTGAATATGACATCGACAGCGATGCTGCTATTACTGCTAAAACTTTATATGATGCTTCCGGTGGTGATATGCTACGTTTCCTTGAGAACTCATCTCATCGTAACCGTTTAAAAAACCTTCATCTTGAAAAAGACATTGAATATTGTCTTGAATTAAATACGTGTAATGTTGTTCCGAAACTTATAGGTAATTCATTAAAAAATGTGCTGAAACAAACCGCCAGATAGTTTTATGTTTAAAATTAGAAATTCAAAATTCAAAGTTTGACTTTATTGAATCCAACTTTGAATTTTGAACTTCTAATTTCTAATTTTGAATTTAACTATTGTTTTCCCTGAACGTAGTTGCTCAAGTCATCTTTACTGCTTGAGAAAGAGAATACATCATTTACCTGATAATAGTTTGATTTATCAACACAAAAATCATACGCATATTTTGCTACCTCAAGCTTTGAGCTTTCGAATGAGAACAATGCAAGAATCTCTTTAATCTGCGCTACAGTAAAACATTTTTTAGCAGACAAGATTTGTTTAGCCGTAGTAATTTTGGTGTTATCAAAAGAAGCGGCATTGATGCTCTTTTTAATATCCTGCATATCTGTACTGGTAACAGCACAACCATTGTTGTTAGTAATAATTACAGTATTGTTGTTATTATTATTTCCATTGGTTTTAAGGAAAGCTTCAAAATCAAGCTTTAAACTTTGGTTGGTAAGAAGCTGACCGGCATAGTTGTAGTTACCTCTATCGTATGCTCTTAAATAAACCGATTTTAAAACATCCAGACGATAACTTTCAGTGCCTAAAATACTAGCCATTTTCATAATCTGTGCAGTACTTAAACAGTTAGCATTGATAAAATCTTTAATAGAGTTTACTTTTGAACTTTCGACCATTTTAGTGTTCCGAATGCCTATATAGTTGTTGTAAAAAGAAGCTTCATCCATAGGGAAATTACATCCTGTAATACCAAAATAATTGGTTGGATCAGGGTATGAGTAATTTGGATAATCATAATAGGTGGTGGTAGTAATGATATTTGTATTGTTGTTATTATTAAACTGGCCTCTTTGGCTCAACACATAATCATGTAGTCTGAATACATTTGAGAAATAAGCAAATGCATCATACACATCGTAAAAATTATCTTTATCCCAGCAGTTTCTGTAAGCAGCTTTGGCAAAAGTTAATTTATCCTGATCGTTATAAAACACCTGAGCTATTTGTTTAATCTGGTATGAATACAAACAGTTGTTATTGGCAAAATTGGTGGCATAGTTAATTTTGCTTGTATTATTTGACATCGCATTGATGTTGTTGTATTCACTGTTAAAATAAGTAGTGTTAACAGGATTGTTACACATGTTTTGAGCAAAAGCTCCAAAACTTAAGGTGAAAATGGTAAGGAGTAAAAGTAAACGTTTCATAACCGTTGATTTATTGATTTGTAATACCGCTGAAAATTCAATATGTATGCCAAAGTTAATGTTTAACTCATAGCTAAACCTTACTAAATCGATGTTTTATGAAAAAATTAGGAAGTTGTAGGGACGTTGTAGAGATACAAAGTTCAAAATTAGAGGTTCAAAATTCAAAGTTGAATGTTAGTAGATTCTAATTTTGAACTTTGAATTTCCAACTTTCTAATTACTTAATCTCATTCCATGTGTTGAATGTTTTGTCCTGTACTTTACGATCATCAGGTATTTCGCGTAAAGGTTCTACTTCTTTTAACAGTGTTTGACAATCTCTGGCCAGTTGCTGATATATTTGAGTTCCTTCGGTTTTCCAACCAATCATTTCATTGCTTACTTCTTTTACCACTTTAGCAGGATTGCCAACGACTACTTTTCTGCTTTCAATTACAGTATCAGCCGGTATAAAACACAAGGCCCCCACAATACACTCCGCACCAAGTTTTACATTGTCCATAATTACGGCATTCATACCTACCAACGAATTTTCTCCTATTTCAGCCCCATGAATAATGGCCCCATGTCCTATATGTGCATTTTTTCTGAGGAAAACGGTTACCCCGGGAAACATATGAATAGTGCAGTTTTCCTGAACATTACAACCGTCTTCAATAATAATTTGTCCAAAATCCCCCCTGATAGCTGCTCCGGGTCCGATGTAAACATATTTACCTATGATTACATTACCCGTAACTGTAGCTTGTGGATGTACAAAAGCAGTAGGGTGTATAACAGGAATATAACCGTTGAATTCGTAGATCATATTGTTGTATTTAATTATTCAAAAATAGTAGAATATCAACAAACATTCTTGAAGCTTCTTTTTTTAGGTAAGTTTGCAACCAAATGGATAAAAATCATCTCTACTAACTTGGTATTACAATAGGTCAAAAGAATGAAAAAACAAATTCAAAAAATAACTTTAACAATAGTTGGTGCTTTTTTACCTGTGCTGGGTTTTAGTCAGATAACAACATCAGGGGCATTAACACCGGCTCAGTTAGTAAATAATGTTTTACTTGGTGGTGGAATTACGGCAAGCAATATTACTTATACAGGATATGTTAACGGAATATCAGAGTTTACGGTGGGGGCTCCTACTGCAACCTTTGGTATGAGTGGCGGGATTTATTTAACTACAGGATCATATCTTCAAAATGACCCGGCAGGTTTTGGTGGTGGTGAAGATGGTCCTGCAGGTCCATCAAGTAATTTTCAAAGTATTACAGCAGGAGGTTTTGGAACACCGGGAGATCCGGATTTAGATCTGATGTTGCAAACGATTACAGGTGATCCTTTTGCTATAACTAATGATGCTGCGGTATTAGAATTTGATTTTGTTCCACAGAGCGATACTGTAAAATTCAGGTATAGATTTGGTTCAGAAGAGTACAATGATTTTGTTAGTAGTGGAGGTATGGGTGGAGTAAATGATGTTTTTGGTTTTTATTTGACAGGCTTAACTACTCCATTACCGCAAACCAATATAGCTTTATTACCCGGAAGCGCTACTCCGGTAAGTATATTCACTGTTAATAACGGATATTCTGCAGGTGCTTCAGCCGGACCTTGCACCAATTGTGCTTATTATGTAGATAATATCAGTGGATCAATAGATGTAGTATATGATGGATTAACCACTGTATTAACGGCAGTTTATCCTGTTATTTGTGGAGAAACTTATCATATTAAAATTGCCATTGCAGATGCTAGTGATAATGCATGGGATTCAGGAGTATTTTTAGAAGCAGGATCTTTCACCAGTGCAGGTGGAGTGAGTATTTCATCAAATGTAAATTGGAGTACCAACGATACCATTTTATACGAAGGTTGTAATGGTGCTGATATTACCTTCGTTCGTTATGGAGATATAAGTACTGCCGCTAGTATGACTTATACTTTAACAGGAACTGCAACTACCGGTACTGATTACACCGGGTTAAGTGGAACACTTAATTTCGGAGCCAATCAGGATTCTATCATCATACCTATAAATGCTATTGCTGATGGTATCACTGAAGGTATGGAAACCATCACTATTACCGTTACTAACTTAACTGCTTGTGGGTCGTCTTCTACAAGTTCTTATACTTTTTATATTAATGAACCTCCTGTTTTAACTGTTGATGCAGGTACTGACCAAACATTAGATTGTACTACTTTACAAAACGGAGCATCACTAATGGCAATAGGGAATGGAGGTATTGCTCCTTTAACCTATCAATGGTTAGGTGGACCTGCAACCTCAGCGAATACTGTATATACGGCAGGATACCATTTTGTTACTGCTACAGATTTTTGCGACCAAACAGCTACCGATTCAGTGAATGTAACTGTAATTGGAGCTAATCCTTTAGCAGTTGTTGCATCTAACGACACAACCATATGTCAGGGTGAAGGTGCAAATATTATTTCTCAAGCTATAGGAGGAAATGGAGTAATAACATATTTATGGAATACCGGAGAAGTAACACAAAACATATCAGTTACTCCGGTCAATAATGCTACTTATATAGTTACTGTATCTGATAATTGTGGTGTTACGGCAACAGAGTCAGTAAACATTACTGTTGACCCAGTAAATGCTTCTTTTATACATGGTTTTACCGCTGTAGATGGAGAAGTAGCATTTGCTAATCAGTCTATTCCTGCTGGTTCAACATATTTTTGGGATTTTGGTGATGGTACTACTTCTACCGATCAGGATCCTGCCAATCATATTTACACTATTGCAGGCACTTATACTATTACATTAATTGTTACTAATCCTAATGGTTGTACTGATACTACTTCCAGTGAGGTACTTATTCTGGCTGAATCATTTATTTATATCCCTAATTCCTTTACTCCGGGTAATGAAGACGGGTTGAATGATATTTTCAGAGTTCATGGACAAGGTTTTAGCAAAGCAGTTCTTAAAATATTTAACCGTTGGGGACAAGAATTGCATACAGATGCTGAAGGAGATCTTACATGGAATGGAATCAAGGCTGATAAAACATTTTATCCGCAAGGAGTATATGCTTACAGGGTAGAATATACTGATGGTTTTGGAAAAGATAAAGTAATTATGGGTCATATAAACTTGATCAGATAAGAAATTGACAGTTTGTTGATGATAAGCCTTCCTTATTTTAGGAGGGCTTTTTCATTTTTCATTCTTACCTTTATACTGTGATCAAAAATATCATCAAAAAATATCCTTTTCTAGCATTTATAATGTTGCTTGCATTGGTGATACGATTGGTTGCAGGGTATGTACAATCTTTTTCAAATGATGAGTTAAGTGCATTGTATCGATTACAATTCAATAATTTTTACGATTTTATCCATTGGGGAGTAAAGGTAGATGGGCACCCCGCATTGGTTCAACTGTTTTTATATGTATATACTCCTTTATGCGGCAAAAGTGAATTGCTTATTAGACTTCCGTTTATATTGGCGAGCACTTTTTCTTTAGGATTTATTTTTTTCTCCTTAAAAAAATTATCAGGTGAATTTAGTGCCTATATGGTGGTAATTATTCTTGCACTTGCAGGATTTAGTATTGAGTTAGGATATTTTGCCAGGCCTTATGCCTTTGGAATCTTCTTTACTTCTGTAGCTACTTATTATTGGACAAAAATTTTTATAGAGGTAGATACAAGTAAAAAATATTGGGTTTTATTTATTGTTGCTTCTATTCTTGCATGTTACACACATTATTTTGCATTGTTACAAATAGGAATATTAGGAATGGCTACTTTCTTTTTTGCTCCGGTAAAAACCTGGAGGAAAATAATAGTAGGGGGAATCATTATTTTAATTACCTATTTACCCAATTACCCAATTTTAGCATTTCAATTATCAGTAGGTGGAATTGGCGGCTGGTTAGGGAAACCTAATAATTATTTTATTATTGATGTAGTATTGGAATATTTTGACAGGAATCCGATTATCATAGGATGTTTTATGTTGTTTTCTATGTTATTGGTTATTCTTCAACCTGCAAAACCGGTGCTGAAAAAAACATTGTTACTACTTTTTTTATCCGTTACTCCATTTATTCTTTTATACATTTATTCTATTAAGATCAATTCATTATTGCAGTTTTCGGCATGTTTCTTTTTTATGCCGTTTTTATTAGCTGCGTTTTTTAGTTTATTTGAATCCGATCAACCAATACCAGCTATTGCAAAATGGGGATTTGTTACCTGTACAGTTATTTTTTTAGGGTCTGTATTGATATTTAACCCTGCATTTGCTCCATCACATTTTGGGGAGTTTAAACGAATTGCAAACTATATTAAAAAGTACGAATCCGATTCAGTAACAACCATAGTAGCCGTAAACAATCCTTTTTATATTGATTGGTATCTGGAAGATGTAAAACCCGACCTGTACATAACAGATATGGGAGATGACCTTAGGTTTTTGCGGAGGTTAATTGATACAACCCAAACCCCCGAATTTATTTATGCCTTTACCAACCAAAGAAGTAATGCTGAAATTCCATTCATGATTAAGGATGAATTCGAATACCAGGTTAATCAAAAATTTTTCCCTAATGCTGAGCTATATCATTTCAGTAAACAAGAAAATACAAGGTATCCTATAGATAAACCTATAGCTGAATTTGTGTATTATTCAGGTAATGGAAATTTTTATGAGGTTGGAAAAGATCCTCAAGCCGGATGGAAACAAATGGGATTGTTTTCGGTGAAAGATTCAATGCAGTTTTCAAAAACATTAGAGTTTGAATTAAAAGATAGGAATTTACAAGTCTACGATCGTATATGTGCATCTATTACCCTTGATAGTATAGATACTTGTGATCATGAATTGGTTATTAGCATTGAAAATGGAGAACAGGTATTTTGGAGATCAAGAAAATTAATGCATCAACAAGGTATTCAGTTAAGAAGACAACATTATATCGTAGAAGATTTGAATCATCCGGAAATTGATTTAAACAAGTCGAAAGTAAAAGTATATGTACTTAATAACAGACATTGTGAAGCTACATACCATTGGTTTAGAGTAACCGTGTTTAGGGGTAATCCATATACTAATGGATATTCACAATAAAATGTAAATTTGGCAGTTATTTGGATGTTATGAAGAACCTGATTTTATTACTGACCGGGCTTTGCACATATGTATTTTCTCAAGCCCAGATAGGGATTGGTCAGTGGGAAACCTTTCAGTCGTACGGTAATGGAACGTCTTTAGCAATACAAGGTCTTAAAGCATATTGCGGAACCCAGCAAGGGTTATATTCTTACGACTATGCTACCAGCGAAATGGGCGAATATACTAAGCCTCAGGGGTATGTTGGTTTAGGGGTTACTGCCTTAGGATATTCACCAAAAGTAAATGCAGTGATTGTAGCTTATGATGATGCAAATCTGGATATCATCAAAGAAAATGAGATCATTAACTTACCTCAAATAAAAAATTATAGTATTACCGGGGATAAAAAGATTTACAATATCACCATTTCGGGTGATAGTGCCATTCTTAGTTGTGGATTTGGAGTAGTAATAGTGGATATGAGGCAGGAGATTATTAAAACGGATGTGAAATTTTCGGATGATATTGGTTTTGCCGGTGAGGTTTGTTACGATGCAGCTATCATGGGTGGATATTATTATTTTGCGACTTCTCAAGGGATGTATAAAGTATTATATACTTCCAATATCAAAAACTTAACTAATTGGCAATTACTTCCCGGATTACCTACCGGACATTATAATAATGTAGTGAACCATAACAATGTATTATACTTTAATTATTCAGCATACATAACGGGTATGGTAGATAATGCGGATACTATTTACTCATCGAATGGGATAACACATACCGTTTACGAATCAGGCTGGGCAGTAAGAGTAATGGATATAACTTCTAATAATGGGTATTTAGGCATATTAGATCAGGAAGAAGCTAAAATTTGGGGTTCATCTACAACCACCATTGCACCTGGATGTTTTTTTAGAGCTGAAAAAATAGATATAGATGCTACAGGTAGACCATGGATTGCATTAGTAGGACCCGGATTATTATATTATGAATCAGGTATTTGTTATCAGCAACCAAAAGATGGACCCGTAAGTAAAAATGTTTGGGACATGCAGTTTATGAATGGTGATATTTGGGTAGCGGCTGGTGGTGTAAATATTGGGGATGGAAATGTATTCATAAACAACAAAATGTATTACAGAAGAGATGGAGATTGGAAGTGGTGTAATATTCCTGATTACGGAAATGGAGAGCCCGTTGATATTCATTGTTTAGCAATACAACAAAATAATGCAGGTCATGTGTATGGAGGATCATGGGGGACAGGTTTGTATGAAGTAACAAACTATTTACCTCAAACACAGTTTCTGACTCCTGAAGTTGATTCGACGGATACATACATGCCCTATGGATATAGAGTAGGAGGCATGGCGTTTGATAGTAAGAATACATTATGGTATACGAATTCTAACCAAGCTATTGAACAACTTAGGTACCGTACATCAGCAGGTACTTTTGGTCAGGTATCATTATCTACGGTGAATGCCTCTAACAATGTAGGCAAAGTAGCCATTGACGAAAGAGACCAGATTTGGGTTGCGGTAAATGGTAAAGGAATTGTTGTAGTGAAGAATGATGGCTCCGGTCAGCAAAGAGTGTTAAGCAGTACTTATAATCAGGGTGATCTTCCACAATTATCAGTTCGTGCAATGGAATGTGATAAAGATGGGCAGATGTGGGTAGGTACTCATGATGGTATTAGGGTATTTTCTCCATCACAAGTATTTCCTAATAGTAATCCTATTAACGGACAAAAAATAGTTATCAAAGATGATAATGGGATTAATGAATTATTATTAAAAGAAACCATCATCAATGATATTGAAGTAGATGGGGCTAATCGAAAATGGATTGCTACGATGGGCACCGGAGTCCGTTTGGTATCAGAAGACGGAAGAGAGATTATTTATTCGTTTACAGCAGAAAATAGTCCATTGCTATCAAACATAGTGTATTGTATAGCAATCGATGATGAAGATGGTAATGTTTGTTTTGGAACAGATAAAGGTATTTGTTGTTTCCGTGCAGAAGCAACAGCATCTACCGATACATTTGGTGATGTGTATGCATACCCAAACCCGGTTCGCCCCGGATATGAGGGTCCGATTGCCATTACCGGAATGGCTACCAATTCTATTGTAAAGATTACAGATATTGCAGGGAACATTGTATATGAAACCACTTCAGAAGGTGGTCAAGCCATTTGGAATGGGAAAAAAATGGATGGTAAACGTCCTTCTACCGGAGTATACCTTGTTTTTTGTGTAAATGAAGATGCATCACAAACCGTAGTTACTAAAATTCTTTTCATCAACTAATATGTTACAGAAAACGGAAGGTATCGTTATCCAAACCATTCCGTATTCTGATACTTCTATTATAACCAAATTATTTACTGCTGACCATGGATTGATTTCATTTATGATACGTGGTACACGTGGTAAAAAGTCAAATAATAAAGCTGTTTTATTTCAACCTTTATCAGTACTGGCCATTGATATTTATTATCAGGAAAATAAGAACTTACAAACGATTAAGGAGACGAAACTTTTGCTTAATCCTGTTGGTATTTACAGCAATATGTACAAAACTTCGGTTGTATTATTTATGGCTGAATTATTACAAAAACTTTTAAAAGAAGGATATATTAATCCCGGATTATTTATTCTACTCAAAGAAAGAATATATACGTTGAATGAAGATAAATTTGACCCCAATTTTCATCTGAATTGGATGGTAGGTATTTCATCTGAACTTGGATTTATTCCTTATAATAATTATACTGAAGTACTAAATGTATTTTCATTACAGGAGGGTAAATTTGTACAATCGGGTAATGACCATTATGGTATGTATTTTATGAGTGAAAAGGATTCATTTTACTTTCACCAATTAATGATTGGAGAAGAATTAACGATGAGCAGGGAAGAAAGACGCAGTTTGTTGAATGAAATCATTAAGTATTTTCAGCTTCATAATCAAGGGATGAGCACCCTCAGGTCAACAGCAGTATTACAGGAAGTGTTATAATTAGAGCCTGATGAATGGTTGTTTTTTTTATCTTCGTAACCCATGATCCTATACCTAAGGCATAAATACCGAAAGCTGTTGTTATTTTTTATTCCGGCAAGGTCGTATGTTTTAGAGTGCCAGATACCTCAAGTGGAGGTAATTAAAAGATTACAGGATATTGTTCAGGCGGATAGGCTATATTTTATTTTTCCTTCCAAAACAGATAAGCCTTATTCAGGTAAATTTGGAATGAATAAGTTTGTAGCTATTAAGTCGAGTAAAAAAACATTCCAGCGACAAATTAAAGTACGAGGTAACTTTTACCTGATGGATGGGAAAATATTTGTTAGATTAATTCTTTCCAATCCATTTTCTATCATTAATTTTATCGTATTGGGAGCCTTGTATTTTTCTCTTCTTATATTTAGGGTTTGGATATTTGATTGGTGGTTATGGAACTTACTTTTATATACGGTGCCGGTAATTATCACCTACTTTTTTACTAATTTATCTTTTCAGGCAGTTTATAGAAAAGAAAAACAACGTTTTTTTAAATTGTTTAATTCAAGAAGACTTTCAGATAAAGAACTTGAAAGATTAGGAGTGTAATGAGGATAGGATTAGATGCTAAACGTGCTTTTTTAAACCAAACCGGATTAGGAAACTATAGCCGCAATATTATCCTTTCTCTTATTGAACACTATCCTCAAAATGAGTACTTTTTATTCACCCCTAAGGTTGTAGAAAGTAATTTTTACCAACAGATAAAAGTACTGAATAATGTTAAGGTGATTACCCCTTCCATGAGGGCTTTTAGTTTTTATTGGAGAAGCTGTAAAATATCTTCACTTATTAATAAACTACAATTAGATGTGTATCATGGACTTAGTAATGAACTACCTTATAATATCAAAAAGGCAAAATCAAAAAAACTAGTTACTATTCATGACTTAATTCCATTTAAAGAAGATGTATTTAGAAACCCCATAGAGGATTATTTTTATAAATCGAAAATGTATTCTTCTTGCAAAAATGCCGACACAGTTGTTGCCATATCTAAAGCTACAAAAGAAGATGTTGTGCATTATTTGAGAATAGATCATAAAAAAATTGTGGTAGCATATCAACCTGTTACTTTTTCGGCTTCTACTCAAAATGTGGATGTAGTAAAAAAATATAACCTTCCTTCAAATTTTATATTACAAGTGGGAACTGTTGAGTACCGAAAAAATATTCAGATTGTTTTGAAGGCAATGATTAAGCTAAAAAGGAAAGATCTACATTTTGTTATTGTAGGTAAGAAAAAAAGATTTTGGAAATCATTAGCCGTATATGGAGCTCATTATGGGTTAGAAAAATATTTACATTTTATTGACCCTGTAAAAAACGATGAATTAGCGTCTTTTTATCATCACTGCTCGGCTGTGATGTATCCGTCATTATACGAAGGTTTTGGAATACCTATTGTTGAAGCCATTCATTACAATAAGCCGGTATTAACTACTCAAGGTTCATGTTTTGAAGAAGCCGGAGGACCCGGTGCTTTTTATTGTGATACTTCGAATGTGGATGCTGTAGCTGAAACGATCGAATCAATGCTATCTAGATCTCATACAGCCATGTTGGAGGCAGGTAAGCAACATATAGCGGGGTTTAATTCAAAACTAGCGGCTGATGCATTGATGGCAGCTTATAGTAAATAGGCTTTATTCTTATATTTTTGTATGGTTTTATGAGTGATACAAAAATTATACAGCTCAAAGAAGAGATTTTTCAGCTGATTGGCAGAAAAGCTGATGAACTGAAGGTGGAAGCGTATGTGATTGGTGGATATGTTCGTGATCTTTTTTTAGAGCGTGATTCAAAAGATATTGATATCATGTCAGTTGGTCGTGGTATTGAATTAGCTGAAACCGTTGCAAAAGAATTAGGTCAGCTTGAAAAATTGGTAGTGTATAAAAATTTTGGAACTGCTTTAATTAACTATGATGATTTGGTGATTGAGTTTGTAGGGGCTCGTAAAGAATCCTACCGTTCAGATTCAAGAAAACCTATTGTAGAAGATGGGACTTTACAAGATGATATCAATAGAAGAGATTTTACCATTAATGCGATGGCTATTAGTATCAACAAAAACTCATTTGGACATTTAGTTGATTTACATCAAGGTTTTGAGGATTTACAAAACAAAATATTACGTACTCCTTTAGATCCAGATATTACCTATGCTGATGATCCTTTACGAATGTTAAGAGCCATTCGTTTTGCTTCACAACTTGATTTTTTTATTGAAGAAAATTCATTTTTATCCATTGCTAAAAACGCTGAAAGGGTAAAAATTCTTTCTAAAGAAAGAGTGATTGATGAAGTTAATAAAATTATTTTAAGTAAAGTTCCTTCAAAGGGATTCAAACTTTTATTTAAAACCGGTATTTTAAAACATATTTTTCCTGAGATGGTGGCTTTGGAAGGGGTAGAAAAGATTAATGGAAGATCTCATAAAGATAATTTTTATCATACATTACAAGTATTGGATAATCTGTCAATAAATACCCAGGATCTTTGGTTACGTTGGGCTGCCATTTTACATGATATTGCCAAACCGCCAACCAAAAGATACGAAGAAGATGCCGGTTGGACTTTTCATGGACACGAAGATTTAGGTGCCCGAATGGTCCCGGGTATTTTTAAAAGACTATCATTACCATTGAACGATAAAATGAAATATGTACAAAAATTGGTACAATTACATTTACGCCCCATCGCCTTAACCAAAGAGAATATTTCAGATTCAGCCATCAGAAGGTTAATATTTGAGGCCGGAGATGACCTGGAGGATCTGATGTTATTATGTAATGCAGATATTACATCCAAGAATCCTGAAAAGGTAAAACGGTATCTTAGAAATTTTGAATTGGTAAAGGAAAAAATTATAGAGGTAGAAGAAAAAGATAGAATCAGAAATTTTCAACCTCCCGTAACAGGAGAACTTATCATGAAGACATTTGGTATTGGACCCAGTAAATACATTGGTGAAATAAAAAATGCAGTTAAAGACGCCATACTTGATGGAGTTATACAGAACGACGAAAATCAAGCATTTGAATTTATGATTAAAAAAGGAATTGAATTAGGTTTGAAGCAACAAAAGTAAATTGAACGCGGATGACGCAGATGCTACTGATTACCACGG